>JAXLZP010000020.1:0-2295 GCA_046350835.1 Candidatus Altimarinota bacterium | reverse complement strand
CTAAACCGTAAAATCTGCTGGCATGAGGAACAGGCCACAATTCGGAATTATTGGTTGCGGACGCTTTGGTCAGTTATGGCTGCGCTGCCTTCTTCCTTTTGGCGAAGTGAAAATTTTTGACCAAAAAATATCACCCCAAAACCCCGCAACAAAAAAACAGCTCAAAAAAATATCGGTTCCTTTGCGTGAAGTTGTGAAGGTCGACATGCTTTTTCTTCTTGTACCGATTTCACAGATGAAAAATATCTGTCAGAAAATTGCACCGCTCCTTGCGCCAAAAACCGTGGTGATCGACGCATGTTCGGTCAAAGTACTCCCGGTTCAGGTCATGAAAAGCCTGTTACCCAAGGCCCAGCCCATTATTGCTACTCATCCCCTTTTTGGCCCGGACTCGGTCAAAAGGCTTGGCATAAAGAACCAGAAAATTGTCGTAAGTCCAGTTCGTTCCAGTAGAAAACAGCGCGGAGATTTTGAAAAAATTCTCAAAAAAATTCATCTGAAAATTATTCATGCCACGCCGGAAGAACATGACGAGCAGATGGCAAGATCACAGGCTCTCGTGCATTTCATAGGCCGGGGGCTTTCATCCCTGAATCTCGCGGAACAGATGATTTCAACTCCGGATTATCAGACGCTTCTCAGGATGAATGACATGGTTCATAATGACACATGGGAGCTTTTCTACGACATGCAGAACGCTAATCCCTACACCAGAAAAATCCGGAAAACATTTCTCAATTCCTTACAAAAACTCAACCATGGCATTTCTCAAAAAAAGCAAAAAACGCCCGTCAGGAAACGCAGCAGCCGAAAAAACAGACCAGGCATTGGCGGAAGCTGAACTCTTAAATTTACGCATGATCATCAACAAACTTGATGATCTTATTATCCAGTCGGTAGCCCGCCGGATGGTGGTTTCCCGCACCATCGGTATGATCAAAAAACAACAGAAACTGAAAGTCAAAGATGCAAAAAGAGAAAAAGAACTCCAGAAAATTCATCAGCAGCTGGCCAAAAATCATGGCATCACTTACGGAACGCTCAAAAAAATATTCGATCTGATCATGAAAGAATCACGGCGTCAGCAGAAATAATCATCGGAAGAATGGATCGTATTTCATCCGGAAGAAACCCGTGATACAGTCGTGGCGAAACTCCACAATTCCTCATTGATTCCATCCATGAAAGATATTTTCTCGCCAAAGGTTCACATCCCACCTTCCGCTACCGTGACGATCAATACCATTGCCCAGCAGAAGAAAAAGGCCGGTGAGCGCGTCTATAATCTTTCAGCCGGAGAACCGATCATGAATACGGCACAGTACATGAAAGAGACGGTGGACTGGGCCATGGAGAACGGACAGACGCTGTATCCGCCGGTTGCGGGCGTCGATGAGCTCAGGAGCCGCGCTTCTCAGTGGATGAACGACCTCTATAAATGCAACTACAACGTCAAAAACACCCTAATCACCTGTGGCGGGAAATTTGGCATTTATCTTCTTCTGCAAACGTTGCTGTGCGATGAAGATGAAGTCATCATCATTGCTCCGTATTGGGTTTCTTACCCGCCAATGGTGACCCTGTTTGGGGGCCGTCCAGTTATTGTGGATACGCAGGAACAGGACCACTGGAAAGTTCGTCCGGCCCAGATTGAGGCCGCTGCTTCGGCAAAAACCAAGCTGCTCATCCTCAATAACGGCTCAAACCCAACTGGCGCTCTGTACACCGAACACGAACTCAAAGAAATTCTCCAGATCTGCAAAGAAAAAAACATCATCGTCATGTCCGATGAAGTGTACAGCGGCCTCACCTACGACGGTAAAGATTATGTCTCCTGCGGTTCGTTCTGGGACCACGCTAATCATGTTGTGGTGATCCAGAGCTGCAGCAAAAACTTTGGTATGACCGGCTGGCGCGTTGGAATGGTTTTTGCTCCAGAAGAGATTTTCAAAAAACTCAATACTGTCCAGGGACAAAGCATCACCGGTACCAGCATTGTAAGCCAGTGGGCCGCCATCGCGGCTCTGGAAAAGGCACACAAAATTACTCCCGAAATCAATAAAGAGATGAAGCACCGTCGCGACGTATTTACGGACACTTTCAACGAACTTTTTCCTGGAGCTGACCTGAAAGCACCACATTCAGCTTTCTACAGTTTTATTCCCATGAAGGCCTTTGGAAAAGATTTCCATGACGACGTAAAATTCTGCGAACGGGTACTGGAAGAAGGCAACGTTGCCATGGTTCCGGGAACAGCCTTTGGCAAACCCGGGTACGTGCGCACCTCATTTGGTG
>JAXLZP010000019.1:0-5992 GCA_046350835.1 Candidatus Altimarinota bacterium | reverse complement strand
TGATACATTTTTGAGTTCAGGATGATTTTCTTTCCCTGGCATCATTCTGTTTTTCATCATAGGGTGACGGGGACCTGGACCAAATCCTGGACCACGGTTGTTTTTGGCATCTTCCTGAATTCTGCTCACAACGGTTGCGTCTGTTGAGGTGATGGTGATTTGTACACCATTGGTGACATTTGTCTGGGTGAATGAGATATCAGGCTTTTTTGCGTCAGCAGGTGCATCTTTTGGAGGTTGTGGCATTTGATGTTGCTGGAGTTTGGTTACGGTGTCCGCATCGGTTGAGGTCAGGGTTACCTGAACACCGTTGCTGATGTTCTGCACTGAGCGTGATACGTTTTTGAGTTCAGGGCGCTTTTCTTTCATATTGAACTCATGTTTTGGGATTTGGCGGGTGAGGGTGTCGGCTGTGGTGGCAGCAGATACAACCTGAATGGTATTTGCTCCGATGAGGGCGAGTGTCAGCATGGTGCCGGCAATGGCAGCTATGCTTTTTGTGTTTCTTGATTTCATAGTGAGAAATAAAAGGATACATTGTTCCATCAATTGGCCAGATTGGATGGTACAGTTCCATTGTAGTACGGGCATATGAAGAAATATCGAATGTTGTGTGAAGATTGTGTGAATTTTTTTTCTCCATTATGCTGATCCGGATGAAACACCAGTTACAACATACGGTTTTGGTTCTTACCCGTGATCAGAAGGCTTTTGCTTCACGGCTCCACGCCATGAATTTGCCCGGTCTTGCCATTCTTGCGCCTGAAACGCCAGACGGCATTGCGTCAGGTCTTGAGGTCGCTGATATTTTGCTTGGTACCCCGCCGCTGATCAAAGATCATATTCACAAAGCCGGGAAGCTTGTCTGGATGCAGTCTTCTTTTGCCGGCATTGATGCCATGATGGGGCCGAATATGAGACGTGATTATGTTCTCACCAATGTGAAGGAAACCTATGGCCCCGTGATGGCAGAGTTTGTTTTGGCCTATCTGCTTCTTTTTGAAAAAGAGATTTTGGTACTGCGTGATGCCCAGGAAAAACGTTTCTGGGCGCAGCGTCCAACCGCGACACTTCATGGGAAAACTGTGTGTATTCTTGGTACTGGTTCCATTGGCCGGGAAATAGCACGTGCGCTCAAATTTTTTGGTGTCCGGGTACTGGGGTATCGGACAAAACGCGAACCGGTTGAGTTTTTTGATGAGATTTTTGATGAGAAAATGTTGCCTGATTTTTTGGGGAGAGGGGATTATGTCGTGAATGTTCTTCCGAGCACTTCCCAGACTGTTCATTTTTTTAACGCAAAAACATTTGCCATGATGAAGCCAACTGCGGTCTTTCTGAATGTTGGGCGCGGAAATGCTGTTGATGAACAGGCTCTTGTAGAGGCCTTGGATGCTTCCAGACTGAGCAGAGCCGTATTGGATGTTTTTGAGACGGAGCCTCTGCCTCAGGAGAGCCCATTGTGGAATCACGAAAAAGTTCTCGTGACGCCCCATCTTTCCGGCTATATCCTCACTGACCGTATATTTGAAATATTTGCCGAAAACTATCGGAGATTTTGCAATGGGGAAACTCTTCTCTACCAGGTCGATTTTCACAAGGGGTATTGATGGTGTGTGATGCTTGGCGGTGCATTCAGCGCGAGGTACTTGCCTTTTTAATGTATTCTGTTATAGTACCGCCCAATTTTTATTTTTATCGTTATGGAAACACCAAGAGAATTGCTTGCTGATCAACTTATTCAACTTGCAGAAGAGGCTGAAAAATCTGATAAGCCGGTATATAGACTTTGGGCCACGGTTCACGTTGATAAAGATGCTCTTCACAGCGGGTATTATGATGTGGAGGATCTGCTGGAGTCGCTTGACGTTATGTTGAAAGACACCGATATGTTTTTGTCCGAGCCTGAAGGTATTCAGCGTTTGCGTGCACTCCGGGAACGTATTGGTGGAGAAAAGGATGCCTATTTGCGCCAGGCTTTGCCTGTTCAGAAGCAGCGTCTTTCCAGGCTCCTCAAAGATGCGGATTTTCAGGCTCTTGAAAAAAGGCATAGAAATCTCCAGAGATACCTGGCGAATGCCCAGGCAAGATTGGCTGTTTTTAGTGATCCAAATGAGGAGAACCGGCTTCATGAACTTTTTCTCCGTCGGGTGGAAAAACTTGACCGGAAGGTTTTGCGGAAACTCCCTCCAAGCTTTGACTTGCTCACTGCTGTTGAAAACGCCTTCCAGCTTGCCCCGGAAGTTATCAAAATCCGGGATGATATTATGAAAGATGTTCAGGATCGTTATAAGAAGGCCCAGGAGGCTGTTCAGAGCCTGGCCCAGCAGCTTGATCTTGCTGAGAAACAACTTGCAACCCATCATAAATTGAAGGTTGTTTTTGAGCATACTGGGTTGCGGCTTGACCGGCTTGGAATTTCCGATGCGCCGGTTTCCGCCCCATCTGTTGATGCTTCATCGCTTCAAACTTCGTCAACTGCGCCGCTTCAGGTTCCGGCTGAAAGACCGAGTGCCCGGATTGATCAACCAAAAATGAAGCATGTTGCTGAAGTCACGGCACGTCCTCAACCGTCTGCTCCGCACCATTCAATGGTTGTTCAGTCCGCGCCTGAACATGCCAGTGAACGTCCCGATGATGTTGTAAAACTGCGGGCCGTGGTGGATTTTGCCCGGACATCCGGCGGAAAAATTCGCGTTGTTGTTCCTGCGGGAAAGGCTGGTCGTTATATTGACGGATGGGAAGCTGTTTTCAGGGCTCTGGGTTTTTCTGGAAAAGTTGAAGCGGTTGATCAGAAAACTCTTCAGCACACTTCGGATATTGATTCTCCGATTATTGTTCCGAGAAAAATGAATGGACATACCCATAAGTGGAGCGGGAAATCTTTTGCCATGATTACCGTTATTGATAACGCTTCAACCAATCAGCTGCAGGCCATGGTTGGGCGATCAGAAAAAACCACCCCTGCCAATGACGATCTTGATGAACAGGGAGTGGCTTAGTTTTTCCGGAGCATTTTGTACGCCTGATTACTCTTTTTTGCTTTCCTGTGAAGCAATGAGCTGCTTCATAAGATCTGAAGCTTTTCCGATTTGCGTATCCATGAAAATGACTTTCTGATTTGGCGTCATGCCGATGCTCTTGAGCGTATCCAGGTACTGAGTCAGAGTCAGAATGGCCATGATTTCCTTGGACTCCTGATGTGTTGCACTCTTCATGATTTCGAAAGATTCTTTGAGACCCCTTGAGATCGCTTCACGTTCCAGAGCGATACCTTCACCCTGGAGCTGTTTGCGGATTTTATCAGCTTCGGCCTCTTTTACCGCCTGGATTTTTATGGCCTCACCTTTGTTTTCCGCTGCTTTGCGTAACTGCTCGGAAGCCACCACTTCACTCATGGCCTGTGTGATGGTTTGCGGGAAGGTGACGTTGGTGATCTGGAAACTTTTGATGATAATGCCCCATTCTTCCAGCTGTTTTTCAAGGTCGGTTTTAATGTGGAGCGCCAGTTCCTCTTTTTTCTCCAGGATGCCTTCGTGGGTCTCTTTTGCGATGTAGGTACGGAGGGAGTTTTCAATAATTGCACCAATGGACTGGTCGCGGTTCTGCAGAACGTAGGTGAACCGCTTTACACCTTCTTCGCTTGGATCAACGATGTAGATAAGATTGGTTGCCACATCGACAATAACTTTATCTTTTGAAGGGTACTTTCCGTTAATGGCAAAATTTTGCTGACGGAGTGAGATTTTTGCGGCGACTCTTTCCAGCAACGGTATTTTGAAGTTGATACCGGCGCTCATGATTCTGTTGAATTTTCCAAGGTTTTCAATGACGAAAACCGTGTTTTGCTGAATGATCCGGATGTTTTTGAAAATAACGATAATGACGGCAATGACGACGAGCCAGGTAATGAAGTTATACGTTTCTTCCATAGTGTTTTGAATAAAATGATGTGCTGAGCATATCCGGTCTTTCTTCAGATTACAACCTCGCCGGAATATTGCCGCGAACGCATTTATGTGTTATAATATACTGATTATTTCTCAATTAAAGACCTATGAAAACCTTTTTCACGACTAAAAATCTGCTTTATGCCTTTGGAGCGCTGGTTCTTACCGGTGTGGTTGTGGTTTCCGTCTATTTTTCCAACGGGAGTTTGTATAAAGGGGCCCTCCCAAACCTCGGCCAGCCTTCGACAAATGCTGTCCAGACCTCTTCAACTCCACCACTGCAATTTTCCCTTGATCCGTCCAAGCCTTCATGTACGGGTTCTCCAAATCCTGCAACACTGGTGGGGACCGGTTCGTCCAAGCACGTAGTTGTTACCTGGAGTTCCCATGATCCGACAAACGCAGGGAAAACTTTTACCTGGGTCATTGATAATGTGCTGAAGGATGGTAAGTCAACACAGGTTACCTATACGTCTTCCGGGACGAAGAGTGCCTTATTGAAGGTTGGTTATGGTCCTGATGATGAAGACTTCGCAAACTGCAGCGTTACCGTGGTTGATGCCCAGGCTACGCCTCCTGCAACCGTGAACACCAACGGGATTAATACAACCGTTCCAACCATCAATCCTCCATCGAATACCAATACAACTTCTACTCCGTTGCCAACAGCTTCTCCCTCATCACCGATAGATGCCAATAAGAAAAAAGTTCCAGTTGTGCCGTCAAACCGTAATCCACTTGATTCTTCAAACTCGTCAGATTCCGGGGCAACGTCATCACAGAATATTTCCACAGACTGTTCGATGTTTAAGGATCTGAAACAGAATGACCCTGATTGCGCCGCCATTGGGTATATGAACAGTATTGGCGCCATGACTGGTAATCCGGATGGAACCTTTAAACCGAACGCTTTTCTGCAGCGCGATCAGGTCGCAAAAATTATTCTTATGACTTTCCACTTTGAATTGGCGTCATGCGGTGCTGCTCCGTTTGGAGACGTCGCTGCCAATGCCTGGTCTTACCAGTATGTGTGTACCGCAGCCTCATCCGGGGTGGTGACCGGTTACCAGTCCGGTCCTGATAAAGGATATTATCGTCCTTCCCGTAACGTTTCCCGTGCGGAGTTCCTTGCTCTTCTTCTGAGAAGTCTTGGAGATACTGTTCCTTCCAGTGATCAGTCTTCCTATGAGGATGTCCGTTCCGGACAGTGGTACAGCGGTTACGCCAAATATTCCAAGGACCATGGTCTTTTCCCAGGATCAACATTGAATCCTGGCGGCTTCACGACCCGTCGTGAAGTGGCCCGCATTATTTACCAGCTTTACCTGGAAGGGAAGGTTTGGTAAAAGTGTGGCATGAGTACTGCCAAATATTATTCATCACAACTGGATGCGATCAAAACGATTGCCATCCTTTTTGTGGTTGCCTTTCATTTTTTCCCCGGGCAGTTGGGCTGGCACATGAGGGTTATGCCACCCGGCTGGTTTGAACAGTTTTGGTCCCAGCCATCACCGGACATCCTTCATTTTCTTGAGTCTTACCTTTATCTTGGGGTGAATCTGTTTGTCATTGCTTCGGGATTTGGGCTTTATCTTTCTCACCTGAAGGCCGGCAGAGCCATGAAAATGAGGGAGTTTTTTGTGAAACGTGTCTGGCGCTTGATGCCTGCCGCACTTTTTTCGATCGTCGTTCTTTTTTTTGTAAAAGGGTTGCTGCTTGATCAGTGGTTTACTCAGCATATTTGGCTCAACTTTTTTCCTTTTTTGGGAGGGCTCAATCTTTTTTCTGATTCCTGGTTTTTCCCGCCGATTAATGGAGAAACCTGGTTTCTTGGACTCATTATTCAGCTGTATTTATTCTTTCCGCTTCTGGTGAAATTTTATGAACGGGTAGGGGAGAAACGTTTTCTGCTTTTCCTGTTTTTATTTTCCGTGGCCTTTCGGGCTCTGTACTACATTTTCTGGAAAGATTCCGTTGCGTCTCTGAGTTATGGTTTGAGTCTGGGGCGGCTGTTTGAGTTTGGTTTTGGCATGGTTGCTGCA
>JAXLZP010000018.1:0-6671 GCA_046350835.1 Candidatus Altimarinota bacterium | reverse complement strand
TTTGCACACCCTTCATTTTTTCGGTGAACACACCGTGAAATTGACTAATGGCCCTCTGATTCAGCATTCCTTTAGTGTACGCACACATCGCAGAAAAAAAATCCTGATCGCTTTCCACAAGTTCCTCCAGATCTTCATGCGGGTATGTTGGGCCTTTGATTTCTCTCAAATCTTCATGAACCTGATCGAATCCTTCAGATGTCGCCTGCCCCAGCGCTTCAATGCCTTGGGCACTGCGTTCCTGTGCCGCATAAACGTTTTGCATTTCGTATGCAACGTCGCCAAGTATCCTTGCCGCTTCCGATGAACGAAAATCACTTGCTGGGACGGCCATCGCCCCTTTGTGAATATCAATAAGCCGCTCAACTGCCCGTTCCTGGATGGCTAATGATTGTTCCTGAAAATCTTTATTTTCGCGTCTTCCACGGTGAAGCTCAGCCACGATTCTCCCGTCCGGCGTTGAGCTGAAGGGATACATCGGAATATCGTGGACCAGGCTTTCCAAAAAACGAGAGTTTTTAGCCATAGTGCGAGCTAATAAGATTATGCTTTAACATATATTCTCTTCCATGGTCAATATTTCTCAATAATTTGCCGATTGTTGTCATTCTTTTGTTAATAATTGAGGCTTTTTTGTACTAAGGACTTATGGTATAATATTTGGATTAAGTAACTTAAAAGAAAAGCTATGTCTGGAGGTCAACACGGACCAAGTTCGCTCGAAGAAATGCGGGAGGCTGAGGAGATACATGCGGCCGAGAAACTTCATGAAGGCATTAAGGGCTTTTATTTGACTGACCCCTTCAATGGAAAAATCGAGGGTGAACGCCTTGGCGTACGCCAAGATCTCGAAGAGGCACTCAAGGCAGAAAACAACAACAAAAATGTGCAGGACGTGATTATAGATGCCCGTGTTACTGAGCAGCTTCGTCAAAAGATAAAACGTGAGAAAAACGAGAAAAAATCAACATGGCGATTTGTTCCTGGCAGTGAAGAGTGGAGAAAAAATCGCGTAAAGGACATGAAAAACGTTGCGCGTGCCTTCAAAAACCCTCTTCGTTGGTTCAGGGATGATTACGATGAGTTTTCGGCTGAAATTGAAGATGAGTATGGTGATGCTTCTGATGTGAGTAAAATGCAGAGTAGTCTCCTTACAAAGGCACTTGATGGACTGAATGGTCATGATTACCAGCAGATTTGGGTGATACTGACAGGAAATCCAACTCCTCCAGCAACCGTTGACCCTTCTATTCTGATCCCTCTTTTTAACAAAGCGGGCAACGTACCGGATGTTGTTGAGGCAGTAAAAATGTACTATGGATCCACCGAAAGAAATGCAGCCCTGGAGAAGTATCTTGAACTTCAAAAAATAGTGGCAATTGAAAAGGCAAAAGTGTTAAGCGTCCAGATTTTTGATCCAAGCGTTTTGCGGAAAGAAGTTTCTCATAGCCTTGAACATTCTGCAGATCCAACCGACCGGACAATTTTGGACAAGATGAAAAAACTTTCCGGAGATCATTTTGATCATGGTCTGGAGCATGATCATAAGCTCCGGACATTGTTTGCAGAGCTTCGATTTAAACGCCATTCTAATGCAACAGAATTGGAGAATGACCTCGATGACATTTTAAAAGTTTATCCTGTAGATAAAAGAACCGTTGTTGAACGAGAGCTTAATGAAACTGAAAAGCAAAATAATACTCAACTTGATGAAAATACTGCACAACTTCGTGAAGTTGCGGCTAAACTTGTAAAGAAGATTGAAGAAAAAGAACTTGTTGATGCGACAATAAGTTCTTTAGCGACTCCTAAGGCAGAAATTCAAAGATTAAAAGCAAAAAAAGATTCCGAAGAATCATCTTGCAGAACCAAAGCCGATGCTGCACGAGCAGGTCGAAAGACCATTCTTCAAGATATTGATACCATCAATACTGATATTGGCAATGAAGAGCGCAATTTGAGTAACAAGAAATTTGACCTTACTCAGAGAAAAAAAGAGCTGAGTGATGAAAAAAAGAAGGCGAACCTTACTCAGAGAAAAAAAGAGCTGAGTGATGAAAAGGGGAAAAGGGCCCCTGACCAAGCGGTGATAACTGCTCTTGAGAATCAAATTGCTGCTTCTGAGAATCAAATTAATACTATCGAAAATCAAATTGCTCCCCTTCAAAACGATATTCAGACACTGGAAAGCACAATATTGCATCTTAGAGACAGTTTAAAAACCAAACAACGACTTAAAACTGATGCTGATCACGAAATAGAAAAGTTTGAAAGGGATCTGCGCGAGGTTGCTACACGTGATGAATTTGCTGACTTGAAAAATAAAGAACGCGAACTTGAAATTCAAGAAAGAGACTTAAACAAGCAGAAGACAGATCTCACCAATGACATTCATCATGAAGAAATGGAATATAAAATGCTTGCGACGTCTTTATCCGTTTTATTGAGGGAACAATGAAACGGAAAATTCTCGGCACGGCGGCAAATAATGATGTAAAAATTCAGCTTGTGAAAGATTCAGTTGCAGCATCACATATTGACCCTATTTTTATCAAAGGTTTTGTGCATGATCTTATTTTTAGGAATGAGTTTGAAGGAGAAATAGGCAAAATGAAGTCTGTTGGAACAAAAGTCGAATATTTGTCGCCCGATCTTCTGCTTTTTGAATTGAAAAAACGAGATGTGAAACGTTTAGGCAAATTCCATGATGATGAACAGATCAACAATGTTGCCCGCATGGCAACCTCTTTTGCTCAAATTGATGCGAAAAATGTTGAACTGTTCCGTGCCGGTAACCAAATGATTGCTGAGAGCAAGCATAAAGGCTGGAAAGGTCTTGGCGGTGTATGGCATAAATCCAAGCAACAAATTGCATCGGCATTTTTCAATAGCGATACTTTTAAAGGCCGCGATCTTCTTGAGCATATTGGAGGACTGGATCATGCCTTTAAATGCTTTAAAGATCTGCCGGTTGACGCTTCACGCGCAGACATCCGCAACGCCATCAAACAACACGGAGGCATCAGTACCGAGAACATGATGAAATTTTATCTTTATCTTCAGGAAGCTATAAAAAGCTTTACCATCAACCATACCCGTAAGGTTAAGATTGCTGATAAAGATTGGCCTATTGAACAGGTTGCCCTGTTTGCTGAATATATTCATGGAGAACTTGAGTCCCGTGAATTTATCCATAGAATTGAACATCCAGATAATGACGAAGATAAGAAACTCAAAAAGGACAATAAGGCTTCCTACTTTTTGAAACTTTCCAAACAACGTGATGAAGGTCTGAAAAAAATGGAAGCTGCCCACTTAAATGATCTCCGGAGCCCGGAAAGCAACTGGCAGGTCAGTTTTGTAAAAAGCTTAATGAAGGGCAAATTTGGTGAAGCTTATGACCGGTTGCTCCAGGAAGGTAAGGCTCACGGTCTATCCGGGAAAAATTTGAAACAGCACATTGCCAACGGCGGAGTTCCCCTGACCATTGTGAATCATTTGATGACTGGTCTGGCCATTAAGGAGGCCTATGACATCACTTCATCCGGTGTTCGCTGGGTTGGAGGTAAACTTTTTGGAGCCAGCAAGGCTGCCGCAAAAACCGGCGTAAAAGCCGGCACAAGCCTTGTTGGTGCTGCATGGAACCGTCTGGGGAAACCTGCACTCTCGGCAACTGGAAGAGGCCTTGGGGCTGTTGGACGAGGAGCGCTCCGGGCTGGTAAGTTTGTTGCCTGGGATACCCCAAAGTTTTTCTTGTGGGATGCTCCAAAATGGACGGTTCAGACAACAGCGAAAGCAGTATTTTGGCCATTCAAAATGCTGGGGCGTGGAACCAAGGCGTTCTGGGAGTTCTTCCATTATACCCCGGAGAAAGCCGCAAGGGATAAAGCCTGGTACGACGCTAAAAAAGCCGCTTCAGCGGGACATGGTGGTCATGGTGGACATGATGCCCACGGGCACGGTGGTCATGCCGGAGCGCATTAGTTTTTTGTTTTGTTCTTTCTAAATAATAATTTTCACACTTATGGCAAAAAAAGCTCAATACTTTGAACCCAAAATGTTTGTCGATAAAGTCATGCGCGATTGTGACTTTGGGAAGCTCGATGATCAAACTGAACGGGCCCTTCGGTCCGGAATCCAGCGCCGTCTTTCCGAACGCATTGTTGCGTCCATTATTGATGGTTTCACCGAGCGTGAAATCGCTCTTCTGGAAAAGGTTATTGAAGATCATCCGGAGCTTGATGATGTCGATGCTATCATGCTGATTTCCACGGAAGTGCCAAATCTCCATGAAAGAATGGAAAAAGGCATCATGGACCTCTACGACGAACTCACCTACGACGCCCGGGAGATTCAGGGTGCCATGGACCGCAGAGCGCAGGCTGAAGCTGGCGCCAGCGCCGCATAATCCCTGCCAATGCTCGCCAAAACTAGACGCTAAATGACCATAATTTATGCCATTTAGCAAGTTGAATTACCTTCGATAAAACGGCCTTAACCATAGAAAAAAGTGCCGTTTTTTGGTATAATATTAGGATATTTTTGTAGTACGTCTCGAAAAACTATGGCTCTGGGCCCTACCGATCCAAATGTCGATCTGGGATATTACCGCCGCTACGACGAGAAAGAGGCCGTCAACGCGGACCGTGAACTGATCCCTGAAAAGCAGACGCTGAACGCCCGCTACGTGAGCGATTTCTTGAGCAAGCGCGGTATTACCGCTGAAAATTTCGACAAGAAATTTTCTCTGAGCACGGCGATTGATTTGACGGCAGCCAAACACTCCAAAGGTGAAACGGAAATGTTCGACGTGCTTTCCAAAACCAAGAGCTTCCTGGATCAGCGCGGACTTTCTGATCTTCTGGAAAACATGAATGAATCGATGGTGAAGTCCAACATTCATTTTGAACTGGAAAAGCGCAAAGAGCTCCAGCACGAAGCTGATCTTCAGCGTGGATATTTCACTTATCGTGCGGTCAAATCTTACTGCGATCGCATGTTTAAGATCCGTGAACAGTTCAATGAAACCCGTGAAAAAGAAAAAACCAAAGTCCAGAAAGGGATCAAAGAAGAGTTCGCCGGAGTCATGGATGACGCCAAAAAGAATTTTGGAAATCTTGATGGAAAAGAAAAAATGCTGGTGGTGGTTGGTGGTTTGATCGGCGCAGCCATGCTCATGAGTTCCGACAGTCCACGTGTTGGCAAGATCCGTGAAACGATCTGGACCTGTGTGAAGATTGGCGGTTTTGCATGGCTTGGCAATACCGTGTTCAAAGTGTTCACTGGCAAGACAGCTCTGGATACGATCAGTGACTGGAGCAAAGCCAACACCGCTACTGAGGGCTTCTGGACCAAAACCTACAAGACCAATGCTGAACAGGCAGAGATTCTTCGCGCCAGCAGTATTTATCTTGGCAATATGGATTTTAACCGCCTGGCCGGTGAGTATAAAAAGGCCCGCGATCTTGGGAAAAAACGGATTGAACTCCCAACCATCAGCAGCAAGGATATGACCCCTGAACAGATTTACACCGCGCTCGATGTTTTCTTCCAGCGCTACCCTGTTGAGGGCATGATGCAGAAATACGCCCAGGTGAAACCACGCCCAACCTGGCGTGAAGTTATGGGAACGGAAATGATTGAAGATGGAAGTATTGAGATGAGCGATAGTCTGGTCAGCAGGACTATTGATGGTGTCCGTGGAACCGTGAATAACGCCTACAACTGGATCGCTCCAAAAGCTTCTGCTGCGGCTGATTATGTCACCACAGGTGGTCTTGCTTCCGGCATGGCCAAAGGCGGACAGGCCATTGGCAAAGGTGCCGCAGAAATCGGAAAAGGCATTGGAACTGGCGTTAAGGGCCTTGTGCTTGGCATTGGCGCCGGCGTAGGCGGAGTTGCCAAGGGTGTGTATGAAGCCGGTAAAGGTATTGGCGCCGGAGTTATTGAAGGTGGCAGTGAGGTCGCCAAGGATGTGAGTGAGGCTGCTAAAGCCGCCTGGGCATGGGCCAAGGACACGTACCGCAAAAATTTTGGCAAAGAAGGTACCGATGACGAAGTGAAAACCTGGGCGGAAAAATCTTTGAAAAACTGGGATGAATCCCAGAGCGGTGATCTGGAAAAATTCCTGCGTGAAAATAACCCGGAAAAGAAAAAAGCTGACGGGTTTGTTGAGGCCATGAGAAACGGTTCTTTTGAACGTCAGGGCGATGTGGATATCAAGTACACCGTTCGTGATGGTGACTCTATTTACGTTTCCGCAGGCTGCCGTGTTCCAGGTGTTATTGGTAATGAACAGGGCGTGCTCGATGCGATGAAAAAATCTGATGCCGGTGCCCGCGAATTTTTGAAGAAAAAGTATCCGCAGGTTGCCGACAAGATCGATAATTTTGTTGAGTTTGGCCAGGGCGTGTATGTGGTCAACGATAACAGCTATAAGGTGTTCGTGCGCATGCCTCTGCCTGGGACTGTTGAGTTCAACCAGAGAAATGCAGGCCGATGGACTCCTGAAGAGATGAAAAAACGGAAGGATGTGGAAACCTTTGGGCCTGACAATAAACTGGAGTATTCAAAACTTGAGCCATGGGAGCAGAACAACCTGCGCCTGCGCTTCTACCTGGACTCCAGTCAGACTGCTGAACTTGATGCGATCTGCGACAAATACACCCGTA
>JAXLZP010000017.1:0-11153 GCA_046350835.1 Candidatus Altimarinota bacterium | reverse complement strand
CAGGAGGAAAACTTCTCCGTGTCAAAATGGAACTGGATGGCGGAGATCGGCCGGTCATCCGGACCATAAGTTTGACTGGTGACTTTTTTTTACATCCGGAATCGGTTTTGCCGCGAATTGAAGAGGCTTTGTGTGGCCTTGGCTGGCCGGAAGATGAGGCGGTATATGCCGGAACGGTCCAGAAAATTCTGGATAGTCACCAGGCAACATTTATTGGAGTTGCTCCACAGGATATTGCCCAGGCTATCCGCATGGCGGTGGCTGCTTCTTAGCGGCCCGGTTGCCGGTGGCCCTGCCCTCTTTCCATTTTATGGGAGTTCATGTACCATGCTAATCCCATAATATTTTATTTGTCGAATCTATGGCACCAGTGCTTACTTCCCATCTTCTGCAGTTTTCCGGAACTGAATGTATTCACTGCAAAGATATGGAACCCCTTGTCGAGCAGCTACAAAAAGAGTTGAACGTTCAGGTTCAGTATCTGGAAACCTGGCATGACGAAGAAAATGCCAAACTGCTTGAACAGTATGACCAGGGTCGCTGTGGCGGTGTTCCTTTTTTCTATAATACCAAGAGCAGCAAATTTATCTGCGGGAACTGTGATTATGAAACGCTCAAGGCGTGGGCACTGAGTGCGTAGTCCGACTTTGAAAAGGCTGTCACCGTGATTTGTCCTGTGTAACGCACTCACAAAAAATACAGCAAAATGGCAGCAAATTTGCGAGTACCATTTCCACACTCCCGTACATGCGCGTCCAAACCCCACAAAATGAGCTTTTTACCCGGAAACTGAAGGCTGAACAGGAGTCGTTGAAGAAGCCGGAATGGCTCAAGATCCGCCCTCCAACCACGGAAAAATATTCCGGCATTGCTACACTCTTGCGTGCTAAAAAACTGGCGACGGTTTGCGCTGAGGCGCATTGCCCAAACATTGCCGAATGCTGGAGCGGCGGGACCGCCACGTTCATGCTCATGGGAGAAACCTGCACACGGGCCTGCCGGTTCTGCTATGTAAAATCGGGAAACCCGGGAGGTTTGCTGGATGCCACAGAGCCGCGCCGCCTGGTGGAAGCCGCCACGATCATGAAACTGGAATATGTGGTCTTAACCTGCGTTACCCGTGATGATCTGCCGGATGGCGGCGCGGGCCATTTTGCGCGCTGCATTGCCGCCTTGAAACAGGCACACCCAAAACTCCTCATTGAGGTTTTGATTTCTGATCTCAACGGGAATCTGGATGCTCTTCAGACCATCGTTGATGCACGACCTGAGGTCATTGCCCATAATCTTGAGACGGTTGAACGGCTGCAGGGTGATGTCCGTGATCCCCGCGCCAATTACGAGAAATCCCTCAAAATCCTGGAAGAGGCGAAAAAAATGGCTTTGGCAAAAGGGCAAATGCTTTACACCAAATCGGCGCAGATGCTGGGTCTTGGCGAGACGGAAGCCGAAATTATCCAGTCCATGCGTGACTTACGGGCGATTGGGGTTGATGTCATGACTTACGGCCAGTATCTCCGGCCAAGTGAGTTTCACCTTCCGGTTCAGGAATACGTTCGCCCGGAACAGTTTAAAAAATATGAAGTACTTGCCAAGGAACACGGATTTTTATACTGTGCTTCCGGGCCATTTGTGAGGAGTTCGTACAAGGCAGGTGAACTTTTCATGAAAAATGTTTTGCTGAAAGAGCGCCGGAAAGAGACAGCGGAATCCGAATTGGATGCTGTCGCCACCGGGAACTCCTGACTGCTTCTGGCAATTTCTCACCACTTTCGGACACTATGTTTCTTGAGCAATATACTGACAAACTGAACACCGATATGGTCCAGATCCTGGCACCAGACGGAACGATGAACGACGCCCTGCGACCGACCGAGCTCACCGACGAGATCATTTTTGAACTCTATAAGAAAATTGTTTTTTGCCGGATGGCCAGTGATCGCGCACTGAAAATGCAGCGTTCCGGGCAACTTTTACTCAAGCCAGCTGACAGGAGGCTCTTCAGATCGGCAGCGAATACGCTCTCAAAAAACAGGATTGATTATTCCGGCCTTCCGCGAACTTGCCGTGATGTGGGCACATGGAATTCCTACGGAAAGAATTTATCAGTATTGGATCGGCAACGAATGGGGCAGTAAACCCGGAAGGTGTCCATGTTCTGCCGGTTTCCATTCCCGTGGGCAGCCAGATGCTCCATGGTGTTACCCGAGCTGGGCTGCAAAACTCCGTGGCAAGGATGAAATTGCCGTGAACTATTTTGGCGGACGGTGCTTCCTGAAGGTGATTTTCTGAGGCCATGAACTTTGCCGGTGTTTTTAAGACTCCCACCATTTTTATCTGCCAGAATAACCAGTACGCCATTTCAACTTCACGGGTCATCCGACCGCATCCGCCACCATTGCCCAAAGCTCTGGCGTACGGATTTCCGGGAGTTCTGGTTGACGGCAACGATCTGGTGGCCATGTACGCGGTGACGAAAGAAGCCGAACAGCGGCCCGCAAAGGTGAAGGTCCAACCCTGATTGAGGCCTATACCTACCGGTTTCGGTGATCATTCATCATCGACGATGCTTCAAAATACCGTGAGAAAGAAGAGGTTGAACGGTGGAGGCCCAAAGATCCTATGTGCCGTCTGCAGATTTATCTTGGAAAGAAAAATTCCTGGAACGAAAAGATTGGAGGAAGAGATCCGGGCAAAGTTCCAGGTGGGCCTGACGATATTACGGCGAAAGCCCAGGCCTTCCGTCCAGACTGTTGATGAGATTTTTGATTACACGTATGCGGAACTTCCGCCGGCTCTTGCCGAACAGAAAGCTTATCTGAAGAATACTTACAGAAAAAACATGGCTAATCAGGCACTCACGCTTGTTGGAGCGATCAATCTGGCACTGAAACAGGAAATGGCGAAGGACAAAAATGTCGTGGTGTATGGCGAAGATGTTGGCCTGGAAGGTGGCGTTTTCCGTGTAACGGAAGGTCTGCAGAAACTTTACGGACCGGACCGTTGTTTTGATGCACCGCTGGCAGAGGCCGGCATTATTGGCATTCTCGTGATCGGCATGGCTAATGGCATGAAGCCCGTGGTGGAGATGCAGTTCGACGGCTTTATGGAAGGCATCCCCCATGTGGTTGACCATGCATCAAGAATGAGAAACCGTTCCCGCGGCGCTTTCACGGTGCCGATGGTTATCCGCATGCCTTTTGCCGGGGGCATTAAAGCGCTTGAACATCACTCAGAATCGATGGAATCTTTCTTTGGCCATATTCCCGGTATTAAAGTGGTGATTCCTTCGACTCCGTTCGATGCCAAAGGCATGCTCATTGCCGCCATTCGTGATCCGATCCGGTTATTTTTCTTGAGCCAAAACGTCTGTACCGTGCCTTCAAGCAGGAGGTCCCTGAAGAAGAGTATTACATTCCCTCTCGGCAAAGCTGCCCTGATCCAGGATGGTACCGATGTAACACTGCTGGCCTATGGATCCATGGTGCGTGAATGCCAGAAAGCCGCTATTGAAGCGCAAAAAATGGGCATCAGCTGTATGGTTGTGGACCTTCGTTCCATCAAAACTGCTCGACCGTGATGCGATTCTGTATTCGGCAGAAAAGACCGGGCGAGTGGTGGTAGTCCATGAGGCTTCAAGAACTTATGGAACCGCCGGGGAAATCAGCATGATTATTTATGAACATCTTTACGGCAAACTTAAAGCACCGGTTGAACGTGTTACCGGTTTTGATATCGCCATGCCTCTGTTTACAAGGCGAAGATATGTACCTTGTGGACAGCTTCCGCATCCTTGAGGGTATCAAGAAAGTGATGGGCAAAGCGTAAAAGATTGGTTACAATAACGAACGCATTTATTTCTCTCTATGGCTTTTGAATTTAAATTTCCGGACGTTGGTGAAGGGATTCATGAAGGTAAACTGATCAAGTGGCTGGTGAAAGAGGGTGACGATGTCAAAACTGATCAGGCGCTCGCAGAGGTTGAAACTGGATAAAGCTGTCGTGTAGAAATTCCCGCTCCACAGGCTGGAAAAATTCAGGAACTCCACTACGCCGAAGGCAACCGCCATGAAAGTTGGCGAGACGATGGTGACTTTTGATGGAGATGCTTCTGCGGTTTCCGCCGGGATCCCCGGCTTCAACAGCCCAGGGCGGGGCAAGTGTATCAGAAGGACAGGGTGTCGTTGGTGTCGGGAACCAGACGGCAGCCGGTCATGAAGGCTCCAACCATGGTGGAGCCGTGTTTGGCGGTGCACCGGTGATGGGCAACCAACAGAGTACCCAGCCGGCAATCCGGTTATCAGGGTGTTTGGTGGTGCGCCGGTTGCAAATGTCCTGGCAGGCTTCAGTCCAGCAATCAGCAACAACTCCAGCAGCGTAACGGCGCCGCAGCGGTGCGGCTCCCCAGCCCGCTGCAACCCAGGCCAATACTGCCGGCGGAGGATCGATGGCGGGTGTCATCAAATCCGGCATCAAGGCTGTGAAAATACGATCTGTTTGACATACTGACCGCGCCCGTAAGACGGCGTTCGCAAGGCCGTGGGCGACCACATGGTGAAGTCTGTTTCCACAGCGCCCCATGTAACCGCCATGTCATTCCGTGCCGATTGCGTCGGGCAACGCGTGAGGCGGCCAAGGCGATGCGGAAAACAGGGTATCAAACTCACCTTCCTCTCCGCCATCCAGGCGTCAGAGGCGCTGAAAGCATCTCGTTCCTCAAACGCCATGCTTGATGAGGAAAATGCGAAATTATTCTGCGCAAATAGCTGCAACATTGGCGTGGCCGTTGATACCGAGGCCGGGCTCATGGTTCCCTGTGGTGAAGGCCGCTGACCGCAAAGATGTTTTGACTCTACAAAGAGATCAGTGAACTTGCGGAAAAGGCCCGTTCCCGCAAAATTAACCCAATGGATTTTGCTGGCGGCACCTACGGTGACCACGTTGGTTCGGCAGGGAGCGGCATTTTTCACCGTCATTAATTTCCCCTGAAGCCGCGCCATTCTGGGTATCGGCCTGATGGAAGACACCCCGTTGCCCGAAACGGCAAGGTTGAGGTCAGAAAAATGCTCTACCTGAGCCTGAGTTACGAATCATCGAGGTTCTGGACGGCGCAGAAGCTGCCCGTTTTATGAAAGATCTGAAAATCCTGTTGAGGGGAAAGCGATGAAACCACCAGCGGGAAGCCAGTCGAAAAAGCGCCGGCCAAGAGGCTCATCGCCAAGGAAAATAAAGTGGCCGCTTTGACTAGTCACGAGTTTCGACAACCTCCTTTTGAACGTTTCCAGATCCTTTTAGGCGTCGATAGTATCGATGCGAAGCGGATGTAGGCAACATCGTCGAGTTTGCGCAGACGGTCCATAATGCCTTCACCAATGACTCGGCTGTGGACCTCCTTCCCCATGTGTTGGCCAATTTTCCAGGCTGTTGAGGAGTTTTTCAATCTGTTCCTTGCTCACTGGCGTTTTTCTGCCAGGTTTCAAAGACCCCTGTTCCAGTTTGGTCCGGTCGTAGCTTTCCCGTGAATTGCCTTTTTTGATAATGATACTTTGTCGTTTCTACGCGTCAAAAGTCGTAAAACGGTGCCAGTATTTTTGCGCATTCGCGACGGCGACGGATTTCGCGTTTTTCATGGGTATCGCGCGAGTCCAGAACCGAGGTTTCTTCATGTTTGCACTTTGGACAGATCATGGGTGTCTATAGACAGTGGACAGTTTAGAGTTCGGCTCCGACCTTTTCCGCGTAGTGGTCAGTCATGCCGGCTATGTAATCTTTTACCACAATCTCTTTGGCTTCTCCAGTTTTGCATATCACCAGCGGACCTTGAAGTTGTTGTGGCTTTTTAATGGTAATACAGAAAAAGTTTTTTGAGAAGTTTTGCCATGTTCGATTTGACGGCGACCTTTGGATTGTAATAGAAGCTCTTTCCATGAGAAATTGCCGGAGCTCTTTTTGAGTTCCGGCTTGATGCTCCTGCCGGATGACAATTTTTCCTTCATGGTTGCGGCATCTTTCACCGTTTTGAGCCGGGCTTTGGCGGTGTTTGCCTCCTGAGGTCCTGCAGAGGTCATGAATCATGAACATGACCATGCGGCTGATCGCCTGGAGTCTTTTGAGATCGATATTTTTGCTGTACTGCTTCAGGATGCGCCCGGCCGCCCCACCACAGCTTGAATTTTTCACGTCACGAATGGTGATAGCTCCTGAACGCGTTCATCGTCGATGTCGTGGTTGGTATAGGCAATTTCATCGGCGATACCATTAACCCGGCTTTCCAGGTGGCCGGGATGTTGCAAACTTGATAGCGGGCCAGGTGATGGACTGTTCATGCTTCAGGAGCCCGTCCAGATTGAGCCTGGTCGTACTGATGCATGTTTTCTTCCAGTTTTTCCAGAATGCGGCGGCTTTGCCTGCGTTCAAAGTGGCACCAAACCCGCATGATTTCGTCCAGTATAGCCCACCGTGTCCGAACGGCGGGTGTCCAAGATCGTGGGCCAGCGCCATGGCCTCCGCCAGATCTTCGTTTAAACCAAGCGAACGGGCAATGACCTTCGGGCAATCTGCGATACTTCAATGGTGGGTGCTTTGTCACGAGCACATCACCGTAGAGGGAAACAAAGACCTGTGTTTTTGCCTGCAGCTCCGCGAAAGCCTGAGTATCAATCCGGTCGCGGTCCCGCTGGAATGGGTACGTGTGGTATCCTCTTTTTCTTTATGAAAACGTCCCAGGCTGTCACGCGCATGCATGGCGTACGGAGCCAGGGTGTGATTCGTCCTTCAGAGATCTTTGAGGTTTTTGAGCATGTGTCCATTATACTTCGACGGCCATGAAATCAGCAGCTTCTCCCTGATACTGACGGGTCCGGCCTCCGGGCATAGACTTTTCAAAATGCTGTTAAGCTTTGATCATGGATTTTTTTGAAGGTGAAAATTCGATTCATTCATCAAAGCGGCCGGATACCTTTGCCCGTTTCGGATTGTTTGCGGAATCCGGACTGCTGGTTGGTTTTTTCCTGCCGGGGGACAGTCTGCTGTTTACCGCCGGTTTTTTGGCATCCCAGGGACATTTGAATATTTTTGCGGTTACATTTTTATTGTGGCTCGGAGCCGTGCTTGGAGATAATGTTGGATACGCGTTTGGGAAAAAAGTTGGTCCAAAAATTTTTAAACGGGAGGACTCCCTGCTGTTTCATAAAGACCACCTTGATCGTGCTGAAAAGTTTTATCATGAGCACGGCCCCAAGACGATTATTCTTGCCAGATTTTTTCCGATTATCCGGACGTTTGCGCCGATTCTTGCAGGTGTGGGGAAAATGCACTACAGCAAGTTTGTGAAATATAATCTCATTGGCGGTACTTTGTGGACGGTGATGCTCACGCTTTTGGGGTATTTCATTGGAAACATGATCCCCGATATTGATAAATATCTTTTACCGGTACTGGCCGGCATTGTGCTGCTTTCTGTTATTCCAGCACTTTTTCATCTCTTTGCCTTTAGTAGAAAAAAGAAGGCGTAAAGCTTGTTTGTCAGTTTTTCAGCAAGAAAAAACCCCGCTCGATTTTGGAACGGGGTTTTCTTTTCCCTTGTCAGCGATAGAATATTTCTCGCTCAAAAGGTTCTTCTAGACTTTTCCCAGCTGGTGAAGTTTGAAGAGGACGCGCGCTACTTCTACGCGCACCATGAAGTTGGTTGGGAAGAGGTTTGGTTTGTTGAAAAGCATGTGATCGTACGCATATTTGGCGTAGCCGCTGAACCACTGATTCACAGCAACATCATCGTAGGATGCTGAGCTGGTTGATGGCATCTGTTCAGTAAGGTTGCGGAGTACAAGTGCCAGGAACTCAATCCGGTTGACGGTTCTTGCCGGACGGTAGAAACCCTTATCAACACCGGACTGGTAGCCCGTGGTGATTCCCAGATTTTTGGCGCGGCAGATGTACTGGAACGCCCAGTCGTTTTCACTCACGTCAGGGAAAGGTCTTGAACCCTGGCAGTAGTCGCTCTGTTTGTCGAATTTGTTGAAGGTTTCAAGAACGATCTTCATGATCTGGTCACGCTGGAGCAGATCTTTTGGAGCAAATGTTCCGTCCGGATTTCCGGTCATGGCTCCGATGCCTTTGACGTAGGTGATGGCAGGACAGTCTGCGTCGTTGGAACTGACATCAGTGAAGCCTGCGCAGTTATTTGCCGGTGGGAGGGAAGAAACGGTGAAGCTGGTTTCCTGTGAGGTAATAACAGAGTTTCCGTCAAATCCGCCAACCTTGAAGACGTATGAACCGTTTGGAACTTTATTGCTCAGGGCATCTTTTCCATCCCAGGTGAGTGATGCCGTTCCATTGGACTGGTTGCTGAGACCCCAGGTTTTGAGTGCGGTATTGAGATTGGACGCACTGTAGACTGAGGCATTGATGGACGCCGCACCGCTGGAGTTGGAGAGGCTGTAGCCGAAAGTGATCAATCCGTTGGATGGATCGTATGGGCTTGGGTTCACACTCAGCGCACTGACGGCGGCCGTTGGAGTGTTAGGGTTGGAAATGGCAAAATTCCCGGTGAGATGGTTGGACTCTACTGAGTAACCGTTCACTGAAGCGACAGCCCACAGCTCGTAGGTGTAGCTTCCAAGCGCAGCTTCAGTGCCGTTAAATTTGCCATCCCAGTTGATGGTTTTGTTGCCGTCGGTTGTGACGTTTGGTACGGCCACAATGCCTTCATCACTTCCGCCCTGGGATTTGATTTTCAGACGGACGATCCAGTCGGATCCGGAGTTCCTGGTGATGTTGTAGTTTACCGGATAGTTGCCGGTACCTTTGTAATAGACGGACGCTGGTTGTCCAACCAGTGCAACGACCGGAGCCTTTGTTACCGCTACATCAAAAAGTGGGCTTTCGTAAGATGCAGCCGGAGGGCTTAATGTTTCTGAATAGATGTAGACTTTGTACTTTCCGTCATCAACATAATTGCCGTTTGTGCATGGTGCGCCGTTGTAGGTGACGTTACATTTTCCGTCCCACTTGAGCTGGTAATGGCTAGTGGTTTTGGAGTCGACTCCAACCGCACCAAATTCGTACACGACTTTTCCGTTTGAGGACATGATCTGTTCAATAACGCCAGCGCTTGGATATCCGCCAGTGTTGTAGTCGTAATCAATATTCACCGTTGCTGACTGGTTTGGCACGTTGCTGAAGAACGGCGTTGGACTGATGGTGACGTTCTGGATAAGTGGGTTTGCCGCCAAAGCGAGCGGTATGAACATACCGAGTCCCAGAACGGTGGCCAGTACGCTCCCCAACCCTCTGCGAATGTTTTTCATAAGGACTGGAAAAAGAATGAAAAAGTTTTTTTCATCTTACCAAATTTTTTGGAAAAAATGGAGAACTATTTTTTTGTGGTTCGCGAAAACTATGATGAAAGACTTTCCTGCTGCGTTCCACTCTGCGGAGACTGCTTGGAATCCGCGGGCTGTGTGGGTTGCATGGAAGATTCTGGTTCGGTCATTTTGATTTTTCCGAGTGCTTGGGCGGTACGGATGACAAACTTGGCCATCTCTGCGCGGGTCATCTGGCGGTTTGGATCAAAAGTATTCGGACCTGTTCCTTGAATGATTTTCCGGTCCCATAAAGCGCGCAGATACGAACCCTGCACGGGATCGTTAATGTCGACGAAAAAATTATTGGGGTATCCTGCACCGCAGTTTGCTGTATAACAGTTTTTTGCCGGTGGGATTTTGAAAGCTTTGGCAATCAGGACTGCACCCTCTCCTCGGGTGATAGGACGCTGTGGAACAAACAGGGTATTACTTACTCCTTTTACAATTTTCAGGTCCCAGGCGGCACGGAGCCACTGACTCTGCCAGGTGACCAGGTCTTCAAAAGGTGTTCCGCAGTCGGTGTCATAACAGCCCAGTTTTGGGGAGACACCTGCCGCGACCAAAACGGTTTTGACCGCTTCCCCACGGGTGATGGGAAGATTTGGACGGAAAGTGCCGTCACTGTACCCGCGGAAAATGCAGTTGTCGTATGCAGCTTTCACGAAGGCATTGGCCCAGTGTGTTTCAGTATCCACAGGATAGTTGACGCCGGGACACTTGCTTGGTTCTGGCGCTTTTGGCGGCTGGGCTGGAGGAGCCGGTGGTGCCGGCGGAGGAGTTTCTTTGGCGGTCTGCTGGGTTGATGGTTCGGGATTTTCTGAGGTGGTTTCTTCCGTCTGCTGGGTTTCCGGAGGGTTGGTGACCACCTGGATTTTTTGGACAGATATATCCGGTTTTGCCCCCGCTGACTGGCGCGCTTCAACCACAAATGTATAGGTACCATCGGGAACCTGCGTGTCATAACTGTCTATGCCGTTCCAGTTAAAACTGAAAGCTTTGTCGTAGACGGTCTTGGCGTATACGAGCGTGCGCAGAACCGATGCGGCGTCCGGTTCGTTTGGCGGAGAATATTCTCCTTTTACTACACGGGCGGTAACAACAGCGGGGGGCTGAAGTTTGCAGCGGACGACACTGATCTGGCTTAAACTTAATACTAAAGTTGAGTTGATGGTTTTGCAGCTTACAATGTCCGGAGCCGGTGAATTATCTGTCCCGGCGGCTGACTGGCCGGCGGTATCACTGAGTCCTGATTCAGCCGGTGGTGTTGGTGATGAACTTGGGTTCGGTGATGGATTTGGACTTGGAGAAGGTGTTGGGGACGGATTCGGGTTTGGCGTTGGACTCGGAGTGGGCTGTGAATACGGCGTTGGTTTGTCCAAAACGTTGACGGAACAGTTGGCCTCTTTGGTTCCAAGCTCAAAGTCGGTAAATTTCACTTTTGCGCTGTAGGTTGCGGGCATGCTGTGCGTGCTCTTCACGGTTTTCCCAACACCGGTTGCCGCTCCGCTCCAGGTGTACGTCAAAAGATCCGGATAGAGAATATTATGCGTCTGCAGAGTCCAGGTTACTTCATCATTCACATAGACCGCCGGCGGATTGGCCGAGCATTCCATGGACGGGATCTTGGTATTGGATGGGGCGGCTGGCGCTATTATTGCATTATTATTGTTCGGCGTAGTGAAATCCGTACCGGTACCCGGCTGGAGCAGCGCTGCCTGCGTATCTTTGTTTTGCATTCTGCTGAACAGCGGGATTCCAATGCCAATTCCGATGGCAAGAATGAATACG
>JAXLZP010000016.1:0-17762 GCA_046350835.1 Candidatus Altimarinota bacterium | reverse complement strand
TGTGCTGCCGGAGAGCATGGTGCACTGCCGCCATCAGGTAGGCCAGTGTTTTTCCAACCCCCGTTCCAGCTTCGATAATTTTTTTCCCGTTCTTGGCAAAAGCTTCCATGATCATTTCGGTCATGTGCTGCTGGGTTGGTCGTGACTCGTAGTTTCCTATGATTGCTGACAGTTTTCCTTCAGGGGCATAGTTTTTTAATACGTCCTCTGCCTGGAGTTCGTATGTCATTGGTTCTGCTGGCTGCGGAGGTTTTTGCGTTTTTGTCTCAGGGTATTTTTCTTTCCCTGACGTGTTCATGAAAATTTCCGCAAGATGCCAGCTGCTTCTTTTGAGAAGATTCTGGATGTTTCCCAGGGTTATTTCATCAATTTCCCTGATCTTGTTTTCAAGGATGCAGAAAAGTTTGTAGCAGGCCATGGTGTCGGACATTGCCCGGTGTTTGTTTTCGTGATCGAGTTTTAAGGTTCTGCCAAGTGTGTCGAGACTGTACGAAGGCAGTCCCGGCAAAAGAATCATGCTGAGTTGCAGCGTGTCATACAGCGGCCCCGGAATGTTGACCCCTTTTGCCCGGAGAAAATTCACGTCAAAGTCGATGTTGTGCCCCACAATGGGTGCATCACCCAAAAACTCCTCAAGTTTTTTTTGGATTTCCGGAAGTGTTGGGGCGTTTTGAACGTCTTCATCTTTTATTCCCGTGATGTGGGTAATAATTCCGGGAATGGCAA
This sequence comes from Candidatus Altimarinota bacterium, assembly GCA_046350835.1. Classification (GTDB taxonomy): domain Bacteria; phylum Patescibacteriota; class Gracilibacteria; order UBA1369; family UBA1369; genus PALSA-1335. Next base: position 17,036 of record JAXLZP010000016.1, on the reverse strand, counting down.
TTTGCGGATTGATGAGCGTTTCATAGGTGTCGATGACTTTATCCCCCTGAAATTTTACCGCTGCAATCTCTATGACCTGATCGGTTCTTGTGTCAAAGCCGGTGCTTTCAATGTCGAGTGCGACCCGAACATTTGTCGTATTCATTCTGAAAATATGATGGGGGAGAGTTGTTGCCCAATATTTCCTTGGTATTGTGAGCTTTTCTCGTGGAAAGATCAATTCACTAGCGTTTGACGACTAAAGAAAAACCCCGCAAAAGCAGGGTTCTTTTCCATGGGACTTTGGAATGGCCGATGGCGTTACAAAGGATTCTCTAGGGCTGGCGTTGGAGGTTGAGACTCCGGACTGCCAGTTCCAGCTTCCGGATCGCAGTTTTTTCTAGGGGCTGGAATGAGCGCTGAATGAGTCCGGCGTTTTCAAGATATTTACCAATGACCTCAAAAAGCTGTTCTTCGCGGATTGGTTGTTTGATTCGTGTCTTCATAATGCTGTTCTTAGATTTTTATTGGGGACAAATTTAGTATAGGTGAGTGCATACTCACCGTCAATACTTTTTCGAACAGATTTTTATGATTGGCTTTTCAAGCCCTTTCACGCGGCTCATTTCGGAATTACAAAATGAACTCGTAATGTGCCAATATGTAAAATTTGCTAATAAAAAATTTTTTGATATGATGATGTGAAACCTCGGAGTTGGAAGAACGTTCCTCGCTGATGTTTCCAAAAAACAAAAACAAATGGTTCCTTCAAAAAAAGAAAAATAAAACAAAACATCTGCAGAGATTGATGGGAAGGTGAACTGGTTGGCCTCCGCATACAAAGGAGAGTCGACACCCTAGAACTTTTCACCTTCTCTCTGCCTCTGTAGCATAAAGCTACACGCTGTGTTTGCTCGGTGATGGTGCTGCGGACGACTACCGCATCCACCATTCACAATGGTCCGGTGTCCTTCGTTTGTTTCTTCGGAAGCCTAAGGACACACCAACGGACGGTGGCTGGCCCCACTGGAAAAATACGCCAAAGCCCAGCAAACATAAGGTTCGTCAGCCTCAAACAAATTCCAAAAACAAAAACACCTTGAGCTTTCACATTTTTTCTTTCCCTGAAAACTCATAAGGACCGGAATTTCACCCCCTGGATTACCAGGGGGTTTTTCTTTGTTCTTTTTACAAATGAGCTTGAATCTTTGCGGGTCAATTTTTATAATCGCTGGGCTTTTACCAAATTTTTTTGATTATGACTGGGAAACTCGGCTCTTCTGAACTGTCTGAAAATGATGATACGCTTGAAGCCCTTTTTGGAGGGAATGTTCCTCTTCAAAATGGAAGGCCGGAGACTCCTGCACCGAATGAAGTCTTGATGCCTCAATCGGGTGTTGTTTCTGCCGTTGGTCGTAGTTTAGAACTTGATGCCCAGAATGTTGTTCAATTCCATGGGATTGAACATGATGAAATGCCAAGATTTTTTAAGCTTGAAGAGTACCATGGTCCGGGCAAGACTTATTTTGCGGTTTCGAAGGGTGTGGTTGAAAAGATGATCAGCAAATCGGTTTTGTTTGTTACTCCTGATGGACACCGGGCAGAGTTTGTTCATAACTTTCTTACGGAGAGGTTTTCTGATACTGGTAGTTTTCGTCTTGGTGATGAGTACGTTTTTTTGGAAAGAGTATGCGCTGCTGGAAGTGTTGATGAGGTCAGGTCGGGGATTATTCAGGAGGTGCGTCGTGCTGCAAAGTTGTAGGTCTAGAACTTCAAATCTCGAGCTTCAAAAAAATCCCCCCGCTATGAACTGCGGGGGGATTTTTATTTCTTTTGTGGGTGTTACATGGAAGGGGATGGAGCGAGAGGCGGAACCGGTGCAACTGTTGGTGAAGCCGGAACCGGAGCGTAGGTGTTGCCCGCTTCAAGTTCGTAGAGAAGATGAATCATTTTTGCTGCTTCAGCGCGGTTCAGGTTGCGGTTTGGTTCAAAACGGGTGGAGGTAACTCCGCTGACCAGGCCGTGTTTTACGGCTGCAGCAACCTCAACAAAGAACCAGTCGCCAGTTTTTACGTCGGTAAAGTGTGCATAGTTTCCCGGGTTTTTCTCCAGATCGGCGGAATCAATTTTCTGTTCATCTGGCAGAACATTCAGAGTGTAGAGGGTCCGATAGAGAATGCTCACCGCTTCCGCTCGGGTAATTTTTCCGTTTGGACGGAATGTCCGGTCTGGATAACCGCCAACAACCTCATAATCAACTGCTTCATTGACGTATGGAGCGAACCATTCATCACTGCCAACATCCGTGAATCCGTTTGCTGTTGAGGAGTTTACGGATGAAATGACGCCGTTCATGCGGTTGGTTTCCATGACCAGCTTGAGGAATTCGGCGCGTGTGATCTCATTTGCCGGGCGGAAGCAGCCGTCGCCGTATCCATTGATAATTCCTTTGCCGGAGAGGTCTTCAACATATGGAGAGAACCAGTCGTCACTTGCAACGTCGCAGAATGTTCCATACCTTGAATGGTCTTCGTAGTCACTGTAGTCGTAGTTGTAGGCAGGGAAATATTTTTCAAAGAGTTCTCCGTATTTTTCGAGTCCGGCTTTTTCAACGTTCACGGTGCCGTTTCCCCAGGCAGTGTCAGCAGTTGCGTACCCTGCACCATAAATGTCGTGCCATGGGTCAAGCAGCCCGTTCAGGAAACCGTGGGCATCTTCAGGAGCACCGAGCAGATCCATGAACATGTTGGCATAATCCTGGACTGCGTCGACGGATACAAAAGCGAGACCGGAAACGTTGGTATCAGGAGAGAATTTGCTGTTGAACGTGCTGTTCATCATCATGCCTTTGCCATCGAGGGTATAGACATCTGCAACGCTAGGGGAGGTGGTAACGACGAGCATTCCTTCGCTTGTTACTGCTGTCTGAATGGTAATGAGTGATTTTTCACGGGCAACCATGTCCAGTCCTGACTGAGGGTCTTTGCTTGGATCGAAGGTCATGCGGTAGTAAGCGGTACCGTTGAAGGATGCAACGTCACGGTTGTAAATGTCGTTGCCGTTCTCTTTTTCAACCGAATTGAAAAATTTGTCGGCGTAGTCTACAACGCGGCCAAGCACTGAGCCGGCTTTGTCGCGCATGTTCCGGACATCAACAACCAGGGTTACTGCAGGCCAGAGCTGTTCGGTTTTGTGGATGGTCATGGTGTATTTTCCGCTGAGGAGAGGAAGAATGTCGTTGTCAAAGTCCACATTCCCTTCAGCTTTCATGGTGTTTTTCCATTCGGTGAAAGCTTTTCCGGCTTCAGAATCTGCAAGGAAGAGTTTCATGATGTCGTTGAGTTTTCCCTGGAAATTATTTTCTTCACCGAACATCATGATGTTTTTGGCGTTGGCGTACTTATAGAGTTCCGGAAGGAAGTTGTAGCGGTCGAAGCGGAGGTTGAGCTGCGTGAGTTTGCTCAGGTCTCCTTTGACAAACACGCTGAAGTTGAAGCCGTTGTCACTTTGCGCCACGCTGATGCCTTCACCTTTCATGGCTGCCATAAGATCTTTTTCCATGGCCATGAGGCTTTCAAGGCCGAACATTTCGTTGAGGCCGGCTGATCCTTCGGTGAGGTTGCTGTACTGGGCCGGGTTGACATACATCGTCAAAAAGCTGTTTCCGAGTGTTTTGGCGCTGATCTGCTGATAGTCGCTGTTTTTTGCGAGTGTCAGGGCTGTGGAAGGGTTTTTATAGTTGTTGATGAGGGTGTTCATGTCTTCACGGCTTTCAGCTACAACTGCCAGGTCCCCAAAGAGTCCGATGAATTTCTGGGAACTGTCCGTTGGAACATACACTTTCACACCGTTGATCATCTCTACGCCTGGGGTTCCGGTCATGGCCATGAGCTTATCCAGATCCTCCGCGCTTATATGGAAGGCAACCATGGTTTTTACTTCAGGGTAGCTGTAGCCATCGGCAGTCTTCCAGGTGTTTTTGGTGGCAATGGTGATGGTGTTTTTTGCAAGAAGCTGTTTGACGGTCTCTTTCTGTTCTTCTGTTGGTCCGCTTCCGTCTTCATTGGTGATGTTCAGTGAATTTCCCATATTTTCAACGAGTTCCGCGAACGGGTTTGGTACTGAAGTTTTGAACTCAATGGTTTGGTCAATGTCCTGACTGAGCAGATTTGCCATTTCAACGGTTGGAGTTGCTGTTTGGGCAAAAGCCGTGGCGCTGAGTGCGGTCAAACCGAAAACCGCGAAACTCAATCTGGACGCCAATGTGAGATTGGAGCTTTTCATCTTGGATGAGAAAAAAAATAAAATTTGGTAGCGTAGGATTTCTATGTCTCCTGTTCACAACGGTTTTTCCCGCTTTTTGTTACTGGTATTACAGGAGTTTTACAAATTTGTCGAAAAGGTTTTCGGTATCTGTTGGCCCTGGAGCAGCTTCCGGGTGAAACTGTACGGAAAAGAAGGGGAGTTTGGTGTGTTTAATGCCTTCAACCGTTTTATCGTTGGCGTTTTCAAACCAGACTTTCCAGTCCTTGGGAAGAGTTTTGGGATTGATGGCGAAGCCGTGATTTTGTGAAGTCATGGAGCATCTTCCGGTTTCCAGGTCGATGCACGGCTGGTTTTGGCCGCGATTGCCGTATTTCAGTTTATAGGTTTTTGCCCCGGCGGCCAGGCCCATCAGCTGGTTCCCCAGACAGATTCCGAACGTCGGGATTTTTTTCTCAAACCCTTTTTTAATCAGGGCGATGGTTTCTTTGCACATTTCCGGATTCCCCGGGCCGTTGGAAATGAACACTCCGTCAAATTTCTCTTTTGCGGCGAAGTAATCGTAGTTCCATGGTACGCGGATGACCGTAATATTACGGTTCAGGAAATGTCTCACCGTGTTGTTTTTCACGCCGCAGTCGATCATGATGATCCGTTTGGGACCGGCCTGGTATGTTTTTGGTTTCTTGATGCTGACCTCTTCAACAATGTTGTAGGTGTTCGGATTGTATTCCGGGACATCCTTTTCTTCTACGACGATTTTGCCAAGCTGTGAACCTTTGTCACGAAGCAGCTGGGTCAGGGCGCGGGTGTCGATACCGGTGATGCCGGTGATGCCTTCTTCTTTCAGCCATTGGCTCAGACTTTTGGCGGCATTCCAGTGGTTATAATTGCTGGAATATTCACCCACAATCAGCCCTTTGGCGTGGATGCGGCCGCTTTCAAAAATCTTGCTGATTTTATACTTGTCCAGTTTTTCTTCGGGTACGCCGTAATTTCCGATGAGCGGATAGGTGAACGTTAAAAGCTGCCCTTCAAATGAAGGGTCTGTCAGGCTTTCAGCGTAGCCCACCATTCCCGTTGAAAAAACGACTTCGCCCGCGGTGCTTTTTTCTGCACCAAAGATGTATCCTTCGTAACTGGTACCATCTTTGAGGACGAGCCGGCCTTTTTTCATGAAAATGGAATTAGTTCCTGCACACTATAGCGGTGGGTATCCCCTGAAGCAAGTGGTTTTAGGCTTTGAGGAGTTTGTCGATAATAATTCCGGGGTCCGGGTATTTTTGGACAAGCATTTCGAGTTCGTGCTTGAGTTTTTCGTTGAGTTCACGAACTTTCGGAGAAATACTTTCCTGAAGGCTTGCGGTGAGAATATCGGCAACCTGTTTTCTGGCTTCGCTTCCAAGCATAAAAACTGACTCTTCAATGGTTCCTCCCTTTGTTAATCTGCGCAGCGTTGCATCAGTATCTTTTCTCGCCTGCTGTTTCAGGGTGATCGATTCATGCACCATCAAAATAAATTCCTGTTTTTCCCTGTCCGGCAGCTGATCAATCAGCACCTGAGGAATATTCACATCCATCATGAGTGCCATTCTGCAGAGACTGAGTTTGAATCTGTCTTTTACTGCTTCAACCATCTCTTCGTTTGCACCGATGAACAGCATTATGCTCTTGAGCTTGGCGACGGCGCCCCGATACGCGTCTTTTTCGTAGGGGTCGGCCAGTCCTGGATCCCATTCATCATTATGGATATCTTCAAGAAAAAGCGTTTCGAACAGTTCAATGAAGAGCGGCATTTTTCTGTGAATTTTTCCGGTCTCTTTGAGTTTTTCAAGTACTCCTGCTGCTCCAATGTACTGGTCGTTTTCCGCCAGGTCCTGGAGGGCGTCCTGGACGGTGCTGAATTCTCCAAACTCTTCAAACTCCTCGGGTTCGTGGTTCAGGTACGCTTCAATGAGTTCAGGGTCCTGCTGGGTCCGGTGATAGATAAACTGTGCACGATCTCTGTTGAGTTTTCTGAGCTGGGCAAGATACTCCGTACTGTTTTCACGGGGACCGGTTAATGGGCTGTCCATGGTCTTTGGTGCTTATTTTTAAGATGCCAGCTTAGCAGAGTATTGACTCAAGTCAACGTGATGCTACAATTGGGGCGTCAGTTTTGTCGTATGTGTTGAAATGAAAACTTCTCTCACCAATCTGGATCAGGCAACAGAGGCAAAAAACCTTATTATCAGCCTTATTCTTATTTCCCGCCACCTGCGAGATTAGTTTTTGATAACCGGTTCTGAAACTTCAATCCCGCAGCCACCTGCGGGATTTTTTGTATCGTATCCGGGTTTGTCTTCTTATGAATCCCTCAATCTTATTTCTTTATTTATTATCACTATGGGAAAAACATTTTATTCACATTTTCCTTGCGAAGGAACTCCGGAACATGGCGGGACCTGCGATCAGCCAAAACCAATGGTTGAACCGACCGGGGTCGATTTAAAAGCGTTGAAGACGGCACTTGCAGAATCGCAGGGTTTCTTTCACGAATCTTTGCAGCGTGCTTTTAACGGAGGAAGCTCGGCGGAAAATGATAATGAGGGCGAAATGGTTGTTCCTCCGGCTGCCAAAAGCGGCGTTTATCCTGCCGTTTCTGCTGAGGTTGCTCCTGATGAAGCAGATGAGGATCCTTATTATCGTTATCGTTCAGGCGCGATCTAGAAAAATGTTGAGGAATTAAAAAACATTTATTTTTCTGTTCAACCGCAAGATTGGTGTTTTTGTAATTTTTGGTGGAGAATAGATTATAAATGATGAAACTTTTAATTCCTTAACTACGTCTATGAGAAACTTCTCAAAAAAGCGGTGTGCGGCGCTGCTTGCGATCTTTACGGTCGGACTGTTCCCAACCGCGTTTGCGCAGACATCCACGCAAACCAACCCTTTTTCCGATGTCTCGGCAACATCCATTAATGCTGATGCGATTGATTATCTCAAGGACCAGGGTGTGCTTCAGGGATATCCGGATGGAACATACCGCCCTTCCACCGATATTAATCGTGCGGAATTTATCAAGATCATTGTTGGATCGCTGAAAAAAGATCTGAAAGGGAAAAACTGCTTTCCTGATGTGAAGGACGAGTGGTTTGCTCCTTATGTTTGTGAGGCAAAATCTTTGGGGATTGTTCAGGGCTACCCGGATGGTAATTTCAAACCTGATGAGAAGATCAATTTTTCTGAGGCATCAAAAATTATCGTTAATGCATATGGAGTATCAAAAGGTGAGTCGGGAGATTTGTGGTTTAAACCCTACGTGAGTGGACTTGAGGCAAGAAAAGATATTCCGCTTTCTGTGAATTTTTTCAATGAAAACCTGAAACGTGATGCCATGGCGGAAATGGTGTACCGCCTGAAGGCTGATGTGAAGGACAAGCCGACCCGTACCTACCGGGAAATTGTTGGTGATGATTTTGTGACCGTGGATTCATGCGTTGATCTTCAAAAACGTTTTAACGAAATGAATGCTTATACTATGGGCGAAGGTTATGGCGCAGGTGCGGGTGCCGTTGATGGTGTACTCCGTGAAGAGGCCATGCCGCTCAAATCTGCAGAAGCGCCTATGGCGGCTCCACAGCCGGTTGCGGCCGACAGTGCATCCGTGAGCAACACTTCCGCAGGTGCTTCACAGGATTTCTCAACAACGAACCTTCAGGTTGCCGGTGTTGATGAAGCTGATGTCATCAAAAATGATGGCAAGTTTATCTACATTATCAAATCCAATACCCTCAGAATTGTCGAGGCTTACCCTGCCAACAACCTGAAAGAGCTCGTAAGCTTTACACTTGGGGATGAAAATGAAAACTTTACTCCGAGTGAAATGTACGTTGACGGGAATCAGCTGACCGTGATCGGATCCACCTACCGTACCTATCCGGAAGTTACTCCTGCCGCTGAAACTTCAACAACAACTACAACGGAAAAAATTGCTGCTCCTTCCTCTATGATTTATCCACCATACTATGGTTCAAGCAGAACCAAAGTGTTTGTGGTTGATATGACTGACCGTACCAAGCCATCTGTGAAGCGTGCGGTTGAGTTTGATGGTTACTATAATACTTCCCGGAAGATCGATGGGAACCTCTATATGGTCATGAATTTCTCCTACTATCCTCCGGTCATTTATTACGATGCTCCAATGGCTCGTACAGCTCCTGCTGCTTCGGCTGACCTGATTGTTCCACACATGCTTGATACCAAGAAAGGTGCTGAAGAGGCGGTTGCTCCATGTTCCAAGATCCGTATTCTTCCAAAGGAGAACAATTTCAACTTCCTCATTGCTGCTGCAGTTCCGCTCAATGATCTCACCAAGGATGTTTCCCGCAGCGTGATTGTTGGAAATTCTGAGAATGTTTATGTATCCCAGCATAATCTTTATGTTGCCGCGAATGACTGGGGTGGCGGATATTACCGTTCCTACAACGATTATGGAACATCTGTTTACCGCTTTGAACTGAACAATGGTACGATTGAGTATAAAAACAAAGGAAAGGTTCCTGGCCAGCTGCTCAATCAGTTCAGCATGGATGAAAGCAACGGATATTTCCGCGTTGCAACAACGAAAAATGAGTATACTCCAGGGTCCCAGATCAACAACAATGTCTATGTCCTGGACATGAAGATGCAGCTTACCGGCAAGATTGAGAATATTGCTCCGGGCGAAAAACTGTACTCTGCACGCTTCATGGGGGACAAAGCTTATCTGGTGACTTTCAAGCGTGTTGATCCGTTCTTTGTCCTTGATCTTAAGGATCCGAAAGCTCCAAAAATCACCGGAAAACTCAAGGTTCCGGGGTTCAGTGATTACCTCCAGCCGTATGACGAAAACCACATCATCGGTTTTGGATATGATGTTGATGCGAGCAAGGTTGATGAGGATGCTGATTTCCTTCCATATGATGCGAAAAAAGGTCTGAAGATCAGCATGTTTGATGTTACCGATGTCGCCAATCCAAGAGAGATGTTCAAGGAAGTTATTGGAACGACCGGCACCATGAGTGATGTTCTCTATAACCACAAGGCGCTGCTTTTGGACAAAGAAAAGCAGCTGATGGCATTGCCGGTGACCGTATATGAAAATGAACCACAGGAAGCTTGTACTTCGTACACCTATTCCACCTGCCCGACCTCCTGTCAGAAAGTTTGTGTTCCAACTTCATGTACTACCGAAAATGGCATCAAGGTTTGTACGGCCGATTGTGATGGAGCCAACAGCTGTACCCAGGTGCCTACGACCTATGGCAAGCCGGTTTTTGACGGGGCCTACGTGTATACGGTCAACCTGAATGATGGCTTTAAGCTCAGAGGTAAAGTGAGCCATTATAGCCAGGCAGACATGGATTCACTCGAGACCAACGGCTACACCAACTATGAAAAAACCATTCAGCGTATCCTCTACATTGGTGAAAGCCTCTATACCGTTTCCCAGGGGGCGGTCAAAGCGAATGTGCTTTCAACTCTTTCTGAACAGAAAATGATTGAGCTTGCCGGCAGTATTTACCAGATTTACTACGGTAAACCGATGCCGCTCTAGTTGAAGAGCTTTTAAAAGCGCCCCGCACGCGGGGCGCTTTTTCTTTTGCCTTTTGCACTGACTTCGGGGTATAAAAATGACGGCCAATTTCTTATCCTTCCATCTATGAAGAACTTTGCTGGGTCGGACATCCTTTCCACCACGGATTTTACGCGGGAAGATATTGAACATATTCTGAAAGTTTCTGAGCAGATGCTGCCGATCGCTTTCAAGGAAAAAACATCGAACCTTCTGGAAAACAAACTGATGGCCGCGCTTTTTTATGAACCAAGCACCCGCACCCGTTTGAGCTTTGAAGCGGCCATGAACCGCCTTGGAGGACGGGTCCTGACGGTGGTTGGATCGGAGTACTCTTCTTTAGCCAAGGGGGAGACGCTCTGGGATACTGGAAAAATGATTGAAAAGTATGTTGATGTCATTGTCATGCGCCACCCCCAGCCTGGGTCACCGCGGGAAGTTGCGGAGAGTGCCAATGTGCCGGTCATTAATGCCGGAGATGGGGGCGGAGAGCATCCAACACAGGCTCTTCTGGATGTTTTTACCGTTATGCGCGAGCATAAGCAGATTGATGGACTAACCATTGCTCTTGTGGGAGACCTGAAATATGGAAGAACGGTCCATTCGCTTTCGTATCTGCTTGCCCATTTTGGAGTCAAACTCATCCTGGTTTCTCCGGAGAAACTGAGGATGCCCGGAGAGATTACCAGCCATCTTGAGAGCAAAAAGGTTGCCTATGAAGAAACGGAAGATCTTGAAGTTGCCTTAAAAAATGCACAGGTGCTCTATGACACCCGCGTTCAAAAAGAACGCTTCTCCGACGTCAATGAGTATGAAAAGTATAAACATTACTACGTTCTTACCCGTGATCTGGTTGAGAAATATAACCCAAAACTGACGATCATGCATCCGCTTCCACGCGTTGGGGAGATTCATCAGAATGTTGATGATCTGCCCGGTGCGGCGTACTTCCGGCAGGCCCAGAATGGTGTTGCTGTACGGATGGCTTTGCTTGCGCTGGTTCTTGGCAAGGCATAATAAGTGGTTGTGAAACCTGTTCTTCACCGGATGTACCTATGAAAACGTTTGTTCTTTCCAACGCGAAGCTGGTTACTCCCAAAGGGATTTTTGATGGATATCTTGTTGTTCGTGATGGAAAGATTGTTGAAGTTGTCCGTGATCAAAAATATGATGGTGATGCTGATGTGATCGATCTTCAGGGAAAGCACCTTCTCCCCGGGCTTATTGACGTCCATGTCCATTTTCGGACTCCGGGCATGACCCAGAAAGAGGACTGGACTACCGGTTCAAAGGCTGCCCTGGCCGGAGGAGTGACCACAGTTTTTGACATGCCGAACACCAACCCTCCGACGATTGATCAGGCATCACTGGATATGAAGCGCCAGATGGTGCGTCAGGAAGCACTCGTCAATTACGGTTTTTTTGCAGGTGCCACAAAAGATAATCTTGCCGCTCTGCGTGATATGCAGGGTGTTGTGGGAATTAAAGTCTACATGGGCAGTTCAACCGGAAATCTGTTGGTTGATGATCTGCAGACACTGGAATCATTGATGCGGGATTCGGGGAAAATCTTGGCACTTCACGCTGAAAATGAGGCATGCATTCAACAGGGATTTGCTGAGCACACCACGGAAACTGACCCGGCGGTCCATTCAAAAATCCGCGGGCCGGAGTGTGCGGAAAAGGCTGTTCGTGCCGCACTGGAACTCGTTCAAAAATACCGGGCCCGGGTCCATTTTTGTCATGCTACCACCCGTGCTGAACTGGATTTGATCAGAAAATTCAGAAAGGAGCAGCCCCAGGATATTGCCAACCTGGTGAGCGTTGAGGTTACTCCCCACCATCTTTTTTTGAGCGATGAAGATTATGAAACCTATGGCAATGTGGTAAAAGTGAACCCCCCTTTGAGATCCAGGGATGATGTTCAGGCCCTTTGGGAAGGTATTGCGGACGGTACTGTTGATATGGTTGCAACCGATCACGCGCCGCATCTTATGGAAGAGAAACAGTTGCCCTACGCACAGGCCCCTTCCGGGGTTCCGGGAGTTCAGACCATGCTGCCGCTTTTATTGCATGCTCATCATGAAGGCAAAATATCCCTGGAACGTATTGTTGAGCTCTGTTCGTTTTCGCCGGCTTGGAGGTTTGGGTTAACAGCGAAGGGGAGTATTGAGCCGGGTTTTGATGCTGATTTCGTGGTGATTGATATCGCTCTGCGCGAAAAAGTCTGCCATAAGTTTTTATGGACCAAGGCTGACTGGTCGCCGTTCCATGGCTGGTGGCTGTATGGATGGCCTGTGATGACCTTTGTGGGTGGGCAGAAGATGTACGAATGGCGCGAAACTTTTGGCCGGATGCCAGGCAGGGAAGTTACTCCTGATTTGGGGTAGTCCTTTTTGAATTTTTTGAAATATGGACAATGAACTGTGCGCCGGGTTCTCCGCTGTTGTTTTTGCCCTGAATGCACCAGTTGTGCGAATCACAGATCATTTTGCATATTCTCAGTCCCAGGCCGTAACCCGCGGTTTCATGGGTGTTCTGATGGTGGGGTTCTTTAAAAATATCATTGATTCCGCTACTGAGTCCAAGGCCATGATCCTTTATAGATATACGTATTTCTTCATCATTTTCTTCAATCCAAACTTCCGTTGTTTCAGCTGATCGACTGTGTTTCTGTGCGTTGATGATAAGGTTCATGATGAGCCTTTCAAGATACATCCGGTCAGCAAAAATGACAGGAGATTTTCCTGCACAGCGCAGTTTTACATCTTTTCTGTGTTTATGCACAAGTCCACTGATGGTTTGATGGAGTTCAAGCGGTTCAAGTTTAAGGGTGGTGATTCCGTGTGGGCTTCGGTTGAATGTTAATCCGTCATCACTGATTTGCGCACATTCGTATGCAGCGTTCTGTATTTCTTCAAGAATGCTCTTAATTTCTTCTGCCAGTCTGCGTATGTCTATGTCTTGAGCGCCTTTGGATACTTCATCTCCCATTCTTTCTGCGATGAATGTGGCGTTGGCCATAATGACTCCCAGCAGTGAACGCTGATCATGGAGAGCTCCCGCCAAGGCAAGGTTAATTTTTTCGGTATCTGGACCTTTTCTTACAGGATCAATGGTTCTGGTTGTTACTCCTGAAATCGGTGGAACTGTGGACTGGGTTACCACTTGAGTTTCATCATCATCTGTTTGATCGGGAAGAACTGTTACAGCCTGTTCAGCTTCTTTGATTGGCATGCATGGAGAAAGAGCGGCTGACTTTACTTATAGCAAAAATATTTTTAGAATGATGACTTTTTCATGAAAAATCATTTTTGAACTTTTTTCCTGGCCTGTTTGGGATGCTGGTAGGTTGGAATGGTTACAGTGAAGATGGTACCCTTTCCTTCCGGATTATTGGTAACGGATATTTCACCCTCAATCTGGTCCAGAATTTTTTTGCAGATATAGAGTCCCAGTCCCAACCCTTCAGGTTTTTTTGAATGGATATGTGAAATGTTCCGGTAAAATCTTCCAAAAATGGCCTTTCGTTTATTTTTCGGAATGCCATAACCGGTATCGCTGATGGTGACCATGAGATCGTTTTGTCCCTGATTGATCGTAATACCAATTCCGCCTTTTTCGGTATATTTCAGGGCGTTATCCAGAAGAATGGTGATGATCTGTTCCAGCTGGACAATGCCGGCATGGAATGACCCCTTTTGATGGCTAATTTTTGATTTCAGTTTCAGTCCCTTTTTTTGGCAGCGCTTTTTATACATTTCGATGATTGGTCCAATCTGTCGTTCAAGATCAACTTTATGGACGTCCAGGGGGACATTCGTTTCAACCTCCCGGAGGTGAAAAATGGAAGTACAGATTTTTACGAGCCTTTCCATGCTCTGCTGGATGTCGCCAGCGGTTTCTACCAGATTGGCGATCATGACTTCATCCATTTCTTTCCGGTATTTTTCCAGCAGCATCATAATGTTGTGCGTGCTGTTTTGGGCTATGGCGATGGGGGTTTTGAGTTCATGGCTTAAAATTGAGGTCGTTTCCTTTTCCATCTCGTACTTCCCCTGGACCTCCGTGTATTTCATGTGATTGTCGATGGCGATACTGGAAAGGTTCGTATAAAAATGGATGAGTGACCAGTCTGTTTTGCTCAATTTGGTGCGGTTTTTGAACGCCATAAACAGTACTCCAATGGGTTTTTCTTTTACCCGGATCGGGAGGGCGATCCCCAGTTTTACCCCCAGAATTTTCTGGATAAAATCCACATGGGTTTTGTTGACGACCGGGTCATAAAAATCACTGAGTTTTGTTGATACAAAAACTTTGTTTGTTTTGAAGCATTTTGAAAGCAGCTGTTCGCCTGATTCTACCGGGAAGGAGTACTGCTGCCAGTTTTTGGCAACGCCGGCCAGAGCCTTGTTGATAATGCTGTTTTGGGAAAAGGCGTAGGTATAGAGAGCGTTTTTTTCCTCATTATGAAAATAGATGACGCCTCCGTAGGCATCCAAATGGGATTTCATGGTACTCAAAATCGATCTGGAAATATCGATGACGTTTTTGTTGCCAAGAATTTTCAGCGTAATCTGGTTGAGGATGTCGATTTGACCGGTGAGATCAGGTTTGATTGATGCCATGCGGATGCTTCAACTTGGCTTTTACTATAGTCAAAACTCTTCTAAAAGCCAACAGAGAATCTTGTGCTGAAGATTTGTGCCATATCGTCGCGCGTGCGGGTGCGGTAGTGGCCTCCGCCGTTGATTTCATCACTGTAGATATCTTTGGCGATGATGGCCCGCTGAACGGCGATGGCAAGTTTTGGGCATGTTTCAGCAAGTTTTCTGACTGCCCGGGGAAGGGCGGCTTCGATGTCATCGCTGACTTTTTTCAAATAGGCAAGTGCCTTGATAAAGCTGTCGTTTGGAGCAAAATGGTGTTCAAAGTGACGCGATAAAATTGTGACCGAATCAGGTTTTGTTTCCTGGTCGGCATGGGAACGCTTGAGCCTTCCGCTGATGTCGTTCAGGATGCGGAAGTAGCAGTTGCTCAGGATGCAAATGTCACGGATGGCATCAAGACTTTCAGGGGTCATCTGTTCTGCCGGCAGCGTGAGTGCGATCGTCAGATAGGCCTGTCCAGCTCCCATACTTGCTTCGATGGTGTTCAGATAGTTCCAAAGATCCAGTTCGGCTTCTGTTGTCTGTTTTTCCAGCGCTGACGCATTGTCGTAATTTGCCAACAACGATTCCAGACGCTTTCCAACATACGGTGATACTTCCATGCGACCCCATTTTCCGAGTTTTTCCCTTTCTTCCGGCCCGGCATGGATCAGAGATCTTTCGGGGTGTTCAAGCGATGATGATTCCCATTCTGCCACACTGGCGTCGGCGAATTTCAGCATTTCCTGTCTCCAGAGCTTTACGATTTCTGGATGGGCTTTTCCAGCAAATTCATCCAGGAATTTCTTCCACTCTTTGGTGATGTTTTTTATTTTTTTATAGTTTGGATTTTGTGCGGTGTCGGCAGTTTTTGTGTTAACTTCACTGTCTTCTGTCGATTCTCCCATGCCCGCAAAATAGGCGTCGCGATAGTTTCTGAGGCGCAATTTTTTCGCTTCGAGTGTTTCACCTGGAATTTCTTCGTCAAAAATTTCTTCGTCGGTCTGGTACACCACCAGCATGTATTTTGCCAGCCATTCGGCACTTTCCTCCCAGTCTTTTTGCAGTGTTTTCCATGCTCGATGATTGGGATAACAGGTCAGGAAGAAACTGGTGAGGGCGTAGTTGATGACTGCACGCCATTGAGGATCACTTTTTGCGGGTATGCCAATACTGCTGCCCCAATCCAGCATTTCAGCCGTAAAAATATCTGCGGCGGTGTTATAGGCTTTTTCCTGTTCAGTTATTTCTGTCGCCATTGAAGCCGCTTTCACCTGTTCATCAAGACTGGTGTCTGAGGCCAGAAGATTTCGGTAGAATGTGATTTCTTCTTCCCGTTTTGTGTTTTTCTGTACAGCTGAAATTTGTCTTTCTGCTCCCTTGAGTTTGACGTTTGACGTCATGAAATCTATGGCTTTTTGTACTCCTGCGGCAATTCCTGCTGGGGTTGAGCCGGATTTATGGACAGTGGCATATTTGGGCTCAATGTTTGTCGGGATTGTCACGCCCGGGCGGGCGTCCTGTCCGGCGGCAATAATGGCTTCATATTCAGTATTTTCCGGGTGAAGCTGGAATGTTCCTCCGTGGACAAATCTAAAATTAAGCGGCGTTGTTTTTCCGAAAGTTTTTGTTGTTTTTCCGTTCGGTTCCACTAATACGGACGAATGAGTGACTGTATCTGTACTGTAGAGATTGGTCAGGGCTGTGAGCGTATCTGTGGCGGATCCGGCGTAGGGAACAGTGACGGTGGTGGTGGCTGGTTTTTGATGGTTTGTTGTTACTGACTGAAGAATGCCGGCGATCATTTCCGGGGGGTATCCGATGCCGAATTGCGGATGCATAGATTTTTTTGTCGCTTCGATGACTTCGTCAATTTCGCCGGTTGTGACGTTTGGCCAAAGGGTTTGTGAACCGAAGTTTTGAATCGATTCGTGAGACCTCATTCCGCTTAACCTCACTGCGTCACGATCTTCCATGCCAGAGCGGTACATGATGCTGACTTCGTTTTCCAGGGCGATGTTTTCATCGTAATTAATTCCGAGACGCAGCGTGAGTTTTGGATTTGCGACGTCATGGGTTTTTGCGCAGACGGTTTCAACCATTTCAGCAAACTGCTTGGCTG
Source organism: Candidatus Altimarinota bacterium (assembly GCA_046350835.1). Taxonomy (GTDB): domain Bacteria; phylum Patescibacteriota; class Gracilibacteria; order UBA1369; family UBA1369; genus PALSA-1335. The sequence continues at coordinate 427 of JAXLZP010000016.1, read as the reverse complement.
TTCCGCCGCGCTGTTTGAGTTTTTCCAGGTCTCCGTACGTTTCCATCCGGATCTGCTTGTCTTTCAGCGTCCCTTTCATTTCTATTCTGGTGCCGAGTGCGGCAAAGGCCTGATACATCTTCCAGAAAAATTCGTCACCGCGTTTTTCTGCATTATCCGCAGACATGATGCAGGCCACCATTGTTGATACGTCACCGCGCTGCGCCAGATATTCTGCGATGTGAATAACATTTTTTCCGCCGTCGTCGTAGCCCTGGTTCACTCCTTTGGCGCGATTATTCCCGTCGGTCTGGATAAGTATTCTGATCTGCTCCTCCTGGGGATGTCCAAAAAGCGGAAGCACGAGAATTTTTTTGCTTTCCTGGCTCAGAAGTTCTTCGCTTGTGTCTTGTGGTATTTGTTCTTGTTGTTGCATTGTTTGTTTGCA
>JAXLZP010000015.1:0-19579 GCA_046350835.1 Candidatus Altimarinota bacterium | reverse complement strand
AAATGATCATGGAAGCTTTTGCCAAGAATGGGAAAAAAATTATCGAAGCTGGAACGGGGGTTGGAAAAACACTGGCCTACCTAATGGCGGCAGTGCACCATGCTCTCCGGCAGCACAAAAAAGTAGTGATTTCCACCTACACCCACACTCTGCAGGAACAGCTCCTCAAAAAAGACGTTCCACTGCTGCAGGAACTTTTCGCGCCGGCCACATTCAGAGTTGCCGTCGTCAAAGGCCGCAGAAACTACCTTTCATATAAGCGTCTGGAAATTCTCCTTCAGAAAGACCATTTCGCTGATCATGAGGTGGCCCTCATCATCAAAATCCTTCTCTGGCTCACCAGAAGCCAGAGCGGCGACCTGGATGAGGTAACCTTTGTGGGGAAAGAGTATTCACTGCTCGACGAAATCTGTTGTGCAGAATATGCCTGCTCACACGACGACCCTGAATTCAAAAACAGCTGCTACCTCATGAAAGCGCGGCAAAAAGCGTTTGAGGCCGACATTATCATCGTCAATCATGCACTGCTGCTTCAGGACAGTACCGCCGACACCCCGATCCTTCCAGAATACGAAAATCTCGTTATTGACGAAGCCCATCACCTTGAAAAAGTCGCCACGGATGCATTTACGGTGGTACTTGCCTTCCACTCCTTCCAGCGCCCGTTCGAAAAACTCAAAAAAAATCTGGAACCCATGATGCGGTTCAGCAAAGAAGCCGAAGTGATGAACGAAATTCAAAACATCAGACAGCAGACGGAACAACTCTCCAACCGCATCGAAATTTTCTTTGGGCTGGCGGGAATTTTCCTGGAAAAAAACCTTGGCCCATACCAGTTTAATCAGATCAACCTCTCCAGCGCGGACGTCATGAGCAAAGAATGGCTGCAGGCCAAAGAAGCAGGAAAATCCATCGCCGACACGGGCAGAACCATACTGGAAAAACTCTCAAAAATTCATGAAACGCTTAGCGACGCCACCACATCAACCTGGAAAGAGGTACGCGGCGCCATGCATGAATGCGAGAAAAAAATCGCCGACATCCGCTCAGTTCTGGAAAGCGACGAAGAAAGTTTTGAACAGATGACCTGGATCAGCAAATCTTTTGAGGATAACGTCACCATACGCAGATCACCGGTTGATGCGGGCCCCATGCTCAAAACAGTCCTGTGGAACGCAAAACCAAGCATTATCCTTACATCGGCAACGCTCCGGACCGACACAACGTTCAAATTCATCCGTGACCAGCTTGGTATTGATGAAAAATTTGAAGAAGCCGCGCTGCCCTCACACTTTTCGTACCCGGACCAGGTAAAGATCCTTATTCCGGAAGATCTGCCTGAACCGGCCACTGAAGGCTATTTCAACAGCTGTGCCGGCATCATCAAAAAAATTATCGAAACGAACGGAGGAAGAACACTGGTGCTCTTCACAGCCAAAAAAGCCCTCTCGGCAACTTTTCACCAGATTGCACCCGAACTGAAAAAAAACGGCTTCACCGTACTCGGTCAGCAGATCAGCGGAGGACGAGGAAAAATCCTGGAACATTTTAAAGATGAACCGGAGTCATCGGCAATTTTTGGAACACAAAGCTTCTGGGAAGGCATCGATCTCCAGGGAAACGATCTCAACTGCGTGGTCATTCAAAAACTTCCGTTCGACCCACCGGATGACCCCATGGTCGTTGCCAGATCAAAAAAATACAAGGACCCTTTCAATGAATACCAGCTGCCCAAAGCCATTCTGAAGTTCAAACAGGGGTTTGGAAGACTGATCCGGAGCAGCCGGGACACTGGGACCATCGTCATTCTTGATACCAGAATTATCCAGAAAAAATACGGCCATCAGTTTTTGGCCGCCCTTCCGGAAGGGATTCGCATTGAATACGGATCACAAAACACCATTCATCAGAAACTGAAATCCACGCTGGACACTGCCGTCAGTTAAGGATTTTTTTATCAAACGCCGAATGGAGAAAATCAAAACGGTATTCCTGTTCGTCTTCAACATGTCTGGCATATTCATCAAACAATCCCTCGTTATTGGGCTCCTGAAGATACGCAAGTGAAAAATAAAAATCCCGTGAAGATAAACGGCGGTTTGGATGAACAGCCATAATCTCGGAACTCATACCATACTGTGAAGGCATAAAACACTCGCCGTTCTTAATACGGCTGTATTTCATGAAAGCCTCACGATCCTGGGGCTGAAGATGAAGAATCTCACGGAGAACTTCTTCCGCCTCATCAAAACGCCTCAGGTCAATGCAGATATCGCTCTTAAGCGTCAAAGCAGTCAGATCTTTTTCACGGATCTTCAGAACCCGGTCAACATATTCAAGGGCCTGGAGCGAATTTCCACGCTGAATGAACTGGAACCTGGCCATGCCATAAAGTGCATGGGGATAATACTGATTAAGATGCAAAGCCTCGGCATACATGGATTCTGCGGCATCATCTTCGTTCAGGTGGGCATGGACATTGGCAAGTCCGGTCAGGGCCCTGACCGAGGAAGGCTCCAGCTCCAACGCATAGGCAAAATGAACCCGGGCCTGAAAAAAGTTCCCGGACATAAACTCCACATCGCCCATGCCGCAAATCGCATCAGGGTAATCAGGGAAATAACTGCACGCCGCCTCAAAAAAATTGTAGGCTGTATTAACATCCGTAGCCAAAAAACGTTCTCCCATCACCGTATTAATGTGCGCCAACCGGCGTTGCACCATTGGAATCTCCGGTGAAAAAACATAAATCTTCCGGTAAAAATCGGCCGCTTCCAGCCAGTCACCATTGGAATAATAGATATCAGCAACAGTCGTGAGCATGTCCTGATCATCGGGGTAAAATTTCATCGCTCCCTCAAAGGCCCTCAGCGCCTGACTGGCATAACCATGTTTGTAAAACCATGTACCGCACCGCTTGAGCAAAAGTGAAAAAGCTTCCCCATCCTCCTGCGTATCAGTGTCCGTAGAACCTTCCTCAAGAACACCCTGAACTGAAGCAGAAACCTTCAATAAAACATCATCCATAATATCCAGAAGCTTTGGATATTGAAGCAAAGCCTGATTCATGGCCAAACCCCGGAGAGTGTTCAAATTAAAGTCATCAAGTCTCCCAAAAGCTCTTTTGGAAGCATCAGCAAAAAGTTTCTCACGAATAGCATCCAGAATCCGGTCATCAATAACCAGCTCGTCACCTGCCTCAATGGGAGCAATCACATCATTGGCGGCTTCCGGAAGACCTTGAACAATATCTTTGGGGGCCATACAAAATCGTAAATACGGACAGCCATAGTACCAGTAAAGCCGCCTTTGTCAATAAGGTAAAGGCGGGGAACGGACACCTTCCAGCCCCTTTGCAAAAAGAGCAGTCCGGACCTATAATAGCAACGATCTTTTAATCTTCTACTATGAATACTACGGGTTGGATTATTTTGGGCGTCGTCGTCCTGATCCTTTTCTTTGCCATCGGCATCTACAACGGACTTATTCAGCTCAAAAACAAGGTTGATGAAGCCTGGGCCGACATTGAGACCCAGTTGAAACGCCGCTACGACCTTATCCCAAACATCGTTGAAACCGTCAAAGGTTATGCCGGTCATGAAAAAAGCACCCTGGAAAATGTGATCAAAGCCCGCAACAGCGCCATGAGCGCCGGCACATTCGCAGACAAGGCCCAGGCGGAAAACATGCTGAGCGGAACATTGAAAAGCCTTTTTGCACTCGCAGAAAACTATCCTGATCTGAAAGCAAACCAGAACTTCCTGGACCTTCAGCAGACATTGAAAGATATTGAAGATCATCTTCAGCTTTCACGCCGTTACTACAACGCTACCGTCCGTGATTTCAATACCAAGGTTGAGCTTTTCCCAAACAACATTTTTGCCGGAATTTTCAACTTCAAGCGCCGTGATTTCTTCCAGACCGACAGTGAAGAAGAACGCAAGAACGTTAAAGTTTCTTTCAGCGACAACAAAGACGAGAAAAAGGAATAATCCATTTCTACTTTTTGATTCCGTATATGAAACAAAGCTTCAAGCATCTCCTCAAATCTTTAACGCTTGGAGCTTTTGCTTTGCTCCAGGTTGCCGGCGCAACAACCGCCAGTGCGTACGGATGGGACTGGGATATTAAAAACTTCGATACAACCATCCAGGTCAACGCCGACAGCACCATCATGGTTACCGAACATATCGTGGTAGATTTCAGCCGTGAGGAACACCACGGAATTTACCGTCTGATCCCCGTAAAATACGTCGACACCAACGGCCGCAGTTCACAGATACCTGTTCATATTCTGAGCGTGTCGGACGATAACGGCCGGGCATGGCAGTTCCATACCACTGATGAAGGCGAATACCTGAACATAAAAATTGGCGACCCCAACGTCTATGTCAATGAAGTCGTCAGTTACAACATCACCTACAAAGCTGAACGGGCCCTGGGAAATTTTGAAAGTCACGACGAAATATACTGGAACGCCACCGGCGACAAATGGGAAGTTCCCATTGAATCAGCCACCGCAACGGTCATGCTCCCGGAAAAAATCGACAAATCCAAACTCAAAGCCACCTGCTACACGGGCGGATATGGATCCAAAGCCCAAAACTGTTCAGCAGAAATTATCGACGGTTCAACCATTAAATTTACCGCAAAACCGGCAGGAACAGCCCAACCGGCCCTGCCAAGTCTCCAGGGGCTCACCATCGTTGGAGGTTTCCCCAAAGGCATCGTGCAACCAACACCTCCTTCAGAAGAGGAGATTTTTGCCAAAGCTCCCTGGTACCAAAAAATCTATCTGTTTTTCCTCTACAACTGGGGACTGCTGATCCCGGTCGTTGCTGGAGGAATACTCACGTATCTGTGGTATAAAAAGGGCCGTGACCCTCACACTGGGAAAACAGCCATCATGCCACTCTATACTCCACCGGACAACCTTAAACCTACCGAGGTCGGGGTGATCATTGATGAAATGGTCGACATCCGTGATATCACCTCCTCAATCGTTGACCTCGCTGTCCGCGGCTATCTCAGGATCATTGAATCAAAGGACAAAGCGCTCTTCTTCAATATCACCAATTATACTTTTGAACTTCTCAAGCCGGAATATGCCGCAGATAGCACTCTGGAGGACTACGAAAAAAAGATTCTTGATGCAGTTTTTGACGGCAATACAACCCGCAGCCTGAACGACCTCAACAACGAATTTTACAAGAGCCTCCCGGATATCAAAAAGAAAATTTATGGCGGTCTGGTCAAAAAAGGGTACTTCCCTACCGACCCGGACACTATCCGGAGTACTTATCAGGCACTTGGCTTCATGCTGATGTTTGGAACGCTCTTCTTCATGGGACTGCTTGTCAGCATGATCCACTGGTCAATCGTTGTCGGTATGATCCTGACTGGACTTCTGATTACGATTTTTGCCAAATACATGCCGGCCCGCACCCTCAAAGGAGCCGAAACAAGATACAAAATTCTTGGGCTGGAAGAGTTTATTAAAACCGCCGAAACTGACCGCATCAAATTCCAGGAAAAAGAAAACATGTTTGAAAAAATTCTGCCATACGCATTAACCCTGGGTATTGCGGCAAAATGGACAAAAGCCTTTGAAGGAATCTACAAGACTCCCCCATCCTGGTACCGGAGCAACGATCCGTACTTCATGAACAACTTCAGCACCAGCCATTTCCTGAACAGCATGAATTCGCTTTCCGGCAGCATGGGCACCACCTTCCAGTCTTCACCAAGATCTTCCGGAAGCGGCTTTAGTGGTGGTGGTGGCTTCAGCGGAGGAGGCGGCGGCGGAGGCGGTGGTGGGGCCTGGTAAAAAAATAACTAGAAAGTTTTATAGTAATCCTTCACGGTTTCCAGGCAGTACTGCTGGGTTTTCTCACCATCAAAACTCTTGCAGAGCTGTTTGGCCTTGGCGTCATCGTGATAGTACGAGATAAAATCTTTCACCGCGCCCACGAGACATTCTGACTGCTGGGTATAATCACCGCCAAGAAGGCATATGTCATGGGTCCTTTTGAGGTCACTCACAGTTGAACCACTGGCATCGCGCCCCAGACTGCGATAACAGGTAATCTCAAACCCCTGGTCAACTTTTGAACAGATCTCAAAAGTTTTTTTGAAATCGTAGTGATTGATCTTCAGCATGTAGGAAGTCTGCATGAGGTAGCACTGATCCTTATACCTTTTATCAACAATATTGCATGGATAAACGGTATTTTCCGGCTTCAAATCAGCCTTATGGTACTCCAAGCCGTCATTAATAACATTCTGCATAAAAACACCGCTGTAGCAGGACTGCTGTTCCCACCATCCTGTCAGGTTGTCGCACATCTTCAGGGAATCGATGAGCTTATCACCCATAATATCCATGAGGCCGTGCCCCATCCCATGAACGCAATTATAGTAGTTAAAGGAGTAATTTTCCTTACCGGTAATATTGGCACAGATATCGTTCAATTTTGCTCCAAGATGCTCTTCACCGATCTTTTCCATGATCTCTTCCATCACCCCGTGATAATAACCGGACCAGCAAAAATCGTCTCCGTGCTGGTAAGCCTCATCAACATCCGGATACATCACCACAGCCGCATGTCCAATCTCGTGAGCCAGAGGATGACAATATGAGCGCACCTGGGCAGAAACATCATAGAGCACTTTCAGGTCGGCAAAAGCCGCCTGCGGCCCCAACGACTCCCCTTTTTCACGGAAATATTTCTCAAAACACTTATTGGCAACAAGCCCGGTCTGGGACAAACACTCCTTCACCGGTCCGGCCACAAGTTTCTCCTTTTCGGGAACAGTGGAACTCTGCTGTGACTGGCGCATCAAATACTGGGTTTGCCCGGTATTTTCGTAGGTTGTCCGAATCATCCCGGTCCTGGTCAGATAGTCGGCGGGCTGGGTTTGAACATCCAGTGCACGGTCAAGAACCCCGTTTCCGGAACATCCGGACAGAAAAACACCCAAAAACAACATAAACAAACTTTTTTTCATGCCTCCATTGTAAACATATCTTATGAAAAAAAAAGATCATCGATAAGATCAACAAAAACAGCGGACAATCATGCAGCTGGTTGAAGCCATCAGCCCGATGATGGAAAAATACTCCGTAGAAGTTTAAAGCTTATACTTCTCTTTGATCTCTTCGATCTCATCACGAAGTTCGGCAGCTTTTTCAAACTCAAGATTCTGGGACGCAAAATCCATCTGGGACTCAAGTTCCGAAATAAATCTTCCCAATTCCTCACGTGGAACTTTGGAAGGATCAATGTGGCGTTCACCTTTACGGGCCTCTTTCTTGCTGTGCTCCATGGCAATATCCTTGATGGCTTTGACAATGGACTGCGGAGTGATGCCATGGTCTTTATTGTATTTTTGCTGGATGGCGCGGCGGCGCTCCGTTTCGCCAAGAGCCTTCTTCATGGCATCCGTTATACGGTCAGCATACATGATCACAAATCCGTTCACATTGCGCGCCGCGCGCCCGATGGTCTGAATCAGTGCCCCTTCTGAACGCAAAAAGCCCTCCTTGTCAGCATCCAGAATTCCAATAAGGGAAACTTCCGGAAGATCCAAACCTTCACGAAGCAGGTTAATTCCCACCAGGACGTCGAATTTTCCCACACGCAAATCGCGGAGAATTTCGATACGCTCAAGGGTATCAATATCAGAATGCAGATACCGCACCTTAATACCGGCATCGGTAAGATAATCAGTCAAATCTTCCGCAGAACGCTTGGTCAGGGTTGTCACCAAAACACGTTCCTTGACCTTGATGCGCTTCTGAATTTCATGAAGAAGATCATCAATCTGGTGCTCGCTCGGGCGAACTTCAACCAGCGGATCAATAAGACCTGTCGGACGGATAATCTGTTCAGCAATATTTTTTCCGGCTTTCTCAAGTTCATATTTTGAAGGAGTCGCCGAAACATACACCGCAAGATTCACGGCTTTTTCAAACTCCTCAAACTTCATTGGACGGTTATCATGGGCCGACGGCAAACGGAAACCGTAATCAATAAGGGTCTGTTTGCGTGAAAAATTCCCGTTATGCATACCGCCAATCTGCGGAATGGTCATGTGGGATTCATCCACAAACAGCAAAAAATCATCAGGAAAATAATCAAACAGCGTAGCTGGCGGCTCCCCCGGACCACGTCCATTCAGATACCGGGTGTAATTTTCAATACCCGTGGTGTAACCCGTTTCCAGCAAAATCTCCAGATCATACTCCGTACGGGTTTTAATGCGCTCAGCTTCAAGCAGTTTTCCCTGTTTAAGAAGTTCATTATAGCGAAGGGTCATATCCTCACGAATCGCAGCAACCGCTGCCTCAATTTTCTCACGGCTTGTCACATCATGTTTGGCCGGAAAGATTTTTACGCCATCGAGCTCACGAAGTTCCTCACCGGTAAAGGAATCCGCCTCAGTAATACGGTCGATCTCATCACCAAAAAACTCCAGACGGAAAACGGTATCACGATCAGGAGGGAAAATTTCAACAGTATCACCCAGGACATGGAACATTCCCTGTTTAAACTCAATCATGGAACGGGTGTACTGGATGTCGGTGAGCTGCCGCAATAAACGGTCACGCTTATGCTGGTCACCCTTTTTGATTTCAATGGCAAACTTGGAGTAATCCTCAACGTCACCCAAGCCGTAAATACAAGAAACGGAAGCAACAATCAGCACATCACGGCGCGTTAACAGATTCACCGTCGCGGCATGACGGAACTTATTAATCTCTTCATTGATGGAAGAGTCTTTTTCAATGTAGGTATCGGTCGTGGGAATATAAGCTTCCGGCTGATAATAATCGTAGTAGGAAACAAAGTAGCTCACGGCATTGTTCGGGAAAAACTCCTTGAACTCATTACAAAGCTGGGCAGCAAGTGTTTTATTGTGGGCAATGACCAGGGTTGGACGCTGCATCTGCTGGACAATATTCGCCATTGTAAAAGTTTTCCCGGAACCCGTAACACCCAAAAGCACCTGGTGTTTCTCACTCTTCTGCAAACCCTTTACCAGTTTTTCAATAGCCGCCGGCTGATCGCCCGTTGGCTTAAACTTTGATGCAAGTTCAAACTTACTCATAAAAATTTCTGAAAATTCCGACCCGGAGCTAATATATTTTAATGTGTTTTTTAAAAAAAGCAAGCACCGGTGGGAAAATTCATATTTTCCTGAACCATCACGACAATCATATTCACATTCAGCTTATGTTCCTTTATAATAAGCATCAAAGTTCCCTTTCATTCCTTAACCCTCTCTTTATTATGGGTAAGCACAAACCAATTTGCCTTGTGATGATGCTCATCACTTTGGTTGGTTCATTAAACTGGGGTCTTGTCGGTCTCGGCGGATTCCTCAAAATGAACCTTAACCTGGTAAACCTTCTCCTGGGTTCATGGCCAACAGTTGAATGGGTTGTTTACCTCCTCGTAGGTGTATGTGGCACATTCATCGGCTACATGGGCCTTATGAACAAGGACTGCGGTTGCACGAAAATGGATAAAAAATAATTCTTCCTCTTCTGGAAGAGCCAAGCCCCGCTCGCCTTAGGGTCGCGGGGCTTTTTTTGTGTGAAGCCCGAAAACCCCCCAGCCCAGATACCCCTATTTCACGCACCAACAGGTTATTGACAAAAAAAGCAAAAGATCTAGAATAAGCGCCATTACTTTACCAGGATGAGCCGACAAAATCTCCCGTCATCATTAGACCAGACTGATCAGGAACGCCTGCGTGAAATGGTCGTCACCAGTGAAGCCGAATCTTACCGGCACATGCCGGAACAGACCCGGACCCAGCTTATGGGGTTTCTCAAAAAGATCGGAATCCAGGAGCACCGGGTACTTTTACTGGGCATGCTCATTGGGGACCAAAAGCCGGATATCCTTTCCATCAAAAAACTTGCCGAGCTTGTTGACCAGATTCGCGGAGAAGTTCTCTCCATCACCATGCTCGAGGCACAGAAAAAACAGCCGAAGGCGGCACCAGCCAAAGCAGCTGTTCTTCCAAATCCAAAAAGAGTCTTAGCCCCGACAGAGCTCATGGAAAGGTTCGATGCTTTAGGGATAGATTTTTTTGAAACCATCATGCATTGGGAAAACTTTTATGAAGAAAGCCCATTCGCCAGAGCAGTAAACAAAGCGACAGGAAAACAAAAATATGAGCTGACCATCCCTCCGGTCAGCGTAGAGGCCATGGAAGCATTCGAGCAGGCATTCCGCGCAAAAAAAATCGACCGGATCATGATCGATGATGGCCGCATTCCTGATGGAAAAACCCTGAAAATTTATGATCCAAAAGTACTAAAGCGTTTTCAACAGACGCACAAGTTCAGACACCGTTCAGAAGCTGAAGATTTCATCAACCGGACCACCCAGATCTCACCGGAAGTAAGAGTCGTTGGGTACAGCAGTGACGGGAAAGTCTTTGCACCCCGTGAACGTCAAAAGTGCTTCCTGGAGCAAAAACCAGCCGGAGCATTTGAAACCACCATGGGACTTGGAACATACATCCGTCTGACCAAATTTCTGGAACAGAAAGACCCCGATTACCTTCCATCACTCACAACCTATACCGTTGTCGGAAGCGGCAGACTCACGGACCGGACAGTGCAGCTCAACAACATCACCAGCACCAACAAGGCCCTGACCATTGGGCCGGATCCACAAGATACCCGCATGCGGCACATTGTAGAAATCGGACCGGAAATTACCGAACTTGATGATAAGTTTACAGCCCCCATCGTCATTGTCGCTCCCGGAAAACCAAAAGACACCGGAACCAATGCTCTGGAGTTATACTACAAAGGGGACACCCTCCCGGCTCCATCAGACAATGAAACCGACGACGATATCCCCTTTTAATTTCACAACCCTTCCGGAAAAAAATTAACTGCAACCGGAAGTTTCACCACAGTCCAGACATTTATAACAGCTGCCATTACGGACCATCACTGCCCCACAAGCCGTACACATGGCCGCATCTTCGTTATTCAGATGGAGCGCTTTGTCTTTCTGCATCTTGGCAAAAGCCTCCATGGAAAGTCCGGCATCAACAGTCACGGCAACTTTTTCGACCTCACGGACTTTGGTTTCGGTTACAACCGTCATCTTGGGCGACTGATGAGTCCGTTCCATCATGGCAGGGCCGGCAACTTCAGCATGGGTCAGAACATCAACGGCAGTTTCAACAGGAACACGCGGAAGAAGCAGGTTATTGCCTTCATTGTAGGCACGGTCAACCAGGTCGGCATTATGATACTTCTTGGCTGTATCACGTGGAAGGAACTTAAGGGCAGCCCAACGGCCAATGTAATCCATAATGGATTTCACCATTGGAATATCGCGGTTCCCGGTCATACCTGCAGGTTCAAAGCGGAATGAGTAAACTTGGAAACCAGAACTTCAAGCGGCACGCCATACTGGAGGTTCATGGAAATGGAAAGCGCCAGAGCGTCCATAATACCTGAGAGCGTTGAACCTTCCTTGCTCATCTTGATAAAGATTTCACCAGGCTGACCATCCTCATAAAGACCAACGGTGATATAACCTTCGTGACCGGAAATGGAGAACTTATGGGTAATGCTGTGGCGTTCAGCCGGAAGTTTGCGGCGCATTGGACGCTCATCAATTTTTTCAATAACCTTATGGACACGCTGGGCATCAACCGTTTCATCAGCATCAGCGATATCACCGAAGTTAAAGAGGTCAGCATAAAGACCATCGGCGCTGGACGTATTGAGCGGCTGGCTCAATTTGGAACTGTCACGATAGATGGCATTACACTTGAGCATGAGTTCCCAGCTTTCCATGTACGCGCGCTGAATATCACCAACCGTGCATTCTTCCGGCATATTGACGGTCTTGGAAATAGAGCCACTGATAAACGGCTGGGCAGCAGCCATCTGGCGGAGGTGACCATGGTAAGGGATGAAGCGTTTTCCTTTCTTGCCGCACTTATTGGCACAGTCAAAAACAGGATAATCTTCAGCCTTCAGATGGGGAGCCCCCTCAACGGTCATGGTGCCACAGACATATTCATTGGCCGCTTCAATTTGGTCTTTGTTAAACCCAAGAGCAACGAGCATATCAAAATTCATATCATTGAGCTCGTTCTCACCAAGGCCAAGCACATCACGGCAGAAATCATCACCAAGACTGAACCGGTTAAAGGCAAACTTCAGCTCAAATACACCGGAAAGCTGGGATTCAATCGCAGCAATCTCCTTATCACCAAACCCTTTCTCACGCAGACTGTCCGGATTGATATGTGGACAACCGTTCAGGGTAGCATGGCCGCGAGCGTAATTAATGATGTCCTCAACCTGCTTTTCATCATATCCCAGGGTTTCAAGCGCAGGCTTCAGGGACTGGTTCACAATTTTGAAATACCCTCCACCAACAAGTTTCTTAAACTTCACAAGGGCGAAATCAGGTTCAATACCCGTCGTATCACAATCCATCAAAAGGCCGATTGTTCCGGTTGGTGCAATAACCGTGACCTGGGCATTGCGGAAGCCACTTTCCTCGCCCCACTCCAAAGCCATATCCCAAGCCTGGCGCGCAGGAGTCAGAAGATATTCAGGGCAATAGGCTGAATTGATGCCCTGGGGTTTAACAGTCAAACCTTCATACTCATCTTTGCTGCTGTTGTAAGCCGCCCGGCGATGGTTGCGGATAACCCGAAGCATATGCTCCCGGTTCTTGTCGTACTTCGCAAAAGGACCAAGCACCTTCGCCATTTCTGCGGAAGTCGCATAGGACTCACCGCAAAGAAGAGCGGTAATGGCACCGGTAATGGCATAGGCCTCTTCAGATGTGTAAGGGATACCCATACGCATGAGCATGGTTCCAATGTTGGCATAGCCAAGACCGAGTGTACGGAAATCGTAACTCAGCTGGGCAATCTCCTTGGACGGAAACTGCGCCATCAGAACGGAGATTTCCAGTACCATCGTCCACAAACGGCTGGCATGGCGGAAAGCGTCAACGTCAAAAGTTTTGGTCTCATGATCATAAAACTTGATGAGGTTGAGAGAAGCAAGGTTGCAGGCGGTATCGTCCAGGAACATGTACTCCGAACATGGATTGCTGGCATTGATCCGTCCATCTTCAGGACAGGTATGCCATTCATTAATCGTCGTATCGTACTGGATTCCAGGGTCAGCACAGGACCAGGCCGCAAAAGCGATCTTGTCCCAGAGCTTGTTGGCAGGAATACTCTTATAGGTTTTTCCATCCTTGCGGTTCTTCAGATCCCAGGCACCATCCTTCTTGACGGCATCAATAAAGGTATTTGGAACACGGACAGAGTTGTTGGAGTTCTGGCCACCAACGGTCAGATAAGCCTCAGAACGGAAATCCGTATCATAGCGGCGGAAACTGAACTCATCAGCCTTCATGCCGTCTTCAATGAGCATGAGCGTACGCTTGATGTAGTTCAGCGGCACATGATTCTTATCGGCTTCATAGATCAACTGCTTCAGCGCAGGATTTTTCTCAGGATCGAGACCGTTTTCACAGGCACTATCAACAATGCGTTTCAGATGTTCATAACAGACGTGTGAACCGGCATGGAGCGCGGCCACTTTCTGTTCTTCAATATATTTCCAATCAATAAACTCCTCAATTTCTGGATGGTCCATGTCCAGACACACCATCTTGGCCGCGCGTCTGGTAGTACCGCCAGACTTGATGGCCCCGGCAGCACGGTCCAGTACCGCCAAAAAGCTCATCAAACCGGAAGATTTTCCTCCACCGGAAAGATTTTCATTGGCACCGCGAAGTCTGGAAAAGTTCGTACCTGTTCCCGAACCATACTTAAAGAGACGGGCCTCACGGGTCACAAGATCAAAAATTCCCCCTTCATTCACCAGATCATCATTCACCGACTGAATAAAGCAGGCGTGCGGCTGGGGACGAGTATAGGCGTCCTTGGATTTGGAAAGTTTGCCGGTTTCAGGATCAACATAGTAGTGGCCCTGGGCATCACCGGTAATATCGTAGGCATGGGCCAAACCGGTATTAAACCATTGAGGGCTGTTTGGGGCAGCCATCTGGCCAACAAGCATATATTTTATCTCATCCTCAAAAGCATTGGCATCCTCTTCGGTTTCAAAATAGCCATGTTTCTCTCCCCAATGTCTCCAGGTGGAAGCCAGACGGGTGACCACCATTTTAACGGAAGTTTCAGCACCGGTAATAACATTCCCCTCTTTATCCTTCAAAAGTTTGCCATTTTTATCACGCTGAGGAACCCCCTTCTTGCGGCAATATTTCTGCGCCAAAATATCTGTCGCAACCTGGGACCAGGACTTTGGAACCTCAACATCCTTCATCTCAAAAACCACCGACCCGTCAGGGTTGGTAATACGTGAAGTACGAAGTTCGTACTCAAAATAGGAAAATGGATCCTTGCCTTGTTCGGTAAAGACACGCTGGATCTTAAGACCTTTACCGGTGCGGTCTTTCAGGGATGTAGGGTGCTGCCCAGCTTTGGGACGAGACGCAGTCGCCATAGGGAATGAGATTAAAGAATGGAGAAGGAAAAGAGCATATATATAGGTAGAGAAGGCGGCCCTTCTTCCGTCAAAAAGAAGAGCAGTAAGTTGAAACTAGGCACACCACATATAGGTGGCCCTAGAAAAACACCTACTATATATATGAAAAAGCATCCCTAAAGATAGTCTCTCTCCCCTACCTGCGTCAAGCACAGAAATTTAAAAATTCTTTCTTCCTGAAAGAGTTTATTTTCTGATATACAAAAGCAGAATGCACAGAACAAAAAGCACAACCCCGCAAGAGGTCTTCCATAAAATTTATTGCAAAATTTTTCATCAAAATGTTATGGTTCCTAATTTTCAGTAAAAGCGTATAATCGCAACAGAACAGTTCATAAACTTTCCATTCTGCCCATGTTCTTCAAGAAAAAACAAAAACCTTTCTCCTGGGATAAGGCCTTTATCGTCATCGGTTCAGTCTTTCTAGTCGCTTTCATCGGCGGACTTATGACCGATATTGGTTCATGGTACAACCAGCTGCCGAAAATCGCACTTCAACCACCAAGATGGGTCTTTGGTCCCGTATGGACCCTTCTCTACATCCTTACCGGCTGGTCCGCCCTGACACTCTGGGAGACTCCGAAAGCCGATGAAAAAAAACTGAGAGCCACCCTGTTTACATTTATAGCCAACGGAATACTCAATGTCCTGTGGAGTTTCATCTTCTTTACCATGAAAGACGTTTCCAAGGCTTTCATGGAGATAACAGTCCTGTGGTTTTCCATTGTCGTCATGATTGTTCTGGCAAAAAGCATCAATAAAAAAGCAGCATGGATGCTGGTTCCATACCTTCTGTGGGTATCATTTGCCACATTCCTCAATCTGAGTTTTGTCCTGGCAATGAACTAAAAGCCCAGAAGATCCAGAACATATTTCCCAACATCCCGATTCTGGCCTTCAAAAGGAAAATTGTGGAAATAAAGGACCGGATTATAGTTCAGTTCAATAACCGCATACCTGTCATCTTCAGGAGCATCCTCAAAACGGGAACTCATAATATCCACCCCGCAAATTTGCGCTCCAACAGCCCCGGCCGCCTTTTCTGCCAGACGCTTGTATCCTTCATGAACAACATCGGTAAAATCGACACTGTCCCCTCCAGTGCTGATATTGGAGTTCCGGCGTAAAAAAACCTGATGGCCTTTTTCAAGAACATCTTCGGGAGTCAAACGCTGCTCCCGTAAAACTTCCAGCTCAACCTCATTGAGTTCAATATTTTCCAGCGGAGTTTTATGTCCTTTGCCGCGAAGCATATTATCGTTCTTTTCATTCACAAGTTCACGGATAGTATGTGAACCGTCACCGGTAACATTCGCAGGAATACGCTGTAAAACAGCAACACACCTGCCGCCAATCACCAAAAACCTGCATTCAATACCCGGAATAAACTCTTCAACGACAATGGAAGAATCATAACCAAAAGCGATGGTCAAAGCATGGGTATAGTCAGCTTCATGGAATCCCTGTTTCAAAACCGAAATACCAATGCCATAGTTTGTCGTGTTCGGCTTCACAACAAAACTTTTGTTCTTTTCAACAAACTTGGCCGCATCAGCCAGTGCATCATGATAGTTTTCATAATGCTTCCCGTGAGGAATACTGATACCCGCCTCGTGCAAAAAAATCTTTGTAACAGCCTTGTTTCCCAAAAGAACACTCGTTACATACGTATCCCTGGAGGTTTTCGTCGCCGACTCAACATATTCAATATGATCACCTTTTTTAAGGCGTAAAAACTGGCTGTGTTCATCCAGAATTTTCACCTCAATTCCCCGCCGCAAAGCATCGGCAATGACAATCTGGGTGGAAAGTTCCATATGCTCATACCCGGGAGTCTGAAAAGGAAGTGACATACATCAATGGTGACGGGACGAATATTTTTTAGCGATCTTCAGGCCGTATTTGAGGAAATCCATTCCCCTGCCATGGACCCCTTTCACAACCCGGAAAGACGGAAGATGTTTGGGATCATCAAGAGCATCCCGGAAATATTGTAACACACGGCCATACGCAGGTTTATTCAGGGAACGGTCCATCAGCTGGGCAAAAGGTTTCAAAAGTTCCATCAGCTCAGCGGCCCAACCGGTCATCAGAACACTTTTACCGTCACGATGAAGATAAAGCGATGGATTACGCCCAAAAAGCGCCACATCCTGCTGATTGGTCGTCGCGATTTCCAGATCCTTATCATCAACCGGAGTGCTCGGCGTCAAAAGACAAAAAAGCAGAAACAGATGGGTGAAATACAGCTGACGGACACTAACCCCGCTGTATTCAAAAGGGTTCAGGTCAAAAATACGCACCTCAAAATACTGTACGCCATCACGCCGAAGCGCTTTCACCATATCATCATAAGGTTTTGGCGGTTTCAGCCGGATCGAAAAATAGTACTCGTTTCCAAGCTGGAGCATATGGTCATTCAGCTGAAGCTTGACCCCATGGTCCTCCAGACCCAGATCAGTGTATGGAGAATGGACCGTATCGACGGCATATTCAAGATCGGCCAGATGCTGCTCAAAACTGTTGTAGGTAACAGGCAGTTTGGCCGGATTGGAATAGCCGCACCGGCTGGAACGGAGAGAAATGGTATGATCCTGGTCCTTGGCCATTAAGCGGCACCGATAGCTTTCATCTTTGTACGGTGATGCCCCAAAAAGGTAGACGAACAGCCAGCGATAACGGATAAAATTTCTTACCAGATTCATGGAAACCTCGTTCACAAAACTCTGCCGCGTCATTCCCTTGCCAAATCTTGAGAAAAGCAGATCCCATAAACCATCATCAAAAGAAAAATTATAATGAACGCCGGAAATAGTCTGCATATATTTGCCGTATCTCAGGGCAAGCCCACGGCGGTAGGTTTCACGCATCTGACCTTCAGGGGAATCTCCGTACCGGGCAATGGGAATATCTTTTTCCGCCGGGAGCCGAGCGGGCATGCTCATGGGCCACAACAGCTCACGGTCCAGTTTTTCATAGGTAAAATCATGAAGTTTTTCCAAAAACGCCACCGCCTCCTCCGGACTTGGAAACGGCGGAGTGATAAACTCCGGCTGGCTCTCGGAAAAATCGGTCGTAATATAAGGGTCGGTGAGCTTGTCTCCCAATGCAGCCGGATGAGGCGTCATGGCCAGCCGGCCCTCCTCATCAACACGCAGCGACTCCTTTTCCAGTCCATGAAGTCCTTTCACCAGCAGGTTTTCTCTGCCTTTCAACACCGGGAATACATCCCTGAGCTGCCACGGCAAAACAAAAGGTTTGATCATAACAATTAGTTCCGAAGACCCGTCCCCTTCTTGAGAAGATAATGGGAAAGGCCGTAAAGGAGAACAGTAAAAGCAAGAAGCATCACCACACTGATGCGCACATCAACATCGGCAACTCCAAAAAATCCATAACGGAACCCGTCAATCATATAAAGAATCGGGTTGAAACGGGTCAAAGTCTGCCAGAGCGGCGGAAGATCCTTAATGGAGTAAAAAACACCCCCAAAATAGGTCAGTGGAGTCAAAACGAAGGTTGGGAAAATACTCACATCATCAAACTTTGTGGCAAAAAGTGCATTAATAAAACCACCAAGAGCAAAAACAACCGCAGTCAAAAAAACAAACAGAACAACCATGAACGGATCATGAACCACCGGGTGGGTAAAAAAGACGGAAACCAGAAAAACAATGGCGCCGACAAGAATTCCACGCAGAACACCTCCCATCACATAACCGGAAATAATCACCCAGTTTGGAGTTGGAGAAACAAGCAGTTCTTCAATATTTCTCTGAAATTTTGACCCAAAAAACGAACTGACAACATTGGTGAAAGAACTGTTAATCACCGCCATCATCACCAGCCCGGGAATAATAAAAGACATATATGGGATGCCATTTACGCTCCGGATCTGCGAACCGATAAACGCGCCGAAAATAATGAAATAGAGCGACTGGTTGATGACCGGAGGCAATAGCGTCTGGCTCCAGATACGCAAAAACCTCGTAACCTCTTTGTGAAGAATCGTGGTAAACGCAACCCAGGTATCGTGTGCATTCATAGATTATTTGTTCTGAAGAATATTCAAAAAAAGCTGTTCAAGGCGGTTCCCTTTGGGACGTATGTCACGGACAACATAGCCATGCTCATGAAGATCATGGATAAACCCGGACATGGTCTGCTCGTTGTGAAGATCAGCCTCCATCGTAACATCATCAATAAAGCGGAGCTCATACCCCCGGACCTTTTTGTGATGATCCGTACTTTCAACCGTTAAAATGTAGGTCTGTTTTTCCAGGGACCCGATGAGTTTTTTAACGGCATCATTCCGGACAATCTCTCCTTCCTTGATAATGGCAACGTTCCGGCAAAGCTGCTCTGCTTCCTCAAGGTAATGGGTCGTCAGAAAAATGGTGGTCCCCTTCGCATTCAGTTCATTGAGGTATTTCCACATCCCGTGACGGAGCTCAACATCAACACCAGCGGTCGGCTCATCCAGAAACAACAGCCGCGGCTCATGAATAAGAGCCCTGGCAATCATCAGGCGGCGTTTCATTCCTCCCGAAAGTGTCCGGGATGGCATATCTTTTTTGTGCCACAATTCAAGAGCCGTCAGAATCTTTTCCGCGCGGTCCATGGCCACAGCCCTGGGAACGCCAAAATAGCCGCCCTGGGCAACAACAATATCGATCACCTTCTCAAAAATACTGAAATTAAACTCCTGCGGAACAACCCCCACCTGGCGTTTTGCCCGGTTCATATCGGTATCAAGATCAAAATCAAAAATCTTGGCCTTTCCAGAAGTTTTATTCACCAGGCTCGTCAAAATACCAATAATAGTGGTCTTGCCTGCACCGTTGGCACCCAGAAGACCAAAAAAATCGCCCTCTTTCACCTCAAGATCCACGCCCTTCAATGCTTTGGTTCCCGTGGCATACACCTTGGTCAAATGCTTCACACTGATCGCGTTCATAAATATGCAAAATGATAAGTTATTTCTTCTCCCCTTCC
>JAXLZP010000014.1:0-20558 GCA_046350835.1 Candidatus Altimarinota bacterium | reverse complement strand
TTCTTGTAGGCGCGGACAAAAATGCCGTCAGTGTCCCCGGAGCCGTTTCCTTCCCATGCCATGACGATGTTTCCTTCATGATCCATCGCAATGGCAGGGTTGTTTTGATCACCCGAAGTTGTTGTGTTGACGTGAGTTGGTCCGGTTGTTGAATCTACTCCATTGATAACGTCATAGGTCTGATAATAAATTCCTGATCCGTTTGCTCCACCTTCGCAGGCGTTGTCTTCCCAGACCATCGCCCATTTGCGGTTGTCGTTTACGGCGATGTCGCTTGCCGATTGGTTGTCAGTACTGTTGCAAGGGGTATCTGGCATGTCTGATTGCAACGGGTCCCGTTCATTACCTCTGAATACCTGGGCGTATGCGGTATTAAGGAATCCGGTGCTGATCGTCACACTGAGCATTGCCAGTGAAAGCACCGCGAGAGTTTTTTTTCTGAATGTTGAGGAAGCATTATTCATGATCTTTGACGTCAAAGAGAGTTGTTTGATTGTGGCGGACTGTTTTTGGTACACGGATGATTTCACCCTTTTTAACAAGATAAGGAGGTTTGAGCTTGTTGACGCGTGCAAGTTTTTTCCAATCAACGCTGTGTGATTCTGCAATGGACATGATGTTGTCGTACGCCTGAACTTCGTATGTTTCCCATTGGGTTTTCAGCTGTTGCTGGTTTCTGGCGTATATCCAGTAGCCGATTCCGGCCGCTAAAATAACCAGAATTATGCCGTAAAGCATTTTCCACGGAACAATATTGAATTCTGTTACTTTAGTTTCTCCTTTTTCTGAACTGCCGTGCAGTTTTTGATCAATACTCTGGTTTTTGATCCGGTAATGTACTTTCCCGATTGCCCTGAAGCTCCCAAAGAGCGCCTGGTTTTCCCATCCAATGACCGGGTTGATGATGGTGCCCGGAAGGCTTTCCCCAAGGGTTTTTTCAAAACGGTCGACCTGTTTTCCGCCCTGGTCGAATATTTCAATTGTGGCAACGGGTTCAAGGGCAACGTTTCCGGTGTTTTTGATTTCAAACTGGAAATTGGTGGTTTTATTTTTTTGAATGGTTTTGAATCCTGACCATTCCATTTTATCCACAATGGTTCCAGGGATTGTGAGGTAGATTCTTAAACCAATGCGGGTTTTTACAAGAATGTTGGTGCAGCAGATTTTTTTACCGTTATCTGCGGCAGCGGCAACTGCTACCGGTTGAACGTTGTCACCAACCTCTTCCAGTACAAGTCCTCCGAAGTATTGTCCAGGTGTGAGATTTGCCGGTACTTCGATGTGGAAAGGGAAATCCATGCTTTGCTGGGCCGGAATGGTGATAATGTCTGATGATGTCAGTTTCGTCCATTTTCCGATTCCGGTTTTGTCTTCGTTTTCAAGTTTCAAAATAAAATTTCCGGAGTCGTTGCTGGTAGCGTCGACTGCGTAAACGTGTGCCCGGAGGGGTTTATTGCTGAGATTTTTTACCGTGGCCACGTCGTCAATGACCTCCCCTGGTTTTTTTTCATAGGTAAACCAGCTTTGATTTCCGGTATACGGATTTGGATTTTTTACGACGATCGTTAAACTTCCGTTGGCGCTTGCAACAGCAGGGAACACAGCAATCAGCGCTGAAATTATCCAGAAGCCCGTAAGGATTTTTGAGATTTTTTTCATTTGTTTTTGTGTTTTGGATTCAAAACAATCAGTAAATTATAGCTCATTTTGCTTTCGTGGTCAACATTGGTCACGTTGCGTCAGAGCATGTATGATGCTTTTGAGTTCTTTTTTGCGAATAACCCGTGATAAATTTCCATTTTTTCAAAAAGGCTGAGTCGATTTCCCGGCGTGATATTTTGCTCGCGGCGCTGGTGTTTTTTGTTCCATATCTTTTCTATCTTTTTACGCTTTATCCAACGGTTGCCGCAGAAGATTCCGGTGAATTTTCAACAGCGATAGCCACCCTGGGAATCCCGCATCCGTCCGGATATCCACTGTATGTTCTTCTCGGAAAGGTTTTTTCTTTTCTGTTGCCTTTTGGGACGGCAGCGTGGAAGGCCAATGCTTTTTCGGCTTTTTGCGGTGGTTTATCGGCAGTTATTTTTTATGCTCTTGTCCGGCTTTTTACGAAAAAGAATTTTCTTTCAGTTGCCGGGGCACTGCTTTTTGCCGTGGGAACTTTATTCTGGAGCCAGTCTATTCGTGCAGAAGTTTATACGCTGAACGCCGTACTGTTTTTGGGACTTCTTCTTGCTGTTTTTTCCTGGTATGAAAAAAGATCTGAACTCACAGCGGCATTTTCACGGCGCTGGATTTTTCTGCTCTGTTTTTTCTATGGTCTGAGTCTTGGGAATCACCTATTGATGCTTCTGGCCGGTCCGCCATTGTTTGTTTTTCTGTGGATGGCTGCGCCGTCGTATTTTAGGGACTGGAAATTTTGGCTGAAGGGGAGCCTTTTTTTGGGCGCCGGTTTACTTATTTATCTTTATCTTCCCATTCGTTCGTCCATGCATCCTCCATTCAACTGGGGCGATCCTTCCACCTGGGAAAACTTCTGGAATCATGTTTTAAGGAAGCTCTACAGTTCCGGAGGCGTTGATCCATCCATGCATCTTCAGCCTTCTTCCGGCCAAACAGGACCAGAACTTTTTTCCGGATGGTGGTTTGATGATCTTTTCCGTTACCACGTTTGGCAGATGTTTATTTATGTCCTTCAGCGTTTTTGCCAAAACTATTTTTGCGGATTGCTGCTGCTTGTTCCGGCAGGTTTTTATTGGCTTTGGAAAAAGTCGCGTCCTTATTTTTGGTTGTTTTTCCTTCTTGTTGTCTTTTATGCTTTCGTACTCTCCAAGCTTCTGGGGATAGGATATGTCGACAAACTTCCCGTGGATGTCTTTAAAGACGGACCGTTTTATTTGCCCGTGCTTATGCTGCTTTGCCTTGCGGCAATTCTGGGCCTGCATTTTTTGTCTGAGAAATTTTTCCGCAAAAATTCCGGGCAACTCGCCGGATCATTGTTGCTTTTGACGGCGGTATTTTATGGCGTTACCAATTTCGGAAGTCTTCATCAGAGCAATAATTATCTTGCCTACGATCTGGCCCGTTTGACTCTTCAGCTGTTGCCTCCGAATGCCGTTTATATTGTTCAGAATGGTGATAATACGCTTTTCCCCTTACTGTATCTTAATAAAGTTGAGGGCATGCGTTCCGATGTGACTTTTTATATTCCGAGTCCGATATCCGTGTACAATTTTTACACAACCCTGGAAGATGTTGAACGCCAAAATCCGGGGAAAAGAGTTTTTACCGATTTCCCATTCACCGCTTTTCCGGGAAAGGAGTACAACTATTTTGGTCCCGTGAGTGAAATTGTTCCGAAACAGAATCTTGCTTTGCAGCAAAAGCTTTTGCCTTACCTTCAAGGGGAGCAGTTGCGTGGATTTTCCGCACAGAACCTTGATCATTTTCATAAATATCTTCAGAGCAGGTTCGTGCTCGATACGGCTCTTGTTTATGGCGGAATTGATGATGAGAGACAGGCCGAGCTTTTTCAGCTCAGTGTGCTGAATGCCCCGGACAGTGAAAATATTTTTGTGCAACTGATCGGCAATTATTATGTACGCCGCAGCTTTTTTGATAGGTCGGTGATGTATCTGGAGAGGGCCAGTAAATATCTGCCGCACGATTACCCCGTTCATTTTCAGCTTTTTCTTGCCCATGTTTTGACCAATGATCCTGCAGGTGCCATGCCGGCGTTTACTTCGCTTCTTGAAATCAATAAAAACCTTTTCCTTCAGGAGTATGACAGGGCCAAAATATTCTTTGCCCAATACAAAAACGAGTTCGAGAGTTTTGAGAAGTTTTTGTCTTCGAAGAGTAATACGAGGTGAAATGCTTTACTGAAAACGAAAAATGTTCTATAATTTTAGGAAATATTTCTTTTTGCCATCATGATGGTTCGTACAAAGTTCAGGTTGCTCGCAAGATTTAGTCTTGGACTTTATTTGCTCTCGACCGTTTTTGCTCCTTTAGCACATGCGGTTGTTGTTCCTCTGGCTTTGCCGATTGTCAGCATTGTTTCCATCGATGTGACTCCTCCTGCTGCAACTGTTACTGTCGGTTCCGCACAGCAGTTTACTGCAACACTCAATTACAGTGACAATACGACCGTCAACATCACCAATGATCCTGGAACAACCTGGTCGGCTTCGCCGTCAGGTGTTTCAAACGTGAGCGATACCGGTCTTGTTACCGGTTTGAATCCATCGGTTGTTACTGTGAAGGCTGAATACCTTGGCTTTGAGGATACGGCTTCTTTGACAATTACTGCAGCTACAAGCTCTGGACCTGGCGTAGGAGGCGGGCCTGGTGTTGGACCATCACCTACACCGTCACCAACTCCAACGCCTGAGCCAACTCCGACTCCAACCCCTGAACCAACCCCAACTCCGGAGCCAACTCCTACTCCGACCCCTGAACCAACCCCAACTCCGGAGCCAACTCCGACTCCGGCCCCTGAACCAACCCCAACTCCGGAGCCAACTCCTGGGCCAAGCCCTACTCCGGAAGGACAGATTCCTCCTTCAATTGAAACTTTCCCGGTTATTAATGTTCCTCCCTTTACCCCGGACAGCACGCCCGCAACGGTGACGCTTGTTTCCCAGCCGCTTCCTGAACCCGTTTCCTATTCCGTGGAAACTTTGCTGGGTGAGAAGTTTATTCCTCCAGAAGACGGTATTAGCCGCGGAGAAATCGTTGACCGTATTTTGAAAAAATTCGATATTCTTAAAACCAAGGCAAAACTTATTCAGGATTGCCGCGCACATCTGAGCGACTGTCTCTCGATTTTTGCTTCATATTCTTCGTTTACTGATCTGCAACTTGAAGCAGCACGGCGTGGACTTTTTGCAGCTGTTTTTGCACAACAGGCTCATGCCCAGGCGACAGTTGATGCCTCCGGGTTCCAGCTTTATCCAGATGTTCCCGTAGGAACGCCATTTATTGATTCCATTAACAAGGGAACCATGCTCGCCGTGGTGAACGGTTATTATGAAGAACCTGGCAGTCCTTTCAAGCCTGAACGCATTGTGAGCAGAATTGAAGCGTTGAAAATTCTTCTCAACGCCAATGATTTGATGAAGTGGAAATATTATTCTGAACTTGAAGCTTTGCTTGGTGGTCCTGATGGCATCAAGAACCAGAAAGTTCCTTTCAATGATGTGTTTTCCGACCGCAGTTACATGTGGTGGTATCCACGCTATATCAATAAGGCCTGTGAAGTAGGCATTATTTCCTGTAAGCCTGGTTCAAGTTTTGGTCCGGATGAGTACATGACCAAAGATGAGTTTGGCGGATGGATGGATAACCTCCAGGAGTACTTTAAGAAGAATGACGTTCCGGCGCTTTTGAACGGCGATCCCGATCTTGATACTCTGCCAACCTATATTGAAGACAATGTCTATTTGACCAATCCTCAGGAAAAAGATACTGATTCGGATAAACTTCCCGATAACCAGGAAGTTGAACAGTACAGCACCAGCCCATTCCTTACCGATACCGATGCCGATGGACTGACGGATTATGTTGAGGTTACTGATAATAAAACAGATCCTTTGAAAGTTGATACGGATGGTGACGGCGTGAGTGACAGTGAAGAAGTACGTGCCGGTACCAACCCGCTTGATATTGCTTCATTCCCGACCGATAAGAGTGAAAAAACCGGCATCTCCAAGTCATGGGAAGCCAAGTACAATATTACCGTTACCGATGGAAGCCAGGACAGCGATGAAGACGGCCTTGCCGATGTGCTTGAATACCAGTACGGCACCAACCCGGTTATCATTGATAGTGACGGAGACGGATTCTCTGATGCGGAGGAAATTCTTTCGTTCCATACGGATCCACTTGATGCCAGCGAACCTGGAACCCTGGAACAGCTTGGCGTCAGAATTACGAATTTTATTGAAGGCCAATTGATTGCCGACAACCAGCCGTTGGTGAAGGGCGTTGCTCCTGCTACAGCTGTTGTTGAAGTGGTTTTGCGGAACAGTTTTGGCCACGAAAAAATTCTTGGACAGACTGTTGCTGATGAAAATAATATTTTTGTTTTCCAGGTTCCGCAGCCAATCCGTGACGGCAAATACATCCTGCTTGCCCGCGCCCTTCAGCCTGAAAAACAGTCGGTTTTGGAATCTCCACCGGTTGCGATTGTTATTGATTCGACTCTCAATGTTGTTCCTCCTGCTCCGAAAAAACTTTCAGATCAGCCAATTACCGATGAGGTAATTTTGAACGATGTCCGAGTAGAAATTCGTGACCAGAAACCGGTGCTTGTTGGTAAGACAGACCTTGGAAACAAGGTCAGCGCGACCTGGAGAAGTATCGTTGTGGCTTCAGCCCTGATTGCCGATACTACGACCGGTGATTTCACCATCCAGGCTCCGGCAGAACTGGAATATGGACGCCATGAAGTGTACGTCCAGGCTGTGCGCCAGAAAGACGGTGCCATGAGTAAAAATATCCGCATTTCCTTCAGCGTAAGTCCGGCTTTCGGCTCCGTGGAAGAAGTAAGGCCGAGCGCTCCTGAACAGCAGAAAAACATTGTTCAGGCGTTTACCACTTTTGTTGAACGTCAAAGCGCCCTCTTCTGGATTCTCCTTGGATTCTTTGCGGTTGTTGCAGCTGCCGTCGGTGTATACTGGTTCCGTGGCAGTCGCAAGAAGAAATAACCATCAGGACATTCCTGTCTGGAAAAGCATGTCTTCTTTGTGCTCAGGATTTTTGACGGCATCGTCGGTTTTTTCCATGCCGTAGCTGTTTCCGGATTTCTCATAGGCCCGTTTTGCCGTGTCAAAATCACTAATGCTGTATGCGTAGTCCCCGACAATATTGAGGTAGTAATCGTTGTTTCCCGGGGCATTTATCACCGCGTCAAAAGAAGCTCTTTTTTTGACCGGATCCTGTTCCAAAATACCGGTTTTAATGTAGTAAAGAAGCTTTAATCTGGTGTTTGGATAGTCCATTTGGCTTTGGCGGATGCCCCGTACTTCCGGGTGAAGTATGGAAGGCGGAGGGAGAGATCCGTCGTCACCGTAGACATAGACAAAATTGTAGGGTTTCAGTCCGATTGATGAGTAGTTTGGGGGCAGAAGATCTATAAATATCGGCCTTTCACCGTGGTTTATCATGCGGGTTTGCAAGATGACTTCGTCGACTGGTGAAGTAGAATAATAGATTTCCAGATCAATGTCCGGACGAACGTTTTCAATTTTGCGCAGATAGTAGAGCGGGAAGGTCATATTATCCCGGCCGATGGAGAGCATGTAGGCGTTCGGTGGAAGGCTTTCCAGTGCCAGGCGGTTGAAATCGTAGGCAAGATAGTTTCTGCTTTCGTTATTCGGGAGGAAGTTTTTTTGCAGCGCAAATCCGGCGGGAAGAAGGCAGGCAACTCCAAGCAGCAGGGCGGCTTTTTTGTGAGTGATTCCTTCCTGTAACCAGGCCACGCCTTCTGCCATCAGCAATGACAGCATCATCAGGGCCGGCATCATGAATGGTTCAGTACTGAAGGCTACGTAGTCCCCGGTGTCGCTGTCGATCGGAGTGAATACCAGCAGAACTGTGGTGTAGCAGAGGAGCAGTAGTATCAGAAATATTGCCCATTTTTTATCTTTTTTGAAAAGATGATACATCCCGGGAATCAGGAAAAACAGCGGCAAATAATAGTACTCTGCAAAGACTATTTTCAGCAGGGGCATGAGCCCTTTTGCGTTGTAATCAACAAGTCTTCCGCCGTAGTCCATCAAAAAATCTTTGATGCTGATGAGCCACGTCGGAAGATGTTCCACCGATGCCTCCTGGGTGGCCTGGTCCGTGGAAATATTGACGGTTCCACCATAGATTTTTCTATTCACGAATCCCATAAATTTATCCCAGGTATAAAGCCCTGAATGGTCAATATAAGCCGGGTTGTCGTAGGGGGCGAGGTATGTCCGGATTGGAATGTAAAGGTACATTGAAAGCCCCATAAAAAGCAGCGTCAGTGAGACCAGAACGGATTTTGGACTTAACAGTGTTCTCCAGTTTTTGATCATGACGTAGAGCCCCATGGCCGGAGCGGCAAGCAGCATAAGGTGATGATTGCTTACACCAAGTCCAAAAGTGAGCGCCGTGAGGAAAAGCCACCGGTCGGTTTTCTTCTCTTTTTTTTCTTCATGCCATCGCATGAGCCAGTAAATGCACAATGCGATGAGGAAAGTATTCAGGGTGTAGACTTCGGCGCGGTTGGATTGCCCCCAGATGATGTTGGTGAATGCGTAGAACAGGCTCATGCCAAAGGCTATGAGATCATTTTTTGTTCGTTTTTTGATGAGTGTATAGATAAGGTGCGCCGTGGCTGCGCCGAAAAAGGCGGACATGATGTTGATGCGCCAGGCTGGATTTCCAAACGGTACAACTGTGGCGAAAAGTTTTCCTACAATCGTGTAGAGAGGGTAGCCCGGCGGGTGGGCAACATCCGGTGCCAGCGCCGACACAATCAGTTCCCCGGAATCTTCCGTTTGTACCGTTGGATAGACTGTCAGCAGGTAGGTTATGTAGACGACAAAAAATACCAGCAGCCGGTTTATTTTCTCCAGGATGATCTGCACGAATGGATTGGGCCTCTTGGCGTTTGCGGATTTTTTCTTGAGTTTTTTCATGGGAAAATGGTCGGAGTGGCCGGACTCGAACCGACGACCTCAGCGTCCCGAACGCTGCACGCTACCAACTGCGCTACACTCCGAGGTGGTGGCACCGGCATTATAGGTTGTCTTTCTGCGGTGTATTATCCTTATATTTCCCCGTTGCGGCAAGGGTTTCTCCCGGGCGTTTTGTTGCCATCCGGCGGTGTTCCCTATACACTTCTCACATGAAAATTTCTCCAAAGCATTCTGCAGTTTTTGTTTTCCTTTTCACGACACTTGCCGTTTTTGGTTTCTCCGGTTGTGTCCAGGATAACCATGTGAAAATTCTCTACACCAATGAGTCATCACAGGAGGTGAACCGGGAGATTCGTTGGCAGACTGTTCAGGATGGTCTCTCTTTTGCTAATATTCTTGTTGATCATGACGGGCAATCCCGCAAGGAATTTTTTGTTGTTAAGGTTGATCCGCGCAAGTTTGATTTTCGGGTAGTGACAAATGAAAGTGAAGAAAAAGCTAGGACAATCAAACAGGTCCATGTGGCCGAGAATTCAGTTCTGACCTTTAACGGGGCTTTTTTTGACAAGGAATTTAAAGCCATGGGGCTCCTTCAGGATGCGAATCATCGTATTCATAAAATGGTCCGGTCTGATCTCATGAACGGTATTTTCCGTACCGTCTGCGGAGAGGTGCCGGAATATCTTCATGCCGCTCAATTGATGTCCCTGAAAGATTATAATGATGTTTCTCCATCAGAAGATTGCGGCTTCTGGATTCAAAATGGTCCGATACTTCTTGATAATGTCGGTGGTATTCGTATTGATACTGATACAGGGAAAATGGCCGCGCGCACGGCTTTGGGCCTTGATCGTGACGGGAATATTCTTGTGATTGTCCTGCATCAAAGCCTGCTGAACACCGATAACGCGATGTCGCTTTATCAGTTTGCGCATCTTTTAAAAGATACTGAACCTTTTGCCGGCATGGGGCTCAATTCGGTTTTAAATCTGGATGGAGGGCCTTCCACGGGGTTGGCTGTAGGAGGAGAATATATCCCTGAAATCAAGAATGTTCAGAACATCATTATTACCCTTCCAAAACATGCGTAGACGAGTTTTTGTTATTGGTGATATTGAAATGGGGAAAGGCGATATTATGGATGATTTTCATGACGATGATGTCGTTGTGAGGTTTGTTGAACATGCAGCCTCAGTTTCTGATGATGAGGTTGTACTTGTGCTTAATGGTGATATTTTCGATTTTTTGAAGATGGATTATGAGGGGAAATACCCCCGTTCTATTACCGAAGATATTTCTTTGTGGAAGATGCGAGAGGTTTTGAAAGCCCATCCCGCCGTTTTTACAGCCTGGAAAAAGTTTCTGGACCGGCCCGGCGCTCACCTTGTTTTTGTAATTGGGAATCATGATGCCGATGTGGTGTGGCCAGGGGTTCAAAAACTCATCCTTGAGTCTTTGCATGCCACTGCAAAAGAGCGTTCTTCGAGGGTGGTCTTTACCCATGCCTATGACGAAGAGCATTTTCATGTTCAACACGGCAATCTCATTGATCCTGTTTTTGGATTCAATCATCAAAAAGCCATTATTACCCATAAAGGGAAGCGTATTTTAAATCTTCCTTTAGGGTCGCAGATCTCCACCCAGTATCTTGTTCATTTTAAGGCGAAACACCACGATAAGGAGGTTTTGTACCCCCAGCACGAGGTGTTTAAGAAGTATCCGGAATACAAGAAGGATATTAACCGGCTTCTTAAGAAGCATGGCTTCAAGATCTTTTTGCTGGATCCGTTACTCAGGCTTGGTAATCCTATGTACCGCGTGCCTTTTGGCAGACTGTTCCGTCATTTTTTGAGGCACGGTTTTGACGGAGTTCATGATGACCGATTTCTGGATATTGATGCGCTGGATACGAAATTCGGGAAAAAGCAGCTTTATGTGCTTTCTCATGCCCACGTTTTGAGAGATCGGCATCATAAAGGTGCACGCTATATCTTTGTTGACTGCTGGAGGTCGGAACTGAATATTCAGACGCCGGATCTGCAGAAGAAACCCAAAACTTATGTTGAAATTTGCCTTGAAGACTCTATGATGGTCAGGGCAGAATTGAAAGTGTTCGGAGTGTAGCGTAGTTGGTAGCGCGCACCCATGGGGTGGGTGAGGTCGTGGGTTCGAATCCCGCCACTCCGACCAGTTTGTAAAATTCGCCATGAATAAACCAAAAAATCGTTCAAAAATCCGTATTTTTTTTGCCAGTATTTATTTTCTGGTAAGGAAATTTTTTTACTGGAATTTTTCAGGGAACAAGTTTTCGAAGGAGTTGAGAAAAAACAACATTGGACAGGAGATTTTTTCTCATCAAAGTCTTCTCTTGCGCCCACTCAATAATGTTGAGATGTGGATGCAGCATAACAAGATCCATAATCTCAAGCTGGCCATCAAAAACCTGGATGGCTTAATCCTGAAGCCCGGCGAAGTGTTTTCTTACTGGTTATTGATTGGCAATCCAACAAAATCCAAAAAATACCTGCCAGGCATGATCCTTCACCAGGGCGGTTTTAAGTCCGGGGTCGGCGGCGGCTTATGCCAGTTATCCAATTTGATTTATTGGATGACGCTTCATTCTCCTTTGACCGTGATTGAACGATGGCGTCATTCGTATGATGTCTTTCCGGATGTGCATCGTACACAGCCTTTTGGTTCCGGCGCCACCTGTTCTTACCCGAATATCGACCTTCAGATA
The DNA here is from genome assembly GCA_046350835.1 of Candidatus Altimarinota bacterium. Taxonomy (GTDB): domain Bacteria; phylum Patescibacteriota; class Gracilibacteria; order UBA1369; family UBA1369; genus PALSA-1335. The sequence goes on along the minus strand of JAXLZP010000014.1, from coordinate 9,140 downwards.
AAAAATGGAACTGATAAAACTTTTCAACTCAGATTACACCTTACGGATACGCATTTAGTTGGTCAGTGGCTTTGTGATGCTCCACTTGATGTACGGTATGAAATCGATGAGCGCAATCATGCCATAAGCCATGAATGGTGGGGCGGCTATACCAGAAATAACCGGTTGGTGAAAGTAACCTATAACCGAAAATCCGGTCGAAAAATTTCAGAAGAGATTGTTGCTGAAAATCATGCGATCATGATGTATGAACCCCTGTTACGAGGTTCTGAAACGCATGAAAATCAGCAACAAAACAAAGACAAAACTTGACCTTAAGCACTGGCTCATCCGTGACCATGTGAGTCGTGTCTTTATGAGTTCAATTGAACCAAAACTAAGCCAAAACAACGTTGGTAGCTTTTGGGCCCTTTGGTGATGTTCCCATTTCGAAGGTTACCATGTCACCTTCGTGCATGTCCTTGAAGTTTCCTGCACTGCAGTCGTTCGCATGGAAAAAAACATCTTTATCTCCTCCTTCTGGAGTGATAAAACCGAATCCCTTTTCGTTCATCCGTTTGATAGTACCTTTCATAGAAAAAAGGTTAAGAAATATGTTCCTCTAAGCTTTGCGCTGTAGGAACTGTTCTTAAACCTACAAAACTCTACCTATTGGCAAGTTCACCATACTGGATGTTTGGCAATATAACAACCCAATTGTCCTTCCGGTCTGAATTTAGACCTCAATATCCACCTGATTGAGCTGGATGAGATTTCCGCAGGTATCGTCAAAAATGGCCATTGATCCCCAGAACATGGTGGTAGGCTCCATGACAAAATTGACGCCAAGATCTTTCATCCGTGCATGCTCCTGAGCAAGGTTATCAACGAAAAAGGCTGTCAGGGGGATTTTTTGCTCGAAAATCGCTTTTTGGAAGACTTTGGCAGCTTCATTATTGTTTGATTCGAGCAGCAATTCGATCTCCTGGGGTCCATCGGGGGAGACGACAGTCAGATATTTATGTTTTCCAACGGGGATGTCACGCTTTTTTATGAAGCCAAGCACTTCAGTGTAAAACTTGAGCGCTTTCTCCTGGTCGTCGACCATGACGCTGGTCAGTTTGATCTGCATGGTTAAAAAAGATGTGATGTGTCCCTGAGTTTATCCGTGCTTTTGCACATTCGCAATGAGCGCCTTCAGTTTTTCATCTTTTTCGTGGCTTTTTTTCACCATCATGCTGAAGAGCATCGGGATAATGAAAAGCGTCAGGAAGGTTGAACTCATGAGCCCAAAAATGAGCGACATGCCGAGCCCCTGCCAGGTTTCGCTGGATATGGTGATTGGGATCATGCCGATGATGGTACACACGGAGGTGAGGAAAATTGCTTCCAGGCGTGATTTTGATGCGTCCACTATGGCGTCAATAAAAGGAATGCCAACACGGAGATTGAGATTGATTTTGTCTACAAGAATCACGGCGTTTTTTACCACGATTCCAAAGAGCGCCAAAATGCCGATCAGGCCGGGGAAGGAAAGTGTAAATCCTGTCAGCGTAAGGCCGATGAAAACTCCGGTCAGTGCGAGTGGAATAGTAGCCAAAACCAGAATAGATTTGCGGAAAGAATTAAACTGGATAACCAGTGTGCCAATGATCAAAATCATGGCAACGATCATGGCTCTTAAGATGGAAAGAACGGATTCGGTATTGGTGTCGTTTTGCCCTCCATAAACAATTTCGTAGCCGTTTGGAAGCGGGTGGTTTTTGACAAGTTCCTTGAATTTGGCAAGAACTTCAGCTGGCAGATGTGGTTTTTCAACGCCTGCAGAAAGGATCAGTGCCCGTTTTTCATTAATACGGCTGATGGAGTTGAGGGATGATTCAATTTCCACTTTGGAAATATCGCCCAGGGTGAAAGTTTGTCCGCGGCCGTTGGAAAGAGCCAGTGATTTGAGTGAGTCGATGTCGGAAATGAGTTTTTCATTAAACTCGGCTCTGATGCTTAATTCATCGCCATTCCGGAGGATTTTGGTTATTTCACTTCCGGTAAATGCCGTACGCAGTGTTGCGGCTATTTGTCCGGCGGTTACACCCCGCAGCTGCATCTGTTCAGGGTCCAGTTTGAGCGTAAACTCCCCGGGAGTCAGCGATACAGAAGTGTTGATGTTAATGGTTCCAGGAATTTGTGCCAGTATTTCTTTCAGTTCGTTGACCTGTTTTTCAAGCTCTTTCAGGTCAGTTCCCAGCACTCTCACTTCAAAATCAGATCCACTTGGAGGCCCGCCCGATACTTCTACGACGGTAATTTTTGCTCCCGGGATTGCCGCAACCTCTTTGCGGATTCGTTGGGCGACCTGATAGGATTTTTCAACTTTTCCGGTTGCTTCACTGACCGGTCTTGATTTGTAGGGATAGAAATTGATGGCAAACTGTGCTGCGTTTGTTTTGCCGTTTCCGCTTCCGCCTGATGTGCGGTCGCTGGTGTTGACGCCTGATGCTCCAATAACGAGTGAAAAGTTTTTTATGGCGTTTTCCTTGAACAGGAATGGTTCAACCTTTTCAGCGATTTTCTTTGTTTCAGATGTGATCAAACCCTGCGGCCCCTCAATATTGATGTAGAGATATTCCGAGTCGGCCGGAGGTATAAATTCTGAGCGTAAAATTCCTGTAGCCGGCAGGCTCACCGAACCCATAAACAGCATTCCAACCATCACCAGTATGACGTAGCTTGTTTTTTTTCTGGTCAGGATTCCTTTCAGGATTTTTCCATATACTTCGAGCAGTTTTTCGATTTTAATCACCCCATTGATGACGCGGCTCCAGAAACTTTTCTGTTGTCCTTCATCCAGATAATGATGGCGGATTTTTGCTTTGATTTTTTCCGGGTCGGCTTTTTCTTCAAGAATCATCTCTTCATTTTTCAGCAGGGTGGCCTTGAGTGATGAACGGTACCAGGTCAGCAGGGCGAAGAACGATATTCCAAATATCAATATTGCGATGCTGCCGGCGATCAACGGAGCTTTTCCGGTTACAGTTGTGAAAATACTCAGCAACAGTGCGATGGCTACAACGCCAAAAACGGCTTTGAAGTATGAGCGGGTGAGCCTGAAGCGTTCCAGAATAATTGCCATCGGGTGGTTGATGATGATGGCGATGACGTAGGATGCGGCAAGAGTTACTGATACGGTAATCGGAATGGAACGGATAAACTGGCCAATGATTCCCGTTGCCAGAATCAGCGGAATAAACGCCCAGATGGTGGTCAGCGTTGTGGTTGTAAGCAGTACTTTGTAGTCATGGAATACGAGCAGCACCGCTTCTTCAGGCGTGAATTTCCCTGTCTTTAGGTACTGTTTGGTGGCCTGTACGACGACAATGGCATCATCAACAAGCAGACCCAGGGAAAGAATGAGTGAAAACAGCGAAAGAAAATTCAGCGTAATTCCCGTGAACAGCATGAGCCCAAAGGTTGCGCAAAATACCAGCGGTACTGCGAGCCCGGCTACGAAAGCTTCTTTGAGCCCAACGAACAGGAAGAGAACGGTTGTTACCAGGATAATGGTCAGGATACCATCATGAACCAGCTGCTCAACATCGCGGTGGATGATTGTTGACTGGTCAAGTGTGGTTTCGATGATGAGGTCTTTCGGCAGATCTCCCGCTTTGAGTTCGTTGATTTTTTCTTTGCCTTTTTCGATGAGGGTAATGATTGAACTGCCGGTTTTTTTGACGATGTTCAGTGTTACGGCATTTTGCAGCTGGCCTTTGTTGGATGAGAAGGTGTTGTAAACATCACGCTCTTTGGCCATTTCCATGACGACGGCAACATCTTTGAGCCGGATAATCTGGCCATTGGCGTTGCTGATCGGCAGTTCCCGCAGTTCAGCGGCGCCGCTAAACTTCCCGTCAACTCTCACTGCGTACTGGAAGTTGGAAATATTCATGGTCCCCAATGGCAGGGCAATATTCGCTGCTTTTACCATGGTGTTTGCCTGGTCCATGGTGAGATTGTAGGTCTGAAGTTTTTGCGGGTCGTACTGGATGCGGAGTTCATAATTGTCGCCGCCGCTCATGTTCACTTCGCTTGTCCCCGGGAGTTTTTCCAGCTCTTCTTTTACTTTGTCCGCGTATTTTTTGAGCGTAAAATTGTCGTACGGTCCCGTAACCACTACCGTCCAGACCGGTGCATTGCTGAAAGAAACCTCAGTTACCGATGGTTCGGACGCGTCGGCCGGGAGGTCTTTTTTGACACTGTCGACGGCGTCACGCAAACGGCGGAGGGCGTCCTTGATGTCTTCTTCGGCACGAAACTCAACAGTAATCGATGCGAATGAGTTTAATGAAGAAGAGCGAACCTGTTTTACCCCGGTGAGGTTGGAAACTTTTGCTTCAATTTTATCCACGACCAGTTCTTCCATGTCTGAGGGTGATGCTCCCGGCAGTGTTATAGTGACAACGCCATAGGGAATTTTTACTTCGGGATTTGATTCGAGCGGCAGCATCCCTAGTGAGATTCCTCCCCAGAGCAGCAGTCCCAGGACAATCAGGATGGTTACCCTGAAATTCTTGATGAAGAAATTCAGCCATGTTTTATTGTCTTTCTCCCGAAAAGTGAGCTGCTGAAGGTAGAGTGAATCTGATGATGGTTTTTCTGGCGTGGTGTTCATGGTGTTCGGAGAAAGTGAGAAAGATTATTCTAAGGTTACAGCTTGTCCGTCAGTCATTTCTTTTGCCTGTTCCACAATGATCTGGGCGTTTGGTTCGAGCCCTTCAGTGATCTGGGCGTAGGATCCATTGATATCACCGACTGTTACTGTTACTTTTTTCGCTTTTCCATTGTCGTATACAAAAACGTATTTTTCTTCTGTTCCAATAATGAGTGCATCAAGAGGGATAAAGACATTACCGCCCATGAGATTTTCTGAAGGAGCGTAGCTGACGCGCGCTGAAAGTGACTGGTTTGCCCTGAAGAAAATTCGTGGAAGTCCCAGGGTAACCGTCACAAGTTTTGAGTTTGTGTCGGCAACAGGCGAAATACTTTTTATCCATACAGGAACATATTTCCCTCCGATCTGAACTTCCGCTTTTGAATCCGGTCCAATTTTCTGTGCGTCATCAACATTGACACCGATTTTCAGTTCAAACTCATTGGGATTGATGATCTGGGTAACCGGCTGCTGGTTTGTCACCATGTCGCCGGGACGGGTGGAAAGTTCGCCAACAATGCCGTCGCTTGGTGCCCGTACAATAAGTGATTCCAACTGGTTTTTTGCCATTTCAAGGTTGATTTTGGCAAGATCGAGCTGTCCCTGTGACTGGAGCAGGGATGCCTGATTTTTTACTTTTGCGGCTTCGACAGCTTCCTGGGCGAGCTTTGAGGCGTCCGTAGAGCTGCCGTCATATCCGAGCTTTGTTGCGGCACTGTCCCTGTTCATTGTAAGTACTTCAATCTGGTTCTGGCTTTGACTGAGCTGGCTCAGGACCTGATTTTCACCGAGCTGAGCTCCGGCGCGAAGTGTTTCGTATCCAATAAGGGCGGTGTTCAACTGGTTGTTCAGTTCCTTTGATTGTTTGTCGAACTCCCCGGCGGCTTTCTCAATCTGCGCTTCAAGCTGTGCTCTTTCTGCCGGGTCACTGGTTTGCGAAAGCTTGGTGTAGAGGTCGGGGAATGTTGTCTGCCGTTTTTGATCCAGATCCTGTTGAGCCTGGCGCAGTGTGTCGATCGCCAGCTGGGTCTTTTGAAAATCCTGCTGATTTTTATATCGGGTTGCATCCAGACTGCTTTCAATGACGCCAACGCCGTAGTGCGTTGCATCGATGTTGCGGTCAATAACTCCAAGGTCGATCCCGGTGGCGTTTACCTGATTTTGAGCGCTTTGGAGTTGAATTTCGGCACTTTTAAGTGCTACGACGTTTCCGGCTTTCGTGGCGCTCAATCCTTTTTGCGCGTTTGAGTAATTGGTTTGTGCAATTTCCAGTTGAGATTCTATCTGATGCTTGGTTCCATTGATTCCTCCCAACTCGAGAATGATGTCGCCCTTTTTTACCAGATCGCCTTCTTTGGCTTTCACATTTTTGACCTGCCCGGGGGTTGCGGGAAATACTTTGATCTGGTCAACGGCTTTGACTGTCCCCAACGCCGTGATGGATCCGGTTTTGTCATTGGAAAGCGCCTCAACAGTTACATGTTTTACCGGGGCTCCTGTGGGAGGAAGTGTTTCCGGTTGTTGCTGGGTCTGGCTGGTATTTTCAACACTTTGAGCTGTTGCACGTTCACTGTTGAAGATATTTTTTGCGGTGTACCCTATGGTTGCCACCGTTACCAGTGTTACTGCGCTGATCATGATGATCATTGGAGTCTTTTTCATACACGTGTAGAGAGGAATTAAATATTTTTATGGGAAAGACTGGTCACGATTTTTTTCTGAATTCTTATGAGCTCATTGATATCTGCTTCAGGAATGCCAGAAAAAATCACCGCCATCTTTGTTTTCATCAGTTCTTCGACTCTCTCTTTTTCTTTTTTCCCTTCCGGAGTGAGCTCAAGATGAACGATGCGACGGTCGATGGTATCTATGGCGCGTTGTACAAGCCCAAGTTTGATAAGTCTTGTGATGAGCTGGGTTGTTGATGAGACTGATGTTTTCAGGTATGCAGCAATTTCCTGCATGCTGTTTTCGGCGTGTTTTTCTATACAATCGAGTGCTTCAAACTGGAGCATTGTTGCGAGTTTTTTTTCAAAACTGCAGGATGGTTGTTGTGAAAACACCTGCCTGATCTGTATAAAGGTTGAAATGAGTTCCCGCCATTTGTCGGCCTTTTTATGCTCCATGGGTTGCATGAAAAATGGGGAACACTTTATGACCTAAAGTATTATTTGTCAATAGGCGTTTTTGTGGTTGATGGATACTATCTTAGGACAATCTCGAAGGTAATCACATTGTTCTTCAGATTTGCCGTTATTGATCCGCGATGCTGTTCGACAATTTTTTTTACAATGTTCAATCCAATGCCCAGGTGGGGTTTTTGCTTTTCGTATACCCTGGATTTGTCACCACGATAAAATCTTTCAAAAAACTGTTCGACATCTTCTGGATGGATGCCTTCAGTTTTGTTTTGAATTTTCCAGAATGCGCCGCCATTTTTTTGTCCGATTTCGATGTCTATGGTTTTGCCTTTTGTGTATTGTAAGGCATTTTCGGTCAGATTGATCAATACCTGTCTGAATTTGTAGTCGTCTATTTTTGCCTCTGCTTCGCCATTTATTGTTAATCTTATGCCCTTTTTTTCGAATTCAGGTTTCAGCATTTCTGCTACTTCTTCTGTTAAGGTCCGAAGGTTTATGCGCTTGAAGGTCAGTTTTGGCTTTTCTGATTCAAGCTTTGCCAGTATCGTCATTTCTTTGATCAGATGAATCATCCGGTCAGTTTCTCCGAGTGCTTTTTGATGGATGTCTTTCTCTTTTTCTGCATCAAAAACTTTATCAATCAGACCTTCAAGATACCCTTTGACTGATGTTAAAGGAGTTCGTAGTTCATGAGACATATCAATAAAAAACTCTTTTCTAACCTTTTCTTCTCTCTGGATTTTTTCGATCAATTCATTATAAATGGTTGCGAGTTCGTCGATTTCATCTTCTTCACCGTGGGTAACGGGACGTGATGTCCCGTCTTCCATGTACTGGTGCATGGAAGATTTGAGACGGTAAATACGTTTCAGAAGGAAATTACTGAGGATGTAGGCAAGAATGACTGCCAGGGAAATGTCAATAATCCCGGCAAAGAGCAGGGAGTTTTTGGCTGTTCTTACAAAATTTTGTTCTGGAGTTTCTTCTTTTTCTGGCCGTGGAGGAAGTATGAATGGGTTTTCCAGGGGTGTCATGTTGGGATTGTGTGTTTGTTCCCACTGACGGTTTTTGTCCCGAATAAATTTTTCAAACTGTTGCTGAAGATTGACGTTAATCACCAAAAAACTGATAACAGTTGTTACAATAACCAACAGAATAAAAGTGATGGTAAATTTAGCTTGCAGTTTCATCTTGCGGAGGGTTGATGAATTTAAAGCCGGCTTCTCTTACGGTTTTGATATATTTTGGTTTTCTGTGATCATCTTCGATTTTTTTTCTCAAATTTTTTATGTGCGTGTCCAAGGTCCGGTCGTTCAAAAAATCTGTGTATCCAAGGGCATTTTGCATGAGTGTTTCCCGTGAGACAACTTTCCCAATGTTTTTCACCAGTTCTTCTAATATTCTGAATTCTGCAGCCGTGAGTTCAATGGTCTGGTTGTTTTTTCTTACCTCTTTTTTTGCAAAAAAGATCTGTAAGTTCTTTCCAAGAAAATCCTTTTCCTTTTCGGTGACATACGCATTTGTTTTGTGCCTACGTAGAAGTGAGTGAATTCTTGCTATGACCTCACGTGGACCAAATGGCTTGGTGATATAGTCATCAGCTCCCATTTCAAGCCCAAGTACAATGTCTGCTTCGTCGTTTCTTGCACTCAGCATAAGGATGGGTGTGTCTTTCTGCTGCCTGATCAGTTTAATAATATCGATCCCGGAAATTCCAGGGAGCATCCAGTCCAGCAGTACGATGTCATAGCGTCCATCCTCAAATCTTTTTAGCCCTTTTTCGCCATCCATGTAGTGATCTACAACCATGTTTTCTTTTTGAGCGTAAGCAGCGATCGTTTCTGCGATGGGTTTTTCATCGTCGATAAGCAGTATTTTGATGGCAGGTGTAGGATTCATCATTGTTTGCAATGTACAGCATCCATAAGCCGTGTGCAAACTTATGGCTTATGGATGCTGATATTATTCTTACTGATTATTTTGATCTGTTTCGTTCATTTCCATGTGTTCTGGTTGACGGTCATGACGGGGACCTGGACCAAATCCTGGACCACGGTTGTTTTTGGCATCTTCCTGAATTCTGCTCACAACAGTTGCGTCTGTTGAGGTGATGGTGATTTGTACACCATTGGTGACATTTGTCTGGATGAATGAGATATCAGGCTTTTTTGCGTCAGCAGGTGCATCTTTTGGAGGTTGTGGCATTTGATGTTGCTGGAGTTTGGTTACGGTGTCCGCATCGGTTGAGGTTAGGGTTACCTGAACACCGTTGCTGATGTTCTGCACTGAGCGTGATACATTTTTGAGTTCAGGAT
>JAXLZP010000013.1:0-27737 GCA_046350835.1 Candidatus Altimarinota bacterium | reverse complement strand
GAGGTTTGGTGGATTGTGGAGAGGTGCCAGTTCGGCGAGTTTCTGGATGGTAGCGATGGTTTTTGGTGTTATCCTTACCGAGTCGCGGTACTGTTCACCACCGTGGACGACACGGTGACCAATGGCATGAATGTCATTCAGTGAGTTTAGGATCTTTTCTTTGATGACAGCACTGAGAATAAATTTCAGCGCCCGTTCATGATTTCCACACGCCATGTTTTGTGTCCATGATTTTGCTCCGTTTTCCATCCTGAATTCGCAGGTTTTGAGTCCGATGCCGTCAACGATTCCTTTGCACAGCACTGTGAATTTTTTTTGCCTTGTCCCAGCTTGATAGAGCTGAAATTTGAGTGAGGACGAGCCTGAATTGATGACAAGAATATTCATATTTACTTTCTAGAAATCGAATTCGTACATTGCTTCCACGGATTCGCAGCTGGTGATTGCGGAAAGATCAGCGATATCTTCCGCTGTGCAGCCGCGCGATAGGTCGTTGATGGGCTTGGCCAGTCCCTGCAGCATTGGCCCAATGGCTTTTGCGCCCGCAAGCCGTTCAACAAGTTTATAGGCAATGTTTCCTGCCTCAAGGCTTGGAAAAATAAGAATGTTTGCGTCCCCTTGAACCTGGGAATTGGGGAATTTTTGTTTCCCAACCCATGGAACCAGTGCGGCATCGACCTGCATTTCTCCGTCAACTTTCAGGTCGGGCCTGCGGTCTTTTACCAGTGCCGTTGCTTCTTTGACTTTATCTGCCATCGGGTGTTTTGCGGATCCGTTCGTGGAAAATGAAAGCATTGCTATTTTGGGTTCAATGCCGAACCGTTTTGCTGTTTCGGCGGTGTCGATGGCGATGTCTGCCAGGTCGTGAGAGTTCGGGTCCGGCGTGATGGCGCAGTCGGCAAAGAAGAGCAGGCGGTTTTCAAAAATCATGAAAAAAAGGCCGGAAACTTTGTGGAATTTTTCTTTGGTGCCAATAATCTGCAGGGCCGGACGTGCCGTCATGGCTGTGGTTCCCACCGCCCCGGAAATCATGCCGTCCGCCTCTTTTAAGTGTACGGCCATGACGCCGATGTAGTTGGGATCTTTCATCAGTTCGCTGGCTTCATCTTTGGTCATGCCTTTCTCTTTGCGAAGACGGTAAAGTTCTTCAATGTACCGCTCCATGAGTTGAGGATCCGCAGGATCCAAAATTTGTACCCTGTCCGGATTCAGTTTCAGTTTGAACTCCTGGATTTTTGTTTCGATCTCTTTTCGGCCCGCAATTAAAAGTGGCCTGGCAGTTTCTTCTTCCAGTATCATCTCCATCGCTTCCAGAGTGCGCGGATCAAGCGCTTCAGGGTAGGCGATGTAGCTTTGGATTTTTTTCGCTTTGGTTTTTATGACGGCGAGGATGTCTTTTTTTGTTTTTTCCATGGGGGAAATTTGAGCTTAATCTTTCTATAATTTTACCATGATTTCTATCTGCTGACAAATCGCTGAAAATGTAGTATAATTATACGATCATATAATCATATAACAAAATTTTTATGTCACTCGAACAAAAACCAGAAGCTCCCAAAGAGGCAGGAAAAGATCTTCGGGATGCTCCAATTGATCCGGTAAAAGATTCAAAGGAACAGGGAAAAAAGGTCGTTGATTCTGCTCACAATTCCATGGAGTTGGCTGAACAGGAGCCAAAAGAAAAGGCACGTCAAATGTGTTATCAAAAAGTTGTTGAAGGAATCACGCAACTCAGAAAAACGGATGACCCAAAACAATCAAGAGCGCAACGCTTGGATCATGCCTTCGAGATTATCGGCGACTCTTTACAGGGTGTTTTGAAGAATCCGGATTTTCCTGGAGCGCAATATTTGCCTCAGGCTCCGGATACGGTTCGTTTTCGTACGTTTTTTTTCAAAGAAGATGAAGATGATGGGTATGGTCCTCTTGTTGGATTTACTGTTCACCCGGACTCTTCAGGGACTGGAGGTTATCATTTTGAAGTCCATGCTCACAATGAACTTTAATTTTATCGTTTCAGCGTAAACCCCTTCACCCAGCTCATGACGAGCATGTAGGCGATGATGGTTCCCAGTTTCCACCACGGAAGGTCATGACTGACGATTTCGATCTGGTTTGCCCTGATGGCTTTGAAAATTGCTTCAATGGTTTTTTCTTCCGTGCGGATCAGACTATACGTGTGGTTCACATATTTCAGGATGTGATTGTCCGCCGTCCCAAGCACAACCTTGCCGTGCTTTTCCGCCATTTTAATGGCCTTTTTATTCGGCCCGTTGAGTCTTTTGGAGTGGTACCAGGAGTATTCGATGGCATCAAAGAGGTCGATATGTTTTTCCAGGTTTTCCTGGAGTGAGATTGGGCCGGGGTAGTAGGGATGTGCGGCGATGATAAGACATTCCGGATGTTTTTTTCTGTACTCTTTGAGATCTTCAAAGTTCTGGATTTTCTGCGCTTCAATAGTGGCGTTAATGATGAGAACGTGTTTGCGGTGGATGCTTTTTTCAATGCCCGGAATAAGAAGAATGCCCTTTTTTTCTGCGTAATTTTTGAGATCATCGCTGAAAATAAGGGCGTTGTGACAGGTGATGCTTAATACGTCATAGCCCAGTCGTGCTGCTTCATCGATGAGCTCATGTTCGGAGTGTTTGACGGCATCAATGGGATCCTGGCCGGTATGAAGATGGAAGTTGATTTTGAGTTTACGCATAATGGAAGATGGCATGACAATAGCCCGGTTTTGGTGACCGGTACGGTCTTCAGGGTCGTTGGAATGTTTATTTCATCACTTTGTTGACCGCATCGACGGCGTTCACAACCTGCTGGGATTTTTCATCAAATTTCTCCTTGGTTTTGATAACCTGTGTTTTGACGTTATCGGCCTGCTGGGAGAGGTTTGTGATGGTTGATTCACTCTGTTGACGAAGATTCTGCGCCGTGTCCTGAAACTGTTGGCAGCCACCCATGATGAGGGCGCAGCCCAGGCCGGTGAGGAGGAAAAGTTTTTTCATGGTGAAAAGAGTTCTTTAAAGTCTCCGTTGAATTTGTTGAGGAAGTTGTGCATGTCCAGCACTTCATTCGGATCGACTTTTTCCGCGTTTCTTGTTTTGATGTTGAGATTCGCGGTGCGTTCTTCGTTGGTGCCTACGATTGAAACGTGGACCATGACCTGGTTTTTGCAGTTATGGCAGTTGAAGTGAAACAGTCCTTCGTTCTGGTAGGTTGATATCACCTGGATATCTTCATCCATGAACTTTTTCTGGCAGACGTTGCAGTTTACACTTTTTTTGAGTTGTTTGATGATCTCTTTGAGTTCCGGATAGTTCATGGGGATGTGTCTTAAGAAATACATCCGCTGTGCCCTTAATATTGCATCGTTTTTTTGAGTTGTAAAGAGCGTTTACGGGCTTCGTGGTTGCACCTGTATAAACGTTTTTTATTGCTTTTTATTACAGATTTCAGGCCTGGAGTTCGGCGAGCGCCTTTTCAAGTCTTGCGAGTGTTTCCTCTTTGCCCAGTGTCCACACGACTTCAAACACTCCCGGGGTGAACTGTTCGTTGGTGAGAGCAACCCGTACCGGCCAGAAAACCTGGCCGTTTTTGTATCCAAGGGAACTTACAACACCCACCAGGCACTCTTTGATGCTCTCCATGTTTTCAAAATTGTCCAGTGATGCCAGAGCGTCTCTGCTTTTTTCCAGTGCATCTTTTGCGGTTTGCGCATCGACTTTCATTTTTTCGTTGAGCAGCAGGTTCACATTGAGAGGCGATGTTTCAAAGTAAAATTTGAGGTTGAGTGCCGTTTCACTGGCGTTTTTAAGGACCTTTTCTTCAACGGTGATCAGGCCTTTTGTGAGTCGCTGGCTTTGATCTCTCCAGCCGGTTGGAATGGCATTTTTTGCCATTTCGTAAAGGATTTCTCCCCGGACCTCCACAAACATTTTTTCTTTTTCCGGAGTGGTGAATTTGAAAATCTTTTCGTTTTTTTCACTGGTGCTGATGGCGCAGCTGCTGTCGACTTCTTTGGCCATCTGCTCAAGTTTTTCCATGTATTTTCTTTTGTTCCACTGGAAATTGAACCAGTTCAGTTTTTCCAGATCGAACACGGCACCCGCTTTATGAATCTGTTCCAGACTGAATTTTTCCACCAGTTCTTCCAGTGAAAAAATTTCCTGTTCAACACCTCCACCCGGGTGCCATCCCAGCAGGGCAATGAAGTTGATAATGGCTTCGCGGCCGTACCCTTTCTGGATGTAGTCTTCCACGCTGACATCTCCCTGGCGCTTGGAAAGTTTGGTTTTGTCTTTATTAAGCAGGAGGGGAAGGTGCGCGTATTCTGGAGGTTTCCATCCAAAATCCTGGTAGAGAAAAATATGTTTTGGGGTTGATGGTAACCATTCTTCACCCCTGATAACATGGCTGATTTCCATAAAATGGTCATCTACAACGTTGGCCAGGTGGTAGGTTGGAAAGTTGTCGGATTTCATCAGAACCTGGTCATCGATCGTGCTGCTGTCAAAGGTGACAATGCCGCGGATATGGTCTTTGAACATGAGTTTTTGTCCATGCGGAATTTTTTGACGGATGACGAATGGATTCCCGGCTTCCACCAGTTTTTGTATCTCTTCTTTGCTCAGTTTGAGACAATTGCGGTCGTACATTGGTGCCTGCTTGAGTTTTGTCTGTTTTTCACGCATCTGTTCCAGTCTTTCTGCGGTACAGAAGCAGCGGTATGCAGCGCCTTTTTCCAGCAGAATTTCTGCGTGTTTGCGGTAGATGTCTGTTCGTTCCGACTGTACGTAAGGTCCAAATCCGCCGTCTTTGTGCGGACCTTCATCGTAGGTCAATCCGACCCATTCAAAAGTTTTCAGGAGATTTTCCACAGCTCCCTCAACAAATCTTTTTTGATCGGTATCTTCAATGCGCAGCAGGAACTTTCCCTGGTTTTTTCTGGCAAAAAGGTAGCTGTAGAGTGCGGTGCGGAGTCCTCCAACGTGGAGGTAACCGGTCGGGGATGGAGCAAAACGGGTGCGGACCATAAATATTCGGCGGTAAGTCAGTATATGTGCCGCCATCATAGCAGAAAACCGTGGTTTGGCGAGTGGGCTGTCATGATCAAATTTTCCGTGCACCGCCGGGTGTTGACATTTTTCAGTTTTCCCAGTAAAAATACTCTCCAATTTTTAATTCACCATAAGAATGGGAGTAAGGATTTTATTGTCAGATGATGAAACCGGCTTTTCTGGGTCTTGAAAGATTTCATTGAATCGGAGGCTGGTGCCGGAAATGTCGATATTGTTCAATGTGATAATGGTGGCCATGCGATTGAACAGTTGCATAAAGTGTCCGATGCCAAACCTTTTCAGATGGTGATTACGGATATGGAAATGGGGCGGGGTCCTGATGGGGTTGATGTGGCGATGGAGGCGGTCAGAAGGGGCATAGCGAATAAGCTTACATCAATACCTGTTTTGATTTTCGGCGTTATCCTGAAACGGAAAAGGGGCAACGTTTGAATCAGGCTGCTGCCAATCCGAATATCAGGGTGAAGAGCAAGATGGATATTTCGGCCATGGAAAAGGATATTCTTCCGGTTATTCGTTCACTCCTGCGGTCAAAATAGTTTTAGAACGTGCTCCCAGGAAGGGAGTAACAGTGTATAGTTTTGGTACGTTTTTATTTCGTATGGCGCTGCGAGACGCCAAAAAAGCTACTGCCCGCCGCCGCTCTTCCAGAAAGGACCATAAATTTTTGAGGTTAAATCCTCCGTGATGAGAGAGATTTGGCCAGACCTACCTTGGGCTTGGGTTTTATTACCATGTTGAGTTTATGGAATAATTTTGGGCTGGCCGGTGAGATCTGGTTGGCATGCTGAAACCGGTTTTAGGCTGGGGATTCAGGCCCTTTCCCTTATGTTCTTTGGCGCTTCGCTCATGCTGTTTTCGGCGAAAGAGATGGCCTTCCTGGGCTTTCCAGAATTTTGGGGGTCTTTTTATGACTTGCTCGGTCTTGAGCATTTTTCATCTTTCGGTCCCGATGGATGAAATTTATCTCGCTGCCAATCAGGGACTCTATGGAGGTTACGTTGGATTTGTGACGAATTTCCTGTTCCGTCAGGTGTTGAATGTTGGTTCACTTGGTGCCGGAGCTATTTTTGTAACACTCTTTCTTGTTTCGGTTCTGCTGACTTTTGAGGTTTCACTCAAGAAGGTTTTTGAGTTTTTCAATCCCCAGATCCGTCTGGTGCGCCGTCGTGGTGCCGTGAAAAGTTCCGGTGATGAGGATGATATTGAGGATAGTGCTGAAGACGAGGAAGATGAGGAAATGGAACGGGTTTTTGCTTCCGACGAGGAGGATGAAGAGGAACCTCAGCCTTTGAAATCGCTGAAGATTCATCGTTTGACTGCGGATGAAGGTGAGGAAGTTGAAGATGAAAAAGTCCGTGTTGTTCCGATCAAACAGGAAAAAGAGGAGGCCCTGGTGGAGAAAGAAGGGGAGTATGTCGGTTGGACTTTTCCGTCCCTTGATCTTCTGAATCCTGCTGTGACTGACGTTGGATCCGATGATTCTCTGCTCAAGGAGAATGCCCAGAAAATTCATGACAAACTTTCACAGTTTGGTCTGGATGTTGTCATGCATGAGGTTCATGTCGGGCCGACGGTTGTTCAGTACACCCTGCGTCCCCATGAAGGGATCAAGCTTTCCAAAATCACCTCCCTCAAGAACGATCTTGCCCTTGCTCTTGCCGCAAAAGCTGTTCGTATTGAGGCGCCGATTCCGGGGAAATCTCTGGTTGGGATTGAGGTTCCCAATGATCAGCGTTCACTTGTTCACCTGAGAGAGATTCTTGAAAGCAAGGATTACAAGGAGATTGAGTCCAATTTGCGTCTGCCACTTGGACGTGATGTTTCCGGAAAACCGATGTGCGGTGATCTTGCGTCCATGCCCCATCTGCTTATTGCCGGAGCCACCGGTTCCGGAAAATCTGTGGGGATGAACACCTTTCTCATCTCTTTGCTGTATCAGAACTCTCCGGCTGATCTCCGTTTTATCATGGTTGATCCAAAACGGGTTGAGCTGACCCCTTATAACGGCATCCCTCATTTGCTCACTCCGGTTATTACGGATCCGGAAAAGGCGGCAATTGCGCTTCGCTGGGCCGTGGCTGAAATGAACAGACGCTACCAGCTTTGTGCTGAACTGGGTCATAAGAATATTGGTGAGTTTAACGGCTGTCAGGAGGTACATGAAGAGGGCAGGGAGCAGCCGGGGCACCAGAACATGCCGAACATTGTGATTGTTATTGATGAGCTTGCGGATTTGATGATGGCTGCGGGTAAGGAGGTTGAAGCGTCCATTTGCCGTATAGCCCAGATGGCGCGCGCCGTTGGCATGCATCTCATTGTTGCTACGCAGCGTCCGTCGGTTGATGTCATTACGGGTTTGATTAAAGCGAACATTCCGGCGCGCATCGCTTTTGCGGTGAGCTCTTCCATTGATTCACGTACTATTTTGGATGGAGTGGGGGCGGAAGATCTGCTCGGGAAGGGTGATATGCTTTATCTGCCAGGTGGCATGAGCAAGCCCGTTCGTATTCAGGGTATTTATGTTTCAACCAAGGAGATTGAGCGTGTTTTGAACAACATCAAGATTGCTGCTCCTGCGAATTACGTGGACGACATTGTCTCTCCGAAAGTTGCTCATGATAAAATCCAGGGAATCCCGGAAAGCATGCTGGGGGAAGAGGACGATGATACCCTGTATCAGCAGGCACTCCAGCTGGTGGCGGAAAGCCGCAAAGCTTCAGCGTCTTTGTTACAAAGGCGTTTGAAGGTTGGGTATGCCCGTGCCGCTCGCCTTCTGGATATGATGGAGGAAAATGGTGTTATTGGCCCGGTCAATGGGGCTAAACCCCGTGATATATACCTATAAACATTTTATTGTTCAGGCAACAGGTTTTTGTAATTCATGAAAGGTTTTTCCTTTATATTTTTTGTGAATTTCAGCTCACGGCAGTATATTGACATTTGAAGTCAATATGTTACTATAAAGCCTTTCATTCCCTTATTTTTTCAATATGTCAGAAATAAGATCAGCACAACAGGCCGCAGATACGCTTCCACAGGGGCAGGAGGCAATAGTAACTCCATCTGCTTCTGAAAAGTCAGCCGGCGTCTCATCGGCTGCTCGAGTTGGAACTATTCGTGGCTCCATGCGACGTACCCTTATTTTGGCAGGGCTTGCTGCTCCGCTTACGGTTGGAAGTGCGGCAATGGCTCAGGGATGCGGACTTGAAATAGGTGGAACAGGCATCTTGATTCCTGATGCTTCTGAAGACGCTCCTGAAACTTCAATAGCCCTTGATAGTGCAGCAGACAGCTGGGAAGTTTTTGATGGCGCGGCCGACAGCGAAGCAGAGGTTCCGGTTGATGCTGCCGCTGACAGTCTTGCAGACGCTGCTCCTGATGCATCTGATACTGGTGTTGATGCGGGGCCACAGGTCACCCTCTCCAATGCTCCGGGCAAGAATGAGTGCGTTCACTGGCTGACTGCCCAATTGGGTACAACAAAAGGACTTGCTTCCAATAACCATATTTGTGAACCGAAACCCCTCGGGGCCATGTCGATAGCGGCAGGTTATGATATCTATTTCTGGTCCAAGGATGTTCCTTCCAACAACACTATCAGTTTTGCTTTGCCGATGGGCTTAACCCCGGACAGTTATAAGACAAAGTGCAGTTCTTATTCCAACCCTCCGGATAAAACGGAGATGGAAACAGAACTCTTTACCGGTGGATACACCTCCATTGCCAACGGGGCGTCTTTGCCTACGGTTGAGCTGAATAATGCTGTTTGTACCAATGGTACGGCGTTTGTTATCCATATTGCTCCATAAAGGCTATAATGGCGGTGCCTTTTTTTTCTTCGTATGAAGCATATTCTTGTTACCGGTGGTGCCGGCTATATTGGTTCGCATGCTGTCCGGGCGCTTGTGCGCAAGGGGTATAAAGTGACCGTTCTTGATAATCTTTCCAAAGGTCACCGTGAAGCGGTTGACCCACAGGCTGAATTTATCAATCTTGACCTTGCTGACGGACAGGCTTTGCAAAAGCTTTTTTCACTGCAGAAGTTTGACGGAGTTATGCATTTTGCGGGTTTGATTGAGGTGGGGCTTTCCATGAAAAAGCCGGCCGATTTTTTTGAGTCCAATGTTGTTCATGGCGTGAACCTTCTGGAAGCCATGCGGATGGGAAATGTGCAGACCATTATTTTTTCTTCGACGGCTGCGGTGTATGGAAATCCAAAGACTGTGCCGATTCTTGAAAATGCCGAGCTTGCCCAGACCAATTTTTACGGCCAGTCCAAATATTTCTTTGAGCAGATTCTGAAGAAGTACGACGAATTTTACGGGTTTCGTTTTGCAGCTTTACGCTATTTTAATGCTGCCGGAGCGGACTCCAGCGGAGAGATCGGACAGGACTATGAACCTTCCACCCATATTGTCCCGCGGGTTTTGCAGTATGCGCTTGGAAAGATAGCGGATTTTAAGATTTATGGAGAAGATTTCCCGACGGAAGACGGAACCTGTATCCGGGATTATGTTCATGTCAGTGACCTGGTGGATGCTCATTTATTGGCGCTGGAATATCTCTTCAGCGGTGGACAAAGCGATATTTTTAATCTTGGAAACGGGAAGGGGTTTTCGGTAAAAGAGGTCATTGAAACAGCCCGCAAAGTCACAGGTATGGCTCTTCCGGTTGAAGCTGGTCCAAGAAGAGAAGGCGATCCCGCTATTCTGGTTGCCGATTCAGGAAAAGCGAAATCCGTTTTGGGATGGAAACCCGAGCTGTACCGGCTTGAAGATATTGTGGGTACTGCCTGGCAATGGCATCAGAAGCACCCTGATGGTTATGCTACCCGGTGATACTTCCCAGAAGCGAAAACACCACGGTTTTGCCGATGAAAATTAAGACAAGATATCCGAGTGCGGAGTAGCACGCTCCCAGGCTGAACGCTTTTACCATTTCGTTTTTCGCGAACTTTTTTGAAAAGATAAATCCTGCCAGAACAGTCAGGCCAAGTTCAATGACTGCCGTGATCTGGAAGGCAACAAGGTTGGTGGTGAGCATGACCGCCAGGACAAAGAGCAGAAGGGCGGTCAGGGCACCGATGATTCCAAAGAGAATGCGCTTGGCCATAGGATGTTTTGATGGGATGTTTGCTATTCGGCGCTGCCGTGGCACTTCTTGTATTTCTTGCCGCTGCCGCATGGGCATGGCTCGTTGCGGCCAACTTCCTGGTGAGTCTGTGTTGGCTGCGGAGTAGCTTTAACAACGACCGGGTTGGGGCTTTGGTTGTGCATGCCGGGAACAGTGGATGCTGTGACGCTGCCGGAGCCGGCGGCTGTGATGTTTGAACCGTGCCCTTTGTGGCCGGAAAGTACCTCTTCAATTTGCGCTGCGTTGGTGCGGAGTTCCGCCGGCTCGTTGGTGCCAAGCTTGAGGAACTGTTCTGGAAGCTGTTTTTTGAAGTCGATTTTGTAGATGGTCCCGATAGTGTTGCTCTGGATGTCGTGAATAAGTTTGGTAAACATTTCATACCCTTCTTCCTTGTAAGAAATGAGGGGGTCTCTTTGGGCATAACCGCGCAGTGATACCGCTTCACGCAGATGCTGCATGTTGTCGATGTGCTCCATCCACAGAGTATCGATGACGTTCAGATATACGCCGCGTTCAATCTGACGCATGATTCCTGGTTCCTTGAGCATCTTTTCTTTTTCTTCATATTCGTTGAAAAGATACATTTTGACCATCTGGATCAGATCCTCAACAACGGCATGTTTTTCAAGCTCAGCCTGGGCAATTGGATTGACCGGGTCGCGATGAATAGCGTTAATATCGGCTAGAATTTCGTGATAGTGCCAGTTCTCTTTTTCCTGGGTGTGGGCCAGAACGATCTTTTCAGCCTCTTTTTCAACGAGAACAATGATGTCGTTCTTGATGTTGTCGCTGTGGAGAACTTTGCGGCGACGTGAATAGATGATTTCACGGTGTTTGTTCATGACGTCATCGTATTCAACGAGATGTTTGCGGATATCAAAGTTGCGGCCTTCAACTTTTTTCTGGGCACTCTCAATGGAGTTGCTGATCCATTTATTCTGGATCGGCATGTCGTCTGGAACTTTCATGGCTTCCATGACTCCCTGGATGCGTTCAGAACCAAAAAGACGCATAAGGTCATCCTCCATGGAAACGTAGAACTGGCTTAAACCAGGGTCACCCTGACGTCCGGAACGTCCGCGGAGCTGGTTATCGATACGGCGTGATTCATGACGTTCCGTACCAATGACGACAAGACCTCCAAGATCCTTGACTCCTTCGCCGAGCTTGATGTCGGTACCGCGGCCCGCCATGTTCGTGGCAATGGTCACAGCACCTTTCTGGCCGGCTTTGGCTACAATTTCTGCTTCCTTTTCGTGATATTTGGCGTTCAAAACGTTGTGCGGCACACCCTGGATGCTCAAAAGCTTGCTCATAATTTCCGATTTTTCGATCGAGATGGTACCGATCAGTACCGGCTGCCCTTTGTCGTGTAGTTCCTTAACGGTTTTGGCTACGGCCAGGTATTTGCCTTTCTGGTTTTTGAAAACCATGTCAGCAGCGTCGATACGGGAAATGTCACGGTTGGTAGGAATAACCAGGGTTTCCAGTCCATAAATTTGGAGGAACTCTTCCGCTTCGGTCTGGGCGGTACCGGTCATGCCCGCAAGTTTCTTGAAGAGGCGGAAATAGTTCTGGAAAGTGATCGTGGCAAATGTCTTGCTCTCGCGTTTGACCTCAACGCCTTCTTTGGCCTCAATAGCCTGATGCAGTCCATCGGAATAGCGGCGTCCGGCCATGAGGCGTCCGGTAAACTCATCCACGATGATGATTTCTCCGTCTTTCACCACATAGTCGATGTCGTTTTTGTAAACGGTCTGGGCCTTTAGTGCCTGCTCCAGGTGGTGAACCTCCAGAAATCCGGCGTCAGTATAGATGTTTTCAACGCCAAGGAGCTGTTCCATTTTGGCAATGCCGGCTTCGGTCAATGTTGCTGTTTTGAGTTTTTCGTCGATGACAAAATCTTTCGTCTCTTCAAGCTGTTTGACCAACTGTGCGTAGCGTACATACTTGGTGGTTGATTCTGCGGCCGGAGAAGAAATAATCAGCGGAGTGCGCGCTTCATCAATAAGAATGGAATCCACTTCATCCACGATGGCGTAGTGAAGTTCACGCTGGACGATATTTTCGACGTTCTGGGACATGTTGTCGCGCAGGTAGTCGAATCCGTATTCGTTGTTGGTTCCGTAGGTGATGTCTGCCTGATACGCTGCTTTTTTTTCCTCGCGGGGCTGGTCGTGGACAATCACGCCAACATTCAGCCCAAGGAAACGGTAGAGTCCGCCCATCCATTCGGCATCGCGGTGAGCCAGGTAATCGTTCACGGTGACCAGATGGACCCCTTTTTCTTCAAGGGCATTCAGGTATGCCGGCATGGTACAGACAAAGGTTTTTCCTTCACCGGTACGCATTTCCGCAATTTTTCCCTGATGCAGGACAATGCCACCCAGAATCTGAACGTCAAAAGGAACAATGTCCCAGGTAATTTCGTGTCCGCGAACTTCCCATTTTTTTCCCACGAGTTTGCGGCAGGCAAATTTTACCAGCGCAAAAGCCTCCGGGAGGATCTGGTCAACCGTTTCTCCATTTTTCAGACGGTGTTTAAACTCCTCGGTTTTTTTGATGATGTCGGCTTCGCTTAATGTCTGCTGGTAGTTTTCTTCAAGCTGGTTGATTTTTTTGACAATCGGCCAGATTTTTTTGAGCTCTTTTTCGTTCTGGTCTCCCAGAATCTTGTTGATAATCTTGTGAATCATAATTTGGAAATCTAATGCATAAGGATTTTACACGTTTAAAACCTTGCTGTCACGGCGGTATTGCCCTGTGTGACGGCTTCGGTCATTGTTTACTCCTGATAGGATTTGAAGATGACCCGGAAGGTTTTCAGAATAATAACGATGTCGAGCCACGGAGACCAGTGTTCAATGTAGTAGGTGTCCAGCCGGACCTCTTCTTCAAAGTTGAGGTCGCTGCGTCCGCTGGTTTGCGCCAGTCCTGTAATGCCGGGTTTGATGGCCAGGACAAATTTGTGATGCTTCTGGTATTTTGCCACCTCTTCGGGCAGATGGGGCCGTGGTCCGACCAGGCTCATTTCTCCCTTGAGGACGTTGATAAGCTGTGGAAGTTCATCGATACTTGTTTTTCTCAGGAATTTTCCGACGCGGGTGATGCGGGGGTCGTCCTTGATTTTGACCAGCGGCGAGTCTTTTCTGGTGTTTTTTTCCGCCAGTTTGGTGTACCGCAGGTTATGGGTGTTCGGGTACATTGTGCGGAATTTGTAGAAATTGAACAGTTTTCCATGTTCACCGACGCGTTTTACCCTTTCACCGTCGTCCAGGAACTTGAAGAGGATGGTCCCTTTGGAGTCCAGTTTGATGGCAATGGCACTGATAATGAGGAATGGTGAGAGCAGGATCACTCCTGCGCTCGCTCCCACGATGTCAAAAATTCTTTTGAATACTTTTCCCCAGCCGTCCAGTGGAGTAGGTTTGAGTTTGATCACTGGAATTTCTCCCCAGGTTTCTGTTTCAATGTTGGCCTGCTGGATTTCCATGAGGTCGGGAACAAAACTGAAACTCAGGTGGTGTTCACGACAGAAGTTCAGGAGATCGGCACTTTGCTGGTGATTGAGGTCCGGTTTGGTTTGGATGATTTCTTCAATCCTGAATTTTTTTACGAAGCTTTCCAGATCGGTGATTTGTCCAAGGTAGGGGATAATTGCGGATTTTTTTTCGGCGTCGTCGATGCAGCCGATAATCTGGTAACTGATGTCTTTTTTGAGATCCTTTGCCAGTCTTTCCGTGATGGTGTTGCTGCCGATAAAGATCATCGGTTTTTTACCGACGCCGGCCATGAGGGTCAGGTACTGGATAAAACGGATGAGAATCCGGCCGGTGCTGATCAAAACGATGGCCAACGCCCACGTGTACATGGTCGCCAGTCGTGAGAACGGAAATGTTCTTATGAGAAAAAAGTAGGCAATAATGCCCATGAGCCAGATGGAAGTTGCCATGAAGATCTGCTTGAACTCCCGGCTGAATTTTATGGTGGATTTTAATGAGTACATCCGTCGCACTCCAAAAATGAAGGTCAGCAGCAGTGATGCGATAATGCTGAACTGAATATAATCATTGATGGGAGGGAAAGATCCTACGTCGAAAGGCAGGTTGATTCCGGGAATAAGTCCGCTGATGGAACGGATGCGGTAGGCCAGGATGAATGCCATCAGGGTCATTAAAAAGTCTGATGGAATGCGCAGGATGCCGAAGGCGATTTCTGTAGGTTTCATAACTGATTATTTTGAGTTTCCGGAAGATGGTTTTTGGGTCGCGAGTTTGTGTCCCAATATGCTGCAGGGAATAAAAAGAGGCAGTCCGATAACATTAAACCAGATTGGATGTTCCAGCATGAGGCTGTTGGCAATTCCAAGGAGTGTGAGGATGATCCCCAGTGTTATGGCGAGCTTCATGGTTTTTTCATGGGCGATCTTTGTGGAGATCCATCCGGCGAATATTGAACTCATGGCCCATCCGAGCAGCACCATGATGTAAGCTGTCCAGGGAAGTGTTTTGGCAAATGTTTGTACTGCATGGATGTCATTGAGATCCATGCCGGCCGGAAATGGAAAGAAAAGAGAATTGGTCCCTTCAAATGCCATCATGATCGCAAATGCACCACAAAGTCCGGCAATAATGGCCAAGAATTTTTTTTTCATGATGAATGAGGAAAATGAACAGTGATTTTACCAGATCATAAGCCGAGTTCTGTCCTCCGCAAAAGCGGGGGTGTGATCATCTCTCTAGCCTCCGCATTGCTGCGGAGATCATGCGGCGGGAAGCTTTGGACCGGGAAACACGGTGTATCCATTGCTTCCATCCCGCCTTGCACCGGATAGGGTTTACCTTCGCTCTCCGTCACCGGAGGCGACCCCCGCTTTGCGGGGGCGTTTCACCTTTGATGCGTCTCTGTGGCACTTTCCATAACTGCAGTTTAAGGCTGCAGCCTGCTCCTGTTAGGAGTTATCCTTGTTTCCAGGTGCTCGGACTTTCCTCCCCCGCAGGGCGGGGGCGATCACTCACTGGTAAAATCAGGCTTATTGTAGCGCTTTGTGCCTTTTTGGCAACTAAAAAAACGGTCGATGAGACCGTTTTTATTTTTGTTTTGTTGGTGGTGGTGTGGCGGGGGTGCTTCTCTATACGTTTTTATCTTTCAGGCGTTTGTACTCTTTCTGGAAAAACCTTACGGCATTGAGACATTCTCGTGCTTTTTCGTTGTTCGGTTCAATATCGAGAAGTTTCTTGAAAAGAGAGGATGCCCGTTCAAAATTTTTGTCGTTGAGGTGGCAGATGCCCAGGTCGCTTAGAATGAGTGGATCTTCTTTGCTCAGGTTCAGAGCACGTTCCAGAATGATGATGCCGCGCTTCTTTTGACCTTCATGGAAAATGGACCAGCCAAGGCAGCGGAGAATTTCTGGATGGTTTGGCTGAACATCGTCGGATTTTTCAAGATACTCGATGGATTTTTTCCAGTTTCCCAGTGCGGAGTAAACAAAACCCAGCAGGTAGTTTCCGTTGGCGCTGCGAGGGTGCAGCTGCAAAGCGCGTTGAAGAGCTTTTTTCGCCTTCTCGTATTGGCGCATGCTTAAATAGTTGTCGCCAATCTCTTCGTAGGCTTCAACACAGTTTAGATCGTTCACCAGAATCTTTTCACAGATTTTGATGGCGTCCTGATGTTGCCCCTGCATTTTTTTGCGGTCAGCTTCTTCGAGCAATGGCTCGAATTCACCGTGTGGTTGGCTTTTCATTTTTGTGTTTGTTTTTGTGCGGGCTGACGGCCCACAGGAATTGATCTGAACAGCAATCGAACTGAATCAGAAAATTATATCTTTTTTCCCGCTATAAATCAAGAGACTTGAGATACTTTCTGACCTCAGGTCCCAGATCCTTTCTTTTAAGCGCAAAATCGATGCTTGCGGTGAGGAGTCCGAGCTTGGTTCCGGTGTCGTAACGTTTCCCCTCAACCTCATATCCGTAGATTTTCTGTTTTTTCTGGAGTTCCATGAAGCCATCAATGAGACGTATTTCTCCGCTGTGGCTTGGTTTGGCTTTTTCAAGTGCAGCAATAATCTCCGGAGTCACGACGTATTTCCCGATGATGGCAAGATTTGAGGGAGCCGTTGCCGGTTTTGGTTTTTCAACAAGTTTTTCAACCTCATGCAGACGACCTTTGGAGCTTTTGGCTTTGATCATTCCATAACTTTCACTCTCTTTTCTGTCTATCTGCTGCAGGGCCATAACGCTGCTCCCGGTTTTTTCGTAAACATTCATGAGCTGTTTGATGGCCGGTGTTTTGTGATCAACAATGTCATCGCCAAAAAGTACGGCAAAAGGTTCATCGCCAACAACCTCTTTGGCGCAAAGAATGGCGTGGCCGTCTCCGAGTGGCATTGGCTGGCGAACATAGACAAATTTAGCAAGACGGGCAATGTCCCGGACCTCTTTGAGGAGTGAGTGTTTTCCTTTTTCAACCAGCGTATGTTCAAGTTCAAAAGAGAAGTCGAAATGGTCTTCGATTGAGCGTTTGCCTCGTCCGGTGACGATAATGATTTCTGTAATTCCGGAGGCAACGGCTTCTTCCACCAGATATTGAATGACCGGTTTATCCACAATCGGGAGCATCTCTTTGGGCTGGGATTTGGTTACCGGGAGAAAACGTGTCCCAAAGCCAGCGGCCGGGAATACGGCTTTACGGATTTTTTGCATAGATTATTCAGTCTTAATTCTAATGAGTCTGGTTTTTGTCCGTTCGGTGCGGGGGATGGTAATTTTTAATACGGCATCTTTCATGCTGGCATTGATTTTACTGGTGTCAGCCGAAGATGGCAGGACAATGGCACGGGAAAAATCACCCCAGAAGCATTCCTGGGTCAGATAGTCTTCTTCGGGAATATTGAACTCCAGGTATCGTTTGCCCTTAATCGTAAGGACGTCTTCTGTAACGGTGACGCTGATGTCGTTCATTTTCACGCCGGCGATTGGGGCAACGATGACGATTTCATTGGGAGTCTGGTAAACGTCCAGGGCCAGCTGTCCTTCGATAATCTCTTCAGGAGTTGGAGCAGGCTGGATGGGTGTTCTGGTGACCGGACTTTTTTGCAGGGGCATTTTTGAAGCCATGTATTTGAGATAAGGAGTTTATTTTTGTGATTTCATGGTAGTCCCGGTTGCTGTTTCACCTTCTTCATTCAGCTCTTCAATTTTGCGGCGTTTTTTTTCGATCTCTTTTTCCTCTTTTTCACCAAAAAATTTCAGGAACTCTTTGCGGTTAATGGTTTCCTTCTTGAGCAGAAGCGTTACGATCTGTTCCATTTTTTCTT
Organism: Candidatus Altimarinota bacterium; assembly: GCA_046350835.1. Taxonomy (GTDB): domain Bacteria; phylum Patescibacteriota; class Gracilibacteria; order UBA1369; family UBA1369; genus PALSA-1335. The sequence goes on along the minus strand of JAXLZP010000013.1, from coordinate 10,205 downwards.
TGTGGGTCGCGATGATCTGGCGGGTACGGTCTTCCGCTTTTTGAAGAATTTTCTTTACCTCTTCGTCAATTTTTGCGGCGATCTGTTCAGAGTAATTGCGGACGTGACCAAAGTCGCGGCCGAGGAAAATTTCGTTGTTCTGTTCGCCGTAAATTACAGGTCCAAGGGTACTCATGCCGTATTTGGTGACCATGGCCCGTGCGATGTTCGTGGCTTTTTCCAGATCGTTGGACGCGCCTGTGCTCATTTCGCCAAAGAAGGTAATTTCTGCGATGTAGCCACCCAGGAGTGAGCAGAGTTCATCTTCAAATTTGCTCTTGGCTTTGAGATGTTTGTCCTCTTCGGGAAGGAACCAGGTGACGCCGAGGGCCATGCCGCGGGAGACGATGGAAACTTTATGAACCGGATCACAGTTTGGTAAAAGCTGTCCCACCAGTGCGTGTCCAACCTCGTGATATGCGGTAATTTTTTTCTCTTCTTTGCTGAGTACGCGTGATTTGCGTTCGGGGCCCATGACAACTTTTTCGATAGCCTCTTCCAGCTCAGCCATTTCGATCTGCTTTTTGTTCTGGCGTGCGGCAAGAATGGCGGCTTCGTTCATGAGGTTTTCCAGGTCTGCGCCGGCAAAACCTGGTGTGTGCTGGGCAATTTTGTTGAGGTCGACGTTTTTTGCCAAAGGTTTGTTTCTGGAATGAACCTTGAGGATAGCTTCGCGGTCTGCAATGTCCGGAACGTCAACCACCACGCGGCGGTCAAAGCGGCCTGGACGCAGCAGAGCCGGGTCAAGAACGTCGGGGCGGTTGGTTGCCGCCATCACAATGACGTTGGTATCTTTTTCGAATCCGTCCATTTCCGTCAGGATCTGGTTCAGAGTCTGTTCGCGTTCGTCATGACCGCCGCCCAGCCCCGCGCCGCGCTGGCGTCCAACGGCGTCGATTTCATCAATAAAGATAATGCACGGCGCGTTTCGCTTTGCCCGTTTAAAAAGGTCGCGGACGCGGCTTGCCCCCACACCAACAAACATCTCCACAAACTCCGAACCGGAGATGTTGAAGAAGGGAACATTGGCCTCACCGGCAACGGCACGTGCCAGGAGTGTTTTACCTGTACCAGGAGCACCCACAAGCAGAACTCCTTTTGGAATTTTGGCTCCCATGGCGGTGTATTTGCTTGGGTTTTTCAGGAAGTCCACAATCTCCACCAGTTCTTCTTTTGCCTCTTTGGCTCCGGCAACATCTTCAAAAGTGGTTTTCTGTTTCTCCTTGTCGTAAAGGCGGGCTTTGCTTTTGCCAAAAGACATGGCCTGATTGTTGCTGTTTTGGGCCTGGCGCATCATGAAAGCGAAGAATCCAACCAGCAGGAGGAAAGGCAGAACACTGATAAAAAGATTCAGCCAGAAATCGGAGCCGTCACCGGGTTGAACCTCACGGACGATATCTTTTTTTACCTGGTCGGGGACCTCCTTTAGAAGATCGTCCAGGGTTTGAGCCGGTTCCTTGTAGGCGTATTCAAGGCTGTCATCGATGCGAGTGATGTTGAGTTTGTCGTCACGGACCACCACTTTGGCGACTTCCCCGGATTTGGCCTGTTGAACAAACTGATCCAGGGTGATTTTTTTGACGTTGCTGCTGCCCGGATTCAGGATGATGTATCCGGCTGCAATCAGCAGGGTAATAATGACCAGGTAGATAAAACTGTTGCCCGGCTTGCGATTCTGCATTTTAAACATAGGAGGCATATCGTCCATAAGCTTTTGAGTGAGTCGTAAAAAGAAGTGGCTCTATTGTACCTATTTCTTGCGGGTGAGTCTAATGTATCGCTGTTTTTTTTCTGGTCCCCAGATGATCTCCATAAACGTGTCCGGTCCGAACTCTTTTTTTCTGTTGGTTTGGCGCAAATGGAGCACTTCGAGAATTTCTTCTAGGTGTCTGCCGGTCAGGCGTCTGGTGGAGCCGTGAGTTTTTTTGTATAGATGGCTCAGAATCTGCTTTTGAAAAATGTGGTGTTGTTTGAGGAAAATGTTCAGTTCGATCTGGAGTTTTTTCATGTTTTTTTCGAGCCATTTTTCGCAGAGATGTTCCAGATACTGGCTTGTTTCCGTAAGGTTGTGAAGAGTTTCCTTAAACGTCTGCTCGAAGTTTGCGTTGAGTTTTGGGAAGAGGGGAAGGATTTTTTTGCGCAGCCAGTTGCGTGAAAAATCGATATTGTTATTGCTCTGATCAAGCCGGTATTTGATTTTGTGTTTCTGAAGATGGCTCAAAATCTCCTGTTTGGTTGTTTCCAGCAGAGGACGGAGGAGATGGCGATCCGGTGATGAAATCTGCATTCCCCTGATTCCGTTGAGGTGGGCTCCCCGGATAAGATTGAAGAGCGCTGTTTCAATGTTGTCGTTGAGATGATGGGCGGTCATGATCCAGTCGGCGCGGTGTTTTTTCCGGAGCGACTCAAAAAAATCGTAGCGGACTGTTCGCCCGGTTTCTTCCAGGTTTCCTTTTTCGTTCCTGAGTTTTACCACTTTTGTTTTCAACGGAATTTTGTGTTTTTTGCAAAGGTCGTGAACAAATTTTTCGTCGGCGTTACTGGCGTTTCCTCTGAGCCCGTGGTTGATGTGGGCAACGATGATTTTCAGGTTCATTGTATCTTTGAGTTCCAGGATCCGGTGAAAAAGATAGACCGAATCCGGACCACCAGAGACGCCAAGAATAATGGTGCTATGAGGTTTAAGATAGTCCGTCAGATTCTGCATGACGGCGTCGGCTGTTTTTCCAGCCGGTGCGTTTTTTCTGTTTCCCGCCGAATTTTTTAAGACTGCTCTTTTCTTCCCGGCGGGCCATTTTCTGTGTCCGTTCATTGTGGGATTTTATGAGTTGGGTGATGAGGTAGAGGTCGTCATCTTCGGCCATCATGTTCCACATCATTTTTTTGCATCCGAGGCAGCGGTGGAGAATTTTGAACCCCTTTTTCTGGTTTTGTTCAATATCAATGGGTTCCATGAGTGAAAGGCAGGTACTGGCACGGTCTCCTGGGACAAGTTCATCAACGTGGAGTGAGTACAGGCAGTTCCGGCAGTGGTTTCTGCAACTTTTTTCCGCTTTGGGATTGTCTTCTTTGCATTTCCTGCAAACGAATGGATCGTTGCGGTGGACCGGGTTTTTAGGGGTTTGAGCTTTCACGGGTTTTATGGTATAATAACTTGATAAAATCTTTTAAACAAACACTATGGAAATTCAGAAGCCGGTCTCTTCTTCTCCTGAGACCACCAAAAATCGTCCGACGCTGCTTATTTTTTCAGTAGTTTTGCTTGTTGGGCTCGTTGCTTCGGCATTGTATCTTTCTTTTGCCAAATCAGCAATTTTGGACCAGCAGAAACAGCTGGATGATGAGATCACCTCGCTCAGCAATGAGATTGCGTTGCTCAAGGCCCAGAATGTTGAAGGGGCTCAGTTCGCCAAGCAGTGGCTGGATGAACTGGAGAAAACTGAAATTCGCTGGTCAAAGGTCATCAAGACGGTTCAGGATCTTTTGCCGGTTGATGCACTGACCCAGAAACCACGGGTCCAGTTTGTGACCTATTCAGGTTCAGCCGGAGGAAAACTTACGCTCAATGCACAGACGGTCAGCGGATCGGTTGATCCGTTTGGCGACGTTTCCACATTACTCAACGTCTTTAACAACAGTGCTTTCTTCAAGAATGCCTATGTTCCTTCGGTCAGCCATGCGGTCAGCCAGACGGGACAGGATCTTTTGACCTTTGTGTTCAATGTTTCCTATGAAGAGCAGCTTCCAGATGTATTACCTCAGCTTTCCGGCCAACCGGTTGTTCCAGGGTCAACCCAGCAGACAACCCAGCCGGTAACTGCTCCGGTGTCCGCGGCAGGTTCCGAATCTGCTTCAGCGGTGAAAGTTCCACGTCAATAATAATTTATAATTTTCTACCTCCATGGCTACATTAACCTCTTCTGCGCCACAGCAGCAGGCCAGTCCGAAAAATCAGAACTCGGTACTTCCAATTGTGCTTCTGGCTGTTGTCTTTTTTGGCGCTCTCTTCTTTGTAAAACCGCTCTGGGATGATGTGGGAAGTCTGAGCCTTGGTCGTGATGACAAAATGCAGCAGAGAGATCAGTTGAGCACAGAACTTCAGCATCTGCAGACGATTCAGCAGAGTATGAACGAGGCGTCTGAGGTTTCACGTCAGACCACCCTCAATGCGATTCCTCAGCGGTTGGATCAGGATAAGCTTATTACTGATCTTACGACGATTGCCAAAACGAACGATATTATTCTCAACAGTGTCACCTTCAGTATCAACGCCGCAAGTACGGAGAAAATCAAGCGTGCGACGATGAATGCCAATCTTACGGGAAATCTGAGTGGTCTTTTGGATTTTCTGAAAGGGGTTGAAGCCAATGCCCGCAAGATGTCCGTTAAAACCGTTAGTGTTCAGACCGGAACAACGGATACTGGCATTCCACGTGTGAACTTCAATATTAACCTCGATACCTATTACCTCGAACGTATTTAACGCTGTTTTTTCTTTGCTATGGAAATTTCTCAATTGCCACAACAACCTGAACGTCAGCCTAAACAGCAGAAAAATGCTGCCGAGTCCTTGTTGAAAAAACTCAATAAAAAAGGTCAGAACCGCGGTCCGGATATTATTTACGGTCTCTATGATGCTGCGAGACAGCCCATGATGACCCGCCTGAACGATTTTTTGATCGATCACAGTAAAGTTCCGCTTCAGGAAAAAGCATATTTTTTCCAGCTTCTTGCCGTGATGGTGGATGCTGGGGTGCCGGTGATCCAGGCCGTCAAAATGCTGGCCCGCCGTACGGATAGTGAAAGGTTCCGTCGCGTTTTGAATACCGTTGCCCATACGGTGACCCAGGGAAAAAATCTTTCGGTTTCCCTGGCGCGTTTCCCGGATGTTTTCAGTGAGGTTGAAGTTGGTGTTGTCAAAGCGGGTGAAGCTGCCGGCCATCTGGATAAAATGCTGGCCCGGCTTGCGACCCAGCTCACAAAATCTCATGAACTTCAGACCAAACTGGTGACGGCTTCCGTGTATCCGGTTGTGGTGCTGGTAGTTTTGGCCCTTGCGGCTTCCGGTATGCTCATCTGGGTTATTCCAAGTCTGCTCCAGCTTTTGACGGAAGGTGGATTGAAGGCGAGCGACCTGCCACTGGCCACCAAAATTCTGGTGGGCTTGAGCTATGTCATGTCCAACTACTGGTGGGCGGTGTTTCTGGGAATTGCCCTGGTGTTCCTGTTTGTGCGCTATGCGATTTCAACGGAGAACGGAAAATACCAGTGGGATCTTTTTAAACTCCGTATTCCGGTTGCAGGTATGCTGCTCCGCAAAGTATTGATTCTGCGTTTTGTGAGCATGCTTGGTATTTTGATTGAGGCCGGTTTGCCTGTTGTTCAGGCGTTAACCATTGTGGCAACCTCTCTCAATAACGAAATTTATAAACTCAAGGTTTTTGAGGTTATTGCCAAGGTTCAACAGGGCCAGAAAATTTCTGAAAGCCTTATGGATACTCCATTCCTGTTCCCGGAGACGATTATCCAGATGATGGCTGTCGGTGAACAGTCTGCTTCGATTGGATTCATTTCCCAGAAAGTGGGTTCTCAGTACGATATGGAAATCGATTATTCGTTGAAACGTGTCATGTCGTTGATTGAACCGCTTCTGATTGTTTTTGTGGGTTTTACGGTTGCACTGCTGGCGCTTGCCATTCTGACGCCGATCTTCCGTCTGACCCAGCTTCTTTAATGGTTTTTCGATGGAATATCCGGTTACCACAAACAGTTCAGCATTGAAGGTGAAAGGTGGGTTTACGCTCATTGAGGTCCTTATTGTGGTTATTATTGTGGGTCTGCTTGCCGTTATGGCCGTTGGAAGTTTTGGAACTGCCCGTAAAAAGGCGCGACTTGATGTTGGCGTTGATGCCATGGTGAGTATTCTGAAAGAACAGCGTACCAAAGCCCAGACTGGGCGCCAGGTCTCTTCCGGTGATGACGCAAAAACCTTATGTTATGGGGTTATTTTTCAGAAGACGACTCCGTATTTTCAGACTGTTGAAATGCCGTATCGCGCCATTGCCAACGATGGTTCAGCAAAGGCGGATTATTGTGATGCGACCACCGCCCAGCCTGCGCTGGTGACCCAGGGAGTGACAAGCGACGTACTGGTTCAGGACGTGAAACTGGGGAATGGCTCCGTGGATAAAGTTGTGGTGATGTTTAAACCACCCCATGGTTCTGTTTTGGAAGCTTCAGATGTTGCGCTCGTTACCGAAACCTATGGTGCTCCACCCCTCAACAAAAACCCTCTCGAAGTTGTTGTTTCCCAGGAAGGAAACGCTCCCGAGGACCGGCGCCTTTTGAAATTTGATGCTGTTTCCGGAGCTGTGACCCGTGCCGTTCCCACTTCTGTAACTCCAGTGCCATGAAGCGAACTTTGAAGAACAAACCGGCATTCACCCTGGTGGAGATTATTGTGGCCTTTACCGTTCTGGTTCTGGTGATTTTGGCTTCGACCAATCTGCTCGTGGCGATTATCCGTAATAATACTGAAAATGAAAATACGGTGGTTGCCTACGGGCTCGCCCAGGAAGGCCTTGAGGCTCTCCGGAATGTCCGCGACAGCAATTGGCTTTTAGGAGCCGATTTCCAGGGTTCCGTTGGCGGGAAATGTTTGTGGGCTGGAGGAGTATGTCTGCCGGGTTCACTTGGAACCAAAAAATCTTTTGCGCTGAAGATGCAGGAGATTGAGGATCTGGGTGTCGGTCCGGTGGGATCCGATGCCATCCCGAACTATGCACCATGGGAACTGAAAGATGTGACCCCTGTTCTACCCGGTGATTCACCGGCTGTACAGGACACACAGTTGTACCTTGTTGCTTCTTCCGGTGGCGATGCGGAATGGTATCAACCCTGTTTTTCACCTTGCACCGCTGATCCAAGTATTTTTTCCCGATGGATTGAGGTTGAACCCCTGGCGCATGGAACTGAGACGACAAAAGTTCAAAAATACCGTGTGAGTGCGGTTGTTCGCTGGAAGGAGATCGGCCGGGATAAAGAGGTCCGATTAACAACTGAACTTACCAACTGGAAAGGAGGTCCACTATGATCAAAACTGCCATCAACAATAAGCATAAAGGTGGATTTACGCTCATTGAGCTGCTCGTGAGCATATCTATTTTTGTGATTTTCCTTGGCGTGGTTTCTCTTTCCTACATTGGAATTGTCCGTTCACAGCGTCAGGCCAATGATGTGAGAAAAATGTATTCGGATGTCCGCACCTTTGTTGAATCACTTTCCCAGGACATGCGTTTGGGGACGGTGGATTATGACTGTTATAAATCCGGCAGCGTTACTCCAGGTGACTCTCTGGCCACCAACCCTTGTCCTTTCAGCACGATTCTGGATCCGCAGAGTTCTACGGCATCTTCCAGTCCGTATCTTGCAATTGTGAATAAGGACCGGACGCAGAAGGTGGTGTACTGGTTCGATCAGACAGAGGGAAAGCTCAAAGTGAAACGGTATGAACGCGGAGGCAGCAGCGACCAGGTGGATATTGCCCAGTGGACTGATGCTCCCGGGTACGCCAGCGGTGATGAAGGGGCTGATCCCCAAAACGGGTCACGTGTTCTTTTTTCGGATCTCGTGACGGTGAAGCAACTGGTCTTTGCGGTGAATCCGCCGGTCAATCCGTATGAAGCCAGTAATTATGATAAGAACCAGTATCAGTTTCAGCCGAAAGTCACCATGACCATGTACGTTGAAAATGCCAATCCGAATGTTCCTCCGTTCCATCTGCGTTTCCAGACGACGTTATCATCCCGTGTATATAGCCGCGCATCATGAAAACTTTGCATCCTACAATCCGTTCTACACGTGAAGGCAGCGCACTGCTTATTGCCGTGCTGGTGATGGGAATTCTCATTACGCTTACTCTGGGGCTGAGTGACCTTGTTATCCGTGAAATCCGTCAGACCAGTGATGTTGTTGGAGCGGGAAAGGCTTACTTTGCCGCGGAAGCCGGTGTGGAAAATGCACTGATGGATCTTCACCAGAATCTGCCGGGTTTTGAAACAAAAAATCCTTCCGACCCTTCCGACAAGTTTATCAAGATCCAGGATCCGGCGACCGGTCTTGATGCCCGTTACCAGATTTTGAACAAGGCGGATAAGGTTCCGTATTTTGATCCGGAAAAACCGATTTTCCTTGGTCCAAACCAAGGACCAACGAACGTGGATTTTGTCTATACCGATCATGCCGAGGTGACGTTCAATGAAATTCCTCTGAGTGAATCGGTGGTGATTCCTCTTTATTCGGCCAAAGATGATGGTTCTGCTGAGCGTGTGGATAATTTCCTCATTGAGTACTACGTAAACTATCAGGATATCAATCTGAATCTGGCAGGATTAAATAATGCTGACGTGAAGAACCTGGATATTCTCCGCTGGAAAATTTTTGGAAAACCTGATCCGGCGCTCGGTGGAAATCCGGCGAAAACAGAGGCTATTTCAGACTTTTTCCCTTCTGCTTATAACGCTTCTGCCAACACTCCGATGTGTATCGGTACCGATGATACTCTTGCCCCAAACGGGGCTGATCAGGGATGTCTCAAACCTGTTTTGGCGGTCAATGCTTCCAGTGATGATGGGGGAGCCACGTTCTGGGGGGCAGCCCGTGAATGTTACGGCAGTGATTCCGGTGCCAGCGGTGGTGCCCTTGCCGATATCCAGAAGGTTTGTACGATCCAGAATTTTGTGAAAACCCACATCCAGAACTATCTGGTGCTGACAAACGTTATCAACCCTGATGTTCTGATGCCTGGAATGAATTTGAATACTGCCGAAGCCAAACAACGGTTGAAGATTTTTTACCGTGTGGTTGCGCGACCAGGTCAGAGCGAGCCAAAACTTGTGCGTGAGGCGGCGGCGATCAGTGCCGATGGATTTGCCGGTGATGGCAAGGTGAAGCAGAGTATTGATGTGAAAATTAATATGAGTTCCTTCCTGCCGGTCTTTAATTTCTCCCTCTACCATACCAAGACCCACTAGAGGAAGAGTCCATTGACAGTTTTCGTGATTATCGCTTCAATGAAGGGGTGTTTTAGCTTCTTTTCGCCGATCCCATGTCTTCCACGTCTCCCAAGTTCTACGTTACGACCTCGATTGCCTATGTGAATGCGCGTCCCCATATTGGATTTGCGATGGAGGTGATCCAGGCTGATGTTCTGGCGCGTTACCACCGGTTGCTGGGTGACAATACTTTTTACATGACCGGGACCGATGAACACGGTACCAAACTGGAACAGGCGGCGAAAGAACAGGGAGTTTCTCCGCAGGCGCTTGTTGATGAAAATTCAGCGTATTTCCGTCAGCTCCGTGAACTCCTGACACTTTCCAGCGACTATTTTATCCGGACAACCGATGATGCACACATGAAAGGCGCGCAGCTGTTATGGAAGAAAATGGTTGAGGCCGGTGATATTTATAAGGGAGGGTATGAAGGACTTTATTGCGTTGGCTGTGAATCTTTTAAAACGGAAAAAGAGATTGTTGACGGCATGTGTCCGCTCCATAAGCGTCCACCGGAAAAGCTCAAGGAAGAGAACTACTTTTTTAAACTTTCCAAATACAGTGGTGAGATCAAAAAGCGGATTCACAGTGGTGAACTCGTCATTCTGCCGGAAGCCCGCAAACACGAAATCCTGTCTGTGCTTGAGGACGGTCTCAAGGATGTCAGTTTTTCAAGGCCAAAGAAAGTTCTGGAGTGGGGGATTGAGGTTCCGGATGATCCTGAACAGGTTATGTATGTCTGGTGTGATGCCCTTTCCAACTACATCACCGGTGTTGGTTACGGCAGTGATGATGAAAAGTTTGCCACGTACTGGCCTGCTGATGTTCATCTGATTGGAAAAGATATTCTGCGTTTTCATTCGGCCATCTGGATTGGCATGCTCCTTTCTGCCGGTTTACGTTTACCCCGGGCTATTTATGTTCATGGGTTCATTACTTCTGAGGGCATGAAAATGAGCAAGAGTCTCAATAATGTTGTTGATCCTGTGACGGTGGTTGAAGAGTTTGGAATTGATGCTTTGCGGTATTTCCTGCTGAAGGAGATTCCAACCATGGATGACGGTGATTTTAGCAAGGTCCGTTTCCAGACCGTGTATGAATCGGAACTGGCTG
>JAXLZP010000012.1:0-36702 GCA_046350835.1 Candidatus Altimarinota bacterium | reverse complement strand
TTCACACTGATCGCGTTCATAAATATGCAAAATGATAAGTTACTTCTTCTCCCCTTCCTTTGCCTGGACAAAAGCCGGACGCGCATACATGGCCTGCATCCATTGCTGAACATGGGGGTAGGAAGCCATGTCAAAATCACCCTGGTCATTATAGGTCAGAACCGCACAAACGTTAATATCGGCCAGAGTAAAGCGGTTTCCCACCAGAAACTGTACCCCGTTCAGGGCCTGGTCAAGCACCGGCATAAACCTTTCAAGCCCTTTTCTCCCTTCTTCAATAACCCGTTCGTCCTTTACTCCCGTCCAGCGAAAACCGATCAATTGATTGAAATATCGCTGAAGATTAAATCCTGACCAGAGGCTCCACTGCAAAACCAGGGCCTTTTCTTCCGGAGTTGTTCCCGCAAGTTCGGGCTTATATTTCTCGGCAATATAATCATTAATAGCTATGGATTCAGACAAAACAAAATCGCCGTCAAGAAGCACCGGAACCTGCCCATTCGGGTTCAGTTTCAAAAACGGCTCTTTTTTGTGTTCGCCTTCGCGCATGTTCACATGAAGATTTTCATACTCCACGCCGACCTCGGCAAAAGCCCAGTGGCAGCGCAAAGAAGAACCCATGCGTCCACCATACAGTTGAATATTCGACATACAGAAAACTAAAAAAGAAATACCGGAAAATGCTACCCTGAAACATGCAGAAAAGCAAGTACAATCATAAAAGAATGTTAGTATAAAAAATATACTAACAAGGAGTTCTTTACAAAAAACACTGTGGTGAGTACATTGAAGCTATGGACATGCAGCAATATCTTGATTTCGCCGTTGAAACCGCCCAAAAAGCCGGGAACATTCTTCTGGATTACTACCAGACGAACATCCGGATCAACTACAAGGGCGGCGACAAAAGGAATCTTGTCACAGAAGTCGACACGCTCGCCGAAAAATACATTGTCGATGAAATAAAGAAAAAATTTCCAGACCACTGTTTTTTGGCGGAAGAAGGAGGAGATTGCGGCATTCAGCCCTCAAATTTCCGCTGGGTCATTGATCCCATCGACGGCACAACAAACTACGCCCACGGATACCAGTTTTATGCCGTCTCCATCGCATTATTGAACAAGAATGAACCGTTGGTTGGTGTTGTATACGCGCCAATGCTGAAGGAGCTTTTTTACGCCGGAAAAGGGCTCGGAGCTTTCCTGAACGGAAAGAGCATCAAAGTATCAGCAACCTCCGAAATTGAAACTTCACTGCTGGCAACAGGATTCAACCAGAACGAACGTGGCCAGAACATCCCGATTTTTCAGCATATCCTCCCAAAAGCGCAGGGAATACGCCGCGCCGGATCCGCAGCCCTGGACATGGTCTACACGGCCGCAGGCCGCCTGGACGGATTCTGGGAATACGCCATTTACCCCTGGGACATTGCTGCAGGCGTCATCATCGCCAGGGAGGCCGGAGCCATGGTGACCGACCTGGAAGGCGGTCCACTCAATCTGGATCACACCGAAATCATGGCTGTTCTGACCACCAACGGGAAAATCCACGATGAAATGGTAAAAAATATCGCAGAAGCACGCCAAAAATAAGGCTTTTACTTTTATGGTTGTCAAACCGGCCAAAATGCTATAGATTAGGCTCTGCCTTTGACAAAAACCCTTCACGGTAAGGGCAAATACGAGCCCGTAGCTCAGATGGATAGAGCGTTGGTTTGCGGAGCCAAAGGTCGTGCGTTCGACTCGCACCGGGCTCACCAGAAATTTAGGAAACAAAGAACGGACGAAAGACACCGTTTTTTTGTGGACCCTGAAGAAAAGATTACTGCCTCAAACTCGCGATGGCCGCCTGACGGTCCTTGGCTCCGAAAATATAGGAACCAGCAACAAGGATGTTTGCTCCTGCATCAACACACTGCCTGGCCGTTTCCGCGTTGATGCCACCATCAACCTCAATGTCCATGTTGGGCTTCAATGTACGGAGCTCGCGGATTTTCTCCAGCGCTGACGGAATAAATTTCTGTCCCCCAAAGCCGGGATTCACGCTCATGATCAAAACCATATCCACGTCATCCAGAACCTCTTTGATCATTTCAAGAGGAGTGGCCGGATTTATGGAAACTGCTGCCTTCACTCCAAGAGATTTTATCTGCTGAACCACCCGGTGAAGATGACGGCAGGCTTCCTGATGAACAGTAATACTCACCTGCTCTCTGGAAAGTCCGTGGGCCGTTGCAGCCTTCACAAAATCTTCCAGATACCTCTCCGGATGTTCAATCATTAAATGAAGATCCATGGGAAGATGGGACACAATACTGCTCACCACGGGAGCCCCGAGGGTGATATTTGGAACAAAATGGCCGTCCATGACATCCACATGGAGCAGATCAACCATGGACTCAACAGAAGCAATCTCTTCGTTGAGTTTTCCAAAATCCGCGGACAGTATGGATGGAGCGATTTTTATTTTCATACTTGTAAAAGAGTTCTCCCCATTATTATAGCGCAAAAAAGGCTTTTTGGGCAGACCATCAAGACTCAAAACTACTTTTTGGATTTCACCACCGGCCCTGCTTCCGTTGCCACAATCACGGTATGAGCCATATCCAGAAACAGACCGTGCTCCACGATTCCCGGCCATTGAGCAAGTTCTGAAGCCAAAATATGAACATCCTGAATTCCGCCCTCAAAAGTACATTTTGCCAGATAGTTTCCGTTATCAGTCACAGCCGGTTTACCATCCTCCACCCAAAGTTCAGCAGAACAGCCGGGTAAACTGTTGAGCCACCGCACGTGTGCTCCGGCGCCAAAACGGACAATTTCAACCGGCAAAGGTCCCTTCATGCCAAGCCGTTCAACCATTTTCGATTCATCGACAATCACCACAAACTGTTTAGCGTGCATCTCAACAATTTTTTCACGCAGGAGCGCCTTACCCAGACCTTTGATCAAATTCAAATGAGGGTCAACTTCATCCGCACCATCCACCGCCAGATCCAGCACATCATGATCATCGACCGTACTCAGCTGAATACCAAAACCCCCAGCAAGCCGTGCCGTATCATCCGAAGTAGGAATAGCCACAATCCCCTGCAAGGACCCATCCTGAACCTTTTTCCCGACCATCTCAGTAAAATAGCGGGTGGTAGAACCGGTTCCCAACCCCAACACCATGCCGTTTTTCACGTACTGCAATGCCGCGGAAGCGGCCTGCTCCTTCAGATTCATAGGTGATTTTTTTTACCAAACATCAGAACCCCCAGAGGATTTTCTTCGATGGCAATTTTTTCAGCGAGCTCTTTCTTGATCTTTTCAAAATCGGTTGCATCGTTCTCAAACAGTCCTAGATCGACAAAATTCACCCCTTTTTCTTTCAAAAAATCTTTAAAAAGCTGTTTGAGTTCGTGAGCATCCATATCACCACCAAAATAAACGGTCTGTTTGTTATCCATAAAAAAGAAAATTAATAAACGGAAGAAACCGACTTGGACTCATGAACATTCTTGATCGTCTTGGCCAGAAGCGGCGCGACCGAAAGAATACTGAGTCCAGGGAACATTTTTTCCTGAGGAAGCGGAATGGTGTCAGTCACAACGACTTCCTTGAACTTGGCTCCGCGGAGACGTTCAACAGCCGGAGGAGAGAACACCGCATGGGTAGCCACCAGATAAATTTCATCCTTGGCGCCCTTCTTCAACAGGGCTTCTTTCCCCGCAATGGTTGTCCCAGCCGTATCAATAAGGTCATCGTAAATAACACAGGTTTTATCGGCAACATCACCAACCACGTGGAGAACTTCCGCTACATTATGTTCCGGACGTACTTTATGAATAATTGCCAGTTCAGCCCCGATCCGGTCAGCAAAACGCTTGGCGACCTTGGCGGCTCCGGCATCAGGAGCAACCACGACCAGGTCATTGAGTTTTTTGCGCTGGAAATAATCCACAAAAAGTTTCACGGCGGTCAGATTATCAACCGGAAAATCAAAGAATCCCTGCTCCTGATCGGAATGAAGGTTAATGGTAATGACATGATTTGCACCGGCAGCGGAAATCAGGTTCGCCACCAGCTTGGCACTGATGGGTTCACGCGGGGTCGCAACACGATCCTGGCGCGCATAACCGTAGTGCGGAATAATAACATGAATTCTCTCGGCAAAAGACCGTTTAAGCGCATCAATCATGATAAAAAGCTCCATGAGATCCTCATTGACCCGGGCGGTTCCCGTCTGAACAATGAAAACATCACACCCGCGGACACTTTCCACCGGCTTTGCATAAATCTCATTGCAGGCAAAACGTTTCAGCTCCATTTCTGAAAGCTTCACATGAAGATTTTTAGCTATAGCAAGCGCAAGCTCAGGGTGCGAAGATCCGGAAAAAATTTTGAGTGGAGCCATAAAAATTGAAAAATTCATTGATTATCAACGGTCTGCCGGATGCCATCATACGTCATCTGCTGGGCCCTTTCAACCGAACCACCTGTTTTTTGCGCTTCAAAAGCATGAAAAAATTTTGCCCAGAAATTTTTCATCTCCAATGGCCTGAAAATCTGAAAAAGAACAAGATCAGGCCGGCCATCATAGCAGGCCACAAACAAAGCCTCATCCATCCCCTTGATAACGCACATCGTTTCATACCAGTTGGCATAGGCTTCGGCAAAATACTCGACAACAAACTTGGTAGCCGTATTGCTGTCCACACCTTTAAAATGCTGGGTGAGCGCCTGAATCAGCTTCTGTATGACCTGATTTTGTATTTCCATCCTGAGTGGCGTTTCAACAGTCAACGGCTCGCCCTGCTGCCCCTGAAGTTCAGACATAAAAAATCGTAAATTGGAGCTATGATACCACAAATTGCCGCAAATAAAAGATTATGGTATAATGTAATAACAAAAAATAAAGACAAAATATGGCTATCAAAGGACTCATTTTCGACCTCGACGGAACCGTGGCGCTCAGCCAGCAGTTCCATGCAGAAGCTTTCGCCAGAGTCTTCAAAAAATATGGGCTCAACTATACCCCTGAAGACGACGCCAGATACTCGGGCCGCGGAGCTCACTGCACCTTTCCCGAGTTTTTCAAGGAACACGGAATCACGCTGACCGCTGAACAGGTTGACGCATACGCCAACGAAAAAAGAGCCATCTATGATCAAATTCTTGATGGCCATGAGGTATCAACCGTTCCGGGAGTCAAAAATTTTCTTGAAGTGCAGCGCAGCAAAGGGATGAAAATCGCCATGGCGACCGGCAACCGGCTGGATGCCACAAAAAAGCTGCTGGCCAAGGCGGGCGTTCACGACTATTTCACCGTGATTGTAACGAACAAAGATGTTCCCGCTTCCAAACCGGCTCCGGATATTTTTCTGAAGGCCGCACAGGATCTGGGACTGAACCCGGAAGAGTGCATCGTTTTTGAAGATGCCGTCAACGGAGTTGAAGCGGCCAAAAAAGCCGGCATGAAATGTATTGCACTCCAGACCACAACACCGCCTGAAAAACTCAGGGCCGCCGGTGCGGACAGGCTGGTGCACAGTTATGATGAAGTAACTGAAGATTTCCTCCAATAAATAAAAATTCATAATTTCACCACCATGTTGAAAAAAAATCTCAAAAAGAAATCGGCCGCACAAAAACCTGGCAAATCAACCAGACGTACTTCTCGCGGCCCGGCCAAAAAGGCTTTGACCCAGGATCAGCGCGCCATTGCCTGGCTGGAAAAATATCTCCGCTACGTTGATTATGTTGGCGCCGCCCAGCTCTACCTGAAAGAAAATACGCTGCTGCGCAAAGAGCTCAAGCCTTCCCACATCAAGGAACGCATTCTGGGTCACTGGGGAACTGTCCCGGGGCTGAATTTCATTTACGCCCACCTCAATTACCTCATTTACAAACACCAGCCTTCCATGATGTATGTGGTAGGACCTGGCCACGGAGCACCGGCGGTTATTGCCAACCTATTCGTAGAAAAAACGCTGGCGGAATTCTATCCGGATCTGAAATGCGATGAGGAAGGAACCCACAAACTCATCAAAATGTTCAGCTGGCCGGGCGGTTTTCCAAGCCACACCAACCCCGGAACACCTGGAGCAATTCTTGAAGGCGGAGAACTGGGATATTCATTGGCAACATCCTACGGAGCCGTTATGGATAACCCTGATCTGATTGTGACCTGCGTCGTTGGTGACGGAGAAGCGGAAACCGGACCGCTCGCAACCGCATGGCACGGCAACAAATTTCTGAACCCAAAAGAGTCCGGTGCGGTTCTGCCGATCCTCCACGTCAACGGATACAAAATTACCGGTCCGACACTTTTTTCAACCATGAGTGATGAAGAGCTCAATGATCTCTTCAACGGCTACGGCTATGAACCAATTTTTGTAGACATCACCAATCCGGAAAAAGAAAATCCCCATCAAAAAATGATCACAGCCCTGGAATACTGCTACCAGCAGATCCGGGCAATCCAGAAAAAAGCCCGTTCCTCAAAGACACCGCTGCTCAAACCACGCTGGCCAATGATCATTCTGCGTTCCCTCAAAGGCTGGACCGGCATCAAAAAAGCCGACGGCCACAAAGTGGAAGGCACGTACCATTCGCACGGCATTCCCATCAGCGATCCACAAAAAAATCCTGCACACTTCAAACTCGTCAAAGAATGGCTGGAAAGCTACAACGTTGCGGAACTCGTTGATGCGCACGGTTGCCCACAGCCGGAAATCATGGAGTTTGTACCAAAAGGAAAACTCCGCATGGGCATGAACAAATACGCCATCGGCGGAGAAATGATGAAGAAACTCAAGCTCCCGGATCTCAAAAAATACCGCATTTATCTCACAAAACGCGGCGAACCCCAGGTGGGAAACACCGGTGTCAGCGCCGAATACATCCGCGACATTTTCAAATCGAACAAAAAAGAAAAAAACTTCCGCTTCTTCTGCCCGGACGAAACCGAATCCAATAAATTCACCGCACTGTTTGAAGCAACCAAACGCGCCTTTATGTGGCCGCTGAAAGTCTACGATGAAAACATCGGACCGGAAGGAAGAGTCATGGAAGTGCTGAGTGAACACAACCTCCAGGGCTGGATGCAGGGGTATGCGCTCACCGGACGACACGGCATGTTTGCCACCTATGAAGCTTTTGCCACGATCATTGCCAGCATGGTTGACCAGTTCGCAAAATTCATGAAGCAGTCCAGCAAAGTTCCGTGGAGAAAACCTATTCCTTCCCTGAACTATCTTCTCACCAGTGTTGGATGGAGACAGGAACATAACGGCTACTCCCATCAGAACCCAAGCTTCATCAGCAACATTCTGGAAAAGCACGGCAAATTCTGCAGTGTCTACTTCCCTGCCGATGCCAACCAGCTGCTTGTGGTGATGGAAGACTGTTTCAAAAGAACCAACAGCGTCAACGTCATCGTGGCGGGCAAACAGGTCATGCCCCAGTGGCTGACCCTCAAAGAGGCCCGTGAAGAACTCAAAACCGGCGTGGGCATCTGGCATTGGATCGACCAGAAAGCCAGCAAAGACCCCGACATCGTCATGGCGGCAGCCGGTGACGCCCTCGTGCAGGAGTCCATGGCGGCAATATCCATCCTTCAAAAACTCATGCCGGAACTCAAAATCCGTTTTGTGAACGTTTCAGAACTTACCGCACTCGGCGTCGGCGACGAAAAACATCCCCTGAGTCTGAGCCATGAAGATTTCTGCTGTTACTTTACCGAGGATAAACCGATCATTTTTAACTTCCACGGTTACCCTGAAGCCATCCGCAAACTCATCTTCGGCCGTGACGCCATGGACCGCATCAGCGTCCACGGATACATGGAAGAAGGAACAACGACCACTCCGTTCAACATGATGGTCATGAACAAAACTGACCGTTACAATCTCTGTATTGATGTGCTGGAAAAAGCTGCGCAGCAGAATCCAAAATTCAAAGCCAAGGCAGAAGAACTCACGGCATATTTCCTGAAAAAACTCGATGAACACGCAAAATACATTCTTGAGTACGGCAAGGATATGGACGAGGTTGAAAAATGGCATTGGACACGTCCGTTTGAACAGGTAGAAATGCCCGAAGGCATGGTGTGCAAACCACATCTGCCAAAACCTCCCAAGAAAAATAAATCATAATACATGACCGAACATCCTTACCGTACGGCAGAAACACCCCCGGAACAGCTGATGCTCGAACGGGTTCGTGCCATATTCGAAAGCATAAAAAGCAACTCGGCAGGCAAGTATGTTGCGACCCGGAATCATGGCATTGGAACCCTCACCATGGTGAAAGAGCCATCCGGCACAGAAGAAAAAAAAGAAGAAACGGTCATCTACACCCTGACCATCGGCAGTCCGGAAAAAGGGCTCACCGTAAGAATTCTGGACAGATCCATGGAAACCCAGGTGCAGGGATTTCAGGGCTACGAAGGTGCGAACAAAAAGCTGAACCTGCGGGCAGCACAGGAAATACTGGAAGAAATCCGGACCCGCCAGGAACTTGACCCTGACCACGCCAAAACCATCGGGAACAACCCGGATAAACGGGCAGAACTCATCAGGAGAATTCAAAAACACGGCTATCCGGCAACTCATGGAATAAGGGCAAACGTAACCTGCGATGGAATCACCAGTGTGGAAACGTATGCCCCAAAAAATTCTCCGGCAACCATCACCATCGAAATTGAAATTGAAGAGCAGAAAAAACGTCTGCGTTTCAAAATAAACCATGAAGGTGAAATCGTTGCGGCCGAAAAAGAAAAACTGAGGGACTGAACAGAAAAATGACAACGGATATTCACAGAATCCGTGGAGGATTCAGCGACAGAAAAGAGCTCAAGCCGGGCAGCAAAGATTTCGATGAAGCTGTCCACCTGCTCGACCTGAATCTGGAAACTTTTCAGTTCCAGGAACGCGATGAAGAAACGGCCAAAGGCGACCCTTTGCAAAGCAGCACGAATGGGTCCGAAACTCCGTTGAGAAATATAATATCACTCGAGCCAAACCATCATGGCGGCCTAATGTTCATTCCTTCTCAATCAGCCAAAACCTGATCAGATCAAATACCCAGATCAGGCGGTATTTTTTCATGAATCCAAATGCCAGAGCTGGACTTTCTCCTGCCTCGCGGCAAACTCTTACAGCCCATCTTGCCCAGACGCAAAACCAAACTGGACAGGGAATACGCCTGACTCAAAACCTCAACTACGGCAGAACCCAACCCGCCGGTGAAGGGTCCTGGTGATCCTCAACGGTAACAACCCGGGGGAAGCCTGTTTGGCAATACACGATATAACAACATTAACGCAGGTGCAGACGTGATCCACGTAACCAACGGTTTTATGGAGGCCAAACTTCACAAATCCATCCTGGAGAAACACCATCACGTTCAGCATCTCCGAAGCCCGCAAAGACAGGCATGAAAAGTGTCGATCACCGCTTGGAAAATAATATACTCAGATTCGGCAACCGCCGATCGTCCCGGTAAGAACCGTCAAACGGGTACCTTTGCATCCACAACGTTGTCGTCCATTTCACAAAAAACACTCAGGTGAAACGCCCCAGTTCGGGCACCATAAAAATTCCGCATGAAAAATACGATGTCTGACGGCGTATTGTTCAAATGTCGTCAAAACGCGGTAGGTAAGTGGGTCCGAAATCGTTCATCATCGCCTCCAGAACCTGTTTAGTCTGCACACCATCAACCGGTGAAGCAATTTTCATGTTCGGAATGGCCCGCATGAGGGCGACATCTTCAAGCGCCTGATACGTCGCTCCATCTTCGCCGCACAAAACACCACTGAAAGCGCCAACAAACTTTACGTTAAGCATCGGGTAAGCCACCGCATTGCGGATCTGTTCCCAGGCTCTCCCGGTGATAAACATGGAAAACGAACAGAGAAAAGGAATTTTCCCGCGTACCGTAAAACCGGCAGCGGCGCCAATCATATTGGACTCCGCGTTGCCAAAATTAAAGTATCGGTCAGGAAAAGTTCTGGCAAAAGAACCCAGATTCAAAAACCTTCCCGCATTGGCATCAAGCACAACCACGTTCTTGTATTTTGCCCCCAGTTTGACCATGGCATCTCCAAAAGCTTTCGCCGTTGAAGCCACTTCATCGTAAACCGGCTTGTTAAAGAGTCCCAGGGCCATAGAAATGCTCAATAGTTATGGTAACTGCAGTTTGGTTCCTTCCTGTATTTCAAGTTTATCGCTCAAACCGCCATTTATTTCAAGTACATATTGGGCTTTTTGAGTTGAGGGATACAACGGACATGGCTCAACATTACATGGCTGGGCATTTTTTTGAATACTCACCACTCGCCAATCCGCACTGGCATAAATAATATCCAGGGGAATAAAAGTGTTTTTCATCCAGAAAACCAGGGGTTTCTCATCCTCAAAAAGGAAGATCATTCCTTCATCCTGGGGCATGGAAAAACGGTGCATCAAACCTACGGTCCGTTCCATGCTGTCACGGGCAACCTGAACACGAAGCGAAATTTTCTGCCCATCAGGTTTTTCAACAAACAGCAGTTTTTGTGGAAGATCCTGGGGCTCAGAACGCTGAAGATGATCATAGGCCTCCTGGGAAGAGTTCAAAGCCAGGTGGTTATCACCGGCAAGGTCCGTCGATAAAAACGGCAGCTCAAGCTGAAAACCAAACTTTCCAACAATCTGATCGCGGGGAATAAAAGGCTCGGTGAATGAACGGGAATCTTTGCTGTGTTCACGATTATCACCCATCACAAAATATTTTCCCTGAGGAACAATAAAATCCTGTCCCAACTCGTTGGCATCGGAAAGAAATTTTTCATTGGGGTGCTCAACAGGCATAACATAAGGCTCATCAAGCTTTGAGCGGACACCCGAACGGACATCGGTCAAATAAACACCGTCTTTTTCCAGATGAATACGGTCGCCCGGAACACCAATAACCCTTTTTACATAGTAATATCCGGAATCCTCAGGAAGCGAAAAGATAACAATATCCCCGCGCCTTGGAGAAATTTCACGGTAGCTCATACGGTCAACCAGAAAAAGCTCTCCGTTCTGAAGTGAAGGAAGCATGGAGTTCCCTTCCACCAGAAAAGGTGAAAAGAAAAGCGTTTTCACAATGGCATACAGAAGCAGTGGCGCAAAAACCATACCAGACTACAAATCCAATAATGCTTTTTCCTGTTCAAGGGCCGGAAGAGCAACCGCCATCTCCTCATCACTGAGAGGAACTCCGTGATAAAAAGATTTGTTTTCAGCAAAACTGACGCCTTTGCCCTTCACCGTTTTGGCAACAATAACCGAAGGCCTTCTTTGAACCTCAATCGCGCGTTCCAGGGCAGAAAGAAGTTCTTCAAAATTGTGCCCGTCACGAACCGGAACCGTTTTCCACCCAAAAGACTCAAACTTATCAACCATCGGATCAACATTCATGACTGAACGGGTCGGTCCCTCAATCTGCAAACCATTATCATCAACTATAACCACCAGATTATCCAGCTTATAATGGGCCGCCGCCATGGCCGCTTCCCAAACCTGACCCTCCTGCAGCTCACCATCACCCAGCAGACAGAAAACCCGGTTATAGTGCCGGTCAGCCTTCAAAGCCATGGCCAATCCAAGTGCCCCGGAAAGACCGTGAGCCAGAGAACCGGCGTTCAAAACTACTCCCGGAATTTTTTTCACCGGATGTCCCTGAAGCAAACTGTTCATCTGAAAAAGATGATTGAGCTCCTCTTTTCCAAAAAACCCAAGGTCGGCCAAAACCGCATAGAGAGCGGGGCATGCGTGCCCCTTGGACAAAACAAAATAGTCCTGGCCATCCCATCCCGGCTTCTGGGGGTCAAACTGCATGACCGGACGATCATGGAACTTGCCGTAATACAAAGCAACCAGAATATCCACAGCGGAAAGCGAACTTCCAGTATGACCAAACTGCGCCTTATTGGTGGCCTTCAACAGATCAATACGCAACGCTAAAGACTTTTTGCGCAAAAACTGAAGGTGATCGCGAAAAGATTCCATGAAAAGCTATGAAAGTAAGGTCACTTTACCTTCATCCGTGCACTCCTTCAAGAGCTGATCCACGGTTTTCCCAAGAACAGGATGTACAAAACCCGGCGCAATTTCCGCAAGCGGGACAAGCACAAATCTGCGCCCGGCAAGATGGCGGTGGGGAATCGTCAACAGGTCAACCTCCATCACCGTATCTCCATAAAAAAGAACATCGAGATCAATGGTTCGGGGGCCCCATGGTTCCTCACGGGAACGGTCCCGGCCCAGGCTCCGTTCAATGGCATGAAGTACCGTCAAAAGATCTTCCGGAGAACGGTCAGTCACGGCATGCGCAGCCATATTGTAAAAATGCTGCTGATCTTTCTTGCCAAAAGGTTCCGTCTCATAAAGCGAAGAGCTTCTCAAAATCTTCACCCCCCAATACTCAAGATCCGTGAGTGCCTTTTGGATATTGGCGCCGCGATCACCAACGTTTGAACCAAATGCTAAATACACATCATGCATACATCATCATTATACCATTCAGGTAGGCCTATTCTCCTGGTCTACCAGTCAAAAAATCAGCCACCCTGATACGTGACAAAACTGGTCGGGGTTTCCCAGAGTTTCAGTTCATGAAGACGCAGGGCATTTTCAAATCCCGCGGTAGAAAGCCGGGCATCTTCTCCTTTTTTAAAATACTTCTTCAATTCATCACCCAGGTTGGGATCATCCTGTTCCTCCGAAAGAAGAACATGAAGATCCTTAAGCTGATCCCACATCCATTGAACAACTCTTTCGGCGGAGGGATTATCAAGAACATCGTTTAAAAGCTGGTGATCAAGTTTCTCCAGAACATGCTTTTTCACGACACGTTTGAGCACCACAAAATCCACCACCAGGCCGTTACTCTGAACTTTCCCTTCAACGGTAACCTGAAGCCGGTAGGTATGACCGTGAACACGTTCACATTTCCCGTAATAGTCGGTTAAAAAGTGGGCGGCATCAAAGGTGAACTCCTTGGTAACCAGCATAATGAACATTAAAAAGCAGGAGTACAGCGTACTAAAACCCCGGGACATTATCAACATTTTTCACCGCCCAGACCATATCCACCAGCCTGCGCACCTGGACAACATCGTGAACACGCACCATGGATGCGCCATGCATAACGGCAACCGCACAGGCTCCAAGAGTACCTTCAAGCCTTTGATCCAAAGGAAGATCAAGCACCTGCCCTATAAAAGATTTTCTGGAGGGACCGACCACTAAAGCCTGTCCGTATGATAAAAACTCCTCAAGTCGGCTCAAAATCTGAAGGCTGTATTTGGGATCAGCACTCACAAAAGCTCCCATGCCAGGATCAAGAAGCAACCGCTCACGGCGGACACCCGCTTTTTCCGCAACGGCAATCCGCTCATCAAAAAATTTCCTGATGGATGCAACCACATCATCATACTGGGTATTTTCACGGGTGGTTCTGGGGGTAGCGTCTTTGGAGTACATCATGATCACCGGGACATCATAACCGGCAAGGACAGACAACATCTGCGTATCAGCACGGAAAGCCGTAACATCATTAATCATATCCACACCCGCATCCAGAACCTGTCGGGCAACCTCGGCCTTAGAGGTATCGACCGATATCCAGGCATCGGTACGTTTGCGTAAAGCAGAAACAACAGGCATAACCCGTGACAGCTCCTCATCAAGAGACACATCATGTGACCCGGGACCAGTGGATTCTCCGCCAATGTCCAAAATATCAGCGCCCTGTGCCACCATTTCCAGTCCCCTTTCCACGGCTTCATCAACATTTTTATACTGCCCACCATCACTGAAAGAATCAGGAGTAACGTTAAGAATACCCATCACAAGGGGTTGCTTCAGGGAAAGTTTTTTCTCGCGGCTCACAAGATGTTTCATCATAGTAACTACTTTTATAAGGATACCGAGCGGACATAGTCAGCATATGCCCGCATAAGGGAACCGGTCAAAGGTCCCACTTTCCCGGATCCAATTTTTTTGCCATCAACCTGAACAACAGGAATAATCCCCCGCGGCGCACTCGTCAGAAAAATTTCATCAGCATCATAGAGCTGCTGCAACGAAATATTTTTTTCAGCAATTTTCACAACGCCACCAGCCTTTTGCCGAACCATTCGCCGGGCAACGGCAAGAACGGTCTGGCGCGTAGTTCCAAAAAGAATATCCTCCTTGGGCGTCACAAGTACTCCACGCCGGAAAATATACACATTGGTGAAACTTCCCTCGGTAACTTTCCCCCGGTCGACCAAAAGCGTTTCATAGGCACGATGCCGAAAAGCGTACCTTTTAGCCAAAACCTGATGAAGCAGACTGATGGTTTTCGCCTCCGGCAACAATCGTTGCAGCGTCATGGTCACCACCCCGACCCCTTTGGCATAGACCGAAGCCGGCTGGGCCACAAAAACATCAGCGATAATGGCAAATGTTGGCTTTTTACTGGTGTTGAAATCAAATCCGTTCTCTCCCCTCGTCAACGTGAACCGGATACGGGCATCGCGAAAACGATTACGTTGCATAAGTTCATGCAAAAAATGAAGCACCTCAGATTTCCCATAAGGGACCGTAAGACCCAAGAGTTTTGCGGACCGGACAAAGCGCGCCCAGTGAAGGTTAAACTGCCAGGGCTTCCCTTCATAGGTCCTCAGCGTTTCATACACGCCGTCCCCATACAAAAAACCGTGGTCAAAAACCGATACCCGGGCCTTATGGGCTTCAACAAACTTTCCATTAAGAAAAACAACCATATTGAGCGATCAAACTGCCCGCATCTTAGCAGAGCAAAAGCTTAGCCGCGAGAGTTTTTTGGTCTTCGGTGCAAAGGATTCCCTCGTTCAAGCATCTCATCAAGAAGAGCCAAAAGATCCTGTTCAGAAATATCAGAACCGCCCAGCGACGCAAGCTTCAAGGAAATATCGTCGTCAACCCCCTCATCATCGAAATCAAGCGCAGCAGCAATGCCTTCAATATCGGCCTGCAGTACAACGGCCCCACCAGAGTTCGCATAAACAATTTTCACATCGTTGGCGGCAGCCCCGGTAATGCTTTTGAACAATTCCTCTGAAGCTGAAGAGGGAACAGCCAAAGAATGAAGGCCGGACTTGCGCCCTTCCTCAATTTCCCGTTCATCTGACGGAACGGCATCGAGCCCGTCTGAGGGATCAGTCTCAAGATTTTTTGGAGGATACGTACTACCCATAGGAATGATCAATGAACGTTATCATCATCAGGATCCGTCACCAGCGCGGCGATAAGATCCTCCTCCTCAATCTGTGGAACCCTGGGCGACCCAATCGTTCCCAGAACTCCAACGGCAACATCATTCGCAATTTGATCTGCATCGGTATCACGCTCCGTGTCAAAATCAAAATCCGGACGCGAACACGGAATGGTATCACTCACGGGCCCATGATGATCAAACCCTTCTTCTCGAACTGCTGCTGGAATTGGAGTACTTGATGGCATAAAAATTCTTTACACCAAGCATACTACTGGATTGAAACCAAAATGCAATAAGCAAATTAGTCAATATAACTGGCGCGAATCCAGAGATTATGACATTTTCATGATTTATTCATGTCACGAATCATGAAGCACCGAGGGCATCAAAAAGAGCCTGGGCCTTTTGCAGACTCTCCTCATACTCAAGTTGTGGATCAGAATCAAAAACAATGCCTCCTCCTGTCTGGAAAAAAAGTTTTTGTCCATGAACAAGCATGGTCCGGATAAGAATATTCATCTCACCATGCCCATCAAACCCCAGAAAACCTGCTGAACCGGTATAGACTCCTCTTCTAAAATCCTCAAGTTCATCAATGATTTCCATCGTCCGTTTTTTGGGGCAACCCGTAATGGAACCTCCGGGAAAAACCGCAGCCACAAGATCAAAAATATCCTGCCCCTGCCGGAGTTTTCCCTGCACCGTTGAAACGGTATGGATAACACGGGCATAGGGCTCCACTTCACGATGGGCAACAACCTCAACCGAACCGGGCGTACAAACTTTTCCGAGATCATTTCTTTCAAGATCAACAATCATGGCCAGCTCAGCGGCATCTTTGGAAGAGGCAAGCAGACTTTCAATCTGCTTCTTATCTTCTGAAGCATTCTTCCCGCGGGCAACAGTCCCCTTAATCGGTCTAGTCACAACTCTCCCCTTGAACGCACTCACGAGAAGTTCAGGAGAAGAGCTCAGAATCTGAAAATCATCAAAATCAAAATAGCAGCAGTAAGGGCCCGGATTTTTGGACACCAAAGCCTTATACAAAGCCCATGGATCTTTGGTGCTCGAAGCCGAAAACCGCTGGGAAAAATTCACCTGGTACGTTTCGCCATCCACAAGGTAGTGCTGTATTTTCCGGATTTTCCTGATGTATTGATCCTGGCTCAGATTCGATGTGACCTTCCCCAGTGTCCCGGCATGGATAAGGCCACCTTGAGCCTGAATGTCCGCCTCCATATTTTCAAGCTTTCGTTCTGCATCAATATCGGTGAGACCCAAAGCCACCAGGTAAAGTTCGTGCTTCTCCTCATCAACGGCAAAAAATTTATCGGTAAAGAAAAAGGAAAAATCAGGAAGATCGAGGTCGTCAAAAACCTGCTGACGCACCCCATTCAGGGAGGCACCAAAATCGTAACTGAAATATCCGGCCGCTCCTCCGGCAAAAGGAACCGGCGACTTCCCGGGAAAGGAAAAATGCTGAACAAGTTCACGCAAAACATCCAGAGGATTCCCGTCAAAGATACTGACGGATGAAGATTTTTTCCAGTCACCAAAATCCCGCATCTTCAAAAAGTGTGTCACTCCCCGCCTGCTCCAGACTTTGGCAAACGGATCGTAACCGATAAAACTGAACCTTCCACCCCCGGCACTCTGCAGCAAAAAAGCAGATCTGTTACGAACACGCTCAAACAGGGTTAAACAGGATTCACCTTGATGCAGTAAGCTTTTGCGAAACAAAAGCTTCAGATGTGACATACATTGAGTCAAAGAGGCTCAAAACCGGAAAAGGCTTCAGGACACAAAAATTAGCCTTTTTCATCTTCCATGTAGACGTTTTCGTACTCGGATTTATTGTACTCAAAGATCTCATCGGATTTGAAGAAGCGTGGAACCTCTTTCGTTGCAGTTTCCACGGAATCAGAAGCATGAATAACATTGCACGCAACGCTCATGGCAAAATCACCTCGGATTGAACCAGCCTCTGCAGAACGGGATTTGGTAATTCCACAAAGCAGGCGGACTGCCTGAACAACCTCCAGCCCTTCCCAGCACATGGCAATCACCGGAGAACTCCGCATAAAATCACTCACGCCCGGGAAAAATGGCTTATCAGCAATATGTGCATAATGCTCACGAAGAACGGCTTCATCAAGAGTCATCATCTTGAGACCGATAAGTTTAAGGCCCTTGCGTTCAAAACGCTTCATGACCTCACCAATCAAACCGCGCTGTACACCATCGGGTTTAATGAGAACCAATGTCTTTTCGTGTACTCCGGAAAAATTCATACTCATGGAAATGTGAACTAAATAAATAAATTTTCGCGCGAATTATAGTGTAAACTTCATAATTTGTCACTACCGACTGATGACAACCGGCAAAGTGTTAAAATTTGAGAAGTTTCAAAAAGCGCTCTTCATCGTCATAAGGACCAATAATCGCCAGTCGTGCTAAATCTTCCTTGAACAGATCAACCGCCACGCGATGAAGATCTTTTACCGTGACCTTATCGATAAGTTTCATGATCTCATCGGGGCTTTTCATCTTACCGTAAAGCAGTTCGAATTTGCCAATCAGATGGGCATACTCTTCTGAATCCTCCAGGCGAAGCACCATTTTCCCCTTCAAAAACTCCTGGGCCTTTTTCAGTTCAGCGGCAGGAACAGGCTCGTCCAGAACTTTTTTATACTCTTTCATGATAGCCACAATCGCCTTATCAATACCATCCAGGGACACACCGGCGTTCGTGGTAAATGTACCGGTATCGGTATATTCATCGGTCGTGGAGCTGATGTAATATGCCAGCCCCTGAGCTTCACGGACAGAAAGGAACATGCGTGAACTCATATTGCCGCCCAGGACGATAGCCAACAATTTTGCTGCATAATGGTCTTTATGCTGTTCTGAATAACCAGGAAACCCAACCATGACATGGGCCTGCTCGGTCTTTTTATTCCTGAGATACAGACGCTTGTCGCCAGCAAAAGCTTCCACCGGTAAAAAATCGTAGGCTTTCTTCTTCTTTTCAAAATCAAAAAGTTTTTCAATCTGTTCAACCACCTCATCATGGTCAACATTGCCGGCAATGGCAATAACGGTATTTTCAGGAGTATAGAGTTCACTTCTGTATTTCAAAAAATCTTCCTGTTTCACGCCCATGATAATCTCCTTTGTTCCAACCTGATCCCAGCCGATCGGCTGATCACCGTAAATAAGACGTTCAAAATCCCAGCCAATCTGATACATTGGGGTGTCCTGGTACATGTTGTACTCTTCCATGATCACACCGCGCTCTTTATCAATTTCGACAGGATCAAACTTGGAATGGATGAGCATGTCGGCAAGAACATCCACCGCCAGACCAATATGCTTGTCGGCAACTTTTACGTAATACCCGGCATACTCCTTGCCGGTGAAAGCATTGAAATCTCCGCCAACGCCATCTATGGCTTCAGAAACCTCCTTGGTATTTTTGTACTTCTTTGCT
This sequence comes from Candidatus Altimarinota bacterium, assembly GCA_046350835.1. Lineage (GTDB taxonomy): Bacteria > Patescibacteriota > Gracilibacteria > UBA1369 > UBA1369 > PALSA-1335. The sequence continues at coordinate 17,952 of JAXLZP010000012.1, read as the reverse complement.
CCCTTAAAAAACATATGTTCCAAAAAATGGGAAATCCCATTAATTTCCTTGATCTCATAACGCGACCCCGCGCCGACCAGAATAAGTACGGTAACGGATTTCGTATTATCAAGCTCTTTGGTAACAATTCTCAGACCGTTTTCGAGTGTAGTCTTCCGTGACATTATGGTAAAAATAAATACTAAAACACTTCGGCATTATACCACAAGCAGACAAATTGCCACGGGGTGAACCTGGAGGTTGGCAATTTTGCCAAAAGCACCATATAATACGATTCCGCAACAACGATTTTCCATGGCAAAAAAAAGATCCTCTGTACATCACAAAGCCAAGCCAATGAACCGGTTGATGGCACTCACCGGAGTCATGATTTTCATGACCGGTGTCATCATCATCCGTCTTTTCTATTTACAGATTCTCCGTCACGATTACTACGAAAAAGTGGCTGCCAAAGAGCATTATGGCTACAGCGAACTCCCTGCCCGTCGCGGTGAAATTTTCATCAAGGACTACGCTTCGGGCGATCAGGTCCGTGTGGCCACCAACACAACACTGGACCTGGTATTTGCCGACCCGACACTCATTGAAAACAAAAAAGTTGTGGCCGACCGCATCGCCCCGATCATTTTTGACCAGAAATCCGCCCGTGATGAAGACGAAAAACGGGTAAAAATTGAACTGGCAAAAGCAAAAACGCCCGAAGAAAAAGCGCTGGTCAAATCATTGACCGACGAGCAGCTTTTCCAGAATTTCTCCAACGATCTTTTGGATAAAATCAGTCAGGAAAAACGTTCCCAGATCCTTTTAAGCAACGAACTCACCAAAGAGGTTCTGGATAAAATAGCGCTCATGCATCTGCCGGGAATTGAAATCAATGAAAACGAACTGATCGCCTACCCTGCCCAGATTGCGGACCGTCACGGTGTCGCTGTTGCCCTCAGTCCGATTCTGGAACTGCCCCCCTCCGAACTGGAATCCATCCTCAAAGGACTCAACCGCTACGTTATTCTACGCCGCAAACTGGACCACGAAAAATCCGTCGAGATAAAAAAACTGATTACCGATGATAAATCAAAAAGCTTTATCGGCCTTGGACTCAAGGAAGAGTACTTCCGTTATTATCCGGAAGGACAGCTGGCTTCAAACGTGCTGGGGTTTGTGACTCCGCAGGGCATCGGACAGTACGGAATTGAAAGCAAGTATAACACCCAGCTGCAGGGGAAAAAAGGCGTGTTTCAGACCCAGAAAGACAGCGTCGGTAGACAGATCACCGTTGGTGACAACAATATCATCCAGCCGGCGGTCGATGGTGACGACATTGTCCTGACGATCGACCGTTCAATCCAGATGACCGCAGAAAGAATGCTGGCGCGATACGTGAAAGATTTCCGGGCCGACGACGGACAGGTCATTATCATGGACCCCAAGACCGGACGGATTATCGCCATGGCCAACTATCCGTCCTTCGATCCGAACGATTACGGAGCCGTTTACGAAAAAGAACCGATCAACCTGGGCGCAAACGAAATCGAAAACCTGGTCCCCATCACCGGGATGGATAACGCATTCTGGTTCTACAGAAACCTTCAGCAGGAAGACAAAATCATCGTTTTCCGTGAACAGGCAAGCGACGGATCAATCATCTACACCCGTTACAAAAATTTTGTCGGCCCTGAATCTTACCAGAACAAAACCATATCCCAGTCTTACGAACCGGGTTCCGTATACAAAATTGTCACCATGGCTTCCGCCATAGACGATGGTGACGTTAAACCTTCAACAAGTTTCAACGACTCCGGGGTTCTCTACCTCGACAAGAATAAAAACGGCCGCCATGTTGGACCCGACGGCGAACGCTACGACGCCAGAATTAAAAACGTTTCGGCAAAATGTACCGGGTATGTGAACATGACCTGGGTCATTCAAAACTCATGCAATACCGGTGTTTCGTTTGTGGCAAAAAAAATGGGGCGCAGCCTTTTCTACAGCTACATGGTCAAGTTTGGATTCAACGAAAGAACAGAGATCGAATTTGACAATGAAACTCCTGGAAAAATTGCCCACTTTGAAGAATGGACCGACAGTGAACTTGCCAACCATGCCTTTGGCCAGGGTATTCTGGTAACACCAATCCAGATGGCCGCAGCTTTTGCCGTGGTTGCCAATAAGGGCATATTAATGCAGCCACACATTGTGGACAGTATCGTTCAGCAGGACGGAAAAACCATCAAAACCGAACCAACTCCGCTTCGCCGCGTCATCAGTGAACAGACGGCAAACACCATGACAGCCATGCTGGTCAATAATGTTGAAAACGGAGACAGCTATACAAAAATCCGGCTCAAGGACCACTACCTTGGCGCAAAAACAGGCACGGCTCAAACGTATAAGCACGGCGAAGCCTTGAGCGGCGCGGGCACCACCATCACGACCGTCGTAGGATTTGCCCCAATCGACGATCCAAAATTCGTGATTCTCACCAGAATGAGCCGTCCGCGTACAACCGAGTGGGCAGACTCAACAGCAGGCGTACTCTATCACGACCTGGCCGAATATCTTTTCAATTACTACAGCATCCCGCCGGACAAAAAATAACTACTCGTGATTTTTGATGTTCGTGCAGGCTTTCACTTTTTCATCCAGCTTCAAAAGCTTGGTGATGTCTTCTGCACTCACGGTGAGCAGTTCCGGATCACGCTCCGTCTCCAGATAAAGAATGCGGTAAAATTCCGGCATAAGGGTAAAGATACCTTCTTCCAGAGAAATCTGCTTGGACTGCTCAATAAGGCAGGGCCAGGTATCATCTGTACCGTAAAGGATAAGATCCAGCCCTGTTGAAGGCACCAATTCACCGTTGGGACCGCCCATAAACGCGAGGGTGAAATCACCGCCCATTTCCTTGGTTTGCGAACGGGCGCAGACCTCGATGCTCCGGTAATTACCGCGATCAACATTCATTTTGATATAAGCATTTTTCATGAACGTGAGATAGTTGACCTGGCTGAAACCGCCAAGACATTTCAGTCCATAATAAAAAGCCAGCACCATATAACTCAACATCATGCTTGGCATCAGCTCTTTTGATTCCAGGGCTTTCTGGATAATTTCCGGTTTCAGCTCAATCTTATAGGAACCATCTTCCGTTACAAGGAAGTCCCCTTCTTTCCACATCTGGATACGATATTTGGCACCTTTTGGAAGTGCCCAGAAAAGATAGGTTCCATAATTTTCCTTGCGGTCAAAAGCCCCCTGAATACCCTCGAAATATTTTCCTACGAGCGCGTCGTAAGCATGATCAAAAAGCAGATGGGTAATAACGGTATCCGTATAGAGGTGGTACTTGATGAGAAGTTTGGTGACGATGCTTTCCAGTTCAAGATAAATAAGATTCGGAGCCTCCTGCGCATATTTTGGACCAAAAAACTTTTTCCACAGGTGAAAATTGGTCTTGGTGACCTGTTCGGAAAAATCACGGGAATCCAGCGCGGAAGAAGTAAGATAAATCTCCTCAAGAAGGGCATCAACCTTTTTCCCCTCCTCTTCATGAACTGAACCATCTTTGATCATGTCTCTCAAAAATCCGCGGCATCGTTCAATATCTTCCTTGGTGTACGGACGGTAATTAAACACTGGACACAAACGGTCTTTGGCCGGGAAAAAAGACAACCGCTGGGTCTCAATCTTTCCCTTATGACAGGTATTGAACAGAACGCCACGAGGCCAGGATGAATTATTCAGGGAAACGCTGCCGCACGCCAGGACAATAACATTCTGCAGAGCCGGATCTGAATGCTCAAAAAATGGCGCCGCCGTCAAAAGATTGGAATTGATAAAAAACGGATGGGTCACCGGTCCGTGATGGTCAGCTGTCGAAACATAATAATGGGCAGCCAGCTGGGTAGCCACACTGTCAGCTACATCCTTCCCCAAAAGGCGCTCCACCTCTTCCTGGAGAATACCGATCATTTCATCCTGACGCTGCTGGATGGGAGGATTGAGGTTTACGTTAATATAGTCCTTCGCGTACTCATAAAGGTTTTTTGTCCCGCGTTTTTGTATAATTTCACGGAGAACCGGGCGTTTATCCAGAACCTTATCAACCAGTTTCTCGAATTTCTGCCGAAGCTCGTTTGACATAACGCAAAATATATGGTTGAGATATAGTTTATCACTTCCAGCCAAAAAAGCAAGCCTGCCCAAACACGCCTGATACGATCCAGAGGCTGAATCACTGGAAAAAAGGAGGAACAGTTGTTATAGTACGCAGGCAAAAGAGCAGTCAACAGCACAAAGGGCCATCGTATAGTGGCAATACAGCGGTCTCCAAAACCGTTAACGAGGGTTCGATTCCTTCTGGCCCTGCCAAAAACTACTGAACCTCTGGAGGATCAATAACGTTGTACCCAATATTCCCAAGGGTTGATTTGAACGTTGATGGAAAATGGTCAGGATTCCAACGGTTAGTTACACGATCATTCGTGTAAAAATTCGCGATAAATTCATCCACCACCATATACTGATCTCTTTCAACAGTATTGGCCAAGGTAAAAAGGTGGCCATATTTTGTTGATTCTATACCAGGTCTTTTCATAATCTCCTGCATTTCAGCATGAACCTCATCTCTGTATTGAACATGCGAGATATTAAGATGAGTCAAATCAAGCATACTATGAAAAGATTCTGTCGTTGGGTATGAAGAAACTGCCGAACCAACAAGGTGTTGTTTCACACCATGCGGCAACGCATGAAACACGGCATGCATACTCTCATGAACCATCGACCAATACCTCATGTTCTCCAGTGGAAGAATCAATGTCGGCCCTTCCATTTCCACGTCATATCCTGTTTTAATAGCTGCATTAACATCATCAAAACCAGCAGCCCAGCAATGATCTGGCGCTACAAAAAGGCCCCTGCAATCCTGTAAAAACCCGAACGCAACACCCATAAGACTCGCGTGGAATTCATTCAACGCCTCCAAAACCAGCACATCCATTTGCCGGGGAATAAGATCCTCATGAACAAATTTTGAAAGCGGCGAAACCCCACGACGAAGGGAAACAAGTGATCCGGAGGCATCTATCCCTCCTAACCGGTCAAAGGTCAACTTATGCGCTTTCTTTTTTCTTACGATTGAAGCCTGATGAAATGGCGAATCCAATTTTTCTTCCTTCATTTTTCCATAAAAAAGGGATTGCGACAATACCCTCATTATTCAAATTTGTCAACACAGCCACCTCCCCATTCGTTTTCAAAACCGCCCAGGCACATGGCTAAAGCAAACGGTTTCGAACTTATTTAGATAGCAAAAACTACGCCGCACGCTTTTTCTCTTCCTTGCCGTTAAGATAAACGCGCATTTCAGGGTGAACTTCAACGCGGACAGGTCCTTCCTCCATCTCCACATTCATCTGGAAAAATTTTGGCGGCAATTCAGAAATAAGGTCGAAAAGTTTCTTATTGGCCAGAGCGATCTCTTCTTCTTTTTTAACCTTCATCTCCTTGAGTTTAATGTAGGATTCATCTTTCATGAGTTCAAGCATGCACTGCTCCTCAAGGTCTTTGATCTGATGTTTGAGATCCTTATAGGCTTTCTTAAGATCGTTATACTCATCAGTATCAATTTTTTCCTCGGCCCGCATATCTTTTTTTATATCCTGAAAATCCTGTTTGAGTTTTTTGATCTCCTTGAGTGCCAGAGAAATTTTATCTTCAATCATACAAAACAGTTAAAAATTGCCAAACAAGTCTAACAGCTTTTGCGGCGCGATCAAGTTTACGCTACAATGTGCATCATGAAAACAACTGCATATTCCAAAAATGGTCAGTCAAAAAAGATCTGGTCGGTGGGAATTATTTTCACGGGTGTCGGTATCCTTGTCGGCCTCATACTTCCTCTGCTGTTTCAGCATCAGGTAACAGCAGACACCCAGCTGACCACGGGCAAAATCGAAGATTACGAAATAAATAACGGAGGAGCGAAAGCAGAAATCTTCTCATATCAAACAGGATCCGGGAAAACACTCCGCATTCACAATGCCATTTTTTCCGATCCCCCGTCATACCGCATTGGTGACATCGTTCAGGTTTACTACAACCCGGATGCGCCTGAAAAAGCCTGGCTCAAAGACAACCGCAGTGAAAAAATGATGGTGAATGTTTTCCATATTCTTGGCGTGGTGTTCGGAGTCATCGGACTCACCATTGTCATTCTCAAATCCCGCAAAGCCGATAACAACTTTATTGAAAAAGTCGGCGGAGCCATGGGGGCACTTGCCTATGGAATACCTGCCACCGCCGTTCTTCCAACTCTTTACATTTTCTACCTGAACAGACCAAATGCACTGTTCCCGGTAACAACAGATGCATTCCCGCTCGATACGATAATTTTTGGGGGAATTTTTACCATCACCGGAATCATAACCCTTGCCGGAACCTTTTTCCTTCTGAAGAAAAAATAACCTTTCAACCGATCACCTCCATGATGAAAAAAACTCTCGCACAAATTACCATCACGGCCCTTACCCTGACACTCAGCGCCTGCGCCGGAACATCATCCACCAGCAGAACCAATGGATTTCCAAACGGCAATCCACAAACGGATGGAGAAAAAACCATGGAAACGCCTACTCCCCAACCCCCGGCCGGAATAACCCCGGAACAGTCTCAGCAGCTGCTGGCAGGTGAATCCGATCACGCACCCAAAAAACTTGAATTCGACATCTCCGGTGGAAATTACTACTTCACCCCAACAGTTATCCGCGCCAAAAAAGGCGACTCGATCAAAATAAAATTCACGAACAGCGGTGGAATGCACAACCTGGTCATTGATGAGTACAAAGTCAAAACAGACACCATCAAGGATGGTGAAACAACAACAACGGGTTTTACAGCAGACACCAAAGGGACTTTTGAGTTTTACTGCGGTATTGGCAACCACCGGGCAATGGGAATGAAAGGTGTTTTAATTATTGAATAACATCATGAATAAACTGAAAAAAAGTTCGGTTGTTTTGATATTTCTCCTGAATCTGATGGTCATTGCGGGATTCTGGTGGAACGGATCCGGTGAACTTTTCAGCGGAAAAGCCCCGGACATTTTCCTGGCTCTTGGAAGAATATTCGGACTCCTGGCAGTGTACTTTGTGCTGCTCCAGTTCATACTCATGGGAAGAACCCTGTGGGTTGAAAGACTCTTCGGACTGGATAAACTGGCCCGCATTCACAAACTGAACGGGTACATATCCATCAGTTTCATTATTTTTCACCCCATTTTTCTGATTCTTGCCTACAGCATGATGGGGAAAATAGGTTTTCTGGAACAGTATTTTGATTTCATGCAGAACTACGAAGGCGCTATGCTGGCTTCAATAGCTACCATGCTATTCGTCATCATCGTATTTCTCTCCATCACCATGGTCAGGAAAAAACTCAAGTATGAGCTGTGGTACTACATCCACCTTTTGACTTATCTTGCGGTACTGCTGGCTTTTGCGCACCAGTTCAAACTGGGTGGAGACTTGCTTGGAAGCAAATATTTCAGTTACTACTGGTTTGCCCTGTATGCGTTCGTCTTCGCAAATCTGCTGATATTCAGATTCATTACCCCATGGTATAAGACACTGAAATACGGATTCAGAGTGGATGAAGTCGTCCAGGAAACGAACGACACCACCTCTGTTTACATCACGGGGAAAAACCTGGAACGCTGGCACGCCAAAGCCGGACAGTTCATTATTGTAAGATTTTTATCGAAAGGCTTCTGGAAGGAAGCCCACCCATTTTCGCTGTCGTTTATTCCCAAGAACAACCGCATCCGCATTACCATTAAAAATTCCGGGGATTTCACATCAAAAATCGGCGAAATCAAAAAGGGCACAAAAATGTACATCGACGGACCTTATGGGGTGTTCACCAGTCATGCCAATCTCAAGGCCAAATACGCATTTATCGCTGGAGGCGTTGGTATAACGCCCATCCGTTCACTTGTGGAAAAATTGGCGCCAACCAACGATATTATCGTCCTCTACTCCAACAAGAATCTTCATGACACCATTTTCAAAAAAGAGCTTGATGAGCTTGCCGAAAAACACCGCTTTCCTCTCCATTACATCATCACCGACCAGCCCGATTACACGGGAGAAAAAGGCCGCATCGACCAGGAGAAAATTCAGAGACTGATCAAAGATATTCAGGACCGCGAAGTGTACATATGCGGACCAATTCCAATGCTGGATGCCACCAGAAAACTTCTGATGAGCAAGGAAATTGGAGTAAAGGCCGAAAAAATTCACTACGAAAAATTCGCGCTGTAAAAAACTCTTTCTGCCTTCACCACGCCTAAGGACAAAGAGGACAAGCCGCGCGCGAAGATGGCCGCCGGGATCGATTCGTCCACGAACGCGCAACACAGTTCGCAACGCAAGCAGCGAGGCGTCTAACGCCGTGAAGAAGATTTCCCCTGCCGCGCCAAAACTCGGAGACAGAAAAGCAGCGCCAAAAATGGCAACAGCCAGGCCGCACGGCCCTGGTATCTTGTGTATACCCCGGACAAAGTCGCCATAATAACCGCATTCGTCAGCAGAAAAACAATGGCCGAATACCCCAGGGCCGCTTCAAACGGGAGAAGTTCTTTCCGCACCCCCAAAAAGAAAAGACCGGCGAGAGCAATAAAAAAGAAGACGCCATACAGCCCAGAAAAAACCGCCAGACCAGGGAGCTCACCCCGATACTGAAGCGCAGATTCGTAAGATTCACGCTCCCCGGGAAGGTAGTCGCGTATCCTTGGAAAAACCGGGCCGTCGCTGCCATAGGCATGGTAATCATCGATCCCCACATGAACGAAAAGATCAACCGAACGCAAAACGCTGTCACCAAAAAATCTGGTCGCATAATGTACTGACCCAAAAATTTCTTTCAACACACCTTCAAATTCAGCCTTCAGACGCTCCCATCCCCCAATGTTCAACGGGCTCGAGGCATCCCACAAAAAAGCATCTCCACGGAGCAGATGACCCCGGTACCCGCATAAAACATAATCAGTGTCATCACAACGCTCATCCAAATACTCATCCAGAACACCCGCATCGTTCATGCGGGACATCATGAAGGCGTACGACGAAGGACTGATGACCGGGCCAAAACCCTGATGGTAATTGGAAGCCATAAAAAAAACCGGCGCAAAAAAACCAAGGCAAAAGAGTGCCGTCACCCGCCGGAGAAACAGTTTCCGGTCTTTCCTAAAAGCATGGACAGCAAAAAGAAAAATCCCCATTCCAATACAAAGACCCATCAAGAGGAGGAAGTTTGCCGTATGCGTAATCAGAAAAAACACAAGTGTCACCGCCAGCAGGAACCTCGCAAATCGTGACTGTTCCGCAAACACAAAAACTACCGCCAGCAGAAAAACAAGTGCAGGAAAAAGATCAGGCATCATCTGGCTCACCATCCAGGGCAAGGGGCTCAGAACTGCAAGAAAAACAACACTGATGGCATGAAAAGTGTAAGGATGTTTTTTATAACCGGAAAAAAGCAGTACACACATTTTCCAGAGAAGAAAAACCGTACAGAATGCCTGAACATAGACGACTGGCCACAAACTCTGCCCGAACGAAAAAAGCCTTATAAAATAGCCGTATCCAAGAGGCCGGTCAAAAGGAACATCAAGAGTAAACGCTGAAAGCAGATAGGTCCCCGTGTCCGAAAAAACCAGTGGATAGCGATTATAAAAGGCAGGCCACAAAAGCACGAGGCTCATGAAAGCCATATATAAAAAGAGCTTAAGCCACCCAGGGATTTCCCCAAACAATTTTTGAAAAGACAAACTCATTTTCGCTGATCATTTTTATCAAGTATGGCCCTGAAAAAAGCAAAGAAGATGACGGAAAGCCCGATGAAAAGAAAATACAGACTTACAATCGCCTTTTGGGGCATAAAAATATTCTGGAAGTTGTGCCCCATCCAGACCCAAAAAATATAGGCATCAAGAAACAGTCCAATCAGAAGAAAAACCGACCCCAGAAGAATCTGGCGCTCCATGCTGACGGACCGGAGCCAAAGGACCATGGTATCTTTTCGATAATAATGCTGAAGAGAAGAAACGAGCTTAATCATCAAACCCATCTGGAAAATAAACACCCCCAGAAGACTGAAGGTCAGGCCCAAAATCATCACATGGATATCCCAAAAAATCGGACCAAAAACAAACGGGCCGTTGAACTGGGAAAGGGTAAGAATGGATCCGATCAAAAAGGCACAGACACCCGGATAAATAAAAACAAAATTCGGAGCATAGAGCAGCATGAACTTCAAATGTCTCCATCCATCCCTCCAGGTGTTCAAGTGGGGTTTCCGGTCACGCTTGTCTTTATAAAGAGTGATTGGGATTTCACCAATACGCATCCGCAAAATGCCGGCCTTAATAATCATTTCTGAAGCGAACTCCATCCCTGTTGACTCAAGCCTGAGCTTTTCAAACGCATCTTTGCTGATCCCCCTCATGCCGCAATTGCAGTCAGAAATTTTTGTCCGGAAAAAAAGATTCAGTAAAAAAGTTAACACGGGCGTTCCCAGGTAGCGATGAAGCCACGGCATGGCACCATCCTGAATATGTCCCTTAAAACGGGAACCCATCACCAGATCATCCCCTCCCCGTAACCGCTCAACAAAATCGTCAATTTCCTCAAAATTATAGGAATCATCAGCGTCACCCATGATCAAATACTTTCCGTGTGCCGCCTGAAAACCGGCGATCAATGCATTGCCATAACCTTTAAGTGGACAATGAACAACCCTGGCACCGTGCTGTTCTGCGGCCTGAACCGAACCGTCGGTCGAACCGTTATCAGCAACAATGACCTCTCCACGGATTCCCAGCCGCTCAAAAGAATGCAGAGCTTTTTTAATGACGAGCGGCAGAGTTTTTTCCTCATTCAGACAGGGAATGACCAGGGAAAATTCAGGATGAGACTGGCTCATGAATGCGCACGAAAAGTAATGGACCGGTTCAGGGAAAAGCTTACGACGTAGACGACAGCCGAGGCAACTATATTTGCCATGAGATAGTGAACCTGCACTGAAGTCAAAAACGAAACGACAAGATATTGCAACAGCATGCCAAATACAGCAACGCCAAAAAACTTGCCCAATTGATGGCCCATGTGTCCATCACGACGGGAGAAAACAAAAAAACGGCTGAGAAAAAAATTTACAAAAATGGAAATCGTGTAGGCAATAACGAGTGAGACCAGGTGATGCTGATAAAACCACTCGGTCAAAAGCAGCAGCAGCAAAAAATAGACCACAAAGGCGCTCCCTCCGGAAAAAAAATACCTCAAAAACTGTATCCGCGGATCATGGGTCTGATCAACAAAAATTCGCTGAAAAAAGGTTTTCATATTATTGAACATCAACACCAATAGCTTCACGAACACTGGCAAAGCCGTCCCGTTTCAGCAATCGCACAAGCCCCAAATTAACTGCACTGATCGTCTGGGGACCCTGATAAATCATACCGGTGATCATCTGGATGAGTGAAGCTCCTGAACGAATTTTTACATAGGCATCATGGGCCGTAAAAACCCCACCGCAGCCAATAATCACATATTTGCCTTTTGTTTTGCGGTAAATATGGGCGATCATTGCATTGGAAAGATCCTCGACAACTTTGCCGCTCAATCCGCCCTTTTCCGGCACATTCTCGTCCTTGATTTTGGAGTTATTACGGTTTTTTGTGAGATTGGTACAGATGAATCCGTGAATGCGATGACGGGAAGCCACCTCCAGAATTTCATCAAGATTCTGGCTGGTAATATCGGGAGAAAATTTGAGAAAAACAGGCTTTCTTGTCTGAATTTTATCCAGAGCTTCCAAAAGATTTTCAAGTTTGGCAGGGTCCGTAAAAGGCTGACCGCCATAGGCATTCGGACAGCTGATATTCACAGTGTAGTAGTCACCAATGTCGGTAAAAAAACGGAAGCCTTTCACATAGTCCCGCACCCCGGCATCCGTTTCACAGGTATCAGGAGAGTTCGTTTTGGCAATGCTCGTCCCCACCGGAAAAGCAAACGCAAGATTTTTGAGCCTCTTGGCAATGACTTCAGCACCATCATTCATTAAACCATAATGAACAACGAGCGATTTGGATTTTGGCAGACGCCACAGGCGGGGCTTGGGGTTCCCGGCACAGGGCTCGCCGGTAATAGAACCGACCTCTTCAAAACCAAAACCAACTGAAGGCAAGATTTTCGTAAGCAGGGCGTTCTTGTCAAACCCGGCCGCCAAACCAACGGGATTGCGGAAATGCATACCCAGAATATGCTGTTCCAGCATTTTATGGCGATACCCGAACATAACCCTGGTACTCCAGCGCATAAGGGCAAAACGCCCAAGATTTTTTCCGGTTCCAACCATAATATCGTGGATATTTTCAGGGTCCATCTTGAAGAAAACCGGCTTCAGCAAAAACCGGTAAAAAACAGCGATAATCGAATTGCGCATTCCGACAAAAAAATCTTTCATGGCAAAAAAATGACTGTAACCTTATTTACACAGAATTAATTGGCAATTGCAAGTGCCAACAGTATACTGTTGCTGATTTTAATACGAAACCTATGGATAAACTTAAACATTGGCTCAAGGAAAACGTTCTCTACATTGCCTGGTTTCAGGCGGTGCTCGCGGTGGCAGGAAGTCTTTTCTTCAGTGAAATCCTTCACTACCCCCCATGCGTGCTCTGCTGGTACCAGCGCATCGCAACATATCCGCTGGTGGCAATGATCCTCGTCGGAATCATCAAGAAAGACAAAAACCTGGCCTATTACGTCCTGCCGCTCACTCTCATCGGTATGGGCATATCCATTTTCCACAATCTGCTGTATTACAAACTGATCCCGGACGAACTGGCTCCATGTGTAACCGGCGTTTCCTGCACCACCAAATTTGTTGAATATTTTGGATTCGTCACCATTCCTCTTCTGGCCCTCATGGCCTTCGTGGTCATCAACGCATGCATTATTTACTATCATATAACCCACAACCAACCACATGAAAAAAGAACTTAAGAAGCTGCTCTGGGTAGGACTGGCGGCTGTTGTTATTATTGGAGGCGGAATCCTGGCCTACAACGCGGCTTTGCCACAGAACATTCCTGCGGCCGATCCAAATCTGCTCGTCAAAAAAGACAGTCACAGCACTGAACAGGGAGCCAGAAACTACACCATCACCATTGTTGAGTTTGGAGACTACCAGTGCCCGGCATGTGGTTATGTAGAACCGATGATTGAAAAACTCCTTGCTGAATATCCACAGGCAAAACTTGTTTTCCGCAACTTCCCTCTCCCTGGCCACCAAAACGCCATGATCGCGGCTGAAGCAGCTGAGGCAGCCGGAGCACAGGGCAAATTCTGGGAAATGCACAACGCCATCTACCTGAACCAGGAACTCTGGTCAAAGATGGAAACCCCGATGGACGCTTTTGTGGAAATGGCAAAAAAACTGAACCTCGACCTGGAAAAATTCAAACAGGACGTTCAAAATCACGCCCATGTTGAACGGATCAATAAAGACCGTGATGATGGCGTTGCCCTGGGAGTCAATTCAACTCCAACCTTCTACATCAACGGCAGAAAATATCTGGGAGGAAACAGCTACGTTACCCTGAAACTCGCTATTGATGAAGCTTTACAGGCACAGGCAACCCAGCAGACCACAAAATAATGGACCGACCATATCGCACATACAAAAAGCCCCGCTCGTTACCTCGCGGGGCTTTTCAGTATCCTTAACAACTGAACTAGAACCTGCCTTTCTCAACTACCAGGGTCCCACCATCCACCTTGGAAGCATCAGCACTGACAATCATAAAGTACCCGCTCTGTTCATCAATAAACTTGCCTTCCCAGACATCCATTCCATCGGCATTCTTGTAAAGACGGAACAGACCCTTGAGCGACTTTGACAGCGCAAAGTAATTATCAAAACTTGCCATAACCGCCTTATCCGCAACAACCTTTTCAAGATAGTTCTTAAATGGAAGCAGAGGCAGATTGTATCCCTGCTGAGGATTTTCTACGGCAACTTTTGAAGTTGTTACCATCCCGGCATCATCAAAGCACTTGGCCCCAAAAACCTCACGGGCATGGTACGGACCGGAAAAGACCATGGAACATTTTGATCCGGAAAGAAGCGGCCACTGGAAATAAAAATCGGCAATTCTCGCTTCACCATCCCAGGTAAGAGCAGTTTCACGGGCCTGGAAGAAAGATCCGTTGATGTAATCAATACCCTCACCATTGGTAACAAGCCACTGATGGGCATCGTCGATCATATGGGTGACCGCGCCATTGGTAACGGCCACAGGCGCTGAAGATGTTCCAGTGGTAGAAGCCGTTGACTGACCGCCTGTCGAAGAAAGGAGGTTGCAATAAACGTAGGCGTTTCGATACTTGTAGTCAACACGGCACCAGCTGCCCTTTACCTCAAGCACACGGACCAGATCGCCCTTGTTAAAATGACCAATGAGCAGACCGCTCATGGAAGGAAGGGAACGGATATTCAGATTGAGCTTCGCCGCATAATCCCCCGGTGCAGCCGCAAAAACTGAAGCCGGAAGCATCGCCCCAAGAGCCAGCGCAGCAAAAAACTTTTTCATAAACAAAAAATTAAAGAGTAACGCCATTGTAGAGAATGACTTCACAATTATCAACTTGGCATAAACCTATTCAATGAGTCCGAAACCCTCAAAATGTGTTTCTCCAGCAGAAACCGGCAGCGTGGTAAACGCAAAACCCTTCAGTGGTTTCAAATAGGATTTTATCGATTCGTAATCGGCAAGAACACGTTCATCAGGACGCCCTCCAAGCTTCCCAAGATCAAAAATCTTATCAAGAAACTGGGTAAAAACAGCCGGACTGACATAATTTATACCTCCCTTGAGTCCGGAAAGGTTTGAAACCACCGCGCGGTACTGCTCATCCTGGGCGACCTTTGGACCCTCAGCGTAGTTTTTATCAAAATCCGGCTCGAAAGCAAGAAAAGCAATGTTGTCACCGGTAACTCCATACCAGAGCTCAACAGGTTTCGTGAGCAAAAGTGCTGCGGCCGCAAGATTTTTCTGTGAAGGTCCCAATTTATTCATATGTATCCTGGCAACGTAAGCCTGGCCACCACCGACCTGAACCTCCTCATTGGTAATAAAACCCGGGGAGTCTTGAAGCACCGGCGCATTTTTCAGGAGGGCATCACCCATATTTTTCAGTACCCTCATAACTTTTCCTGCTGATTCTTCATGACCGGAAACATCCACAAAAATACCTGTCGTGGGAAGAATCGTACTTTCATTATTGATTTTGAAAGCCACTCCCTTTTCAAACAACGGCAAAAAATCCCGGTCAAAATCCAGTCCCACGGAAGAAAAAGTCTGCCGCATTTTTTCCAGTCCGGCCGAAAAACCCTCAATCTGGCTCCAGATTTCAAAATCATAACTCAGCACACTCGCAAGATTGTAACCCTCAAAATACATGAAGACACGGGATCCCGGAATTTTTTTCACCAGATAAGGTTCACGGGTCTGGTACGTCAAAAAATTCTGTTCCAGAGCTTTCATTTTCTCTTCCTGGCCATAAACGGAACCATAAAACCTCAGGCCTTTTTCTTCAGCACGAAGGTAAAACATTTCACCTTCAATAATATCCAGCATCTGGCTTCCGGAAAAACCAAGAAGTTTTTCAAACCTTTCCTTTGAATCAGGACTCTGACGAAGTGTGGTAAACAGTCCCTGAAAATCGATATAACCAAAAGCAACAGCCGGTTTCAACTGAGCCAAAGCTCTGCGGTACGGCTGGTAATTCAAAAGAGACGGCTGATGTAAACGCCAGCGATCGAGCGCAGACTCCAAAAGATCCTGCCGGTTGGCAACCACGAGCAAATCCTGAACCCGGACCATGTATTGCGCCTGATTTTCAGTGGAATAGACAGCGTACTCACCATGCATCAGCTTCTGCAGTTTTTTTGCCGTTTCAAGCGACTGGAAAATGCGATCGAGGCCTTCAGGGTCTTTAAGCGTAACAAAGGCATAAACGTCGGGCTTTTCAGAAGATTCCAAACGCGCAAATGCCATCATTCCCTGAAAATTTTGTCCGAGAACCGGCTCAAGATCCCGTTGATAATCCAAATCAACCGCGTGAAGATCATTATTCAGACCATCAAGAACATTTTTCCCAAACTCCTCACGGTCCTTGAGCGGAAAATGATCAAGAAGTTTCATGAACTGCTCATTCTGCTGAACATCGCCTGAACCAAGGGTGGCAAGCATCAAGAGACGCTCAGGTAAAAAAGACTCCGCCTGAAGTCCGGATGGTGTACGGAAAGCCGAATCAAGACCGGAAGCCTGCTGGCAGGCCGTGAAAAAAATCGAAACGCAAAAAAATCCGGAGAAAAGAATGACTTCCCGGAACAAACGTCGTGGAAAAGACATACGGAAAAAATTATTGGAAATGTACTGAATCAAAGACTATTTCGCAGCCTTTTTGGTGTCCTTGCGCGTATGATTGAGCGTCTTGTGGCACTGACCACAATGCTTACGCAGAACCTTCACGATATTCTCATTATTCTTCTTGTTGTAAGCCTTGATGTAGTTTCCACGCTTACATTCTGAACAATACCATGTCGCGAACTGACTTTTACCCTTTGCCATAAAACATTAAGAAAAGAAGCTATGCAATCATAGCCAAAACTGGCTTGAAGTCAACCTTTTTTTGATGGTTCATCCCGGGAAGCTCCACGAAAGTAGTAATAAAGAGCCGAAAGCAGGAAAAAGAGCAGCGAAAGAAGCAAAAAAAGCCCCATTGTTTCATAAAAACGAGCCAGAGGTGTATCAAAAGGCAACAAAACATTTGACTGAGCAACTGCCGGGGCGGAAACGTCCTTCACCTCCTGGGAAAGAGAGGCATAACCGGAATTCTGCAGCGTTTCCTGCTCCAAGGCTCCGGCGCGAGGAAGCAGCAAAGACTGCCAGGTTGCCTGGGGTAAATCGTGTCTCCCGTTGTTATAGACACTCAGGTATCCATGGTCAAAATCCACCTGTGAGGGAGTATGATTCGAATGTGGAAGACGAAAAGTGAAGGTGCCAAGACAATTGCCGGTCCGCACCTTTTCCCTGGCATCCGGAACAGATATGCCCGCAATAATTTTGTGCTCAGCAGGGTGCGCAGCCACCAGTTGAAGAACATTCTTATCGTTGGCCAAATCGCCACAAAGCTCAAAACGCTCAAACTTCCAGTCACCATCAAGAACCATATCGAACGCTGCGCCTAAAAAATGGGCGGGCATGGGATTAATCTGTACCTGAATCTGGAGAAGATCCGACGAAAGGTATGCTGGATGAAAAGTAACGGAAGAGTTCATGCAGAAGAAAAAACGGGATAAGAAATAATGACGCACTGCAGATTCAAGAGCCCCGCTCGCCTCAGGCTCGCGGGGCTCCATCCATACCTAGGGCTGGTAACTCAAAGCAAAATTTGCGGCATAATCTATAAGATCACTGCCATCAATGCGACCGTCATAGGTTGTGTCCACCAGCGGATCAAATCCCTGATCGGTATCAGCAAAGGCAAATTTTTGTGCCAACCGTTCCAGGTCTCTTCCATCAACCAGATCGGACCGGTTATTGTCCCCTTTCAGACCTCTTTCATCGTGCCCAACCACCTCCACAGCAGCACTTTCAACCGTACCGGCAACGGCAGTCACCTGATAAACATAATGAGTGGAAGGAATGATAAATCCGCCTTTCATCACCCCATTCTGATCAGTAAATCCTGGTTGCAGAACCTCTCCAAGCAGCCGAGAAACTCCATGAGCATCCTTCCGGTACACGCGGTAAGCTTCTGCACCCGGGACCACATTCCAGTTCAAAATGATACTGTAACGTTCGTTTCCCTGCAGCGCCGTCAGTCC
>JAXLZP010000011.1:0-43727 GCA_046350835.1 Candidatus Altimarinota bacterium | reverse complement strand
AACGTTTGAGGGCGATGGTTGACTACTCAAGCGGATTCAAACTCGCGGAAATCGATCTGCAAATACGCGGGGCCGGAGAAATATATGGAGTCCGCCAAAGCGGTATTCCCGACCTTAAAATGGCCTCTTTGAGTGACAGCTTCACCATAAGCCTGGCCCGGCAGGCGGCCCAAAAACTGATCAACGAAGATCCAAAAATGGAAAAATATCCTTTGCTGAAAGCCAAAATAGAGGAACTGCACGAGGTATTTGTCAAAGACTAAGCTTTTCACTAGAATAGGACTCAATATGTCCCCAAAAATCACTTCAAAAAGAAAGAAAATCACCATTGTCTGCGGTGGACCATCTTCCGAGCGTGGCATTTCGCTGAACTCGGCAAGATCGCTTTTCGACAACCTTGATGCGAAAAAGTACGACGTATCAATTCTTTATGTAAACCCAAAACTCAATTTCTTTCCCATAAAAGAAACTGAAATATACTCAAATACTCCACTGGATTTTGATTATAAACTTCAGCACAGCAAAAAAATCAGCAAAGAAAAACTGCAAAAGATTTTTCAATCCAGTGACCTGGTTTTTCCGGCTATTCACGGCACCTACGGTGAAGACGGGCAACTCCAGACACTCCTGGAAAAATTCGGGGTAAAATACCTTGGATCAAACCCGCGGGCCTGTTTAAACACAGCCAACAAGCACCTCTGCCAGGAAGTCCTCAAAAAGTATGGATTCTTTACCCTGAAAGATTTCGTCGTTAAAAAAGGCGGACGGATCCCAAAAATCACGAAAGGAAACTGGGTAGCCAAACCCCTCCACGGAGGATCCAGCATTGGGGTACAATACATCCGAAAACCCGAAGAGCTCAAAGAAAAACTCAAAGAGGTCTTTAAGCACGAAAATCAGGCAATTATTGAACCAGAAGTGAAAGGGAAGGAGTTCACTATTATCGTGATTGAAAATGACCGTGGCGAACCAGTAGCCCTGATGCCGACAGAAATTGAACTGCACAAAGACAGTTTTTTCGATTATAGAAAAAAATACCTCCCAACGGCCGAAACAAGGTATCACACACCTGCACGTTTTGACGCCAAAATAACGGAAAAAATAAGGGGACAGGCAGCCCACGCCTTCAAATGCCTTGGAATGAACGATTTTGGACGTCTGGATGGGTGGATACTGGAAGACGGCACCATCTGGTTCAGCGATATCAATGCCATCAGCGGCATGGAACAGAACAGTTTTTTGTTTCAGCAGGCGGCATTGCTAGGCCTGAGTCACAGTCAGCTGCTCGACTACATTATAAGCAAGAACGTTTCAGCCAAAAAAAACGGAGTACAGGATAGGGAAGAAATACCTGTCATATTTGGTGGAAGCACAGCAGAAAGGCAGGTCTCTGTTATGAGCGGAACCAATGTATGGATGAAACTGAAATCCAGCACAAAATACAAACCCGTGCCGCTTTTTCTTTCTTCCGATCAGAAAATTTTCTATATTCCACAATTCTTGTGTCTTCAGCACACAGTTGAAGAGATCGAAGAAAAAATAAAACTTTTCAGGAACAGTTCAGAGTTTGAAAAACTCGAAAAAGAACGTGACAAAATCCTCAAAGAACTGCATATCAACGCCAACGAAGTTGATGAGCCATTATTTGTTCCGCGTCAAACATCCATCGAGTCCATTTCAAAAGATTACGGATTTCTTTTCCTGGGGCTCCATGGCGGAGCAGGGGAGAACGGGACGTTTCAGGCAATGCTCGATAAGATTCAGTTACCTTATAACGGACCCGGTGCTGACTGTTCTGCACTCTGCATGGATAAATTTCAGACAGGGCAGAGGATTGAAGCGGCAAAAATCAGGGGAGTTCGGATCGCAAAAAAATATCTTATGGCCATCAATGACGATATTGCAAAAACATGGAAAAAACTTCAGGATTTGAAATTTGCAAAATACGTTATTCTTAAGCCACGCGGAGATGGATGCTCAGCCGGCATTATCCGGGTAGACAATCTTGGTGAATTCACAAAAGCCATCGAATATTTTAGGAGCGACAAAGCCTGCATACCTGCGGGAGCAATCCACAAAGGCCATGGACAAATCGACCTCCCAAAAGAAAAACTTCGTGAAGTACTGATTGAGGACTTTGTCATAACCGACAAAGTAAGACTAGAAAACCTGAAAATTAAATGGACACCAAGGTCAGACTTCATAGAAATCACCGTGGGATTCCTTGGAGAAAAAAATAACCTCACAGTGATGTCGCCAAGCCAAACCATAGCCAACATGGAAACCCTGAGCCTGGAAGAAAAATTCATGGGTGGAACTGGGATCAATCTTGTCCCGCCACCTGTGCAATATGTCAAGCCAGCAGCCCTGGAAAAAGCCAAACAATATTTAAAGAAAGTTGCAATGGCCCTGGGCATTGAGGGGTATACCCGCATCGACTGTTTCATGAATCGAAAAACTGGTGAACTCATAATTATCGAAGCAAATACATTGCCGGCATTGACACCATCAACAACTTTTTTTCAACAGGCTGCATGTTTACCAAAACCACTGGTACCAAGACAGCTTTTGGAGAAAATCATTGAAATTGGCAAAAAACGATACCAAAAATAGATCCCGAACCGGGTCAGAACTCATCAAAATGAAAAGAACGCCTAAAATCGAGAGTTTTTGATTGATGGTGTATACAAGCCATTTTTTAGTGAAATTTGGTGCTTTCCTCATGACTCTGCATATTTATTTTGTACAAGATATATTGTGCAAAATAGTTTGTCCGCACGCACATCACAAGATAAATTGAAAAAACAAACACATAACAATCCCCTTCAAAAAATTCATGAAAAACTTGCTATCAAAAAATCAACACATCAATACAGGTACTCTTAAAATATTTTCTGCCTTTGCTGTCGTTAGATTATTAAATATAATGAACGCGAATAATTACTCTCCCTATCAAAAAAATTTCATTAACCTTTTTCTCATTTTGCCCATGCCACTCATTGAAAAACCAAAAAGTGTCATTCTTATAACAGGGCTTATTGCAGCCATTGCCTTAATCCTCTTCCTGAACCCGTTCGTGATTGTACATGCCGGAGAACGTGGCGTTCTGCTGCAGTTTGGAAGTGTTGCAGGCGTACTTGAACCTGGATTTCACCTCAGAATACCGATCGTCCAGAACGTTTCCATGATCGATGTAAAAATCCAAAAAGAGCAGGTAGAGGCGGATGCTGCATCGAAAGATCTGCAAACAATCCATGCCACCGTAGCACTGAACTTTAATGTGGATCCAAAAAGTGTTTCCAATCTGTATCAGGAAGTGGGAGAAGACTACATTAACCGCATCATTGATCCAGCCATGCAGGAAAGCGTTAAAGCCATTACTGCAAAATACACAGCAGAAGAATTGATCACCAAGCGTGCATCAGTCAAAGACGAAATCAAACTTTCTCTGACCGACCGTCTAAAAACGACCTATCTGAACGTTGACGACTTTTCAATTGTAAACTTCGATTTTTCCGACGAATTTAACAGCGCTATTGAGGCAAAACAGACCGCCGTTCAGCAAGCTCTCAAAGCCGAAAACGATCTGCGCCGTATCGAAATTGAAGCAAAACAGCAGATCGAAAAAGCCAAAGCCGACGCTGAGTCCATTCGTATTCAGGGTGAAGCCTTAAAGCAAAATCAAGATCTAGTGCAACTGAAAGCTGTTGAGAAATGGAACGGTCAGCTCCCGGTATACATGATGGGAAACACCGTACCTTTCCTGAACATTTCAAAATAAGGAACCGTCGACTTCCCTCCTCTTCTTTCCAAGGTTTAAAAAGTACCCCAAAGGTATTGCATTTTAAGAGTATTATGCTATAATAACCTGCTTCTTTGTGAACAATGGCTCCAGATTTCCAAATCTGTGAACATTGTCCAAAGGAGTCTTGATCCTTGGAAATTCGCTTAACAACCTCTAAGAAGGAAAGAAGGTACGTCGTGAAAAAAATCTCGTTGGTTTTCATCGGGTTCGTCGGTTCTGTCGTGATCAATGCCGGATGCTCGGATGAGGCGTTCGACGCGGACAACCTGTTCAGCGCCGGCGCAGCTGGTGCGGCCGGAAACGGTGGCAGCGGCGGCAACAACGCCGGAACTGGCGGCTCAACTGCTGGGTCCTCTGGCAAGGGTGGCGCAGCCGGGAAAGGCGGCTCCTCGGGCAAGGGTGGCTCCGGCGGCAAAGCTGGTTCGTCGGGGAAAGGCGGGTCCTCCCCTGGCGGCTCCGGTGGTGCTGCTGGCTCTGGTGGCAAGGGCGACCCCTGTGGTGGCCTCTGCTCTCCAGATACCACCTGTGACGTCGATACCGGCAAGTGCGTCGGCAAGGGCGGCATGGGTGGCAACGCCGGGTCCGGTGGCGCGATGGCTGGCAGCGCAGGCTCTGGTGGCAGCGTCGCTGGATCCGGTGGTTCCTCCGCAGGCGCCGGCGGCAATGTCGCTGGCTCGGGCGGTGCCGGAACTGGCGGCTCAACCGCTGGGACTGGTGGCTCCACGGCCGGATCGGCAGGCAACGCGGGCTCCGGTGGCAGCGTCGCTGGATCCGGTGGGGCTGGTGGCTCGGGTGGTTCCCCCACCTGCGTCCCGATGACGCCGGTCGCCAACGCCGTGACCTACGACTGCGTTCCCGGGTGCCTCAAGATCATGGTCAACAAGCTCGGGCAGACCAAGATTGTTGAATCGTCCGCGAACGACTCGACATGCCAGACGCTCCCCTTCATCACCCACCCCGGCCCTGGTGACAACCTCTAAACCTGGGTCGAAGCTGGCGACATGGATGCCATGAAGGCAACCTCGCTCGGCAGCTACCCCATGACCTGCAAGGTGAAGTGCAAGCCGACCCCCAACGTCGGCACTGCGCCCAACCATGCGGAGATGGAGGCCGAGATCTTCTCCGCCGGCTACACTACGGTGGCCTGCGGATCCAACCCGGAGATCTCCCTGAGCCAGAGCTGCGCCAACGGCGCCAGCCTCCTGGTCCAGTACTTAGAGAATAAGCACACAACCAAGTCCCGTGTGGCCAAAGCATCGGCCCACGGGAAAGCGCAAGCTGACCAGCGGAATGCTCGCGACGAACAATACACGTTCGTACGCTCGAGCTCGCTCCAGCACCCCCAAAGTGGGTTATGCGCCCGAAGCCCCGGAGCAGATTTTATCGCCTGGGGCTCTTCGTCATGCAAAAAAACTCATCAACTTTTTAAAAATCCTCTGATGACACCTCACCTCAAGAGCGCGACAAGGGGTTGACTTATTCGTGATTTTATACGATAATAAAAAGCTTTTTTGGCATCTTGTCATCGAACACTGGTGTTCGAGAAACAAGTCCATAAAAGGTGCTGTTTGACAGTTCGGAGCATAAAGAAAGAGGTTACTATTATGATGTTTCGTGTGTGTGTAGGTTTGTCCATGATGTGCGGTCTGTTCACCCTGAACGGCTGCCTGCTGGACAGCAAGATCGATGGGCTCTTCGGTGGAGCCGGTGGAGGCGATGCTGGCGGTGCAGCAGGTTCCGGCGGTTCAACCGGAGGCACGGGAGGAACCGGTGGAAACGATGCCGGAAGTGGTGGCACCACGACCGGCGGTTCAGGAGGAATGACGACTGGCGGTACCGGAGGAACTGGAGGTTCGACGACCGGTGGCAGCGGTGGCATGGGCGGTTCGGGCGGAGGCAACTCCTGCAGCGATCCTCCGGTTGCCAACGCCGTGACTTTCCCCTGCACGTCCGCCTGCTACAAGGTCCTTCTTGACCAGCTCGGGACCACCATCGTGGCCGAGTCCTCGTCCGACGACGATCTCTGCGAAGACGGCACCACGCCGTTCGTGAGTCATCCGTCTGCGGGCATGAACCTGTACGCGTGGGTCGGCGACCCCGCGAACAACAACGCGATCTCGCTCGACTCTCTGGGAGTGTTCCCGAGCGCCTGCAAGGTGAAGTGCAGCAGTGCACCCAACCCCGGCCCCGCGCCCGATCACACCCAGATGAACGCCGCCGAGCTGTTTTCCGTTTGCTACGCGACCGTCGCCTGCGGCGCCGGTCCTACCATCTCCCTCTCCCAGAGCTGCCCCAACGGCGCCAGCTACGTCCTCCAATTCTAGAAATTGGCGCTGACTTATCTTTTTGCTTCAAATATTACAATCAAACAGCTGATAGCACCCGTACTTTTGTTCGGGTGCTTCGCTGTAAAGAAAAAATGGAACCATTGACATTTTCAGGAAAAATCTCATAATGAGAAACTCCCTTGGTTGGTAGCAATGGAGATGAAAAAAACTCTTATTGATACCACAAGGAGGGTCGCTGTTTGAAATCTTTGAAGTAATCACACGAGATTGGAGAGAAAGCATATGGTTCGCGAAAAGTGCACGTTGGCCGTTATCTGCTTGTTCTTGTCTTTGTCCGGGTGCGAATTGATCGCAGCGGTTGACCACTCCAAGATCCCCCAGGACACGACCGGTGGCCAGGGAGGTTCTGTAATTTCTTCTACTGGTGCCATCGTGGCATGGGGGGGACGAGTTCGTCGACCGGTGGCAACGGCGGGATGACCACGGGCGGCAACGGCAATCGACGACCTCGACCGGCGGGAGCGGCGGTGAAGCCGGCTCCACGTCCAGCTCCGGCGGTTCGGGTGGCAATGGTGGCTCCACGACTTCGACCGGTGGCAGCGGCGGTATGGGTGGTACGGGTGGCATGGGCGGTTCGGGCGGAGGCAACTCCTGCAGCGATCCTCCGGTTGCCAACGCCGTGACTTTCCCGCACGACTGCCCGCTACAAGGTCCTTCTTGACCAGCCTGGGACCACCATCGTGGCCGAGTCCCTGTCCGACGACGATCTCTGCGAAGACGGCACCACGCCGTTCGTGAGTCATCCGTCTGCGGGCATGAACCTGTACGTGTGGGTCGGCGACCCCGCGAACAACAACGCGATCTCGCTCGACTCCCTGGGAGTGTTCCCGAGCGCATGCAAGGTGAAGTGCAGCAGTGCACCCAACCCCGGCCCCGCGCCCGATCACACCCAGATGAACGCCGAGCTGTTTCGCCGCCACGGCGACCGCTGCGCGGTGGTCAGCTCAACGCAACCATCTCCTCTCCCAGAGCGCCCCAACGGCGCCAGCTACGTCCTCCAGCGCTCCTGGCGCGCATCGCCGCAACATTCGGGAGGGGCCCCATCAGAGCACAACCTATCTTTACTTCATTGACAAAAACGATACGCCCAGAGATCCATCAAAAGATCGACGGGCGTTTTTCCAAATTTAACCAGGGTTGATTAATTTATTTTTTATAGTACAATAGATTGCCTCCTGATTCCAAAAAGAGAAGAGCAATCTTTTCTTGATGGCTGGAGGGTCGGTATTTGACAACAAGCAATGTGAGGTGTTTGTGAAGTATTCTAGGCTCGTAAACTTGTGTGCTTTGGTTTGCGCCTGGGCCATCATCCACAACGCTGGCTGCTTCTTGGACGCCACCGGAATCGGTGGCGGTCCGAGCGGCGGCAACGGTGGCGAAGGTGGCACGGGTGGCAACGGTGGTTCCACGACCTCGACTGGCGGGAATGGCGGGAGCGGCGGTGAAGCCGGCTCCACGTCCAGCTCCGGTGGTTCGGGTGGCAATGGTGGCTCCACGACTTCGACTGGTGGTACGGGCGGTACGGGTGGCATGGGCGGTTCGGGCGGAGGCAACTCCTGCAGCGATCCTCCGGTTGCCAACGCCGTGACTTTCCCCTGCACGTCCGCCTGCTACAAGGTCCTTCTTGACCAGCTCGGGACCACCATCGTGGCCGAGTCCTCGTCCGACGACGATCTCTGCGAAGACGGCACCACGCCGTCGAGTCATCCGTCTGCGGGCATGAACCTGTACGTGTGGGTCGGCGACCCCGCGAACAACAACGCGATCTCGCTCGACTCCCTGGGAGTGTTCCCGAGCGCATGCAAGGTGAAGTGCAGCAGTGCACCCAACCCCGGCCCCGCGCCCGATCACACCCAGATGAACGCCGAGCTGTTCAGCGCCGGCTACGCGACCGTCGCCTGCGGCGCCGGTCCCACCATCTCCCTCTCCCAGAGCTGCCCCAACGGTCCCACGGGAGCCAGCTATATCCTGCAGTTCTAGCGGTGCAATGCCGCAACACTCGGGAGGGGTCTCACCACATTTCTTGAATCAAAAACCGGATCTCGCCGGCAACTTCTTACGAAGTTCGCCGGCGCTTTCCCATATCCAAAAATAAAAAGCTGGCCGCTTTTTTACGCCTTATAATGAATCTGCTCCAACAAAGTTGAAACTGTAAAGGCCACCGATCCAACTTTTTCAAACTCTTTATACAAAAGCTTGGCATAGTTTGGATTCATCAAAACCGTATCCATTTTTTTCACCCTGGCTTCAAACGATCCCAGATTACCATAAGGAGTTTCCGCGCTATCTCCTTTCATCAAAACTTCCAGAAAACGCATAAAAATAAAGCGCATATTTTTGGTCAAAACCACATCATTCAAATTCCGGCCAAAAAGACGCTCAGCCATTCGTAACATCGTAGCATCATTGAGAATATCGTTCACACTAAAATCAGGACTCAGTTTATTTTTACGAATCCAGTCGTTCATCAAATAATCCAAAAACATCCGGTTACATCCACTGCGTAAATTCTGACTATTCAAACTGATTTCATTCCCATTGGCCTTGTCTCCGTAGCGGTCGTAGAAAATAAAAGTGGCATCATCAAAAGTTTTTGAACCCGGCTTGGGAACAATCCTCATGCGGGTTTCCAGGGTACTGTCAGGATAACGCACTACATAGGTGTCCGTACGGGGATCATACCCCATAATTCTCAACCCACCCGCCTGCATTGCTACTGCCTCAGGGGAATCCAGTGGCGCTTTTGGGGTTCCATTCGCTTCGGGCTGGGCAGCAACAAACTGTTGTTGCTGAACAACTTCCTTGAAAAAAGGATCATCACGAAGCGATTCATCCAGCATTTTATTCCAGGACTCCTCATCAATCTCTTTTCCTTCATCCAAAGACCTTTGGGTAATCTTCAACATCTTTGCATTGCGGGCTTCAAGTTTTTTTTCTGCAGTAAAAGAAACTTCAATATCCTGAATAATATCTTCAAAAAGCGCACGGGCAGCCTGATACTGAGTAACCTTAATGCCAGCCTCAATCAAAAATTTCTGGAAAAGTTTTTCACGTCTTGGATCTTTGGCATCGAGTCCGGAATACTCAAGAAGTTCGTCCTCATGGGCCTGAACAAACTTGATGGTTTTCTTACCCATCTCTTTCAGCTCCGCCTCCTGCTGGGCTTTGGAAGGAGCCTTGGGCATGGACTCTCTTTGATACCGGCGCAAACGTGAAGTAATAATTTCATTTCTGCGCGCACGGATAAAAAGTCTGGCCCTTTCCAGCACATATTTTTCCAGGGTTGGATATTTCTGCTGAAGTGCCGGACTTGATTCATAGTTTTCTTTCCATTTTGCATAATGGATACGAAAAACTTTCGGCTTAAAAATCACTTCTGTCATGGTCACACGGAGGGCTTCCTTATCACCTTCCGTTGAAGCTTCTTCATCAACACACTGATCAACCGTTTCACAATAGGCTTTCTGTTCTTCAGCATTCAAACAACAGCTCTCTTCATCAGCAGGAGGAGACAGAACATCATCCCCGGTTGTAGCAGCCTCAACCCGCAAAGAAAGAAGATCACTCCCCTCCTTCACTTTCACTTTTCGTTCTTCAATAGCTCTCGTTAAAGCCTGATGTTGAATAGCCTTCTGTCTTTCCAGGAAACCGGCTGAAAAACGAAAATCCAAACCATGCCGGCGCACCACATTCATGGCAACGCCTGTCTCCACCGGCTTAGGACCTTCAGCTTTATCTCCCATAGTGGCTAAAAAAGTTACTGAACAATCTTTTTATTATAACACAATTTCAAATCTCTTCACAGTATATTATGGTGAGTATATACTCACCATGGATGCATCTCCACCAGAAATATGGATCGTCAAACTTCACCAATTTCGCCTCTTTTCACAAGCCCGGTAAGTGCAGGGTTCCCATCCCCGGCTGACGATTTTCTGGAAAGAAACCTGGATCTCAACAACTACCTTATCCGTCACCCCACCGCTACATTTTTTGTACGGGTACAGGGAGACTCCATGATTCAAAGCGGCATTCGTTCAGGAGACATTCTCATCGTGGACCGGGCCCTGGAAAAAACCAACAACCAGATCGTGATTGCACTGATCAACGGAGAGTTTACGGTAAAAAAAATCCAGAAAATTGGCCAAAAACTTTACCTTATGCCTGCAAATCCCAAATACCGGCCCATCCTGATCACCCAGGAAATGAGTTTTGAAATCTGGGGAACTGTAACGTACGTCATCCATCCAATGAACAATGAATAAAACAACTTTATTCGGGCTTGTAGACTGCAACAATTTTTACGCCTCATGTGAAAGGGTTTTCCGGCCAAAACTGAGAGGAAGACCCATTATCGTGCTTTCCAATAATGACGGGTGTGTCATTGCCAGGTCGAACGAAGCAAAGGCCCTCAATATCACCATGGGGCAGCCCTATTTTGAATGTGAAAAGACCGTAAAGCAGCACAAAGTTGCCGTATTTTCCTCAAATTTTTCACTCTACGGAGATTTTTCCAACAGGGTTATGAATACTCTGGAAATGTTTGCTCCCGAACTTGAAATCTATTCGATTGATGAAGCCTTTATCAATCTCACGGGGTTGCCGGAAAATAACCTTGTACCATTTGCAAAAAACCTGAAAAACACGGTAAAAAAATGGACGGACGGGCATTCCCGTATCCATCGGAATAGGGCCGACCAAAACACTGGCAAAACTTGCCAACAGAATCGCCAAAAAACAGCCGGAATACGACGGCGTGTTTAACATAACAAACCATCCCTTGTCCGATGAAATCATGAAAAAAACTGATACGGGTTCCGTCTGGGGAATTGGTTACAGACTAAGAAAACATCTCAGTCTTTACGGCATAACCAATGTTTTGGAACTCAAAAACAGTTCAGACGAATGGATCAAAAAAAACTTCTCCATCAATGTTCTTCACACGGTTCACGAACTGCGGGGTGAATCAAGAATGAAGATGGAAGAAAAACCTGAAACCCAAAAAAGCATCATAACATCAAGATCCTTCCGTAAACCTCTCACAGAGCTTTCTCCTCTCAAAGAAGCCATAGCCACATTCACCAGCCGGGCCGTAGAGAAACTGCGTGAACAAAACTGCGTCGCCTCATACATTCAGGCATATCTTTCCACCGGGCATCATCAGGCAGGTCTCAAATACCGTCAAAACAAAGGCATGGAACTCCCTTCCCCAAGCTCTTCAACTCCAGATTTTATTGCTGCTGCACACACATGCCTGAAAACAATTTTTCGGCAGGGGTACGGTTACAAAAAAGCAGGAGTCATGATCACAGGCATTACACCAAAAAGACATCAACAGCTTGACCTCTTCACTCCCCTGCCCATCCATGAAAAAAAAGAGCAGCTGATGAAAATAATGGATGAAACCAACTGGCGATGGGGTACAGACACCCTGATGTTTGGCGCAGGCGGTGTTCAAAAAACATGGCGATTCCGCCAGGAAAAGAGATCCCCAAATTACACCACCCAGTGGAAAGACCTTCTGACCATAAAGATAGAGCCAGAAGGTGAAAGCAGGACTATCAAAAAGCAGCAAAATGGTGTATAATAACAAGAAATATTTTGGAAAACACCATGGCTGACGATAAAGCAAAACCAAAAGAAAATCCGGGAGAATCATCAGGCAAAACACCTGACGTGCTCAAGTTGGGCGAAGTAAAGGCTCCGGAAAAAGCAAAAGAGGTCGCCGTTGAAAAAACTGATGTCAAAAAAGAAACGACAAAAGAAACATCGGGAATAAAACGCGAAATGCTTCAGATGGAGGTCAATCCTGACAAAGACACTCCTACAAAAATCGACAGTCTGGACGCTAGTGGAAATCTTGAAAGCAAAGAACAAAAAGAACGGTTTGAACTCCTCCAGATGGTAACAGGAACAACACTGCTTGCCATGCTTTTTGAAAACGGACACACCAAAGAAACGCTGAAAAGCCTTGAAAGCATCTCAGGCATAGGAGGGGCAATAACCGCAAAACTGAATCCTGTTGAACGAACAACACTCAAAAAAATCCAGGAAATTGCCACAAAACCAGGATCAACAATTTATGCCGCTCTGAAAGAGCGGTGGAACAAACTGGTCGAAAGAGCCCACGAGATTTACCAGGGAGCAAAAAAAGCAAAAGAAAACCTGAGCGCCCCGGCAAAAACGGTTGGCGGAGAAACAGCAAAAGAGCAACCCACACTCTGGGGAAAAATCGGCGAATTCGCATCAAAGCATCCGGTTCTAACGGCCGGTATTGCCATCGCCGGAGCTTATGGAACCTACCGTCTGATGAAATGGATTTTCTCTTCCGGTGATGGTGACGAAGAAAAAAAAGATGAGAAAAAAGGGCCAGGGTTTTTTGAAAAAATCTTGGGAAGTACCTGGGCCAGCCGGCTAAAATGGGGGCTTGGGATCAGTGCGGGCATTTTTGTCCTGGGTCGTCTGATCGGCAACGAGGACGTCAGCAGATGGCTCAAAAAAAATATCGGCATCGACATTACCGGAAACAGATTAAGCCAGTTCATTATTTACCTTTCCGAAGGCAAATTTATTGAAGCATTCAAAGTGTTGTTTGAAGGTCCGGACGAACATTACGACCTGCATAAACGGATGGCCGAAAAGATAAGTAAAGAAACCGGAACGGAAATCAAACCGGAAACACTGAAAAAAATCGGCGGAGTAAAATACGACGATTTTATGTCCATTGTCGCAGAGGGAAAGTCATCAATCAACGGTCTATTGAGTCAAATACCAGGCTTGAGCCTTCTGACCGGAAGCAGCGCCGACATTGAAGAAGAAAAAGCAGTCAGGAGATATTTTGAAAGTCATAAAGCGGAAATTGATCATTTCAAAAACCCAACGACAACCGTGGATCAGGTCATGGGAAACCTGGATGGCGAAGAAAAACCGGCACCACCACCGGAAGTAGCGGCAATCGATACTGTTATTGCCAAACTGGATACTCCGGAAAAGAAAGCCATGGCCATGGAGATCCGTGAAGATCTCCAGCGTCTGATACCGGAAGATCATATTAAGAAAATTATCGCTGAAGCTAAAAAGGTGCACTACAACACGGAAAAACTGGAAAAACTTCTGGCCGACCGTAAACGTGCCTTTGATGAACTTAAAGAATCCATGGAAAAAAATGCGGAAAAAGAGGTTATTGCCGAAAAAGCCCAGAAACTTTTTGAAATCAACAACGCCCTCGGTGACGAAAGAAACTCAGCCATGGATGAGATCATGAAGCGTCACGGCTGGACGGAAACACAGGCACTTGCCGCAACCCACCTTCCAAAATTCATCGACTGGTACCGTCAGGCCGCGTGGAAAAAAGAGTATGGGAAATACCTCCTAACCAAATACATCAAGGCGCCGCTGGGTATGGCCAAGGATGTTCTTGGAAAAGGAGCCGAAACACTCATTGGCCGCGAATTCAAACCGAATGCTACATTACCGGAAATTGAAGCAGACATGAAGAAAACCCAGGCTGAACTCGATACGGCAAAAACCAATCAGCCGGAATTTGAAAAAGAAGCAAAATTGAAACCAAATGATGACATTGCCCTCACCGCCGTTGAAAAAAATAAGGCTAAAACTGCACTGCTGGAAAAAGACATGCAGATCCACGAAAAGCGCAAAGCCATCAGCGAGCTCGAAGCAAAAATTCTGGATCTCAAAACCAAGGGAGCTTCAGCTGGAGAAATTGCCCAGGCAGAAAGAGCTTTGGAAGAAAATAAATCTTTCCTCCGCAGTTACACCCATGAACGCGTTAAGATTCAGGGAGACTTCCTGGAAGCCAGGATCCGTGACCAAAGACTGATATTCCTCAAGGAGTTCGGCAGTGACGGTAAAAAAGCAGTTTTAAGCAAAGGATATATTGATCAAATGGATGCACTCCAGGGAGAAATTGGATCACACCGCAAACAGATTGAAAGTCAGATCGCCGCACGAATGGAAGAAGCGGAAAAATTGGCAAAGGAAGGGAAAGACATCAAGGGATTGGCCAGAGAAATCAACGAGCTCCAGAAGACACGTGTAAAAATCGATCTGGGCGCCGTGGACAGTTACCAGAAACTGGCCAAGAGCTGGACAAAGACCTGGGATCTTTACGCAGCCATGAATGGAGGAGTCAAAAGTGCTGAGGTTGAACAGGCCATGAGACAGGAAAAAAATGAGATGCAGCGTCTGTGGGGAAAAATGCTGGGAGGCCAGTCTGAAGCGGCCGGGAAAAGTGTTTCAGCCGGACTCGTCCACACCATGAAAGGAAAAATGTACTTCTATGGTGCGTTTATGGCCCTGGGAAGTGCCATCAATCTTGCCGACAAAAAAGAAAGCGAGGACTGGTCAAAAGCCATCCAGCAGGCCGGCGTGGATACCCTGCCTTTTGTTTCCACGTACTCTGATTTTAGAGCAGCAATCACGGGTGAAGAATGGATCACAAAAAGAAAACTCGATACCGCCGACCGTGGTGTCCGTGCACTGTTTGGTGTAGGTTCAGTACTCTGTGATATGACAGAATTTGCTGGCGTGTTCATGCGGATGCGTGCAGGTTACGGAGCAATGAAGGAGGCGCGAACCGTAGGAAAAAGTGTGGAAATTGGTGAAGCACTGCGCGCAGCAGAAAAAGAAGGAAAAGCCATCGACTCCATTGAAGCATTGAGAGAAATGTCAAAAACCGGACACTGGGTACAGAAAATGGCCATGGGCGGAGCCATTGGCGCACTTGGATACGGACTGATTTACAAACCTGTTGCTGAAATGCAGCTGGAACCGGAAACCAAAGCCATTCTGGGTGACGGCGTCAAAGACCTCAACATCGATCCTCCACCAATCGGCGCATCAGGAATCAAAGCTCCCTAGGCCAGTTTCTTGATCATATAGGTACCATCCAGTTCATATCCTAGCTTGCGATAGTACTCGCGCACCCCAATGCCGCTGATGACGGCAAGTTTTTTATAACCGTTGTTGAGGGCGATCTCTTCAGCTTTCTGCATCATGCGGCGACCAAGTCCGATGTGCTGCGAAGCAGAACGCTCTTTGGTGGAAATTTCGACCTGCTCCCCATACGTATGTACTTCACGCACCAGAGCGGCTCCCTCAAGCTCCTTCATAAAATGTTTTTTTCCATTGAGGCTGTAAGAAGAAAAACGCAAACGAAGCAGTGAGGAAAGTCTGTCACGCTTCATGTCATCAAAAGTAATAAAGAACTCCTGCCCCTCAGAAGCAGCAAACTCTTTCACGTTCAGTGTCAGATCATCAAAACGCACCTTTTCATCCTTGATTTCACGGCAACGGATACAACGGCACGTTACACCAAGAAGCTTCATCTTGTCCTGAATCATCTGACGAAGATTTGAAATTTTTGAACCAGCAGTAATGGTGGTTGCCGGAATGTCACGGTACAGACGGGTAATACGGGTATACTCGGGAATCACCTGTTTAACCTTTACCAGCAGATCAACAAGATCCTCATCGGTGTAAGGAACATGCAGCCCTTTTTTCCAGATACCTTCAAGCTGTGACCACGGAACGACCATCGTCGGATAAATCTTCAGCCAGTCCGGACGATAAGCCGGATTACTAAAAAGCTCAACCATATCCTGGTAATCAATTTCTGGCGTGCTGCCATAAAGGTTCGGCATCATATGGCAGTTCACCTTATAGGCCGCATCACGAATAAGTTGAAGGGCGCGCTTGGTTTCAGCAATACCATGCCCACGCTTATTCAGTTCAAGTACTTTATCATTCAGGCTCTGGACGCCAATCTCAATTTTTGTGCACCCCAGGCGGCGAAGTCTCCTGAGTTCAGGTTCAGTAATATGATCGGGCCGGGTTTCAAAAGAAAGCCCAATACAACGGTTCTCAGCAGTTTCGTTGATGCGCTGGGCCTCTTCCAGCGACCGGGATTTCCTGCCTCCATTCAAAGCATTAAAAATACCGCGAGTAAAATCTGTCTGGTAACGGTGAGGATAAAAAGAGAACGTTCCTCCAGAAACAATCACATCAATTTTGTTGGTTTTATGACCGGTTTTACTGAGACTCGTTAAACGGTTGCGGGTCTGCTGATAGGCATCAAAATTATTCAGGATCGCACGCATAATAGCCGGCTCATTGGAAAGATAACTCTTGGGCATTTCTGGCTCCGTTGGACAGAAAATACATTTACCAGGGCACGGATAAGCCTTGGTAATAACAGTAATTGAGGCAATACCGGAAAGTGAACGAACCGAACGTTTTCGGAGCACTTTCATAAAATCCCGGTCTTCCGGTAAAACCCCCTGGGCAATCAGGTCACGGTAAGCCTGGATAAGTTCAGCATTACTGGGGAAACCTGTTTTATGCTGAACGGCAAAACGGTTTTTGAGGAGGTGTAACCCATCCCGATCACGTACCTTTTGATGATACGCTTCCTGCACCAGATTTTTGAGAGCGGCCTGCATAAAAATGAGAGTTTCAATAAGTTCCCTTCCGGGAGTTGCATAGTACACGGTAAATTGATATTTTACAAGTCAAGGAAGCCAATCTCACCACCAGAATGAACAAAAAAACGGCCAGAAAAATCATGCAAAAAGTCCAGGAGACCTACGACGACATAAGCAGGGAGTTTTCCGAATCACGGAGTTACGCCGGCAAAGAGTTTGATCTCCTGAAAAAGATTCTTGGACCTGATCAAAAAATATTGGACCTTGGCTGTGGCAACGGAAGACTGCTGCTATTTCTGGAACAGGAAGCAAAGCAGTGGGCAAAACAGACCATCAACTATCTGGGAATCGACAACAGCAAAAAACTGCTGGAAGAGGCACGAAAAAAACATCCCGGTCACCATTTTCAATATGGGGAAATGTCCGATATTCCGGCAAATGATGATTCAATCAATACTATTCTCTGCATAAGAGCTTTTCATCACCTGCCAACAAAAGCCGAGCGCATGAGAGCACTGGAGGAAATGAAAAGAGTCTTAACACCCGACGGAACACTGGTCGTGAGCGTCTGGAACCTATGGCAAAAAAAGTACTGGATACAGTTATTGAAAGCCATATTCAGGAGTATACTAACGTTAGGCAGATACAGCCCAAAAGACACGTTCATCCCCTGGGGAAAAGAGAAGAAGCCAAGATATTACCACGCCTTCACCGCCAGAGAATTACGAAAACTTTTTGAAAAATCCGGATGGAAAATCAGCGAATTAACAGCTGAAAAAAACAAAACACACAGTCACGACCTTATTGTTATTGCCAAACCATGAAAAAGACTGAAAGCACAAAACGCGTATCCGTCATGGGAGTTCCTTTTGACAGCATGACCATCGATGAAGCTTTGGCGTTAACGATGGAAAAACTGCAGGCACACCACGGAAAATTTTTTATTGCGACCCCGAATCCTGAAATGCTCCTGGAAACAAGGAAAAACGAATTTTTCCTGAACCTCCTGAGGCAAACTGACCTCAATATTCCCGATGGATTTGGTATTATGCTTGCCGCATATTTGAGCGGAAAAAAACTGAAACAGCGAATCACCGGAACAGACTTCATGCAAACCATCTGCCAGAAAGCCCCCAGCGGAACAAAAATTTTCCTCCTTGGAGCCGGACCTGGCGTAGCAGAAAAAACCAAAGAGGTCCTGGAAAAGAAATACCCGCAAATCAAGGTTACAGGAACATATGCCGGCTCCCCCGCCCATGAAGAAGCCGAAAAAATTATTGAACGGATCAATAGCAGTCAGGCCCAATTACTCTTCGTCGCCTTTGGTGCTCCAAAACAGGAAATGTGGCTGGCGCAAAACCTCAGGCATCTTCACACCATCAAAGTCGCCATGGGGGTTGGAGGCGCATTCGATTTCATTGCCGGAGTCATCAAAAGAGCTCCCATTTGGATGAGAAAGGCCGGACTGGAATGGCTCTATCGGCTTTTCAAACAACCGCAAAGAATCGGCAGAATTTTCAACGCAACCATCAAATTTCCCGTCGTACTGCTCCTGACCAGATTCACAAAAAAAAGATAGCTCGCCACTCAGGGTTGTATCATCAGTCTGCGCGCATGGCTTCAATCGGCTGCAAGTTTGCGGCTTTTCTGGCAGGACCAAATCCAAAAACAATCCCGAAAAAAGCAATAACAGCCAGACCAAACAGGAGTCCCTGGACTGAAAGACTCATTTCCAGTTTCAAGCCAGCGGCTTTTGCCCCCAGGCTCATGAGTGAAGTCATGAGGAGTCCAAAGAAAATGCCCAGCAAACCGCCCAGAAGGGTAATAACAAGTGATTCAAGCAGAAACTGAAGAAGAATATCGCGGCGGCGGGCTCCAACAGCTTTACGCAGACCAATTTCACGAACACGCTCTGTGACGCTGACATACATGATGTTCATAATACCGACGCCGCCCACCAGTAAAGAAATGGAAGCAATGGCGCCAAAAAGCAAAGAGACGGCATCAAAAACAACACTGATGGCCTGAAGTGAATCACCTGAAGTCTCAACAGTAAAATCATCTTTTTTAGGATCATTCCCCTGAATATTATGCTGGCGACGCAAAAAACGGGTAACATCATCCGCCACAATATCCATCCGGGATGGATCAGAAACCTGTAATACAAAATAGGGAAGATGATCATAACCAAGCAGAAACTTCTGCTGGGTTTTCAGCGGAAGATAGACAAAATCATCATAATTCTGAAAAAAGGCGGCACCGCGTTTTTCCGTAACACCAATAACCTTGAAGGTGGTATTACGAATGCGAATGTATTTCCCCAATGCATCCTGATTTCCAAAAAGGGTTTCTTTCATGTCAGGCCCCAGCACAGCAACCTTGGCAAGACTGTCCTCTTCCGCCTGACTGAAAAATCTGCCCTGGGAAACCTTGGTTGCGTCAATTTTTACAAAAGACGGCATAACCCCGTAAATAAAAGTTTTTTTGAAGTTTTCCTGATAAACAACTTTCTCCTGGGAAATAGCTGCCCCATAACTATCCTTAACATACGGAATCTTGCGTACACCAATGACATCTTCCGCTTTCAAGGTCTTCACCTGTACTCCAATACCGCGTGCCGCACCGGAAGCGGCTGCATCGGCATTGGGAACTTTCACCTCCACAAAAACAGTGTCAGAACCAAAAGATGCCAGCTGATCACGGATAAACCCTTCAGCCGCACTGGAAATACCAAGCACAATAACAAGCGTAGAAATACCAATAACAATGCCAACAACAGAGAGCACGGTCCGCACCCTGTTTTTTCCCAGGGCATCAAAAGCCAGACGGAAAAGTTCTGTAATGTTCAAGAATTTATTCATAGCGTAAAGCTTCAATGGCTGGGAGATTTGAGGCTTTTTTGGCGGGATAATAACCAAAGACCAACCCGATAATAAACGAAACAAGAAACCCACTGACCATAGCTTCAAGAGAAAAACTCAACTCCCAGTAGTATCCCAGGCTACGCAGTATAAGGGCAATCAGGGCAGTAATAGCCATGCCCAAAACAATCCCTACAACTCCTCCACACGTGGTAATAAAAATTGATTCAATCAGAAACTGGTTGCGGATTTTTGAAGGCGTTGCGCCAATTGCTTTCCTTAGGCCGATCTCACGAGTGCGCTCTTTCACAACGACGTACATCGTGTTCATAATACCAACCCCGCCAACGAGCAAAGATATTGCTGCAACGGCAGCAAGGACAAACTTGATTGCATCAGTAACTCCACCAATTGCCGCCAAAGCCTGATCTGAACTCGCCACGGTAAAATCGTCATCAGCAGGATCTTTAATCTTGTGCCTTAAGCGCAATGTCCGTTTTATTTCCTGAATAACCATGGGGACATACTGGTCATCATCAACCTTGGCACTGATACGGTGGACATAGTTAATACCAAGCATGATTTTTTGGGCCGTACTGATGGGTACATAGACATAGGCATCAAGGTTTTGAAAAGCAACCGTGCCCTTATAGGCAAAATAGCCAATAACCTTGAACTTCTCGTTATCTATTTTCACAGTTTCACCCACTGGATCCTGATCACCAAAAAGGTCCTGCTTTACATTGTAGCCAAGAACAACCACCTTGGAGAGACTTTTTTCCTCACGTTCATTAAAAAATCTGCCCCCCAGGAGTTTTCTTTCAATGACCTGTGGATAGGCCGTTGTTGTCCCGGTAAAGGGGGCACTGACCTGTTTGCTGCCATAAGAAACTGTCGCCTGCCCCATGGCAATAGGCGCAACCTTTGACAAGTGAGGAATGGCATTCGGTCCCTGCATCATTGCCAGTGCATCCTCATATTTCAGTGTAGTAATGACCACACCATAAACAGAAGCAGGCGGGCCTTTTTCACCTCCCTGTCCCGGGAGAACACCGATTAAATTCGAACCAAGACTCCGGATCTGGTTATAAATAAGACTCTGCGCCCCTGCCCCGGCGGAAACAATAATAATCACGGACGCTATCCCGATAATAATGCCGAGCATGGTAAGAAAGGACCGGCCTTTGTTCGTCGAAAGGCCACTCCATGCCAGCTTCATAACATTCAGGATTTCCATGATTGGTTGGTTTCATCAGAAATAATCAGACCGTCACGAATAGTGACAATACGTCTGGCAATGGCGGCGACTTCGTGTGAGTGCGTTACCAGAATAATTGTCCGTCCTTCACGATTAAGATTCCTGAAAAGATCAACGATCTCATCAGCAGAACGGCTGTCCAGATTCCCGGTCGGCTCATCAGCCATGAGCATCAGCGGATTGGTAATCAGCGCTCTGGCAATGGCAACACGCTGCTGCTGACCGCCGGAAAGCTCATTGGGTTTGTGGCCAATACGGGTTTCAAGACCTACCTTTATCAGGGCTTCTTCCGCACGGCGCTTCTGTTCCCCCATACCAACCCCCTGATAAACCAGCGGCAGGCGGACATTATCCAGGGCTGTCGTACGCGGCAGCAGATTGAAAGCCTGGAAAACAAATCCAACTTTTCTGCTGCGAATATCCGCAAGTTCCTCTTCGTCATAATGGGTAACATCACGGTTATCAAACAGATACGTCCCGCTCGTCGCACTGTCCAGGAAGCCAAGAATATGCATGAGGGTGGATTTCCCGGATCCGGACTGGCCAACAATGGCAACAAACTCTCCCTGAGAAACCTCCAGGGAAATACCGCACAAAACCTGGGTGGTAATACTCCGTTCCCCTTCCCCCATCACGTAACTTTTCTGTATGTCCCGTAACTGAATAATTGGAGTCATAATGCTTATGAGGACTTGGTAAAGGTCACCACTTCGTCATCCGCCTGAAGACCCGAGGTAATCTCAATATCTTCATCGCCCTGCAAACCAACATCAACATTCCGCTTTTCAACCTCCTGTTTCTTCTCAACAGTTTTCAAAACTTCAACATAGGCCTGATTACCTTCATACTGAACAGCACGGGCCGGAACTTTCAAAACGTTCGTAACGGTACTCGTCTCAATATTCAGATTTGCGGTCATTCCAGGTTTGACCTGTTCACCCTTGGCATCAAAAGATATTTTCACTTCATAATAAACAACCCCCTGAACAATAGTTTCTGAAGGACTCACCTCATAAACTGTCCCTTCAAACTCCTTGGAAGCTCCAAAAGCGTCAAAAGTCATGGTAACTTTTTGTCCCTGCTGAATCTTGGCAATATCCGCCTCGGAAACAAGCGCCTTGATAAAAAGATACTGGGAATCCAGGGTAAGAAATGACGAAGTCAATCCGGCAGTTTCACCCGCATCAAGCGCAATGTCCGTCACAATACCATCGGTAGGAGCTTTGAGCAGGGTCTGATCAAGCTGGTATTCAGCAAGATGAACGCCGACCCACGCCTGATCAACCTGGGCCTTCAAAGGCGCAATGTCAACTTCACGGGGCTTGGCAACAACGGACTGATACTGTTGCTGCGCACTTTGAACACCCACGTCAGCTTTTTTCACCGCAGTATCAAGATCATCGGCCTGGCGCTTTGCATCAGCAAGAGTTTTATCATAAGCCTGCTGGGCCTGATCGTAAGCCTGTTGTGCTTTTTCAACATTAAACTTGGCAGTCTGGAGACTGTTCACATTACTCAAATAATCACCCGACCCGTTGCTGGCGCCAAAACTTTGGGCGGCAGACATGGAAGTCGCAGAGGTACCAACAGAAGAGTTGCCGGTCGTAGTTGAAGAAGCCCCCGTACCGGAATTTTGAAACAGATTCCCGCGCAAATCACCGTAGTAATAGCCACTGTCATACACCTGGTATGACGGCTGGATCCAGGTGCTGCTCTGCACAGTTTGGAGGGTGTAGTTGTACTGATCCTGGGCCTGGGCAAGATTGGTTGCGGCGGTTTGAACCGCAATATGGGCACTGTTCACATTCTTCTGGGCAATATCGAGCAAATTATTCTGTGAAATTCCCGCATTTGCCTGATCCAGCTTCGCCAGATCAAGTTTCAGCTGACCAAGTTTTACCTCTTCAGGACGCTGTCCAGCCATGGCTTTGGCCAGATTTGCCTGCGCAATGCGCAACACAGCTTTCTGGGATTCCAGCTGGTAATTCACATCATCGTTCTGCAGAGAAGCTAAAACCTCACCTTCGCGAACATGACTCCCAACCTCAACCAAAATCTTTTCAACTTTTCCATTTTTGGCAAACTGAAGCTGATAACGCGTTTTTGGTTCCGTGGTACCGGTTAAAGCAACCGTTTGATGGACATCACCCATCGCTGCTTTTGCTGTCACATATTCAGGTCCGGGTTTAGGAGCAAACATGCGGCTCACAATAAAGCCGACCAGCACCAGTCCAACCAGAACATAAAGTATGCGTCTGATCAGACGTGAACGTGATTTCGTAGCCATATCCGAAGAAAAAATGATGAGGGTGAAATATAGCGACAAATGGCAAAAAAAGCAAGGAGTACAACAAAAAAGCCGCCAGAACCAACCCGGCGGCTTCCATGATATTCCAGAAGAGATCTACTCATCACCGGCATCACGCATCTTGCGGCGGATTTTTTTGGCCACCTTATGAACCTTGTCGTTCACCATCGAGTTCAGCTCATCGCGCTTACTCATGACAGTATCCAGAAGAGGTTTAATGTAGTCGGTGGCACTGCTCAAAAAAGCAAAAGGTTGTACAAGGTAATCGTTCACACGCTCAGCCGTTTCACTGACACTGTCGGAAATTTTTGCCACATCACGCAGAATCTGGATGACATAAATAAGCGTCGCGCAGACGAAAATGGCAACCAGCAGGGCAGCCACTCCAAGGGCTATATAGAGAAAAGACAATGGATCCATAATTTTGTTTGATTAATAAATAAATTTGTTTGAGTGTTATTATCCGACAAGTTTCTTCAGCAAATCCTGAACCATCATCGCATTCGCCTGACCACGGGTCTCTTTCATAACCTTTCCCACCAAAAACTGGAGAGCAGCCTGCTTCCCGGCCTTATAATCTTCGAGAGATTTTGGATTTTCAGCAAGAATTTTCTGGCAGATCTCCTGGATTTTCCCTTCATCGTTCATCTGAACAAGTCCCTTTTCCTGAACAATAACGGCTGGATCTTTTCCTTCCATGTACATGGCCTCAAAAACCTCACCCTTGGCGATATTCATGGAAACTTTTCCTTCATTCACCATGGTAATCAGTTTGGCCATAAGAGCAGGAGTTACTTTGATCTCACGGACTCCAAGACCATCCCTGTTCATATGGCTCATGAGGATAGTCGTAAGGAACGTCGCCGCTTTTTTGGGATCGTTGGAAAGACTGACCACCTCCTCAAAATAACGGGCAAGTTCAATCTGCGCACTGATAAGCAAAGCTTCAGCTTCTGAAATCTTCCACTCACTCTGATAACGCTCAAGTTTTTCACCCGGGAGCTCAGGAACCTCCTTTTTGAGCTGGTCAATAAAGTCGGGAGTAATAACAAGCGGAGGCAAATCCGGCTCAGGGAAATACCGGTAATCGTCCGCCCCCTCTTTATCGCGAAGGAAATAGGTTTTCTGATGATCATCACTCCACCCTACGGTAATATTTCCACTCAACGGTTTACCTTCATCCCACAAAAAGATCTGGCGCTCAATTTCATAATCAATGGCGGCCTCAAGAGATTTAAAAGAGTTCAGATTTTTTATTTCTGCCCGAGGGTAAAGTTTGCTCTCACCATGTGGGCGGATACTCACGCTCGCATCAAAACGCATCATGCCCTTTTCCATATCGGCCTCGGAAGAATCAACATAACGGAGTGTAGCCTGAATGGCTTTGGCATAGGCACTGGCTTCTGTTGCAGTCCGAATGTCCGGTTCACTCACAATCTCCATGAGAGCAATCCCGGAACGGTTATAGTCACAAAGAGTTCCACCCTCAACATGGGTCAGTTTCCCGGCATCATCTTCCAGGTGCAGACGGGTAATTCTGACTTTCTTTTTCTCCGGCCCCACCTGAATTTCCAACCACCCGTTGAGAGAAACCGGCTGATCATACTGGGAAATCTGAAACCCCTTGGGAAGATCAGGATAAAAATAGTTTTTACGGTCAAACTTGGAAAACGCAGGAATCTGACAATGCAGCGCAAGCGCAGCTTTCAATCCCTTATGGACAGCTTCTCCATTGATAACCGGCAGCTGTCCGGGGAAACCCATGCAGATGGGACAGGTATTGAGATTCGGCTCATGATCAAAGGCATCGCTGCTGCAGGAACAAAACATTTTTGTCTTCGTGGAAACCTGAGCATGAATCTCAAGTCCAATAACTGCTTCAAACCGGTCATTCATAAGAAAGAAGTACAAGCGTAAATCTTGCCCTACTTTACCAAAAAAAAGGGTGGAACTCAACGTTTCATCAAAGATTCCATCACTTTTTTCAGCTGAAGCGAAAACTCCTCAAGAGAACCGTTATTTACAACAACAAAATCGGGATTGGGTGGCTGAACCTGTATGCGAAGAATTTTCTCAAAAAGCGGTTTTTCCATTCCCCGTTCACCCTGGAGCCGGCGGAAAAGTTCATCTTTGGGGCACTCAATCCAGAGCAAAGCGTCAATAAGCGCTTTCAAATGTTTTTTTTCAAAATAGGTCGCTTCAAGAACATAGAACTGGCGTCCTTCACGATCGATCAACTGCTGAATACGGCTGGTGACAAGCGGATGAATAAGATCATGGAGTATTCTGAGTTTCTTGGGATCACCAAAAACAGTCTGGGCAAGTTTCCTGCGGTTGAGTTCACCATTTTTTTTCAAATACTCCTCTCCAAAAAAACTGAGGATTTTACGGTAACCATCGGCACCTTTTACATAAAGTTCATCAACCACCTCATCAGCATCAATAAAACGGGCCCCAAGTTCGGCAAAATACCTGCCTGCGGTTGTTTTTCCGGAGCCAATATATCCGGCAATGCCAAGAACAAATTTCTTCATCAACAAATGCTTAAAGTGCGCCCAAATCTTTCAGCGCTTTTTCAAACGAACGCAGGGCGAACTGCCGTTCCGAAGAACTCACCCGGACATCCAACTCATGGGCAATTTTATTCCTAAGTTTATGGGCAGACCATAATCCGTTCAGATCGGAAAAAAGTTTTGCCCCCTTTTTCAACTGATCACCGACTGAACCCTGATACCCCTTTTTCTTCATCACGACATGAAAAAGCTTATCCGCGTCCATAAGGGCGTGCTTGGCATCTTCGTGTCCGGAAATCTTTCTCCATTCAGTACGAAAAAACTGGAGATCATGCGGACCAAATTTGCGACGGGAACGGCGGTAAAGAATAAAAACGACCAGCAGAAAATCCACCAGAAGGAAAAGTCCCAAAAACAGATAAAAATTATTCATGGACACAAAGATTTATTTCTTGGAAGCCGGCGCCTGGGGAGACGCTGGAGGCGGGTTGTTTTTGTTATGGTTGCGGATCATGGTAACCAGCAGGCTTTTGAGCGTTTCAGAATCTTTCATGCTCTGATCAGAAACAAATTTCTCCTGATGAGTTAAAATCACCCGTTCAACCTTGGGAGGGTTCATGGCATCAGGCAGCTCGATGGCGGAAGATCCACCCGAACGGTTGATATGAACATGTCCGTAATTAAAAACGGTCCGGCGGAACCCCTGAATGGCATAACTGATACCCTCAATCATGGGATATTCAAGCCGGGAAGATGACCGGTCGAAAAAACCGTTCCAGTACGTTTTCAGGAGACTGACCGTGGTCACCAGAAGCGCATCGTGATACCAGTTAAAAAAGAGATACACCAGACGAATGGTTCCCACACCAATCCAGAGG
The DNA here is from genome assembly GCA_046350835.1 of Candidatus Altimarinota bacterium. Classification (GTDB taxonomy): domain Bacteria; phylum Patescibacteriota; class Gracilibacteria; order UBA1369; family UBA1369; genus PALSA-1335. The sequence continues at coordinate 17,314 of JAXLZP010000011.1, read as the reverse complement.
AAAAAGAAAAGCGCAAACTCCGGAAACATGTAAAAGAGAAAGAGCGGAACAAGGAACGTGAAGAAAAGGATTCTCCCCAAGCTTGGAATCATCACAAAAGGATGCCGATGAAAAACTTCAAGAACCTCTTCACCAGGATCAAGATGCGGACGGAACAGTACCTGAGGAATTTTCTTCATAATCAATGGAAACGAGCTCCCTTAAGCGTACTATATCCATCTTTCCTTGTAAAGAAAGGCCAAGAGCAGTAAAGTTTACGAGAATCTTTTTCCGAACCAGCATCTATGAATGATCAGCAGCCTCCAGTAAAAAACCGTGACGTTCTTAAGGCGTTTTCTCGAAGGAAATACAAAACCACGCTGATGTTCAGTCTGGACATTGTGCTGAACCTCATTGTCATTGCCGCCATGGTTTTCATTATCCGGACTTTTCTGGTCTCACCTTTCCAGGTATACGGACCATCCATGTGTGACACTCTCAATAACATCGACGGCAAATGTGAGCACGGCTACGGCGTGCATCGTGTAAATAAACTCGGATACCAGAATTTCCTGGGCTGGCAGGTGGGAACGCCAAAACGCGGTGACATTGTGGTGTTTCATCCTCCTCAGAACAAAGATGAGTTTTTCATCAAACGCATTATTGGTCTCCCGGGCGAAACCATTAAACTCAAGGATGGATACGTTTACCTCTACAATCAGCAACACCCGGAAGGGATAAAACTGGACGAAAGTTATCTGAACCAGACAAACCTGGGCAGCACCAACCCGTTCACGGAAAACATGACCATTTTTGAAATCCCTTCTGACAGTTATTTTGTGCTTGGAGACAACCGCACGGCAAGTTCAGATTCCCGCAGCTGCTTCAAGGAAAGCATTTCGAGCGGCGGCTGCAACCAGAAAGGCGGCACCCCATACCTCAAGCTGAGCCACATTGAAGGAAAAGCCTGGTTAATCCTCTGGCCACTGAGCAAAATTGCCGCTTTAAGCGACTACCAGTACAACCTCTAACAGGAATCAGAACATTGGCTCATATAAAGCAAAAAGAGGTCCTGGCGGCCTCTTTTTTCGTAGGGGGAAAGAGCCTTGACAAAAATGGAGTTTTTTGGTATAGTTCTAACCTTTCCTGTAATAGGGAAGAAAAGTTGTTCTTTTACCTTTGCGGTGGCATAAATATACCCCTATGCCCGCTGAAGGGTCTCACATCCTGCTCTTTCACAATCAGGAAGAAACCAGCAGAGAGTAACCTGCCTTATGGTTAAGTTGAGTCGTTCATACGAATGGCCAGCTTACAGAGGGCAGATACTCTCTCTGCTTTGTTGCTTATAATATTGAAAGGTACATGGTGAAACACTGGGCAGTGCACTGGGCTGCCGCCAAGAGTTTTTGGGTTCCCGGAACAAGTTTCCGGCCCTGAGTCCTTTTGACGCAGTTTGGTGCTATGCCCAGAGTTTCACGTCTACTCCGGCAGAAGTGCTCACCCTTGGGGTAGCACTATCAAAGACGTTGCGCCATGTTGGCGCGTTTCATCGACGCGCTTCGGCGCACGTTCAAGGAGAGAAACCATGTCTACGTCCACCCCCTCCCGTCTGCACCACCTGTAACGGAAACGGAGCTGTCGGAGGTTGCACCGCTTGCGGTGTACACGCAGCCGCGCCCCACAACACCAACCACGGCCCGACCGCATTGATCCCCTACCCCGGCTTCGTCCTCGGGTCGCGGATGGAAGTTCTACGCTGGAATCGTCGCTGCGGTCGCGATCTTGGGCGTCGTGGCCTTCCTCGGCTACCGGCAGTTCAACAAGCCCTCCTCCGCAGCAGACTCCTCCGGCACCTCGGCCAGCGCGTCCACGGCTTCCGCCAACACCGACCCGTTGAAGCCCCGGCTCCGACGGCCTCGGTCGCGACGAAGCCCAGCTGCCCCGCCGGCGCCCTCTGGGATACGCTGAAGGAAGTCTGCGTCATGATGCCGGCCCCGGTGACGTTCCCGAGTGCGCTCACGGCCGAGATCAAGTTGCCGTGCCCGAGCGCCTGCCCGTCCACGTCGGCCGTCGCCAGCGCCTCCGCCGCGCCCTCCCCCAAGCCCCCGGTCCCGGTCATCCCCGCAACGGTGGTCATCAAGCCCGCGAAGATGCGCGACATCAGCGAGGTGGGCGACCTCGCAGCGTTTCCTTCCGGCAACTGAACAGGGCATACAACCCGGGAACCAGGTTGCAGGGGTTCAGGGTTGTACACACAACAAGCAACAAGGTAGAGACAGGCGTTCCAATGTCAGTTCCAGTAGCCATCCTGCAAGATCAGCCCCGGACACGACGGAACGCCTGTTTCTACCCATCAAAAGCCGGCACCATTTTTACGCCGACTCCTCTTTTGCCATAAAATAAAACTCCACCAGTGTCACAGCCCCAATAAACAGCAGGCCGGACCACCAGGTCAAAACTCCCAAAAGCTGAAACAGCAAACACCCAATGGCAATCAGCGTCAGCAAAATTCCCTGACGGAGTGCCACATTGATATGACTGTAAAAAATCTCATTTTTATGAAGCCAGACCCGGAAATAGTATCCTGCCACAGTAAACGTACAGGTGAGCGCAAAAAACAGACTCAAAAAAAACATCCCGAGCGCCAGGCCCGTAGACTCAAATGGATCAAGCTTGTTCAGAACCACAATCCACGCTGCCCAGCTTAAAACTCCTGCCGCAGCAATAATCGCAAGATAACGGTTGTGGGACATAGCAGAAAAACAAAAAGTACCTGCACCATTGTAATTCAGCTCGGGATGAAACTCAACGCAACCGGCGCATCACTCACCTTTCGGCTCACGAACGTCCGCCTTTAAAACAAAGAAATACACAAACATCAGGACCGCACCCAATCCTAAAAAGACAAAAGAAATTTTCTGAACCTCCCCGGAAAAAGCTCCAAAAAGCTGCTGAACATATTTCACGAGCACCATTTCGCCACCAAGCGATTTTACCACTCCGGCATTGCGCACGACGTAATTTTGAACGAACCAGACCGGGAATTCACCCAGCCCAATGCTCATCAAAAAACCCAGAAATCCACTGAAGAGAAACGCCATGCCCTCATAGCGGACAATAAGCGTAAAAGGTTTATACAAGGCAAAGGCAATGAAAACAATCAGAAGCATCAAAGCCCCGATGCCATAGAATTTCACTTTTTCCACCGACCCCAAAATGATGGTAAAAGCAGAACCGTTCTCATCCCGGGCCAGAGACAGATCGAGCGTGTCCGGTAGTGCATTCAACACCCCGGTCTCAAACTGTTTGGAAAGTGGTCCGGAAACCACATCATAATTCGTGCCACCCGGAACACAGGTCGCAATACCGTCTTCATTAAACTCCGGAAGTTCGCTTGATTTACACTGAGGCAAAGCCTGGAAAAGGTGAATCGCCAATCTCTGGGCAAGTTTCTGCAAACTTGGACGATAAGGCTTCAGGTCAAAAGTCAGCTGGTGATCAGGTTCCGTCTTGATCTTTTCCAGGTCCGCCGCAAAATCTTTCATACTGGTCTTAAAAAGTTCCAGCGGGATTGTTTCCCCCACCACCTTGCGAACAGCATCAGGCTGAAAATATTTCTGAATCACCGGATCCTTGGTATAGACGTTATTGGCAATCGCATTGAGCAGAAGCTGGTAAGTTGGAGAAACAGCAACATCGTTATAAAAAGACGGCTCAAAAAAAGTACGTCCAAGCCCGAAAACAAAAAAAATCGGCAACGCAATAACCGTAAAAAGAAACACCAGCATTGAAGCAATAACCCGCCGAACACCCATAGGAAATACACAAAAAAGCCTGTCAATTATAGCCCGAAATCGAAAAATCTCAAGTCAAGGCTGGGCTCAACCCACGCCAAACCGGTTTATGCGGAAAGTTCCTTGGGATTTGGTAATTGGAAAGAAACGGTTCCCTTCTGTTCGATCTCCTGATTCTTTGGCACAATTTTCCACTGTACCTGACGATGAAGCCTCCCCGGCATGGTAAACCCAGCAGCTTTCTTATGACCTCCCCCGCCAAACTGGCCGGCAAGTGCAGCCACATCAACATCATCACGCTGGGTACGGAAAGAGCCTTTAATATTGCCTTTTTCATCCTCATTTAAAAGCACTGTAAACTTGGAACCCGGAACAGAGTTCAAAAAATCCACAACTCCGGAAATCTCATCCGAACCGGCTCCGCACTCTTCAAAATCTTTCCAGGTAACAACAGAAACGGTCACTCCCTCCTCGTTCACGTGGGCATTTTCCAGAACCCTGCCCCAAAGCTTGAGGGTAGAAATGGGAGTTGTCCGAAAAAGTTTCTTGGCCACGGTATTCACCTTCCCACCCTTTTCCATAAGTTTGGCCGAAACCTCATACACCTCAATCGTAGTATTGGAGTGCATCAGGCTCCCGGTATCATTATAAATACCACAGAGCAGAGCCGTGGCAATTGCAGGCGTAATGTGGATCCCCCAGTATTCAAAAACACGGTTCAACAAAATAGTTGTAGCCGGACAAGAGGCATCAACAATGTTCACCGTACCAAAGTTATCGTTCGAAGCATGATGATCAAAGTTGATCACCGGAACTTCACCCTTAAAAATATCAGGATAGATCTCATGATAGCGTGTCATGTAGGAAGCGCCCGCATCTGAAACAATGATCAGGTCATACTCACGGAAATTAAACTCGCGGATAACCCTGTTCATGTCCGTCAAAAAATTGAACCGGTCGGGGATCTCGTCCACACAGGCCATATCAACCCTCTTCCCCCATTGCTGGAGCGCAAGATAAAGCGAGCAGGACGCACCGAGCGTATCCCCGTCCGGTCGCTTATGCGAAATAGACAGAATACGGTCTGCTTTTTCAATAAGTCTTCTTGCCTGAAGGTATTTTTCTTCCATAATCCTTAGTTATTAGATGGGGATTTTAGCCAAAAAACATAACCTTGGCAAGGTCAATGTGCTGACCGATTACAAATCTGGTATGATACCGGAAGAATTTAGCATTTGAGCCATGAGCAGAACTATCAAAATCGTCTTTATGGGAACACCGGATTTCGCCCTTCCTTCGTTGCAAAGCCTCATTGAGGACGAGGATTTTGAAGTACAGGCGGTGGTGACCCAGGAGGATAAAAAGGTGGGAAGAAAGCAGGAGTTGACCGCCCCTCCTGTTAAACAATTGGCCCTGAAAAACAATATTCCAGTTTTTCAGCCTTCAAAAATAAAAAAGAATGCCGAATTTCAGGAACTTATGAAAAATCTGAAGCCGGACGTCATGGTGGTGGTCAGTTTGTGGGCAGATTCTTCCTCAATCCATTCTGAATATTCCCCGTTTTGGTGCCGTGAACGTCTATGCCTCTCTCCTGCCAAAAATACCGTGAGCTTCTCCTATTGAGGCCCCCTGCTCCATGGTGACCGCGAAACCGGGGTAACCATCAAGCAGTCGAGCGTGAAGAGCTTGATGCCGGAGACATTCTGGATATTGCCAAACTCCCCATCGAACCAAACGACAACGTAGAATCATTAACCGTCAACCTCAGCCTTGGCATGGCGGCAAAATTCTCCCGCACATCCTGAAAGATCTGGCGGAGAACGCAATACATCCAATCCCCCAGGACAGTTCAAAAGCAACTTTTTTGCCACAAGATTCAAAAGGAAGATGGTCTGATTGATCTTGAACAGATGCCGGCACGGGAAATCTTCAACAAATGGCGTGAAGTACACGCCATGGCCATCCGTATATGTTATGGCGGGAGACAAGAGACTCAAACCATGGATTTCGACATCGATGACGCAAAATATTCTCCAGGAACAGTAAAAGACCTTACAAAATCTACCATCGCCATTGGCAATATCTTCCGGAACTCTTCTTCCCAAAAGCCTCCAGCTTGAGGGGAAAAAGCCGTTAATTATTCAGGAATTCTTTTTTGCCGGCAACCGGTCACTGCTGAGTAAACTGCTCACAAATCCCAGAGAGATATAGAGCATGACCTGAGCCTGGTAGACAGTATAGAAGTAGTGATCAAAATATCCAATAATTGGCTACGCCTGCCAAAAGCGCAATAAGGAGACTCATGGCAAAGTTGTTTTCCGGAGTTTTATGGTTACGTAAAAGCATCAGCAGATAAAAGCCAAGAACAAAAAAGTGAAAGTGTAAAGAATACCGCCCAAAATTCCCGTTTCGTTGGCTGCCAGGAAAAAAATGTTATGCACCGGCTGATAAAGCCATGGAGCAAGCTTGGTGGAAGTGTAGTCCCAGAAGCATGAAGCGTGAAACCTCCCAGCCCCACTCCAAGCGGCTGGTCAGCAATCATGTCCCTGCTGATACGCAAATAGAGGGCACGCTCTGTTGTAGAGTTTGTATCCTCAAAAAACAGCCGGTTCACCATCACACCTTCCAGCCTGAAAATAACAATAAAAGCAGCAAAAGACGGCGGCCAGCAAAACATAGCGGACGCCAATTTTTCCGTTCGAAGTGAAATATAAAGAAGGCGAAAAAGCTGCAACGAGCGCAAAAGCCGCCCGTGAAAAAGGTGAAAAAGCAGACCAAGGGGACAAAAGTACCAGCACTCCAAGAACAATCCATCGATACTTCTTCAACAGGCCAGTGCGACACAATTCCCATAAAAGAGTCCTTAAACGCTCGCATGAGCATAAAAATGCCAAACGCTCTCAGGAATTTTTGTGAACCAACGTTCATTTTGGCGACTCGGCGTTGCCGTTGAGCTGTTTGCGAGCTCCCCTAGAAAACCGAGTCCCACCGAAGACTGAAGCATACCGATAAACAGCCAGCAGCGCCTGAAAAACAAAGGCTTGCCAGCAGCACCAGCACGATCTGTTCCTGTTTGAGATCCGGTTTACCACCATCAGATACACCAGGAAAACAGTGAGGCGGCAAGCATAAAGAACTCGGAGCTTCGAGCATCAACCAAAAGACATTTCCGGCCGCCACAAGAAGAAAGGCCAGGGTTGCGCGTAAAAAAATAGTTCCTGGAGACTGAAACTCATGTACTTTTTTCATCCACAATCCGGCTCCCCATAACAAAAACGAAATCAGAAAAAAGATCACTGGCATAGAGGAAAAGGGTCGAAAAGTAGTTAAATTCACCTTGCCTATGATAGGAAGATTATGGTGGCGCGAGAAATGTCTTATTTGAAAAGGGGAAAGGTCAGCAGAAAAGCGAAAGAAAAGTCACGGGTTCGTTCAACGGTCACATGTTTCAAACCGCGCCCAGTTTTTCGAGCGTAATAGCACATTCGTCATGGGCGAGAGTTATTTTGTCTTCTGCTGACTTCCGGCAGGTTTTGAGCAGAAGGAATGGTGCCCTGAAACCGGCAGCAGGGCATCGATTGAACTGCGGCCGGAACGAATGGCATCGGCGGCAGTGGTAGCGAGGACATTATCAATAGCCTGGGAGAAAATCAGTTAACGCCATTGGCAATCATAAAAGCGGAATACTTTCGCAACCGGTCTGTTCAGCAAAAACACCATAAACCGGATCTTTTTTCTGATCTCAACGCGTCACGGTATGGAAGGTTTGCGGCCCGGAGTTGTAATACTGAAGATTTTCCTTGGAACTCAGGAACATAAGGAACTCGGTACCCCGTTCGGGTGGCTCATGAGGCATGCGGTAACGGTTTCAGTAATAGTTGGCAAAAGCCACACGTTTTTCCGTGGACTTTGATGATCGTCACTGGGGAACCGCGCGACAATATCAGCGTGAATCGATGGCTTTGAACACCTTATCCTTGAGATCCTTGATCCAGGATCGGATTCGTTCATGGCAATAAGAATAGCCAAAGATCACCATATTACTCTGCCACGGGCAAAAGTCTCCATCTCCTTTACCGAGAATCAGCCTGCTCAGGTAGCCGTTCCACGAATAGCCTTGTTGCTCGGAAGAGCAAAGCTGGTGTACTGCTTCAATGCCCCAGCAGCTGGATTACTGCGAGTCCTGTTGAAGGTAACCTGCTGATCGCAAAGCCGTCTGAGAAATGCTGTCATTATAAACGGGTATTATATTGCGTAAGGCAGATGTAAAGAAACATCGACCTGCACGAGCAATATTGTCAGATCTGCCCATGGCAATACCGGCACCAAAACGCCTGAAACTGTTGCTGGTTTTTAAAAGCTTAAATACATCCTCCTTCAAACCTTCCTGCGGATGCCGGACGCCCTGAAGAATCTTGTCTTCAAAGAACCTCCTTTATTATAGAGAGCAAGAGTATCAAACTGAAAGTGGAATACCAAAAACTTTTTTCTGCCCGGTCTGATTTTGATCACGCAGGACAAGATCATCATTGGCCACACTCACAAAAGTTCATTCAAAACTGCTGGGGAAAGCTGGCCGGGCAGTATGACCATTTTTTTTACATTCCCGAGAAACAGAAGGAGCGGAAAAAATATCAGGCCTCGTCCTTCCGGCTAGTTCATTCACGATAAGATTCATGTATCAACTGGATCAGTGAATTTGCGTACTTAATGGTAACGCTTGATGTTTGGCAGTATACTGCTGAATAAGAGGCTGAATATCTTCATCATTTCAAAAAGGCTGTAGTAGACCAGATTTATTCTTTGAGGACTTTTTCAGAAAAACGGCTGATCTTTCTGACGCAATCGACAAAAGACCAAAGACATCGATACAAAGACCTAAAGCTATCCAACGACGAAAACGTATAATATGGTAAAGAAAAATACTTCTCCCATTATAAAAAACTTTTTAGATAAATAAAAGCTTTAATGTTTTTATCCTCCATTGAACTCCTCAGGCAAGACCTCCAAAAAATACTTTTTAAAAGGGCATAATAGTAAAATTCCTATTAAAAAGCTAGCAGTTCATTGTGTTGTAAAAGACAAAATCCGAAAGCCAGTTTCTTCCAGAGAGAAGGACTTTGCCAAGTTCAGGATATCGTTGCGAAATCCAGGTGACCGTCCAATATTCCTCTTTCATCCGGTCAGCCAGGGCTTGATTCCGTCATCATGTGATCATGATATCCGGACCGCATCTTTATTATAAAAGGCGTAATTCTCGCAAATAAAGCCGGTAAATTTTGTTCAATATCTTCCCAACCATATCCGGAAAACGAAGGATCGAAAGGATATTTGTCCAGAAGAGTTCTTTTCAGTGAAATATTCGAAGTGTAGAAAAAATTATAATCAGCTTCTATTTTTCCTTCGAGTTTTTCATAGCAAACTGATGGCCACCAAAACGGCCAAAAAACCGCCATCTCGTTCGTAAGCCATTTCATAAATGAGTCACGTGAAGTTTACGCAAGGGAAGACCAAGAACAGCAGCATTTTCTTCGGTGACAGGTAATGGAAAACGAAGATGTTCGCTCTGTACCTTTACCGACAATAATATCATCACCGATAAGAACAATAATATTCCCTGCGCATGTTCAACGCCAAGATTCCTGGCAACCCCTGCCCCATGTTTTTTTTGACGGAAGGAACGGTACCTGTATTTTGAGGTGAAAATGATCGCGATTTTTGGGTATCATCTTTGCTGCCATCATCAACAAGAATTTATAATCAATCCCCTGTGAATATCCTGGCGCAGCCTCCAGGCACTCCTCGAAGAATCTGGGAACGATTATACGTCGGAATAACAACAATCAGAACCATAGTCGGCATACAGTATTCTGAAAATATTGTGTCGACCTCATGCCTGAAGTAAACAACTTCAGTTGGGTTGAGGTGTACATTACCGAGCGTTACCTCACCATCTTCTTTTACCGCCGTCTGTTTTTTCGTAATACTGATAACCACCATGTCAGCAATAATTTCAGTGACGGCGGTTTTTTCTCTTCTTTATCCTGAAAATTATGGTTGGAAAGTACGTCCTTCGATATAGACTCCAGAACCCTTCTGAGATACTCACCACAAGCCTCACCCCAGCGCTTTTGCCAGGCAACGATTCGTGAACGTACGACGGGTTTCGCCGTTCTATTGACCCAACCGGTTTGTCGCAATTTCCAGGTTGTAATGGTGTGACCAGCCTCGGTCATTTTCATTTCCGGCTGCGCTTGCAGGTGCCCCATCAAGAGACTTTGGCCAATAATTTCTACAATTGAAAAGCGACGTAGGTAGTGCCACCATACCCGGCAGCCTGTGAAAAAATCTCAACAAATTTAAAAATATGCTTGGCATCCTGCCCGCTTTTTGATCAATTACATAACAACGGCACCATCATCGTCTCAAAACCATGTTTAGCAGAATCATTCAGGAAACAGGCCGCATACAATCCATTGAAGAAACCGGGTATCAAAACTATGACCATTCACGCCCCAGACGGTGAAACTGCTAAAAACAGCGACTCCGTGAGCGTTGATGGAACCTGCCTGACAGTTACAACCGGCTCCTGATGAGGACTTTTCACTGTAGAGATTATTCCGGAGACAGAGTCGCACCATCTGCAGTACCTACGAAAAGGAAGCAGAACAAGTCAACTTGGAAGCAGCCATGCAGATGTCAGACCGTTTTCATGGCTATTTTTGCTCACCGGCCATATTGATGGCCTGGGAAAATTTTTCTCAAAACCCTGGATGGAGGTCTGTCGTTCTGGCATCGATGTCCGCACGAAATGATGAAGTTATTGAAGAAAGGTCGATCACCATCAACGGAAGTGAGCGAATCATCTCAAAACTTCGCCGATGGATTTGAGATCAGCCTTATCCCCCACACCCTGAAAAACACGACACTCAACCAGCTGAGAACGATATGAGTAAATCTTGAAATCGACCCTATTGCCCGTTACCTGGACCGCCTTCGTCAATGCCAAAGAGCAGGAGTCCAACTATTTTCCTCAAAGAGAGGTTTCAGGTAAAAATAGAGGCAAACGAACACCATCAATTTTTTGAAAAAAAATAAGAAAACCAAATCGCTCCCAGAAAACTCAACGCAAAAACTCTGTAAATTTGCGGTTATTCTTTCCGTGATACAACGATGACATTGGCAACGAATTGCTGAAAAACACCATGTGTGTGTGTGGTGGGAAAAAAAAAAAAAACCCTGCTGGCCCACGAACAAAAGAAAAAACATCGAACTCTACCGTGTCCCGAGCTCTGGAAATTCCTGTAACAGCAAATGCCCTGCACTAAAAGACAAATATGACGCCATTATCACTCTTGGGGAGTTGTCATAAAGGGCGATACCCGCATTTTGATCCGGTGGCAGGTGAATGCTGGGGCCTTATGGACATCAGTCTTTTGCAGCGATACCCCGATTATTTTTGGCGTACTGACCGTCTATACCATTTCAAACAGGCCAAAGAACGGGCGGCAAAAAGCAGAATGAACAAGGGAAAGAGTCATTTAGCTGCGCTTGCAGCTGGCAGCACTGCTCAAAAGATACGGAAAGAAAAATATCTCGGGATTTTTGCCTGGAAACGTTTACACGAATGCGATAGTTTCTTAGCAAAACCATTGGCGAATGTCCGCAAATTTCAGAATGCGAATCTTTCAGGAAAAACGCGTACTTTACGTGTAGATTTCAACGATGGAAAGACGGAAAAATCATGGTACGACACAAGAATTGTCCAGAGACTATTTACAATCAATATCTCCTGAAACAGAACGCCAGACTCATCATCTGCTCCTACCTGGGCCGCCCAGAAGGAAAAGCTTGGCGAATCCGCGCATGGCAGCCGCGGCCGAACACATGGGCAAGCTGTTAAAGAAAAAAGGCGGCAGGTGATGAAAGACCGCGGGACCTGCCGCGCGGCTGCCACCCGAAACCAGGCGAAATCCTTTTTCTTGAGAACCTCCGTTTACTGGAGAAGAAAAAACGACCCGTCATTCGCCAAAACAGCTCGCCGGCCTTGCAGAAATCTTCGTCAGCGATTCGTTCGCCACAGCACACCGCGCACACGCATCCACGGCAGGAGTAACAAAATATCTTCCAAGCTATGCCGGATACCTCATGCAGCATGAAATAACCGAACTGGCAGGCATTACGCAAAAACCGGCAAAACCTCTCACCGTCATTATTGGAGGAGCAAAAATTGACACGAAGATCGGAATCATTGAAAACTTTCTGGGAAAAGCTAACACCTTCCTCATCGGGGGCGGTTTGGCCAACACGTTCCTGGCCGCTGAGGGCTTTAACGTAGGAAAATCTCTTTATGAATCGGAAAAAATTGTGACAGCCCAGGAAACACTGCTGGCTGCAGAACAGCTCCATGTAAATTTTGTCCTGCCAACCGATGTCATCGTTGCCGACGAAATCAAAGATGACGCCGAAACACTGGACATCCCTGCCGACGACGTCATCGGGGAAATGAAGATTCTGGACATTGGAACCAAAACCATCATAGCTTTTGCCGATATTATCAAAAAATCAAAAACGGTTATCTGGAACGGCCCACTTGGTCTTTCCGAAATGAAACCTTTCAGCCGTGGAACCGCATCGATTGCCAAAACGCTCGTTGCATCAAAAGGAGTGAAAAGTATTCTGGGCGGCGGCGACACCATTGAGGCCGTCAAAAGACTTGGCTACTCGGAAAAAGATTTCACGTTTGTCTCAACGGGTGGCGGAGCCATGCTCGAGTTTCTCGAGGGAAGAGTTCTTCCAGGCGTTGAAGTACTTCTGGAAAAAGCAAAGACTGCAAAAAAAAGCGCGAAGAAGTCCACAAAAAAAACTTCCCGTAAACCTGGGAAGAAAGCTGCCAAGAAAACTATCCGAAAGCCCGCGAAAAAAAGGGTTTCAAAAGGTAAGAAAAAAGTAAGCGGAAAGAAAAAGTCCGCAAAAGCACCAAAAAAGAACATCCGGAGAACGAAAAAATCATCGGCAAAAAACAGCCGGAAAACAGGAAAAACCGCGAAGGTAAAAAAGAGTTCGAGGAAAAAAGCGAGAAGAAGGTAATCTGATCTCTTCTCCCTACATCAAAAAACGCATCATGCTATAAAAAACTGACCTTCATGTCCTGAGGTCAGTTTTTTGGTGGTCGAGGCGGCCTGGTCTTTTTTGGCGGCTTGTTTTCGATCGGAGAAGATGACAACTGCGGCTGGGCAGCAGTTTGAGTTGGGGCTGGAGCTGAAAGCTGGGCTGATGGAGTCTTTTCACCTTCAGGAAGCTGCGCAGGCCTGTTTCCGAGAACTTTTTTCGGTTCATCCCCTTCCCCAATTTGAGCTCCTTCACTCCAGCGGCGGATCTTGTCTTCAACAATCTCACGGTGTGTAGAATAACGCTCGCGGGAAAGCTTGATAACTTTCTCACGGCGCCCCTCTTCAACCTGCAGTCTTGGTGGAGCCAGCGTATCAAATGAGAAGGTTTTGGATGGCATACCATCAATAAGCAGACGGGAATAAGCCGTGTATTTGCTCAAAGCAACCAGATCATTGGGCAGAACTTCTTCTCCATACTGACCACTCAGATACTCTGCATCATCAAAACCCACCTGGAAAGACAGTATGGTACCAACGTTACCAAAAACAGCATCACGAACCTCTTCAGGCATCTGGGCAATATACTGGTTTGCCATGGTCAAATTAAGCTTATATTTTCGGGCCTCAGAAAGAATTGTGGCAAAAGAGTCCGTAGCAAAATTCTGAAACTCATCCACGTAAAGATAGAAATCTGTACGCTCACTTTCAGGAATATTGGCACGACTCATCGCATCCAGCTGGAATTTGGTAATAATCATGGAACCAAGCAGCGATGAGGTATCTTCACCGATTTTACCTTTGGAAAGATTCACGATAATGATTTTCTTGTGGTCCATGGCAAACCTCAAATCCAGCGTACTTTGGGGCTGACCAAGAATATTACGGATAATTGGGGAAGACAGGAACTGTCCCACCTTATTCAAAATCGGAGAAATGGCTTCAACGCGATTTTTAGGATCCATCTTCTCAAACTCATTGACCCAGAAACTTCTCACAATCGGGTCGGTAATCTTGCGAACAACCCGCTTGCGATAATCGGCATCCTGAAGAATCCTTGGAATTCCCAGCATGGTCGTATTGGGATACTCAAGAAGAGAGAGAATGGTATTTCGTAAAATATGTTCAAGACGGGGTCCCCAGCTTTCCCCATAGATTTTCTTGAAAATACCCACGAGGCCTGAACAGACAATGGTATTCAAAGCGGGATCAATATTTTCCAGCATGTTAAAAGCCACCGGATAATCACGATCTGCCGGATCAAAAAGCACCACGTCATTCGTACGATGCGAAGGCACAAAGTTCAGAACCGCATCAGCCAGGTCACCATGGGGATCAACAACGCCAACACCCTTCCCGGCCTGGATATCGGAAAAAATCATGTTTTCCAGCAGTGTCGATTTTCCCATACCCGTTTTCCCGATGATGTAAATATGACGGCGGCGATCAAGCGTTTTAATACCGAACTCTTCATTGCTTCCGCGGAAATTCGTTTTTCCCAGCATGGTAAAATCAGCCTCGGGAACGTGTTTGGGAGTTGGAAGATCATTAGGAGGTTCAACCTTTTTAGAACGGACCCAGTAAATATTCGGGGTAGATACCGTGGTATTGGGAAGGTGATAAATAGTCGCCAATTCTTCAACATTGAGCACAAAAGGTTTATGCATCTCTCTTTTCCGGTAAGATTCAACAATCGAATCATTCTGGACAATCTTCTCAATGTGAAATCCGTTCAGATGGGGAATATTGAACTGCTTAAACGAACCGGCAATTTCACGAAGTTTCAAAAGAGCCGTATCCGGATTCTTATCCTTGGGAACATAAACAATACGGATATTTGTCTCATAAAGGAGTTTCCCAACCTTATCAATCGCCGCAACCATCGTTGTTTCTTTCTCATGCGTTTTTGAGATCTGTTCTTCAACCTCCTCACTGGAGTGCTCAGATGAATCGAGCACGCTGGTACCCGAAAAAACTCCCTGAAACCACATCATCCAGTAAAAAGGGAAAAAGAGGATTCTTAAAATTTTGCTGCGGGTGCAGAAAGCGCGGGCATAGGCTTTCTGGAAGGTATCAATATTGAGGAAGACCCCCTTTTTAAGAATTCTTATACATTTCACAAAAACAACACGCCATTTTTCTTCCATCGGACGGACCATGATCTGAATCCATGCCTGCTCATCAAGATCGTTCATTTTAGCCAGTGTGGCGGTAACTCCGGCCAATGGATCAAGAGAAACCTTTGCTTTCTTATCCTCAAATTGAGGATACCGCTTGATGGGAAAAATATCCGGATCGGCCAGCGCCAGCTCCAACCCAACCGCATGCTTATACTGGTTGATTGTAATGAAATTCTCATCAACATGACTCTTCATTGCCGGAACCTTACCAGCAGGAACAATCGCCTTTTCCGACTCGGTTCCCAAAGACTTTTCCTGTACTTCCACCTCACTCGGCATTGAATAATCCTGAACCTCAACAATTTCAACATTCGGGTACTGCGCATAAATCTGTCCCTCCACCAGGTTCCTGAGTTTTGAAGGGAAATGAACAAAAAAACGTATGCTTCTGCCAATATTGGCAATCTCAAAACTGACCTGGTCCTGGGCATATCCTCTCAGTCGTTCCCAAAAGGAGATTTTTCTGGCAATCCCATGAATCGTTGAAAAAATCTGTTCCGCCACAATCGGCCCGGTCTCATTATCCTTGGCTACGCGCACAGACAAAACCGTCGTAGGTTCTTTCCCCTGCCTTGCCTTTTCCCTTCCGCGGATAAAAAGTTCGAGGAGAACAAGGAAAAGCACGATTCCAATGAGCCCTCCTACCAGCCACAACAGCGCTTCAAGCAACTCCATAAACGGTACTTAGTATTTCAAGGTAATTATAGCCAAAAACGGGCAAAAAAGCGAATCAAAGCGTATCAAGATACCTCTGAAGGGTCACAACGGCCGCCATTTCATCATCAAACCCATTTTTACCGCTTTCTTTCAACAGTTTTTGGGCTTCAAACGTTGAAAAGGACTCATCGAAGAAATGGAGCTGTTTTCCTGGAAACTGTAATGCCAATTTCTGCGAAAAATTACGGACCCTCAAAGCTGACTCACCTTCTTCTCCCTCATCATCCAAAGGAATCCCAAGGAGAATATCTTCAATGTGTTCATCGGCACATAGTTTCTCAAGACACTGAACAACATATTTGAATCCCTTGGAGGCATCAACAACTCCCCTTCCAAAAGCCAAAAGCCTGGCATCATCACTGACAGCCAGGCCAATTTTCTTGGTTCCATAATCTATGGCAAGTATTTTTCCTTTTGAAGGCAAAACCAAACAATAAGAACTAAAACCCTTATTTTTCAGCTTTTACCTCAAGGGTAAACTTGCCTTCCACTCCTTCAACCAGACGAACAGGAACCTCATAAACCCCCAGAACCTTGATATGTTCCGAAAGCAGCAAATGTTCTTTTCCCAGCTGAACCCCAAGCTTTTCCTGGAGCGCCTTCAAAACCTCTTTCTCGGTTATTGAACCATAAAGCTTGTCGCCCTTGGCTTTCGCCTTGATAACAACTTTCATTCCCTTGAGTTTTTCTCTGATTTCCCCTGCCTGTTCCTTGATTTTTTCACTCTGAACTGCCGCACGCTGACGGACAGCTTCAGCAGCCTTAACCTTCTCAGGTGTAGCCACTTCAGCCAGACCGCGCGGTGAAAGATAGTTCATAAAATAACCATCCTTAACATTTTTGAGCTCCCCCTTTTTCCCCAGACTAGGAACGTTTTGCTTCAAAATAACCTGCATGAACAATAAATAAAGAAATAAATCGTACAAATTGTACTGAAGGGACTGACAAAAAGCAAAGGCTTACTGACAAACCACGCACCAACGAGCAATCGTGGCATACCGATCACTTGGGAAAGCCAGGTTATTCAGAACAAGCCCGTGTACCCGCCCATCAATGGCCAGGGTGTACTGCGGACGATAGAGAAAAATTGCCGGAACATCGGATGCAATAACCTTCGCCAAATCTTTAAGATACTTATCTTTCTGGCCAGAATCAAAAGTATCACGAATCTTCTCAATCAGTTGGTCAGCCCCAAAGCTTCTATAATTGGAAAGATTCAAGCCCATCGGTGTTGCCTGACTTGAATGCCAGTAAGAGTACGTATCCAGGTTATAGCCCAGACTCTGACCTGCAAGAGCCATATCGAATTCACGGGCCTGAAGTTTCTGCAAATACGCCTGACTATCCAAAGCCTCAACCTTCAGATCAATGCCAAGCTGGGCCCACTGGGTCTGAAGAAACTGAGTTGTTTTTTGAACTTCATCAGCCAAAATCGTCCCTTCATCGTAAGCACGAACGAGAAGAGTAAAGCTCATTGGCTTACCGTCTTTTCCAAGTCTAACAGGCTGATCCTTTGTCTTATCAATCTTATATC
>JAXLZP010000010.1:0-53865 GCA_046350835.1 Candidatus Altimarinota bacterium | reverse complement strand
GAGCTCTTTGCGGCTCAGTTGGGTGGCGTCCTTGGTGAAAAGCCGCGGCTGAGGCCTGATGAGGTTGTACTTTTGCAGCGTCCAGTCGATGTTTTTCTGGGCTTTTTTGAGCGCTTCTTCGTTAATGTCTGATCCAAGTACTTTGTACCCCAGCAGCAGCCCCTCGGTTAGCACAGTGCCGATTCCTGCGAAAGGATCATAGAGAACCTTTTCCTGGCTGACTGGTTCGTTGATGGAAGTGACACCACCAAGGTTGATCATGATCTGCGCCAGTTTTGGCGGGAGCATGCCCAGGTGGGCGTCACGGCCAGGCCGTTCGTAATCGCGCTGGCTGTATTTTTCAAGGTTCTGCAGGGCTTTGGTATTTCCGTAGAAATAGTGATGATTTCCCTGGATGATCGTGATGTGCGCGCCGTCTTCCAGCAGTTTTTCACCATGGATGGCTGCAGTTTCCACGTTCCTGAAATTCTTGTTGATAAAGCGGCTTTTGAGGTCTGCTTTCACCAGTTCTTTCTTCAAAAGAATTAAGGTTTTTTTAAGAATTTCTTCATGTTTTTCTGTAAAACTGGAGAGGCTTATTCCGTAATTGAGTTTATTGGGCCTTCCTTCAAATTTTTCGGTGAAGAATTTTGCGAGCGTTGGAACAATGGCGGATTTTTCCTTTTTTGATTCGCCAAAAATTTCAGCAATGCTGATGGTTCCACCCAGACGGTCCAGACTTTGCTGTGGGTGCTCAAGTGGTTCCGGGAGCTCTGCTATGAGCGCTTCCGGAGTGATATCGATGATTTTTGCTTTGGGACCCAGCACACTGCAGAGCTCCGCGATGGAGAGCAGATGCTTTCGTCCCAATATAAATGCGTAAGTTGCCATACCAATGCATCATTCCATTTTTTTATGAAAAAGCAACAGCAAACCTTCATTTTTTCGATTCGTGACCTTGTTTTTTGGGGAGTCTGTTTGGCTTTTGCTGCCGGACTGTTCTATGGTTTTGGTTATTTTTTGGGAAGATATGACCAGATTCAGCTTTCCAGGTCTTCAATTCGGGCAATTCCTGATGTGAATTGTTCACCAGAAGCTCTTTGACCCGGTTTGGCAACCACAGTTGCTTGTTTTGGGGTGCCCGGTGTTATTATAGTAGCCTCTGGTCTTTTGCAATGTACGGGCAGTCTCTGCTCTTTTTTTACTTCTTAAACATCCTCTGTCATGGCAATGTCATTGAATCGTGCGCAGATCATTGGGAATGTGACCCGTGATCCTGAACTTCGTCAAATTCCCGGCGGACAAACGGTGGCTTCCTTTAGCGTAGCGACCAATTTTACCTGGACCGATTCATCCGGCCAGAAGCAGGAAAAAGCTGAGTTCCATAACATTGTTGTGTGGAGGAAACTGGCGGAAATTGTCGGTCAGTACGTTAAAAAGGGGAGCAAGGTTTATGTTGAGGGCCGTATTCAAACCCGCGACTGGGAAGGGGAAGACGGCGTCAAACGTTATCGTACGGAAATTGTCGCCGAAAACGTCATCATTCTTGATCGTAAAGGAGCGCCAGTTGGGGATGGAGAAATGGGTGGATACTCATCTGGGATGGGGGCTCCACGCAAGGCTGCCGGTATTCAGCGCAATCAGGAAGCGGCGGAAGGTGTTGATATGGCTCCGGCTTCCACAGATGAGGTGGCGATTGAAGATCTGCCATTCTAGTTTTTTGTACAGGAAAAGAGACCCGCTTCGTAAAGATGCGGGTCTCTTCAGTGTGTTCTCTGATCCTACCCTATCAGCTGCCAAAGTAATCAGGCGCTGAGGATAAAGTGGATCAGGGAACGTTTGGTAACAAGATAGCGACAGTTGTTCCTGTTACCGTCTTTCAGGAAACCTGAAAAACTTTTCTCCCTACCATTCTTTGGTGCTTTGTTTTTGGACGCAGATACACCACCGTCCATTTTTATTTTTGTGTTTTGTGTTTCTCTCCCGGCCGAAGCGAGGAGAAGTAAACTTTTTGTTGAGTGTATTTTTGTGTTTGTGACCTCACGCGGTCCTGCGAAAGAAAGTTTGGCAGGAGGTAGTTGCGGAGGCTACTTTTAGGTGAGCTGGTTGTCGCGCCGGCTGCATCGAAAAGTAGGGAGGCAGCAATGGGCAGTTGTTGTTCACTGCTGTCTGACTACTTTCCGGTGCGGTTCGTGTTGTGAAAGGTCACGCTCCCTGAGCGAAGTTATCCAAGTATTTTAGCATTTTTTTGGTTTTTCTTCAATGCTATACTTGTCTCATGAAAGGTTTACTCTTTATCATTTCTGGTCCATCGGGAGTTGGGAAGGGAACGGTTATCCGGGCCCTCAAAGAGCGCTACCCGCAGTTTGTTTTCCCCATATCCCATACCACCAGGTCCATCCGTCCCGGTGAAAAGGACGGCGAGGTTTACCACTTTATTACCCAGGAAAAGTTCCGGTCCGAAATTGAGAAAGGGAATTTTCTGGAGTGGGCACAGGTTCACAAAAAGGATTATTACGGAACGCTGAAGAAACCTATTATGGACGCACTTGAAGCCGGCAGGGTTATTATCCGTGAGGTTGATGTTCAGGGGTTTCATTCCATCCGCAAGGTTGTTCCCGCGGAAAACCTGGTGACGATCTTTTTGAAAG
The DNA here is from genome assembly GCA_046350835.1 of Candidatus Altimarinota bacterium. Lineage (GTDB taxonomy): Bacteria > Patescibacteriota > Gracilibacteria > UBA1369 > UBA1369 > PALSA-1335. Next base: position 51,235 of record JAXLZP010000010.1, on the reverse strand, counting down.
CGGAAAGTCCGGAAAAGCTTCTGGAACGCATTGCCAAGCGGGGAAAGCTCCCGGAAGAAGAACTCCAGCGCCGCATGGAAAGTGCTCAGCGTGAGATGGATGATGCGGATCTGTTCGATTACCAGGTGTGGAGCCTGGAAAACCGCATACCCCAGTGTATTTCCGATGTTGAAAAGGTCGTTTTTGATCACATGCAAAAAGCGGGCTTGAAGGTTTAACGATGATTAGGTACAATCCCGGTGCATTTGTTCTGTTGGGGATTGGCCAAGTGGTAAGGCAGCGCCCTCTGGAGGCGCCATTCGGGGGTTCGAATCCCTCATCCCCAGCCATTTTTTTTCAGTTATGGCACAAACAAAGAATACCCATGGGCCATCATCCTTTCAGAAGCTGCGCGGCAATAAAAAGTTCCGCCTGGCGGTTATTGCTGTGCTGATGGTGATTGTGGCCGTCCTTTTTGTGTTCTGGGAAAAAGCCAGGATTGCTTTGGCGGTTTTGTTTGTTGGTCTTATGGCTGCCCTTGGCCTGGAAGTTACCAATAACGATTGGGATTTGGGAAAGCTCTGGGAGACGAAATCTTTTCAGGAGTCCAAAGTTACGCGTGATGAGTCCGGGAACGTTCTTTTTGACCGACTGGGCAATATTGTCACCGATAAAACTCTGGGGAAAAAGGCTGATGACTATAACTGCGACGATTTTTCAACCAAGGCAGAGGCTCAGTCATTTTTCCTGAAAGTTGGCGGCGTTGGTCATGATCTGAACCGGCTTGATGGTGATAAAGACGGAGAAGCTTGTGAGAGCTTGCCGAAAGGTGCGTCATCATAACTTTTATGGTGTTTTAGTGCAATTTTGTCACGATTGTGTCATTTTTTGTTTTGTGATAGTTTCTCGCGCGCGTAAAAAAATGGTTGGAATGGGGCGCTTTATTCTTTATTTATCACAAAATGGAAGTTCAGGTATGGGACGGGTCTGAGTTGGATGTTTTTGGGCTTTATGAGCTTGAGAGTGTGCGTTTTGTGGCCAAGGACAGAGGGGGAAAAGGCCATCTTATTCTTGCGGAACGTGATCTGACTCTCCCGCATGCCGATGGAGAACTCCATCTTGGAGCCGGAGAGATTGAAAGGAAGGTCAGTAGTGATATAGATGTCCGCTGGGTGGATGTGCGGGTTGATGCCCGGGAGCTTGATGCTGTTACTCATCAGATACGCCACGCCCTTGTTCATTTTTTTCGTCGGGTTCACGACCATGAAACTGTTCATCCTCTTCCACCTGAGCCATCTTCTCCGCTGGTCATTCCAAAACTGCCCCGGCCGGCAGATTTATCGTGAAATTCAGGAAATCTCAGGATCAGCCACAACCACAGTCGTCATTCAGGGCAAAAAGGGCGAAGGCAAAAGCCATCATCCCGCCTGCTATTGCTGAGCAAATCAGGGGCATCGATTTTTCTTCCGACGGTACTTTTGTTGCGAGTGAGCTGCTGGAAGTTGCCATTCAGTCGATGATTGATACTGATCCATCTTTACGCCGCCTGTATGACGGTGATGATATTGATCCTGCGCTTGGTGAATCTGAGCGTTTCAATGCCTTGGAACTGCGCGTCACCGGGCCCGTTCGGCGGCTCTCTGCAAGAATCTTTTTCGGAATGTTCTTCGCAGGATTGAGGCACAGCGATTCACCTCTTTCAGGGCGGTCAAAAGGCGTATCGGCGAATAGTTCGCTTTTGCTTTCTGCTCATGGTTCATTTATACTTCCATCCAAGTATTTTCTATTGAGTTTTTTATGCGTGTTTTGGCGTTTACCGGAAGTTTGCGCAAAGGGTCTTTTAATCACGGGTTGCTGGTTGCGGCACAGGAACTGAATCTCCCTGGTGTTGAAGTGGAGATATTTGATGTCGGTCGTTTACCTCTTTTTAATCAGGATCTGGAGATGGCTCCTCCTGAGGCGGTGGTTGAACTGAAATCAAAAATAAAGGCTGCGGATGCCGTTCTTTTTTCGACTCCGGAATATAACTATTCCATCCCGGGTGTTTTGAAGAACGCCATCGACTGGGCCTCACGTCCGTATGGCGACAATAGTTTTGATAATAAACCTGCGGCTATCATGGGTGGTTCGGGAGGGATGATTGCCAGTTCACGCGCCCAGTACCATCTGCGACAGTGCTGTGTTTTTCTCAACATGCATCCGTTGAACAAGCCCGAGGTTATGGTCCCCATGATTCATGAGAAGTTTGACCAGCAGGGAAAGCTCACCGATGAGAAGACCCGCGAGAAGATCAAGGAAATGCTTGAAGCTTTGCGTTCTTGGCATGATCAACTGAAAAAATAAGTTAATTTTTTTATATGTGTTTTTCGGCACCTGCAAGTTTTGTTGCCGGTGGAGCGCTGAGCGCCATGGGCAGGGTTACACTTCAGAAGGCCAAACACAGATATGAAATTCCGTTTGCCCTCATTCCGCTTTTTTTTGGCATTCAACAGATTATTGAGGGGTTTGTCTGGCTGTCTTTTGGATCTGTGATTCTCAATCAGGTTGTGACGTACGGTTTTGTTTTTTTCTCCCACGTGCTATGGCCGATCTGGGTTCCGTACTCGATCATGCTTCTGGAAAAAGACAGGATTCGCCGGAAAATCCTGGTGTTCTTTTTTGGGGTCGGGCTTACTGTTGGTCTTTCCCAGCTCTTTTACATGTTTACTCTTCCGGTAGCTTCCCATATTTCCCTCAACAGCATTGTGTATATCGTTCCCAACTCGTTTGGAAAACTCATGATGGTTCTGTATCTCATGGCAACCTGTCTGAGCTGCGCTTTCTCCACCCACCGCATGGTAAAGTTTTTTGGGTTTTCACTTTTTGTCTCTTTTGTTATTGCTTATCGGTTTTATACGGTCAGCTGTTTTTCGGTCTGGTGCTTCTTTGCGGCACTGCTCAGTCTGATTATCTTTCTTCAGTTCCATAACACCAAACAATCATGAAACTTGTTCAGCAGCATTGTGCCAAATATGACGGCAGTAATGGCGTGCTCTCAAAAAAAGAGGCGCAGGATTATCACCGCGAAGTTCAAAACTGGACCCTTCATCAGAAATCTCTGCAGCGGGAGTTCAGGTTTAAAAATTTTCAGGAATCCATGGGGTTTGTCCGGAAGGTTGCTGATCTGGCTGAGTCCGAAAATCATCATCCGGACATCATGATTTTTTACGGCCGGGTCCAGCTTCAGCTTACCAGCCATGTTGCCGGAGGTATTACGCTCAACGATTTTATCCTCGCTGCGAAAATTGATGAGTTATTATGATCGCCCATGAGAATAAGAAAATACCAGCAGAAAGATCAGGTACAGGTTGTCCGTTTGATTGCCCGGGTGTTAAAGGAGTTTGGATATACTTATTCCAGGGTTCTTGATAGGGACTTGTTGCGTATCCCCGAATATTATTTGCGCCGTGGCGGATGCTTTTGGGTGCTGACTGTTGATGACCGGGTGGTTGGAACCATTGCGGTGAGCCGGATCAGTGCGCGCGTCTGTAAACTGCGCCGTTTCTATATTTCCCGGAAGTATCGTCACAAAGGCTGGGGATTGATGCTTTACCGGAAGGCCATGAAATTTATTAAAACGGTTGGGTATCGAGAGGTCTGGACTTCAACTACGGCAAAATTTATAGACTCCATCAGGTTTCAAGAGCGCGCCGGTTTTAAGAGGACGAAGCGCGTGTTGTGGCCGTACCGGCGCGCGGGAATTTTTCACATTCTCAAAGTGAAATAGTTTTTCACTAGATGTTTTTCTGTCCTTTTTGTCTGGGCTGCGATATAATTGCGCGTGGATTTTTCATCTTGCCTATGATCAGAACCAAGTCGAAAAAACATGCTGGCAGGGATCCGGGGAAAAAAGCTGCTGCACATAAAACAGGAAAAGCTGTTCCTTTTGCCAATGAAAATCATCGCGGCGACCGTTTGAGCGAGGTGATTCTTGGCGGGCAGGATGGGCTGGTCAATGTGCTCGGAGTGATTTTGGGTGTGGCTGCCGCTTCACAGGATACGCGGATTGTTCTGGCCGGAGGTTTGGCCGCTACTTTTGCGGAATCTATTTCCATGGCTGCCGTTGCCTATACTTCCAAACTGGCTGAACGTGATTTCTATCACAGCGAGATGGAACGAGAAAAACGTGAAATCAAGGAAGTTCCCGAACTGGAGGTTGAGGAGATTCGTGAAATTTACCGGCAGAAGGGGTTCAAGGGGAAGCTGCTTGAAGAGATTGTGAAAGTGATTACTTCCGATGAAAAAGTGTGGCTTGAGACCATGATGCGTGATGAATTAAACCTGACTCCCGTTGAGGAAAAACGCCCATTCATTGCCGCGTTTGTGGTTGGTTTGTCAGCGATTATCGGTTCGCTGATTCCGTTGTGGCCTTTTTTCTTTTTACCCGTTCAGACCGGAATTTATACTTCGCTTGTTGTTTCTTCCATTGCGCTTTTTCTGGTTGGAGTCATCAAGGCGAAACTTACTATCGGCAACTGGGGAAAAAGCGGGCTGGAGATGGCTGTCATCGGTATGGTTTCTGCACTGGCCGGTTATGCCGTTGGTTATCTTTTTACTCCCCAGGCTTAGTCCCATTTTTTGTTCTTTTTTCTTATGGTGCCAAAACACAAAGGTAACGGTGTCGTACTCAAACATTTTCCGGGATATTTTTTGATCGGCTGTCTGATCTTTTCTTTTGTGTTTCTGTACACGGTCATGAAGCCGTTTTTAACCGTGCTCATTCTGGCCGCAATTTTTGCGACGACTTTCTACCCTTTTTATAAATGGGTGCTCAAACTTTTCAAGGATCGTGCAGCGCTGGCTTCAATCGTGACCTGTATTCTTATTCTTACGCTCATCATTATTCCGTTGATGGTGTTTGTGGTTCTCCTGGCAAAACAGGCGGGGGATATGTATCTCTTTGTTCAGCACAAGGTGGCCAGTGGTGAGTTTGACCAGTATCTGCGTTGGCAGCAGGGGAATTTTTTCTACGATTTTTACCAGTCCAATTTGACCCAGCTCAATAGTATTGTTGACGTCAATACGCTGGATCTGAAGAAGAACCTTACTGATCTGGCCCGCAATGTCAGTACTTTTCTTGTCGGGCAGAGTGCAACGCTGCTCCGGGGTGTTGGTGGGGTGCTGTTCAGCTTCTTTATTCTCCTTTTTGCCATGTATTACCTGTTGAAGGACCATAAAGAGATCACGAAAAAACTCATGAAGATCAGTCCGCTTCCGCTTGAATACGAACTGGAGCTGTTCAAAAAGTTTAAAGAGATGAGCCGTGCGACCGTCTACGGTATTTTCCTGGTTTCTATTTTGAAGGGGATTCTCGGCGGGATCGGTTTTCTGATTGCAGGTATTCCCAATCCGCTTTTCTGGGGGACGGCCATGGCAATTTTTTCACTCGTTCCGCTTTTTGGCGCCACCATTATTTGGCTTCCGGCTGCACTACTGCTCATTTTTAACGGACAGATGGTGATGGGTATTTTCCTCCTACTTTGGGGAACGTTCCTTGTGAGTACGATCGATAATTTCTTTTCGGCCTATTTTATTGGTGGGCAGGCAAATTTGAACCCTTTACTGGTGTTCCTGGCTGTTTTTGGCGGCATTGGAGCCTTTGGTCTTTTGGGAGTCATTTTTGGTCCACTCATCCTGACCATTTTCTTCACCTTCCTCCATATTTACGAACTGGAGTATAAGCAGATTCTTCATCATTAATCTGCCAGTGGTCTGATTTTCAGGAATCTGAGCCCGTGGAGTTTGCTAAATTCCCGTTTTGTGTTATAATTCCTTGATAATACTTTTCAAGGAATCATGGCCAAAAAACAAAAAACTTCACTTCTGGTAAAAATGGTGGGGCACGATAAACTGGTGGCACTCGGGACCGTCTTTTTTGTTACTTCTCTTGTTTTACTGGTTGGGATGTTTTTATTTCCGGCCATCAGAACTTTGCTTCATGCTTCGGCATTAACTACCGGTCTTGTTCATCCGGTCGCCAGCGGGGAGCCCGCTCCGATCACGGGGTTTAAGGATGTTCCTTCGGATCATGTTCATGCCAAGGCCATTGCGTTCCTTAAAGAACATCACGCACTTAACGGGTACCCGGATGGAACTTTCAAACCGGAAAATTTTGTTACCCGCGCTGAACTTTTGAAGCTCATGTTTGAGGCCCAGAAAGTTTATCCAAGTCCTGCGGTGTACAGAGCATGTTTTAAGGATGCCAAAGATGAATGGTATGCCCCGTATGTTTGTTATGCCAAAGCGAAAGGGCTGGTGAACGGGTATGGTGACGGAACGTATGGTCCCGGAAATACCGTTGCCGCAGTTGAGGCTCTCAAGGTTGTTTTGATGGATTTCCATGTAGCTCTGGTTGATGCATCACCGGTTGATGGTGTTGAACTGCCGGCGGATGCGTGGTTTCGCCAGTATGTCTGGACAGCCCTTTCCCGGCAGCTTGCCGTATGGGAGAGTGACGTAAAACCATCCGCTGTACCCAATTTGACCAAGTTGACGGTGGGGAAAGCATTGCTGACCCGCGGACAGCTGGCAGAAATTCTCTACCGGCTTCAAAAATAGTTGATCAAAAAATCCCCCTTCCATTGCTGGCGGGGGATTTTTGATTTCTTCCTGTGCTTTCGTGTGACCTCTTCCACTATTTTTTCAGTTCTTCTTCGATGGCTTTTTTGAAGGTGTAGTAATCCTGGGCGCCAACAATTTTCTGGTTGTTGATGTAAACGGTTGGAGTACCGGAGATGCCTTTTTTGTCACCGAGTTCGGTATCGCTCTCGACAGTTTTGGTGTATTTGCCGCTGCTCAAACATTGGGTGAATTTTCCACCATCAAGACTGAGTGTCTGGGCGAGTGTTCCAAAGACCTGTTCGGCGTCGTTGTTGCCTGACCACATGTTCTGGTTTGAGAACAGAAGGTCATGGTACTCCCAGTACTTGTTCTGTTCACCCGCGCACAATGCAGCTTCAGCGGCTTTTGGTGCCTGTGGATGAATATTCAACGGGAAGTTGTAATAAGTGTAAGAAATTTTCCCGGTCGCTATATAATCCTTCATGATTTTTGGAAAGGCGCCGGCAAAATAGCGGAAGCAGAATGGGCACTGGAAATCACTGAACTCAACAACTTTGACCTTGGCATTTTTGTTGCCGATCGTGTAGTGCGCCTGTCCGTCGTTGGATTTTTCAAGAACGTCGTAAGAGTTTGCCGGTTTGGTTTGAAGGGTTGGTTGTGTTTTGGTCCCGGCGGTATTGCCGTCCTGGGCACCGGATCCCATCATGCCTCTGCCATCCTGTGCGCCGTTGTAGGCCATCATGGATGATGGAGCAACTCCTATGCCGATGCGTCCCAAACCAAAACCAAGAATGAGTCCGGAAAGGAAAATGGTCGCAATCATCCAGGGGTTTGTATTTTTGTTCATAGTTTTCATTAAAGAAGTGAAACGTTATTCGTATTATACGACAAATTGATCCAGTTCACCAGCAGGGAAAGATTATTGGTCATGAGCAGGATGCCTAACAGTATGACCAGTCCTCCGGCAATGATCGACGAATATTTTGAAAACTTCTGGAATTTTTTTAGGCGTTCCGAAGCGTGTGTTACCAGATAGGTGAGCAGCAGGAGCGGCACCAGAAAACCCAATGAATAGAAAAAAAACAGCAGCATAGCCATGCCAAAGTTTGCTTCTGTCGCCGCCAGGGTAAAGATTGCGCCAATGATTGGGCCATAACAGGGTGCCCATCCGAAGGCGAAAAATGTTCCGGCAACAAATGACCGCAGATATTCCATTTTCTTCATCTTTGCGCTGAGTTCAAACTTTTTTTCTTTCATGAAAAAATTCAGTTTGATGAGACCGGTCAGCTGGAGACCGAAAAGCACAATAATGACTCCGCCTACTGTTTGAAACATGGAGCGGTTGAGAAGGAGTGTTTCTCCAATAATTCCAATGACGGCTCCAAAGAAGAGAAAAACGAGCGAAAATCCCGCGCCGAAGAGCAGGGTATTCAGAAACAGTTTGTTCCGGACCTCTTTTTTTTGAAGAGATTTGTAACCGTCCGAAAGTGATACGCCAGTAATGTATCCCAGAAAGGATGGAAGAATCGGGAGGATGCAGGGCGAAGCAACGGAGAGCATGCCTGCCACAAAAGCGATGATGATTCCGGGTGAGTTCATGAAACTATTGTACCATATGTTTGCGGATTTTTTTGACACCGTACCAGAATCCGGCGCTGCCCGGCGGAAGAAGACTGAGCCAGACCCATGGTGAATCTGTGCTTCCTGTTGGTTGGTTTCCTTCGGTGATTTCGTATTGTCGGAGTTCCAGTGAGGTACCCGCCTGATCCAGTATTCCGGCTACCATGAGTTGTGCGCCTTTGGTGAATGCCGCTTTGGCGAGTGGTCCCTGGATGGTCTCTTCATCAAAGATGACGGTGTAGGTTTGCTGGTTTGGCGTTTGGAGTGTGAAATGGTAGGGTTCCGTGAATTCGGCTTCGGTGGTGATGGTTCCACTGAACTGGTGGTAGATTGGATTTGGAAGTTCAGGAGTAGGATGTTTATCCCACGTCCACTGCTCTTCCGTTGAGCCGTCCTCTTTCTGGATGATGATGAGGGCGTAGGATGTTTCTTTTGGAGCTTCTTCATATTCAACGGACTGCATGAGGTCGCCGGTCGGGTTGGAGAGCCGTACGACATCTCTGGTGTTGGCCAGCGACAGTTTTGATTCGGGAGCTTTGATGATGATCGAGGCGCCGGGCTCGATAATGAGGGTGTCCGGCAGAGTGTAGGGTTTGCTTCCGCCTTCGTCGTCATCCAGTTTCCAGTTTCCCATGCCGATCTTTTTTTCGCCGGTGTTGGTGATTTCAATCCATTCGTTTTTTTTATCCTCTTTGGCGGCGTGGGCGAAAATTTCTGTAATTCTGATGAATTCAGAGTTGTCGCCGTTTTGATAGTTCATTTTTTGAGTCGTTTTTTTGGTCGTTTTCGCGGTCTTTTTTGCCTTTGCCTCTGGTGGACTTTTTTTTGCTGAGGTGGTTTTTGTTGTTGAAGGAATAGTTGACGCTTTTGAGGACTTTTCAGGAGCAGTGCCAGCGGTATTTTTTTCTGCGCCTGATACTTTGCCGGTTGTTGCCGGATTCTGTTTACCCTGTATGTTTTCTTCCACTGTTTTTTGGGTGGCGGTCGTTGATTGTCCGTAGGATGGTGTTGGTTGGGGGGTTTTGTCGTTTGAGAATCCGCGGGTGACGTCATCGGTCACCGTCCAGTCTTTGATGCTATCAGTGTCAGCTAGGGATGTTCTGGCCAGGCTTTGGTTGGTGCTGATCTTACTGCTGTCAAAACAGCTGTCGGGTGATGCCGATACCCATCCTTCCCCCTGAAAAAGCTCTTCCATATCTTTGAGTTCATCGGATGTTGGTTTGGTGTTTGCCCAGCAGATGGCGTCAACGATTTTTCCGCCTTGGGTTTTTATCATGATCTGTTCGGTGGTGGCTGTCAGTCCGCTTCGTGAAGTGGAGAGAAGGTGGTTATGTTCACTGTCCGGCTGGGTGGATTTAAAGGCAACAATGGTATATTCACCTGACTTTATCCAGTAGTCCGTTGTGATTTTTTTGAAGAGTGTATCGTCCTGGAATCCAAAATTTTTCAGATTCAGCGGTTTCCCGGAGGGAGATTCGTAGTAGAATTCAAACCAGTCGGCTTCTTTGTTTTTGAGATTTACTTCCGTGATGAGGAGTTTTGCTCCTGTTTCCATGGTTATTTCCGGTGTGGCGTTTTCCTCGGATGTTATGGCTTTTACCGGACTGGTTTCCAGAACGTTTCCAAATCCATAGCAAAAGACGACGCTGATCATGATCCTGGTGATGATTTTGTGTTTCATGGTTTTTTTGTGAATAAGTTTTCTTCAGCCTATCGTGATGATATGAACGGGAGATAAACTTTTCCTGAATTTTTCAACCAATAGATTCTTTTGAAATAATACTTCAATTCGTCAATATTATTTTTCATATGGAAAACGCACTTTTTGAGATGTGGATGCGAATCTCACAGAAAGGCCGGTTTGACTTGCCAGGACTCCGTGTTTTATGCTGCCATCAGTTAAAAGTCACAAGAGGTATTTCGTTGTTTTCTTGCGATCAAAGAGTTTTCTTCCTTCATGATTTCTCCACGTGTTTCCCAGAACGGATTCAGGTTGATAAAACTGCGCTCGTAGCAGTACTCTTTTTGATTGAAGTCGAAATTCGGAACTGCCTTTTGTGGGATGCTATTATTCCCTCATATTTATCATATGCCTACCGGTGACATTCTGATTGCGGTGGCGACGCTCGTTCTTGGTGCAGTTGGTGGATATTTCCTTCAGAAAAAACAGGTTGAAGCGAAAAATAAAGATACCATTGATCAGGGAGAGAAGCTCGTCCAGCAAGCGCAAGCCAAAGCAAAGGAGATTCTTTACGAGGCCAAAAATGAGGCCCTGAAGGAGCTGGAAAAAGTAAAATCGGAGGAAGAAAAGAAACGCCAGCAGCTGGATAAGGTTGAAGAGCGCCTCGTTGAAAAAGAGGAAACTCTTGATAAGAAAATCCAGTCGGTGGATCAGATGAAAGTTGAACTGGATGCCAAGGTTCTTTCCATTAAACAGCTCCGCGAAGAGGTTCAGAAGATTCATGATCTTCAGTCTGCTGAGCTGGAGAAGGTCGCCAATCTTTCCCGGGATGAAGCCAAGGGGCTCCTCATGAAGCAGGTTGAAGAGGATTCCAAGGCGGAGATTGTGGCGCATATCAAGCGTTCGGAAAAAGAGCTTATGGACCGTGCCAAGGAAAAGGCCAAGTTCATTCTTGCGGATGCGATCCAGAAGTATGCTGCGGAGACGGCAACAGAGTCTACTGTAACTGTTATCAATCTTCCGAGCGATGATCTGAAGGGCCGCATCATTGGACGTGAAGGCCGCAATATTAACTCGTTTGAGGAGGCGACCGGTATTGATGTCATTGTTGATGATACGCCGGGTTCCATTGTGATTTCCGGCTTTGATCTTGTCCGGCGTTATATTGCCAAGGTTGCCCTGGAGAAACTTATTGCTGATGGCCGTATTCATCCGGCTCGCATTGAAGAATGTGTGGAAAAAACCAAGGAAGAGGTCAATAACATGATCAAGGAGCTTGGTGAAAAGGCTGCCTATGAAACGGGTGTTGCCGGTCTTCATCCGAACCTGATCAAACTGCTCGGCCGTCTGAAGTTCCGCACCAGCTATGGTCAGAATGTTCTCAAGCATTCCATGGAGGTTTCTTTCCTCGCTGCGAACCTGGCCTCAGAACTTGGCGCTGATGTGAATATCTGCCGCAAGGCCGGACTGCTCCATGACATTGGTAAGGCTGTTGACCATGAAATCCAGGGAAATCCGGCTGTAATTGGTCGCGATATTGCCAAGAAGTTTGGTCTTCCGGACAATGTGACCCGTGCCATCGAGGGCGACATGGGGGATCCAAACACCGCTTCGCTGGAGTCCATGATTGTTCAGGCCGCGAATGCTATTTCTGAGTCACGTCCGGGCGCCAACCGTGAGAACCTTGATTCGTACATTAAGCGTCTTGATGAGCTTGAGAACACCGCACGGTCGTTTGAAGGGGTTACCCGCGTTTATGCCATTCAGGCCGGTGCTGAGGTCCGTATTTTTGTGTCTTCTGAGGTTGATGACCTTGGCGCCATCAAACTGAGCCACGATATTTCACGCAAGATTGAACGCGATCTGCAGTATCCTGGGCAGATTAAGGTTACGGTCATTCGTGAAACACGTTCCGAGGCGTTTGCGGTGTAATTTTTCTTTCTATGACCGGAGCCGGTATCAGCAACATTAAAGTCGAAGGGGAAAAACTCCAGCTTGTCCTGGATTCTCTTGAGTGGGAAAAAGCCCGTAAAATGGCTGAGGAGCACAAAGTGAAGGCCATGGGGATGCTTCAGTCTTTTCTTTTTCAGCCAAAGCCCGAAGACATTAAAATCAGCTATGAAGAAAAGCGTTACCAGGCGTTCTGGCATATTATCGGGACTTCATATTTTGAGTATAAACGCAGGGCACGCTACCGCGTTCCCGTTGAGACCGTGGTTGAGGATGTTACCTACGAGGGCAAGGAGTATAAGGTGGATAAGGATCATACCTTTGGGCTTGAGGGGGTTGAGCACTGCAAGGAAAATTATCGCGAAGAGATCATGGTGGATGCCCAGACAGACCAGCCTGCAGATTTCCAGAAATACCTGAAATTTCCTTCGAGAGATTTGCAGAGCACCGATGAACTGACCAAAGACGGAACCCCGATTGTGAACCTGGAAACAAAAGCTTCTTTCCTGGTCCGTAAAATTTTGAACCAGCTGGTGAAGCCGATCAAGGCCGATGAAATCCTCGATGAAAAGATTGGTATTGAAACACTAAGTCTTTATTTTTACCCGATTTATACTTTTGAGTTTACGTGGGAGGCCAAGATTAAAAAATCTATTGTTGAGTTTGACGGTGTGACGGGGGAGATTCGCAAAGGTCGCAAAATCAGTGACCATCTGCGTCATGCTTTTACGAATGATGAGCTTTTTGATTTTGCCAAAGAGGTTGCGAATTTTGTTCCCGGTGGTGCGCTGGCCATGATGGCCGGAAAAAAGGCCATTCAGATTGCCACCAAGAAAGACTAGGTTCGTGAATGCAGGGCGATCCGGTTGCCTTCGCTGTCTTCAAATACGCCCATGTACCCAACATCCGGTGAGATCTGTTTTTTCTCAACCCAGACTTTTCCGCCGGCTTTTTTGGCACGTTCCAGCTCGATGCTCACATCACCTGAAAACGCTGTGAAGTAGACGAGCGGTCCATCCAGGGTTGGTTTGTACCAGTCTTTGTGTTTTACCAGGCTGCCACTTGCGCCAACGGTGTCCGGTATTGATGGAAACCAGGCCATGTCCAATGGTCCCATCTGGTGGCGTTCCAGTTTGAAATCAAAAACCTCTTCATAGAACTTCATGGCTCGTTCCATGTCTGTTACCGGGATTTCCACCCAGCCGATGGGGTTGTGAGGAATGTTCATGGGAAGGGGAGTGAATGATAAGCTTTCTGGTATTTTACTTCATTTGCGGCCCGGAAGGAAACTTGTTGATTTACGACTTTTTTATATCGCCTTTGGTGTCGTTACTGCCCGGTGACACCACTCTTTGGTCAGGGCCGGCAGTAGTTCATTTTGCGTCATCAGGATGACCGGTTCAACCTGCATATGTTCAACGGGGTGCCACTGTTTTACGTAGATCATCAGTGCCTGCTGGGCTTTTTGAAGTTCTCCGACCGCCAGGTACTCTTTAGCGGCGCGCTCATGCTGGACATAGCTTAATTTTTCGCCGAACTCTTCATAGAGCCCGATGAACTCTTTTGTTTTTCCGTTGTAGTTCAGGAAATAAAGAATATATTCGGCTTTTTCCAGAGGTTTGTCATTAAGCTTGGGTTTGAATTTTTTTTGTTGTTCGATGATCTCATCAAGACTTTTGCCTGTTGTGCGCTCTACGGGTTTGGTGCTGAAAGATTTCATGGTCTCTTTTTTGTTTTTGATCATTTCGAGTTTTTCCTCAATCTGGAAAATGCGTTGAAGCGGTTGTTTCTTCTTGGGGAGTTTTTCGTAACTTTTCAGCAGGCCGGTGAGGAATTTTTCTGTTTGATCCCACTTGCCGGTATGGTGTGATGCCAGGACGATCATGGCGAAATGTTCATCGTAAATATTGCTGTAGTGGCAGGCCTCGATGTCCGGAAGAAATGCGCAGCTCAGTTCCAGGCCTTTATTCCAGTCGTGTTCAAAATAGGCCAGTTCGGCCATGGCGATGGCTTTTTGTGATTCCATGCCTTTCACTTCGTTCATCTGTTTTTTTCCTTCTTCGATTTTTCCCTGTCTGATGAGTTTGAATGCGTCTTTGAGCTTTGTTGGGAAACGTTCCATTTTAGAGGGTGTGAAGAAATTCTTCCAGGATATCCCATGTCTGGAGCGGGTTGCTGTTTGAACTGAAAATTTTTTTCAGCTGTGACCGGTATTGGTTTCCAAAAAAATATTTACCATCCTGGTGTTCAATCAGTCCGGCTGCTGTTCCGCGTTGCAGGGCTCCTTCAAGCTCTTCAGTGGTGGGAACCGCCTGGTTGATATGGTCGGCCTGTGCGAGAATCGACGGCCGGTCTATGCCGGGTTTGTTGAGCGGGATGCAGAGGTAGATCCAGGCGTCGGAATGGGTGAATTTTTTTTCAGGCATGTTGGAGGATTTAGGCGTTGTATCTCTTTTTCATTTCATCGTATCCGTTGCGGATGATTTTTTTGAGTGTTGGAATATCGATGTCCCTGAGCCGGTTGATGTAGAGACAGGATCCTCCGCTGATTTTATGTTTCCCGAGTTTTTTGAGAAGATCTCCGCAGGATTTGAATCCGCCCATGATGTAGACAGTGATGTTCTGTTTTCTTGGTGAAAACCCGGTGAGTGGCCAGTCGCCCTCCTGGCTGCTGCGTTCGGACTTGTAGTGGTATTGGCCAAATCCGATGATGCTTGTTCCCCACATTGCCGGTTTTTCCCCGGTGACTTCGCTGAATATTTTCAGCAGTTCCTGGCTGTCTTTCCTTTTTTCTTCATTTTCGACTGCCGCCACAAACTTCACCGGACTTTCCTTTGTTTTTTTCGTTTTGAGTTCTGCCATGAGGGTAGGTGAATGAATACTGTGGGCATTATATCAAATTAGCACTTGACCCCCTCTGTGTGCTAAAGTATCATAGTATTAGCACTCACTATTTGTAAGTGCTAATTAAACAACGGTTCTCATATACGTCAATAAATATCTTTTAACCAATATCAAATATGTCAGAGAAAAAATTACCAAAACTCCGTCCGCTTGAGGACAGAATTGTGGTTGAACCCATGAGTGAAATGGAAACCACCGCTTCGGGTATTATTATTCCGGACACCGTCTCCAAGGGAAAACCAAAGAAGGGGAGAGTTGTGGCTGTTGGTGACGGCAAATATGACAATGACGGCAAACGCATTCCCATGGATGTCAAAGTAGGTGATGTGGTGCTTTTGGAGGACTGGGGAGCTACTGAAGTCAAGATTGAGGGCAAAGAGCTCTATGTTATTGATCAGGGGCGCGTTTTGGCTATTCTTGAGTAGCGCGAAGGCTTTTAATAAGCCGTAAAGCTCTCTTTTTGTACAAATTTTTTATTCAATTTATACTCTTATATATAATACTATGGCGAAACAAATTATCTTCGGGGACAACTCCCGGCAGAAAATTATCTCAGGGGTGAACCAGCTGGCGCAGGCTGTCCGCATTACGCTTGGTCCAAAAGGACGCAATGTGATCCTGGATCGCAAGTATGGTGCTCCTATGATTACCAATGATGGTGTCACCATTGCCAAAGAGATCGATCTCAAAGATCCCTACGAGAATATGGGTGCGCAGCTGGTGAAAGAGGTTGCCACCAAAACGAACGATGTGGCCGGTGACGGTACAACGACCGCTACCGTTCTTGCCGCTGCGATTATTGCGGAAGGTTTGCGCAATGTTACGGCAGGTGCGAATCCGGTTCAGCTCAAACGTGGTATTGATATGGCCGTTCATCATGTTTGCGATGACCTGGAGAAGATGAAAGTTGAAATTGGCGATTCCAAGGAAAAAATTGCCCAGGTTGCCACGATTTCTGCCCAGGATGAAGAGGTCGGTCAGCTTATTGCTGATGTGCTTGATGAGGTTGGTCACGATGGGGTTATTACGGTTGAAGAGTCCCAGGCCATGGGGTTAAGCAAGGAGGTTGTGAAAGGAATGCAGTTTGATAACGGCTATCTTTCCCCGTACATGGTGACGGATGCTGCCCGCATGGAGTCTGTCTATGAAGATGTGAAAATCCTCATTACGGATAAGAAGCTTTCTTCCATCCAGGAACTTCTGCCGGTGATTGAAAAACTGGCCCAGTCCGGACGCAAGGACCTCGTCATTATTGCTGAAGATGTTGAAGGCGAAGCACTGGCAACTTTTGTTTTGAATAAGCTTCGTGGCATTTTCAATGTGCTTGCGGTGAAGGCTCCTGCCTATGGTGATCGCCGTAAGGAGATGCTCAAGGATATTGCGGCATTGACCGGAGGAAAAGTCATTACCGAAGAGCTTGGAATGAAACTTGATTCGATTCAGCTCACTGATCTTGGTGAGGCCCGCAAGGTTATTGCCGATAAGGACAAATGTATTATCGTTGAGGGCAAGGGCAACAAGAAAGATGTTCAGGCCCGTGTTGATGAGATCAAGGTTCTGCTTGATAAAACCTCTTCAGATTTTGATAAAGAAAAACTTCTGGAACGCATGGCCAAACTTTCCGGTGGCGTTGGTGTCATCAAGGTTGGTGCTGCAACAGAAACTGAACTGAAAGAAAAGAAACTCCGTATTGAAGATGCTGTTTCTGCTACCAAGGCGGCAGTTGAAGAAGGTATTGTTCCGGGTGGCGGAGTTGCGCTGCTTCATGCTTCCAAGGTTCTTGAAAAACTTTCCGGTGACAGTGATGAAATGACCGGTATTGGCATTGTGATGCGTGCGCTTTCTTCCCCGTTGTATCAGATTGCCGTGAATGCCGGAAAAGACGGAGCTGTGATTGTTCACAAGGTCATGGAGTCCAAGAACGGTGTTGGGTATGATGCTGCCAAAGACGATTATGTTGATATGGTGAAAGCCGGCATTATCGATCCGAAAAAAGTTACCCGTTCAGCATTGCAGAATGCGGCTTCCATTGCCGGAACCTTCCTGACAACCGAGGCGGCTATTACCGATATTCCAGAAGAGAAGCCTGAAATGCCAGCCGGTGCGGGAATGGGCGGCATGGGAGGAATGGGCGGTATGGGGATGATGTAGTTCGTGCCTGACGTACAAATATTTTGATGCAATCCAAGAGGGCCGCGTTTCTGCGGTCCTTTTTGTAGTTTCTTTTGTTCCCTGAATTTTTGTGTTATATTTTGGGAAAGCTAACCCAGAATTTATTATGCCAACTTCTGCCAAAAAAACTCCTTCCAAACGGAGCTCAGCGGTCAGGGATATCACGATCAAGAGAGTGAAAAGAAACGATGCTTTTGAAGTGAACCGGATTGATGATGGTTCCGAACAGGAACATGCTTCAGTTGAGCCGCTTCTGGAAAATGACTCCATGAACGAGGAGGTTCAGGAACTTGAAGAAGAGGTGGAAGAGGTGTTGGCCAGCGTCGCCAAAAATCAGGACCGTGAACAGGAACCTGATGTGGAGCCGCGCGATTTTGTGAAGGTGAAATTTACCAAGTTTGTTCAGCTTGTGACCAGCCGTGACTGTACTGATGTTGTGAACGCGAATCCGGATGAAGAGGTGGTCATGAGTTCCAATCTTTTGACTGAACTGGCCGGTGCCCATGATGAGCGTGAAGAGAAAAAAATTCCTTTGGTCTTTCTTGTCGGCCTCGCCATTGGCGTGGTTCTTACTTATATTTTGATCATGAAATAACATGGCTACGAAGCTGAAGTATAAACGCATTCTGCTCAAGCTTTCCGGAGAGGTTCTCCAGGGAAGCCGTGACGGAGGTATTGATTTCAAGGTGGTTCGTGAACTTTGCCAGGAGGTTGCGGATGTGAAGAAACTGGGGGTTGAAATTGCGATTGTTATTGGCGGTGGCAATATCTGGCGCTACCGTGATTTTAAAGATTCCGGAGTAGAACGGGTGACATCAGACTATATGGGAATGCTGGCAACCGTTATGAACTCCATGGCTCTTCAGGATCAGTTTGAGAAAATGGGCATTGGAGCTCCAATTGGGTCGGCCATCAGCATGCCGATTGTGGTGGGACAGTATTTGAGACCGAAAGCTTTGGATTATCTCAAGAAAGGGAAAGTGCTTATCTGTGCTGGCGGCACCGGCAACCCTTACTTTACGACCGATACGGCGGCTGCACTCCGTGCCATGGAACTGAACTGCGATATTATGCTCAAGGCCACCAAGGTTGATTATGTGTATGACAAGGATCCGATGAAATACAAAGATGCCAAGAAGTTCAAGGAGTTGAGCTATCATGAGGTTTTGAGCCGTGAGCTCCAGGTGATGGATCTGTCCGCGGTTTCGCTCTGTCTTGAAAAGAAACTGCCGATCATGGTCTTTAACCTCCATAAGAAAGGCAATATTGCCCGGGTGGTTAAAGGAGAACAGGTAGGTACCCTTATTCGATAATTATTAATTTTTTCTTCTATGTCAGATCTTATTGTTCAGGTGGAAGCTGAAATGAAAAAAGTTGTTGAGCATTTGAAGACGGAATTCTCCCATCTGCAGATTGGGCGTGCGTCAGCGTCATTGGTTGAGAACGTGATGGTTGAAGCTTATGGTTCCCATCAGGCGTTGAAAGGACTTGCCCATATTTCTGTTCCGGATGCCAAAACCATTCAGATTCAGCCATGGGATAAAGGCACCCTTCAGTCCATTGAAAAGGGTATTTTGATGGCCAATCTGGGGCTGAATCCTACCAACGATGGTATTGTGGTCCGTATTAATATTCCGCCACTTACCGAGGAACGCCGTCGTGATTTGACCAAGGTGGTTCACAAGCTGGCCGAGGATGCCCGTATTTCTGTCCGCCATGCGCGCCAGGCGGTGATGGATAAGATTAAAGGTCAGGAAAAAGCCAAGGAGATCAGTGAGGATATGGCGAAGGGTCTTGAAAAGAAGCTCCAGGAAAAAGTTGATGTTGTGAACAAGGAGATCGAAACCCTTGCCAAAAATAAGGAGGCTGATGTTATGAAGGTTTAGGTCGCCGATTTGCCTTGCCGGTATGTTTTGAGATGTTCATGACTGTGCGGCGGGCGGTGCTGATACGTTTTTTTCTTTCCTATGAATTTTCTTCTTACTGCGATTGTTTTTATCCTGATTTTTTCCGTGCTCGTTTTGATTCACGAGTTTGGTCACTATATTGTTGCCAAAAAAAGTGGAATCAAGATTGAAGAGTTTGGATTTGGTCTTCCTCCCCGGATCTGGGGTGTAAAGAAAGGCGAGACCATTTTTTCCATCAACGCTATTCCTTTTGGCGGCTTTGTACGCCTGCTGGGGGAAGATGCCAGAGATGAAAAAGTCCGCAAGAACCCAAGAAGTTTTGCCAGCAAGCCGGCCCGTGTGAGGATTCTGGTTATTGTGGCGGGTGTGCTTATGAACTTTTTCCTTTCATGGCTGCTGCTGACCATTGGTTTTACTTTTGGTATCCAGCCTCTCATTTTAAGTGGAGATGATGTTTTGGGCGCCATCCAGGATGGCACCATCCAGATTCAGCCGGGGATTGCCGTGAAAGATGTGAAGGCTGAGGGTCCGGCGCAGAAAGCGGGTATGCAGGTTGGGGATCGCATTGTGCGCCTGGATGGGAAAGAGGTCTTTTCTGCTGATGAACTTCAGAAAACTGTTCAGAATTCACAGAATGGAACTGTTGTGGTTGAAGTGGAACGCTCGGGCGCCCATGAGTTTTTGAACGTTCAGGCCGGTGAGAAAGGAGGACTTGGTTTTACTCCTTATGAGGTTATTTTCCTGCCTCGAATGGTTGTGAAGAGCGTTGTGCCTGGGCTTCAGGCTGAAGGCGGAAGTTTGCAACCCGGGGATGTCATTCTCAAAATGAACAATCATGATATTTACCGTTACGAAGATTATCTTGCTGAGCTTTCAAAATCGAAACAGGTCTCCTTTATGCTCTGGAGAAAGGATGCAGTAGTGAATACGGTGGTGAATCTTCCGGTTCAGCAGCGGGTGATTATCTCAGACATTTTTCCCGGAAGCCCGGCTGAAAAGGCTGCCTTCATGAACGGGGATGTTATTTTGCAGGTCAACGGACAGGTCATTGGGCTTCCGGATGAGGTTATTGGTCTTACCAAAAAGAGTCCTGGTCAGACGTTAACGTATGTGGTTGAGCGTGACGGTACCCAGAAAACCCTGCAGGTGCAGCCCGATGCAAATGGTCTGATTGGAGTTGGACTTTCGGTTCTTTACCCGCATGAAAACCAGATTATGACCGTTTATAATGAGGACGAACCAACCACCGTCCTGAAGATTCAAGATGTTCGGTATCCGGTCTGGGTTGCACCCGTAAAAGCGCTGGAGGAGTCTTACCGTCTTTCCGGTTTGACGGTCCAGATGTTTGGCAATGTGCTCCGGTCGTTCTTTACCAAGTTTACGATTCCGGATGGGGTTGCCGGGCCTGTGGGTATTGCCCAGTTGACCTATACCTTTGTACAGGAAGGGGTGCTGTCACTCCTGAGGTTCATGGCACTGCTTTCTTTGAGCTTGGCCATTATTAATGTTCTTCCGTTCCCGGCGCTGGATGGCGGCAGACTGTTCTTTATTCTGGTTGAACTGGTGATTGGCCGCAAGATGAACGGGAAGTGGGAAGCGGTCATTCATACCGTTGGCTTTATCCTGCTCATGACGCTTATTTTGGCTGTGACCTATAGCGACATTGTAAAATTGTTTTAAGAATTTTATAAAATTTCTTGCACTGAAAACTGTTTTGGTTTGGTGTAGTTATTGATAGAAATTTATAAATATTTTTTGGTAAGATTTTTTACCTATAGCTAGTAGGTGGAGTGTTGAGAGTCACTACTGATTGTGGTTTGGGCCTTTGAACTTTTCTACTTGTAGAAGCCAAAAAAAGTCATTAGTATTCACCCTGTTTCAAAGGTCATAGTTTATGACTTTTTAAAGATTTTTTATTTCCTGAACTGATGGATAAGAAAGCTTTCTGGGAAAAAGTCCTTGTTATTTTGGCTCCAAAAGCAGGAAAAGCACATTTGCTGACGTTCTTTAAGGATACGATCGTTACGAATTTTGTTGATGGAGTTCTTACGATCGGTACTTCCGGGATTGTGTCCCGTGATAATATCCGGCACCGCTATCACATGAAGCTGCTGGATATTGCCAAGTCTCTTGATCCATCCATCTCTGCTGTTGAGTATGAAGTCGTCTCCACCCTGCTGAGTGAGGAACATCCGGATAAGGCTGATCTGAACAATATTTTGACGGAAGAGCTTCCAAAGGTTCGTAAGGTTCCCAACAAACAGGAGGTGATGGTGGATGGCATGCGCAGCAAAATGATGAAGTATTCCCTGGACAGTTACATTCCGGGCAATGCCAATCGTTTGGTTCACGCGGCCTGTTTGGCCGTCGCGGCAAAACCGGGCAGTATTTATAACCCACTCTATCTTTATGGTGGGGTCGGACTTGGAAAAACCCATCTGCTTCAGGCTGCGGGCAACCAGTTGATGAAGAACCATCCCAATATGCGCGTGGTGTATCTGACCGCGGAAAATTTTATCAATGAAATTATTGAGGCGATCGGAAAGCGCCACACCAAACCTTTCAAGGATAAATACCGCAATGTTGATTGTCTGATTGTTGATGATATCCAGTTCTTTGCCAACAAGGCCACTTCTGAGCAGGAGTTTTTCCATACCTTCAATGAGCTCTATGATGCCGGTAAGCAGATCATTATGAGCGCCGATCGTCCACCCCGTGAGCTTGATGGTCTTGATGACCGTCTGCGCAGCCGTTTTGCCATGGGCATGGTCATAGAAGTGTGCGTACCGGATTTTGAAACCCGTGTGGCTATTTTGCAGCGGAAATGCCAGGAACATGGAGAGATTATTGATCCGGAGATTTTGAGCTTTATTGCCAGCAATGTGACGAGCAGTGTGCGTGAGATGATTGGAGTTCTTGTGAATATTATTGCCCAGGCCCAGCTTGAACATACCAATCCGACCATGAACTCGGTTGCCGCTGTTTTGCAGAAACTGAACCGTGCCCAGCAGGTGATTGGCAATGCGGGATCGGTTGTTCATCAGGCGCAGGTTCAGCACATGGTTTCCGGATATGCGCTTCAGCAAGGGCAACCTGACGCCGCCATGGCCCACCAGCAGGCTGTCCGGACCCTGGATGATGTTATTACTGTTGTTTCGAACTATTACAAAATTGACCGCAATGTTTTGACCGGACTGGAACGTCGTCGCGAAGTGATTATTCCCCGGCAGATCTGCATGTATCTTATCCGTGAACTTCTGAATCAGTCTTACGAAACCATCGGAGAAAATTTTGGGGGAAAAAACCACACGACGGTTCTTCATTCCTGTAATAAAATTATTGCGCAGATGAAACAGGATCAGCGTCTGATGCGTGACGTCAACACCCTCAAGCGTGAAATGGGCTTCTAGGATGAACGATTTTCTTTACACGGTAGGCGTTCTTGTTATACTATCTGCGGTTTTCTTAATGAGTTTTTATGCGCCGCGTGTATCGCCGTAAACGTCCGTTGGAGTATCTGACCCCTTTCCTCATTTTTGTAGGAATCGGTGTTATTGGGGTGCTTGGATTTCAGCTCTGGAACAGTCTGCAGGGAGCGAAAGGTGATGTGTATTTTTATGTGGCGAGCGGCAAGGCGAAACTTCTGCAATACGGTACCAAGGAGTGGGAGACTGCCTACAGCGGAACAAAACTGCTGTTGGGCGATTCGGTTAAAACTGGGCTGAAGAGCCGTGGTATTCTTCAGTTTTTTAACGGAACCACTGTTCGTTTGAGTGAGGATACTGAGATTGTGGTGACTGACATTACCAAGCGCAATGATGTTGAGAAAATTGGTTTGACCCTCAATCATGGAGCCATGTGGGTGAATAAGGTCCAGACGGAAGGTGTTGATCAGTCCGATCTGCAGGTTCGTACGACCCATATGCAGGTGAGCGACGTGGGAACGGTGTTTGAGGTTGAGAGTAATGGTGTTGAGACCGTGCGGGTCATGAAGGGAAATGTGAATGTTCAGATTCTTGATAATGACGGAAAAAATACCGTTCTCGATACCATTCAGGTTGGTGTTGGCCAGGAACTGAATCTGGATGAGGCTATTCTCAAAGCTTTTCAGAATCATGAAACTCCGTCGGTTTTGATGGCACTGAGTGATACGTTCAAGCTTTCTGACTGGTATCTCTGGAATGGGCGTGAAGATGAATCTCCGACGGATTTCAGCATCCATCATGATTTCCCGGCGCTGACGCAGGAGACTTCAGCATCCCAGGAAGTGGTGAGTGGGGCGAGCCAACAGACGACCCAACAGACTGATACGGTCAATAATCCTGCTGTTGGCGAGCCGATGGCTGTTATCAGCAATCCGTCCCAGGATGAAGTTCAAATTACGAACGGGAAATTAACTGTTTCCGGTACGGTTTCCCCGGGCGTTGATCAGGTGGTTATCCGCCAGACTCTTCCAGGAAGCGCTGTTGAAGAATATGCTCTCAAAAAGTTCAAGAAAGGTGACTCAGCCTTTTCTTTCAATATTGATGAGGCCTACGGGAACCTGAAACCTGGTCGTAATGTTTACCAGGTGGTTGCTGTTGCGGGAGGTATAAGAAGCACTGATATTACCCAGCTTGTTGTGAATTATGAAAAAGCTGCTGTTGAGATTACTGACGCTTTGACAGCGCCGAAAGTTTTGCATTACAACGGTTCAACTAGTTCAACAACTACGACAGGGGTTGTAAAAGTTGAAGGTGAGGTCCACGGTGCGGACAAAGTTGTGGTGAATGGCTATACGCTTGGAAAATTTGTTTCCGGTTCTTCCAGCTGGGTCTATTATGCCAATGAGCAGGGTGGAAACCTGACCCCTGGAGTGAATAATTACGAAGTTTATGCGGTTGATCCAAAGGGCAATAAAAGCGCGGTGACGGCCTTTACCATCACCTATAATAAACCTGCCGGATCCACTTCACAGGCATCATCAGGAACCTCTTCGTCTTCAACAACCCAGCAGACTCCGACTCCGGCTCCAGGGTCTGATGTTCCCAACGGCTTTTAAGTTTTCGCCTCGTATTCTTTCCGCGTCGTGATAGTCCTAGTTCAAATACCTCGCTTTGTTGGCGTTGTGTTCGTCGTTTGTGCGCCCGTAAACGACTTCGCCGGTGCCGGGTTTGGTGAGGTAGAAATAGTAGGGTGATGTTTCAGGATTTCCGGCTGCGTCGATGTTGTCAAAGCCCGGGTTGCCAATCGGACCAAGAGGAAGTCCGTGCCGGTTTCTGGTATTGTACGGCGACTCTTCCTGAAGATCCTGATAGTCAATCGTCCGGTCATTTTTGAGGTAGAGGAGAGTGGCATCTGCTCCCAGGAACCAGTTTTCCTCAAGCCGTTTCCAGAGGATACCGGCAACGATTTTACGGTCTTTGTCCGTTTTGACCTCTTTCTCAAGGATTGAAGCCATGGTGATAATGTCATAGAGCGATACGAACTGTGGTTCGCCGCTTGTTCCCGTGAGTTTTTCTCCCTTGTTGTCGATGAAATCTTCGGGCACTTTTGCCGCAAAATTTTTCAGCATGAGGTCGATGAGATCCTCATTACTGTAATGGCTCAGATCGATGAAATAGGTGTCCGGGAATAAAAAGCCTTCCAGTGGGTGAGGAAGTTTCTTCATTTTTTCTTCGTCCAGGAAAGGATATTTGTTGTAGTTGGTGAACTCTTTGGTGGCTTTGATAAACTCTCCTGGTTCAATGGCGCCCAGGGCTACAAGTTTTTCGTCAATGCCCCGGATGGTTGTTCCTTCCGGAATCGTCAGGGTGACCTCCCCCTGGTTGGCGTTGGTGATTTTTTCGGTAATTTCGGGAATGGTGAGGTTTTGGCTTAAGAGAAAACGTCCGGCAATAATTTTTCGGTCAATGCCGTTCTGCTTGGCGTAACTTTTGAATGCGTCCTCATCCAGAATCAGTTCCTTTTCGCGAAGGTTTTTGGCAATGCTGGTCACGGAATCACCCTTTTTGATCACAAAAGGGCTTTCGGTGGTGTTTCCCGGATTAACCGGGGTTGAAATAAGGTACTGGTAGCGGGTTGAGCTGTAAATAAACCATCCGGCGATGAGCACGATGAACGCAACAATGAAGAGCCTGCGCTTTGAAGAACGATGACGGTGGATCGAAGTCATGACAAATGAAGATAAGATTGGTCTTTCCTGATTATGCCCCTGCTCCCGGGAGTCCCAAGTCACCCATGACGCCCTTCATTTTTTCTGCGGCGATCTGCTGGGACTTTTTTATGGCTTTATTGAAGGCTTTTACCAGATTTTCCTGGAGTTTTGCGGCGTTCTGGGATGCTTCTTCGGAAAAACTCACCGATACCACTTCCTGTTCACCGTTGATTACAACGATCACGCCTTCAACTTCTGCTTCAATATGGATGTTCTGAAGCTCTTTTTTGATCTCTTTGGCCTGTTTTTGGAGCTGGTAAAGATTTTTTGCCTGATCGAACATTCCCATGGGGCACTTTGTTTAAGGTATAAAATGGTCTTTTTGCTCAGAGATAAGCGTTTTGATCGGCCCGGCTTCTCCCTGCTTTTTGATTGTACGGAAGCCTTTCCCGGGCGTCAACAAAAAACGTTGCTTTCGGCAATTCGTTCAGGTAAACTGCTCCTGCGTTTTGCTTATTGTGAAATTTATTATATTTTAATACTATGGAAAAGATCCTTTTGGACGTGAAAGTCCGCGACGTGAAGGTTTCGCCAAACTATCTTCGCAAACAGCGCCAGATCCCAGCTGTTTTCTACGGAAACAAGCAGGACAGTGTGGCACTTCAGGTTGATTATCAGACCTTCCGCAAAGCTTATGAACGTGCTGGTGGTAACCAGGTTATTGAACTGAATATTGAAGGCAAAAAACAGCCGGTGCTTGTCCACGAGGTTCAGTACAATCCTTTGACCGACAATTTTGATCATATCGACTTTGTTCATGTGAATATGAACGTTGCGGTAAAAGCGAATATTCCGGTTGTTGTTACCGGTACCGCCCCAGCCGTGAAGAACCTTGGTGGTATTTTGACCACACTCCGTCACGAACTTGAAGTGAAATGTCTTCCTGCTGATCTTCCTCAGAACATTGAGGTTGATGTGAACGGACTTGAACAGCTTCACAGCTCGGTACATCTTCGTGATCTCAAACTTCCGGCTGGCGTTCAGCTTACCG
This sequence comes from Candidatus Altimarinota bacterium, assembly GCA_046350835.1. GTDB lineage: Bacteria > Patescibacteriota > Gracilibacteria > UBA1369 > UBA1369 > PALSA-1335. The sequence goes on along the minus strand of JAXLZP010000010.1, from coordinate 25,235 downwards.
GGAATCCGGATGATGTTGTTGTGACTATTTCTGTCGTGAAAGAAGAGGTTGAATCTACTACCACCATGGAACAGGCTGTTGCTGAAAGTGCGGCTGCTTCCGGTAGTCCGGCTCCTGCAGCTGATGCTGCTGCCCCTGCCCCGGAGAAGAAAGAGTAGTTTCTTAAAATTTCGTACGACTTTTCAAAGAGGCTCTGAAATGGAGCCTCTTTTTGTGTCCGGTTGGGTCTGTGATGAACGGTGCTCCGATGCCAATTGCGATCCGTATTGTCCGGCAGTCATTACATTTTTGCCGCGATTTTTATGATAGTGTTCCAGTTCCTGGTTGTGACCTTTTTTCCGTAAGTTTTTTCAATGATATTCATGGCGTCCGTCGTCTGCATGCCCGGAATCAGGGTGAGTACGCTGATGAGTGTGTGGTTGTCATCTCTGATGATCCGAAAGTTCTTTTCTGGTGAGGTGTAGGGGATTTTCAGACTTTCCGTGGGAGTTTCCCTGAGAAAGGTAATGTAGAGGCGAGTTTCGGGTGCTATGGTGATTTTTTTGAACGGTTCGGATGCGACGAGTTTTTTGATCTCCTCACCGGTCTGGAGGATGACCCAGATCTGGTGCCCGAAAGTTTTTTGGAGTTTTTCTTCGATGGCTTTTATCAGCAGGTCTTTCTTTTTTTCATCACAGTGAAAAATGATGTTGCCCGTGGCAAGCACCGGAATGATATTGGTGTACTTGAGTGATTTGAAAACCTTTGTCAGTTCTTCCATTTTGATGACCCGGTTTCCTCCCACGTTGATACCCCTGAGGAACGCTACGTACGTTGTCATACTCGGCTAGTTAATTAGGCTTTCGAGCAGTGCTCTCTGGCTGGTGGTATCTGCGGGTTCTTTTTTGGCTTTTTCGACAACTTTCTGGATGTTGGTCAGGGGGTGATTTTTGAGTTCGATCATGATTTTTTCTCCGACCTGAATGTTTTTCTGCAGCAGGGATTTTGGCCATTGAACCGTTTCGTAACTTCCGGTGAGTTGAAGTTCAACAAAGTTTTCGTTCATGGAGGACACGACAGCTTCCAGTTGTGAAATGGCCTGATTGTTTGCGGTGTTTTCCATAAAAGAAAAGTGAACTGGAAAGGGGGCTCAACTCGTGAGCCCCCTTGGTAACGTTATTACTTTGCAAGCATTGCAGCGAGCAGTGGCGCCATGATGAGCGCGATGGTGTTGACGACTTTGATGAGGGAGTTGATGGCCGGGCCTGCGGTGTCTTTGAACGGATCACCGACTGTGTCACCAACTACAGCTGCCTTGTGGGCATCGGAGCCTTTTCCGCCAAAGTGGCCTGATTCGATATATTTCTTGCCATTATCCCATGCTCCACCACCTGTACACATCAGAAGAGCAAGGAGGAAGCCGGAAATAATGATACCACCCAGTAAACCACCCAGTGCCAGAGGCCCAAGGAGGAAACCGGTTGCCAGAGTTGCTGCAACGGCCATGAGGGCAGGGAAGACCATTTCTGCGAGAGCGGCCTTGGTTACGATGTCGACACAACGACCGTAGTCAGGTTTTTCTTTGCCGGTCATAATGCCTTTGATCTCCTTAAACTGGCGGCGAACCTCTTCAACAACCTTGTAGGCTGTTTTTCCGACAGATTCCATGCAGGATGCAGCGAAGAGGAATGGAAGCAGGCCTCCAATGAACAGACCCATGAGTACTGCCGGGTTGGTAATGTCGAAGACGAATTTGATGGTTGGGGCGTGTGCTGAAAGTTCTTCGGTGTATGCCTGGAAGAGCACGAGCGCAGCGAGTGCGGCTGATGCAATTGCGTAGCCTTTGGTTACTGCTTTTGTGGTGTTGCCGACAGCATCAAGAGCATCAGTGTTCTTGCGGACTTTTTCTGGGAGTCCGGACATTTCGGCAATTCCTCCGGCGTTATCGGTGATTGGACCATAGGAGTCTGTTGCAATGACCATTCCTGTTGTGGAAAGCATGGCAACAGCGGCAATGGCAATGCCATAAACACCATTGTTGAGTACGGAATGTTCACCAAAGTAGTAGGCGAGGAAAATGGCAACAACAACAAGAATGACTGGAGCAGCTGTGCTTTGAAGACCTACTGCAAGTCCGGTGATGATGTTGGTACCGGCGCCAGTTTCAGAGGCTTTGGCAATTTTTTTCACGGGAGCGTAGTTGGTTGCTGTGTAGTATTCGGTGATGATGGTGATAAAGAAAGTAACACCAAGACCAACAAGCCCTGCGTAGTAAATCTGGATGTCCCCGATGAATGCGTTGTTAATAAAGTAGAATCCAATGGCTGCAAGGATTCCGGTGACAATCATGCCTTTGTAGAGTGCCCCCATGATATTTTTTTTGCGGCCGAGTTTGACGAAGAAGGTTCCCACGATGGAGGTGACGACAGCAACAGCTCCCAATGCCAGTGGATATTCAATGCCGTTCGCACCGATTTTATCCATGAGTGTTGAAGCAGCAAGGATCATGGCTGCAATAAGGGTCACTGCATAGGTTTCAAAAAGGTCAGCTCCCATGCCGGCACAGTCACCAACGTTATCACCGACGTTATCGGCAATAACGGCCGGATTTCTTGGATCGTCTTCTGGAATGTTCTTTTCAACTTTTCCCACGATGTCAGCCCCAACATCGGCAGCCTTGGTAAAAATACCACCGCCAATACGGGCAAAAAGAGATACGAGTGATGCGCCAAAACCGAAACCGATGAGAAGTTTTGGAGCTTCATTCAATGGAATACCAAGGTTGTTGGTGAATACATAGTAGAATCCGCTGACACCCAGCAGTGCAAGACCTACAACGGCAAGACCGGTGACGCTTCCGCCACGGAATGCAACGGACAGGGCATCCTGCAGTGAGTTTTTGGCGGCTTCAGCTGTACGGACATTGGCACGAACGGAAACGCTCATACCAATATAACCGGCAAGTGCTGAGAAAAGTGCACCGACCACAAAACCGACGGCGGTGAGAATATTGTCGTTATGCTGTCCCTTTGGAAGTACAAAAGCCATCGCAATGAAAATGATGGTTGCGATGATAGTAATGGTCAAAGATTGGCGATTGAGGTACGCCATTGCACCTTCCTGAATGGATTTTGAAATCTCTCGCATTTTCTCCGAACCGGTGGAGCGCTTCAGGATTGTTGCAATGAGGATAACGGCATAAAGCAGCGCGAGAATGCTTATGCCTATCGCCATGACTGGGACTTGCATAGAAAAAAATTAAGAATTAAAAAATAGATTTTTTCTTGAATGGGATACCTTTTCTTTGAGGGAAGGGTACCGGGGAAAAATTGTAGCGAAGATTGGGCTGATGCGGAATATTTTACCGTAACTTTGGTTTGATAAATTGTCACTTTTATGTTTTGGCTAAACCGTGATGTTTTTTTGCGTGAGCTTTGTTGCAATCCGGGGTGGATTCTTTTACAATGGGGCATGTTTTACCCATTAATTTTATTTTCCATGATGGAAGAGCATCAAACACATCATTCACCTGAACATCATTCAGAACCTAAACCTCATAACTCTATGCCTGAAATTCCAAAGGTCGATTTTAAGAATGTTAGCCCGGACAGCCTCAAAGGTGGTTTTGGCGATATTATTGAAATTCTGAAAATGAACAAAGCTGCGATGGAAAAGGTTGCTCATCGTGATGCTGAAGGTATCAGCCTTGCGCTTGTGTACCTTGCCGTTGGTGCTCTTGGTGCTCCGCTTGGTGGTGCTATTCTTGGTTACACTTTCTTTGGTGTTACTGTTCGCACTCCAATTGTGAATGCTTTGATCGGCGCTGTGCTTGCCGTTGTTATGGGCGCGCTCGTTTTCTACATCACTAATATGGTTGCTGAGAAAATGTTCCATGGCCAGGGGAAATTCCCACAGTATTTCCGCGTTATGGGATATGCATCACTCATCAACATTGTAGGTTTCCTGACCGTCCTTCCAATTTTGAGCACGATTGCTTCTATCTGGGTACTGGTTGTGAATTATCAGGCTTTGACCAATGTTCATAAGCTCAATTCAACGAATGCCGTTTTGACCATTATCGTTACCATTGTTGTCTTTATTGCACTTACAGCGGTTATTGCAGGTCTTGGATTGACCGGTGCGGCTGTAGGCGTTGGCGGAGGTTCTGCAATTACCCTCAGCTAGTCTCTTCCTTTTCCCCCTAGATTTTCCTTCAAAAGCCCCGTTTTCAAACGGGGCTTTTTGTGCTACAATATAAGGATTATATGAGTTTTTGATATGGCGGACGGAGACAATACCAACAATCAGGGGCAGCAGCAGAAAACCGATAAGCCGCTCGATGCCCAAAATGGAGCTGCGGATCAGAAAAAAGCTGAACGTGCTGCCAAAGAACGGGAGCGTAGACGGCGCCGTCGTCGTAAAAAAGCCCAGCTCAAACGTCTTGAACGTGAAACGCTTGCTGGTGGGGGAGAGAAGCTTCCCAAAGCTGAGGCTTCGGTGCCTGCGGAGGTTTCACCAACGCCGAAAATGAAAAAAATTGCTCCAGTTCCAACGCCCGAAATTGTTCAGAAACTTCCTGCTCAACTACCGAAGGAGGAAAGGCATGGACCCCAGCGGTCAGATGAACATACGCCGCGTTCAAAGGCTCATGAGCCGCATGTTCCCAAAACTGAAAAAACTGAAAAGCAGCCTGTTGAATCTGAACATCCGCTCGGGCAAAAAACCCACAGTTTTGCCGGTCCGCTGCTCCAACAGCCTGAACAACAGCAGCCTGAATCTCCTCAACCGGTAGGAGAGCCGGGGAGATCGGATGATCATATCACTGAAGAGGACGAAGGGTTGAATCCGGAGGATATCCAGATTTTTGAACCTGAAACCCCAGAGGATTCTGGCGTCAGTGGTGCAGCTCCGAATGATCAGCTGGGCGATGATGAACCCGGAGTTGAACCTCCTGTGGAAGTTTCGCCGGTAACGTCTGAGCCTGCTGCACAACCGGTACAGGATATTTCTGAGCCCAAAGAACCTGAGATCTCTTTATCCCAGTCAGAACCCGAATCAGCACCTGCACCTGAACTTGCCCCAGCTCCATCTCAACATCAGGAAGAATCTGAGCTTGCGGCGATGCCTTCAGAGCCGGTTCAGCCGCTTGATTCCTCGAAACCACCTGAAATTCAGCCTCCCGAAGATGCTCACCAGGATGAAGATATTGTCATTCATTCAGATCGTGATGAACACCGTCCGAGTGTTGGAATGGAACAGGTGATCAAAGAGGATGATGTTCATGAGCCATCATCGATTTTTCCTTATCCTCCACATGATGATGTTCATGAAAATATTGAGGATAAACCTCAGGAGGTTCAGCCTGAACCGGTAAAAGCTGAGAAAAAACCTTCGGGTCAGGAAAAACATCATGAGAAGCATGAATCTTCCAAAGAAAGTTTGCCGGAATCGGAGGGACTTCATGTTCGTACCTCATTTTTGCAGGGTGCTGGTGCATTTTCTGCCGGGGTTTTGAAAAAACTTGGCGAGGCTTTGCATGGACTCAAACTGAAATTCAGTTTCCAGAAACTTGGACTTTTCCTTCTCATGGTTGTTTTAGGCGGCGGTTTGTATGCCGGATACCTTCTGAAAGTTCACGAGAAAGTTTATGAAACGGTGACAGGCTGGTTTAAAGCGCCGCCGCCCGTTGCCGTCAATATCGATGAAAAACTTTTGAGAGAATGGGGGATTACCACGGCGCTGCTTTTTGGTGACAACCGTGGGGCGAATCAGGATCTTTTGGCCTCCCAGCTGTATAATGCTTACTATTTTGGTCATCTGGCGGAGCCGAGAATTGAAGGCGAAACCGGTGTGTCAGCGGCCTATATTTATGGGACCGGGGCCGACCTTGTTGCAGAGACGAACCTTTTTATTGAATACGTGAAAAATCTCCGTGAACTGGTGAGTGCCTATGATGTTGATGTTTATTCCATGCTCGATGCTACAACAAACCGGACAGAAGTTCTTGATAAGTATCTGGCCCAGCTCAAAGCGGTTCTTGAGAAGAGCAATAAATATTTCCAGGAAATTAACGTTCTTATTGATGACACCAAGGCTTCCTACGAAAGTCTCAATCCAGAAAGGACCCGTTTTGAAACGGATTTCTTTGCCGCTCTTCAGGGGCTTGCCGGAGAGAAAGCGGATTTTCTGCTCAAGAGCTTTGTTGATGTTTCCCAGAAGCAGACGGCACTGAAGGCCAGAGTTGCCGCACTTCAGAAGCTTGCGGGATATTATGAGTCTTCCATGAAGAAAATTGAGATCCGGATTAAGGCGATCGAAAAGAACCATGAGGCATTGGCCCAGGGGATCCGGGTTGTTGATATTCCGGGGGCCAATCTGGATATCATCATCAAAGAGACTCCATAAAGGTCAAAAAACCTCATTTACTAAAGAAAAAGTTGCCATTTTTTCGTTTGGATGTTAGTATTGCTCATCCCTGACGAATTCTTATGGTTACGATCGACCACATCATTGAGAAAACCCAGGCGTACAGTCCCGATATTGATGTCGACCGGGTTCGCAGGGCTTTTGATTATGCGAAAAACCATTTGCGCGGAATGTACCGGGATTCGGGCGATCCGCTCCTGATTCATGCGTTGATGGTTACTGATAACCTGCTGGCTTTTAAGCCTGATGAAAACAGTATTCTGGCTGCGCTTATGCACGATGTCTGCAAGACATCGACCTATAACCCAGATGAGATCCGTGACCTGTTTGGGGATGATGTGTCTTCGTTGATAGCGGGCATGGATAAGCTGCAGAGCATTCATCTGAAAGGTGGAAAAAGCGATCTTGAGTCTTTCCGCAGAATGCTTCTTTCATTGGCGAAAGATCTCAGGCTTGTTCTTATCCGTCTGGCCGACCTGCTCCATGATGTTGAGTCTTTGCATTATGTTCCGCTGCTCCGCCGCAAAGAGGTTGCCCGTGAGATGCTTGATGTCTATGCCCCGATTGCTTCGCGCCTGGGGATTTATGCGGTGAAGTGCCAGCTTGAAGATCTTGCGTTCAGGTATCTTTATCCTGATAAATACGAGGATTTACGCTCCCAGCTTGAGGAATATATTCACCGTCAGGAAAAATTCCTCGAGAAGATTAAAAAAAAGCTCGGGGATTTTTTGGATGATCAGGGCATGAAGGGTCGTGTTGAGGGTCGTATGAAGAATATTTATAGTGTTTATCGTAAAATGAAGCGAAAAAGTAAGGGGTCGCTCAATGAGATTTATGATGTTTTCGCTTTTAGAATTATCCTGCCGACCAAGATGCATCGAAATGGCCTGGAAAACACCGAGAAACTTTATACGCTTCTTGGGCTTATTCATAGCCACTGGACTCCGCTTTCTGACCGTTTTAAGGACTACATTGCCGTTCCCAAAAAGAACGGGTATCGAAGTCTCCATACGACGATCGTTGGAGAAGGTGAAGTGAATTATGACCATCCTTTTGAGATCCAGATCCGTTCGGAAGCCATGCATCAGCAGGCTGAGTTTGGTTTTGCTGCCCATTGGCTTTACGAGGATACCAAAGGGGTTTCGAGCCGGCTTGATCGAAGAGGGCACTCTTCTGAGATGAATGAGATGAGGACCAAACGCCATCAGGAGTGGCTTGATGGGCTTGTAAGTCTGCAGTCTGAGCTTGCCAAGGGAAAGGAAGTTCCCGGCAAGATGAAGCTGGACATCTTCAGTGATCATATTTTTGTTTTTACTCCGGATGGAGAAGTGAAAGATTTGCCTTCTGGAGCGACTCCCGTAGATTTTGCCTATGCGGTGCATACGGATCTGGGACATCGCTGTCATGGGGCCAAAGTGAACAGTTCGATCGTTCCGCTGGATTATCAGTTGAAAAATGGCGATCGTGTTGAGATTCTCGTAAAAAATGAGCCTGATCCAAAACCTCACTGGCTTTCTTTTGTGAAATCTTCCCATGCCAAGGCAAAGATCAAGAGTTATTTTAAGGGTCTGGATAACGAGCAGAGCTTTAAGGAGGGCAAAGAGATGGTGAACAAATATCTGACGAGCATGGGGCATTCCCAGCTTGATGACAATCTCAGTATTTTTAGAAAGTACGGATCCCAGAAACTCTCCCTGAAAGAGCGGCAGTCTCTGGTTGAAGACATTGGCAATGGGGCCATGAATGTTTCGATGGTCCTCAAGAAAGTTTTTGCTTTGCCCGAGAGGAACAAGAAAAAACGAGTGGTTGAAACCGGTATTGTTAAAAAGAGTTCCGGGTATACGGAGCGGAAAGAGGATGAAATCCTGATTGCAGGGGAGTCCAATGTTCCTTATAAAATTTCTTCATGCTGTAAACCCCAGCCGGGCGATCCGATTGTTGGCTATGTTACCCGGGGTAATGCGGTACGTATCCACCTGGAGAACTGTAAGGCTTTGACTCGTGGGAATCCGGAAAGGCTCCTTGAGTCCAGCTGGGGATTCCAGATTCACAAGCAGCGGCTTATGCCGGTAACCATTAATCTCAAGGCCATTGACCGCGTTGGCCTTATTCGTGATATTGCTTCGACCATCGCGAGTTTTAACGTGAATATTGTTGATTTTACGCTGAAAGAGCGCCGGGATAACCTTATTCACCGGCACATGGTTTTGGAAGTTGTTGATGATGAACAGTATCAGCGGATTCTGAAAAGGCTCCGTCAGGTCCGTAATGTTCTTGAAGTGAACCGTCCGGAAGAGGAAAAGGAAGGTTTCTAAAAATTCTGGAATATTTTTTCACTGAGGATCTCCCGGTCCAGGAAATGCTGCAGGAAAAAACCGGTTATATGCCTGAGCTGCTCTTTTTGTTCTTCCCTGAGCGTAATCTGTAGTGTCTGGTCTTTCATTGGCCTGCTGAGGTAGTGGATGAGTTTCATGATGCTGAACTCAATCTGTTTCATGGTTCCCGGCGTTTTTTCCCCGTGATGATGCTGTTCTTTGCAGGGATGACATTGAAGGTGTCCGTTGGTTTCAAGCCAGATGCTGTCGGTGTTTTGCCAGCGGTTATGGCAGGATGCGCACTGCTCCAGGTTTGGAAGAACGCCGATCCGGTTGAGGAGGTTGAGTTTGAAGCTCTCCACCGTCAGAAAATGCTGCTGGGAGTTGTTGAGTTTGTGGAGACTTTCCGCCAGGAGCTGAAAGAGTTCCTGTGCATGTTCGCTGCTCATGGTGCTTTTGTGGAAAATTTCGATGATCATTCCGGCGGTGATGGTCCGGTCAAAATCGTCTCTTATTCTCCGGAAATTCTCTTTGACCTGGCATTGGGTAATCGTGTGCCTGGCGGGGCTTTTGTAGAGCTGAAAAAGGCAAAGATTCAGGCTTTCAATGTGCCCGGAGAGTGATCCGTTGATCTTGCGTGCACCTTTTGCGGCGGCCTGAACCTTTCCAAGGACCGGTGAATAGAGAGTCACGATAAAATCGTTTTCTCCAACGGGATGTTTTTTCAAAATGATGCCTTCCGTCGTTATCGTTCGTTCTTCAGCCATGGGTTGTTTTGTGAATGTGCTGTTCAACTGCGGCAAAACTGCTCATGATTCCCAGCACCATCGTTACGATAATTTCTGCGATAAAAACTTTCTGGAGCTCCAGTCCGTTGGAATAGTTCCACATGGCGGCATCATCGATCTGCATGGTTTTTACCAGAATGAACAGGAACAGAAAACTCGCCAGGACGGAACAGGTTCCGTAGAGGATGCCCTCAAAAACATAGGGCATGCGGATGAATGCCGGTGTGGCTCCAACCAGTCTCATGATGGCAATTTCGTGTCTGCGGGTATAGATGGTGAGCTGAATGGCGTTGACGATCACCAGTGTTCCTCCCAGCACAAAAACCAGGACCAGCCAGAAAATGACCTGGCGGATAAACTGGCTGATGTTCAAAAGATTTTTGGCTACGTTTGAAAGGATGACGCTGTCGTTACTGCCGCCTTCGGCAACGTAGTTTTGCATGAGCGCTTTGTACTCACCCTGGGCCAGGAAATTTTCTACCGTTTTGTAGTCTTCCGGGCGGTTGGTGATGATGCTGATGCTTGGAGGCAGAGGATTGGCCAGATTGAATTTTTTGAGAAATTCCGCGGTTTTTGGGTGGGTTTTGGCAACAATATCCAGGGCTTCTTCTTTTGATGTGAACTTTACGGTTTTTACTCCGGAAATTTTTTGTAGGGATTTCACCAGACTTTGGGCGTCATAAAACTGGATGTCGTCCCGAAGATAAATGACGATGTCCACACGTTCACTGAGGGCTTTTAACGCCTGATTCCCGATAAAATGCACGGCCAGGATGGTGTTGAAGATGAAAAGGATCACCGCCATGACGCCGATGGTGGCGAGGGACAGGAATTTATTTCTCCAGAAATTGGTCACTCCCAGGTGAAGGCTGCGCAGAAAAGCGACAAAGATATTACTGTTGAAGTCCTGCGGTTTGAGTTTTGTTTGAGCCATAGATTGGAGCGGTGTTTTTTAAAACAGGGCGTTGCTTTTTGGTTCAAGCGGTTTTATGCGCACAGGTTCATGTTCGTTTTCCTGCTGGAGGCCTTTTCTGAGCAGTGAGGATTTGTAAATCTGAGGGAAATACGGCTGCAGACGGATAATATCGGCGTTCATTTTGAGATCAATGAGCGTTTTTTCCAGGCGCTGGGTAAAGACGAACTGGTCGTAGCCAAGTGCAAGGACGTCCGGTCTGAATTTTTTGAGTACTTTGTATTTGTCGCCTTTGTATCCAAGGACGACTTTGTCGGCGATTCCTGACATTCTGACATTTTTCAGTCTTTCATTCTCGTTCTGTGCAGGCTCATGCCCTTTGATTTTTTTGACGGTCTCATCACGGGCAATAATCACGATCAGCTGGTCTCCCAGTTCTTTTGCCTGTTTCAGGTAGTTTTCATGGCCGGCATGGAAGAGGTCAAAAGTGCCAAAAGCCATGACTTTTTTGGGGGTTGCTCCGGTGTTCATGGGTTTAAACGGTTATTTTGTCGGGGACGAAGACATTAATATAGAGCAGTCCTGCGAAAATGAGAAGGGCAAGTATGATAAACAAAATGCTGATGATTTTGTTTCCCCCATTTTTGAGTCCGGCCTTGATGCTTGAAAGTCCGTAAATAAGGGCAGTCATGGCAAAGGGAATATCCAGAATGTGGTTGATGATGAGCGTGTAAGGGAGTCCGATGGCACTGGTCATCAGGAACCCGGTAAGGATATGGGTGAGCCCCAGAATGATGAAAAGAATGAGGGATACTTTTTTGAGATTTTCTGCGGTTTTCACGGGCAAAGGTTTATGCAAAATGTCTGTCGTATTATAGCTGCTTGATGCTCTGTTTGGAAGCTGCTTTTTTGCCGGATATCTACTCTTCACTTGCGGGTTTTTTGCTTTTTCCACTATACTCTTGCTGTTTTTAGTTTTTTCCATGATTACTCCTGAACAGGTTCTCCATATCGCCAAACTGGCCAGACTTGGACTGAAAGATGAAGATGTCGCCAGGTTTTCAACCCAGCTGAGCAGTATTATGGAGTATATTGAAAAGCTTGATGAAGTTGACGTGAAAGATGTTCAGCCGACTTCCCAGGTTACGGGTCTTGAAAATGTCATGCGCGAAGATGTTGAGGCAAGATTTTCGAATCGTGAGGACTTGCTGAAATGCACCGAGCTTCCTGTCCAAAATGACCAGATTCAGGTGAAATCCGTTATTACGATCTAAATTCTCATGCATCAACTTACGCTTTCCCAGGTTTCTGAAGGTTTGAAAAACAAGAATTTTTCTTCTGTTGAGCTTACCAAAAATCTTCTTGAGCGTATCAAGGCGCAGAATGAGAAACTCAATGTTTATGTGACGGTGGATGAAACCGGTGCACTTGCCATGGCCAAGGCTGCTGATGAGCGTTTGGCATCCGGGAAAGATGTGACACCTCTTACTGGTGTTCCTGTTGGCCTGAAGGATATTTTTAACACCCAGGGGGTGAAGACCACCTGTGCTTCACCTTTTTTGAAAGATTTTGTTCCCCCATACGATGCCACTGTGGTGACAAAGTTGAAGGATGCGGGATATGTGCTGGTGGGAAAGCAGAATATGGATGAGTTTGCCTGCGGTGGTTCAACCGAACATTCCTGTTATGGTCCAACCAAAAATCCCTGGGATCCTTCCCGGGTTGCCGGCGGGTCTTCTGGGGGGTCGGCAGCTGCGGTAGCAGCGGATATGAGTTACTACGCTCTGGGAACTGACACCGGTGGATCTATTCGCCAGCCGGCTTCGCTCTGTGGAGTGGTTGGACTGAAAGTTACCTACGGCCGTGTTTCCCGCAGTGGCGTTACGGCTATGGCTTCATCGTGGGACAGCATTGGTCCTTTTGGAAAAACGGTTCAGGATGTTGCAACAGTTTTACAGCATGTTGCCGGAAAGGATCCTCGCGATGCTACAACTCCGAATGTTGCGGTACCTGATTATTCGAAGGCACTTGGTCAATCCATCCAGGGATTAAAAATCGGTGTTCCCAAAGAGTATTTTGGTGAGGGGATTGATCCTGAAGTGGAGAAAATTGTCAGGGCAGCCCTCAAGGAATACGAAAAAATGGGCGCTGTCATCAAGGAGATCAGCCTTCCGTACACTTCTTACGCTGTTGCGGTTTACTATGTGGCCATGCCCGCTGAACTTTCCGCTAACCTGGCCCGTTTTGACGGCATCCGCTTTGGTTCCAAACCAAAGGCTCCGGTCAAAGATATGATCGACTATTACTATCAGGCCCGTAATGAGGGTTTTGGTGATGAGATCAAGCGCCGTATTATGATTGGAACGTATGTTTTGAGCGCGGGCTATTATGACGCCTATTATGTGCGTGCCCAGAAGGTTCGTACGCTTATCCGTAAAGATTTTGACGATGCTTTCAGGGATGTTGATGTCATCATGACACCGGTTTCACCATTCCCGGCTTTTACCATTGGTGAAAAGAAGGATGATCCACTGGCGATGTACCTTGCTGATGTGTTTACCATTCCGGTGAACTGTGCCGGTGTTCCAGCATTGAGTCTGCCCTGCGGGTTTACCGACAAAAAACTGCCGGTTGGTCTCCAGATTATTGGACCGCAGTTCAGTGAAGATAAGATTCTTCAGGTTGCTTCTGCCTATGAGCAGGCCACGGATTGGCACACAATGAAACCGGCACTCTAGGTTTTAGGTCCGGCAGATTTCTACGATGAGTTTTTCAATGGCGAGGCGGAGTTCGGTGTTATCTCCGGCGGTCATATGAATTTTCCCGCTCTTCATGTTTGTGTCGATCTGGAGGAGTTTGCGGTAGACTGAAGCTAACAGCTCACTGCTGAAGTTTTTGCTTTGGCCCAGGGCTGTACTGATGACAAAAGGGTGCTCTTTGAGTTTTTGGGTGATGGCAGTTTTTTCCATCCGCTGTTCTGTGCAGGATTTGACCTGGATAAGAATCCGGAAATGCCGCACAATCATGAACATGCTTTTCACAATGTCTTCGCCGCTTTCCAGAAGTATGTCGAACGTTTTCACGGCAGATTTGGCATTTTTTTGTCCAAGATAGTCTGTGAGTTTGAAGATGGAGCTGCTGACGTTGGGGCTGGCCATGTTTTCAATGGCTTCAGATGGAATAGGGCTTCCGTTGGCGTACGTGAGAAGCTTTTCAATTTCCTGACTCATCTGCCATAGGTTTGGGCCAACTGTTTCAGCCAGCTGGGCTGCTTCACTTCGTCCGATTTTTCCACCGCGTTCCTGAACCTGCTCCTGGATCCATCCGGCCAGCTGTGGACCGAGAATAGGCTGAAACTCTTCAACCTTTGCCATCTTCTTTAATGTTTTAAAAAGAGAGGTTCTTGCGTCAGGTTTTTCCTGCTCCAGAAAAAGTACAAAGCTGAAATCAGGGATGTTTTCCAGTTTTTCAGCAACAGTTTTCTGGTCATCATCTTTGCCATCACGCAGGAAATCGCGGATGAGAATGAATTTTTTTTCACCCAGAAAAGGGACGCTGTCGACGGTTTCCCGGAAATCGGCGGCCGTGAGTGCGGCTCCCTCCAGGGTTATGGCGTTAAACTCCCCGTATTTTTTTTCGAATTCACGTTTCCAGTACTGGCTTTTCTGCCAGGCTGAGTAGGTGTCTTCGCCGTAAAAAAGGTGGATGTTGGCTTTCACCATGTGAGTCGGAGGATAATTTCCCCAAATGGGACCTCAATGTAACAAAAAACCCCCGCCGAGGCGAGGGTTTTTCAGTTGCTACTTGAGGAGTTTTTGTATTATCTTGCCACTTCGTTCTGGCTCAGCTGGAGGATGTCTTTGAGGCCCGGAGGAGTGTTTAAGATAATGCGTTCATCGAAGCGGATAACCACCGAGCCTTCGTTGGCTGCAGGATCACCGGCAAACTTGCGGTGAGTGAAGAGATCCTGAATGTCTCCATAGACTGAGCCGTAGATGGTGACTTTGGTGAAGGCGTCTCCGGAGCCAAGAGCTTTGATTCTTCCACTTTCTGCGTTGTCGCCCTGCTGGACAAAGAATACGCCTGATACTTCGGTGACTGATGGATCAATATAGACGTTTCCGTTCAGAACAATGAAGGCAAGGGAAGCTGTGTCACGGACGGTACAGACCGGCTGGGCACATTCACCGTAACGGATGTTGTTCTTAATGATGAGGTCGCCGTTTTCCACGATGAAGGTTTTTGCGCCCTGGCCGTCGTTGAGCAGGATGTCTGAGCCGGTGCCTAAAGTCAGACTGCCGTTGCTCTTGTGGTAAACACCGGTGCTGCTTGCCGGGAGGCTTGCGTCATCAAAGGATGTAATTGTGCTGCCGTAAGCGTTGAGGTTTGGTTCCCAACGGGAGACACGGGTTTTATTTTCTTTGATGGTTGAGGTGATGGTACTCTTGCTCCAGCTTTCACCCGGGCGGAGTTTGACTTCACAGATCTGGCTTGAGAGTTTTTGTGATGCGGCATTGTCTCCGTAGAGTTTCGTGTTTTGTCCATTTTGACTAAGCGTTAATCCCTGGCTGCACACTTCATGACCGATTGGTACGGTGGTGCTTGGACCGGTGCTTGGTGCCTGTGGAGGTGCTGGAGGTCCTGGGGTAACAATGAGCCCGGTGCTGCTCTTGTATTCAGAACAGAGGTAGATATCTTTGCCAAAGTTCAGGTCTGTTTCCAGATAGATATCTCCGGCTGCACGGGTCAGGATGTACTGGCAGAAGCTTTGAACAAGTGCGTTGGCGTTCAATGGAGCTCCGGTGAGAATCAGGTGGGCATCTTCGGCAGGGGAGTCGTAGACCTGGAAATCAACACGGGCGTTGTTTGGATATTTTTCCTGACAGATCATGCTGTTGTTGTCCTGGCAGTTTTCTTCTGTCAGTTTACTTCCGACAACTTTACCAAGGTAGGTGATGGTTACTTCATTGCTGACCTTTACGAGGGTGATTCCGGCAGCACTGCCGATATCACCGCTGTAACATCCCGCTTTGAGGGTGTTGGTACATGGAGGTACTGATACACTCATGTTGTCGTTGTAGACGATTCTTCCACCGTCGGATCCGGTGTTGGTTTTGCCCTGGATGTAGCCCTTGCTGATGTCATCAACGATGGTGGCGGTGGTGAATGGAGATGTTGGGGTAAACACAAGTTTGTACTGGACAACCTTGTTTTCAATATTTGGGACAAGGGTCAACGCTACTGATCCACCGCGTTCTCCCTGTGAGCTTTCCGGCGGATTGACCGCACGGACAGTTTTCACAAATCTTGGAGGGTTTGGAGGAGTGAGGTAGTTGCTCAGGCTGCAGGCAGCAGTTGGGCCGGTTACTGTTACCAGGGTGTTTGGGGCGACGTTCTGACATACCCCGTTGGTGAATGGTACGCCGTTGCCGATCTTCCAGGTAAATGGACCGGTATAGGAACTTGGATTTGGGTTCACGCACAGCTGACCGTTATTGTAGCTTGGCGTAATGTAGTTACATGGGCTGCTTTGTGGAGGAATATTCACCTGACATTGTGGGGCACCGATACCTTCAACATGGACACTGGTGTTTGGAGGAACGTTCTGGCAGGCTCCATTTGTGAAGGTTGTGCTGCCGATGGTCCACTGGTACTGTCCGTTGAATGTTCCAATTGGGCTGACACAGATCTGGCCGTTTGGCTGTGATGTCCAGTTCAGTCCGGTACAGAAGTTGTTGTTGTCCGGAGGATTGTTGAAGCTGGTTGTCTGGGTACAAGCTGCTACGTTACCGTTGTTTGGATTTGCGGTAATGGTTACGGAACCGCTTGCTCCAACTGTGGATGGGGTTGAATAGAAGTACTGGCATCCGCGTGGCAGGCTTACGGTTGTATCGTTGATGACCGCTGGACAGTTGGCATCAAGATTGAACGGGAATGGTGATGCAGGATTTCTGATCAGAACACCTGCCCCGCTTTCCGTCCAGGTTACCTGGGCAGGGTGTGGTGCTGCGGTATTGGTTGGGTTTGGTGCCAAAAGAACCGAGGTTCCGCCGGCTACCGTTGTGCCGGTGTAGCCTGAATTGTTCAGATTCTGGCAGAGATTGTCGCCCCCGGAGCTTGCTGTAACACCGGCGGAACATGCAGGCGAGTTATCAACGTCTGCAGGAACGCCTGTGACCTTTGCATTCAAAGATACCGGGCTGCCGGAAGTGATTGGGTTGGTGATTTTGACAAAGTTGGTTGCGCTTGAATGGTTTTCCGGATTGGTTGCCGGAGTCAGGGTCAGGTTTACCGGAGTCCAGGTTACTTCAGTTGAGCGGTCAATGCCGTCACTGTAGTTCACTTTTGCGCTCCAGGTGTCACTGCCGGTGTTGGAGAGCGTGAGTTTGTTTGGAACGATCTCCTTACAATATGGCCGTGGAGGTGTTTTGACACTCTTATGATTGGAACATGCAGGCGAGTTCAATGCGCCAACCAAACTGTCGACCCAGACATCAACACTACCGCTGGATCCAACCAGCGTGAACGTGTTGTTAAAGTTGCTCGCTGTTGAGCCGGTCTGGGTTGTTCCAGCGCTCATGATACCGCCACTTGGAGCCCATTTTACGGTTGCAGTGTGGACACTGCCATCACTGATGGTGATCTTGGCGGTCATTGGAGTTGTTCCTGATGCATTGAGGGTTGCTGGTGTAACGGTAAGATTGGTACAGGTCGGTGGTGATGGAGGAGTCTTGACCTGTTTATGCGCGGAACATGCCGGGGTGTTGGTTGCTCCAACCAGACTGTCGACCCAGACTTCAACGGTTCCACTTGGATCCGTGAGATTAAAGGTATTGTTAAATGTGCTGGCAGATGATCCGGTCTGGGTGTTGCCAGCGCTCATGGTTCCACCAACCGGCGCCCATTTAATGGTTGCTGTATGAACGCTGCCATCACTGATGGTAACTTTGGCGGTCATGGCTGTTGATCCGGATGGGTTGAGTGCTGATGGATTAACGGTGAGTCCGGTACATTCTGGTGGAGGTGGAACGGCCGCCGGTTTCCAGACGGTTGCTACTGTTGCAACGTTGGCCCACTGGTATCCGCCAACGGCGCACCAGGAGTTTGAGGCGTTCCAGACGCCTCCTTCAGTACAGGCATGATATTTGCCTTTGTTGGCTTCTGTACTTGCCAGTCCACCTGGAACAGCATTGAACGCTGACTTTGGAATGGCGGTGTGAATCACTTCTGCCTGTGAGGTACTTGTGCCGGACCAGGCGGTGTCCGGGCTCATGTTTTTGGTTTCAAAATCGATCGCCATGCCGAAAGCTCTGGAGGTCCAGCTTCCGCTTGAACCAGGCATTTCTCCGCTGTCATTTTTTCCGGGGATCAGTGGTTTGACATACCATGTTCCACCATCATTGACCGGCTGGTGAAGACCAAAGGTATAGACCAAACTTGTGCCATCGTAATCGAGGCTCGTTCCTCCAAAAACTTTTGGGTTTTCGTAGTGGAATGGCAGGGATCCGGCGTCACAGTTTGCAAAATTACTGTCAAAATGGGCCCCATCATCCGGGATTGGACATTTGAGTGAGTGGGCAACCTTGACCGATTTCAGATCGCTCTGAAGATTGATCTTGAAGGTTCTCATCCATGCGCGCTTGTAGTAACCATCACTGGAAACGGATTCGTTGATGTAGTGATGCTCATGGAGAGCTTTTGGCACAGTATAGCTTGTGGATTTTGGATTGTGCGTTGCCGGATCCGGGTCCTCATGTTGATTCCATGGCATTGAGCCGGTTAGACTGCTGTTACAGTGACTTTCCCCCGGGAAGTTGATGGCCAGGGAGTCGGCGGTGCTTCCGGTCAGTTCCGTTTTTGTCGGATCGAACGGATGGACACCTTCGTCACATTTTGTGGTGGCGTTGGCGGTGCTTTGGGCACTGACCATGGGGACTGTTGCCAGTACCTGACTCAGAATGAGCATGGTACCAGCCAGAATCGCACTGGTTTTCTGCTTATGATATGCCATAGATTTTGGTATTAATTTTTATTTATTAATAAACTTCTTGAGAGGGGACCGGACCACCGTCGCGTCCACCTGTGCTGGTCTGAGCATTGCCGGTACCTGCTTTTGCCGGGGTATCGCCCGCTGTTGGTTGGAGATTCATGACCACAACCCCGACTGCGAGTGCAGCAAGAACCAGAATGACAATCAGCAGGGATGACTTTTTCTTCTCGTGATGATGGTGAGTTGTGTTCATAGTGATGAGTCGTTAATGTATTATTTTTAGAATGTTGGAGGAGGGGTGCCACCGCCTGGTTGTTGTCCGTCATCTGGTGGGGCAACTGGACCGCCATTGGCGCCTCCGGTGCTGCCATGGCCTGTACCACTACCGCCACCTTCTTTACCACCACCGGCATCAACTACGGTTGTGTCGTCATCGCCTGGTGGTTTACCTGGAGGAGGGGTGTCATCTTTTTTGCGGGTATCGATGGTGACAACTCCGGCCAAACCGAAGCTGATGAATCTTGCCGCAACTTCTGGTGAGACGGTTGCGGTGGACTCTTTGCCTCCTGCGACCACCATGCCTGTTTCACGCTTGATTCTTGCAAAAATCTGAATGTCTTCCTTGACACCGAACGATGCGTTTCCGCAACGTGCATGAGCGGCATCGGCAACGGTGGTCTTGAGTCTGAATTCAAAGACGTTTCCGTTCTCTGCCATGTAAATGAAGGCATTGCCTCCACGTAACTGGGTGTCGCGGATACCGATAAGAATTTTTTTGAACTCTTCGTATCCCGGATTGCCTTCGACTTTTTCACCCTTGAGGGCTTTCTGCATGCCATCTACGGCCTGGTTGGCCTTGGCGTCGCCAAGAACAAACCACATGCCCGGCATGGCGATCAGTTTTTTGGCAAGAGGAGACTCCATCATGGCTTTGTCGCTGTTGAGGTCGAGTGGGCTTTCCAGTTCAAGAATGACTTTTGCCAGATCGCCTTCCAGTCCAGGTTTTGCCAGATCTTCTTCATGGAGACCAAGGACACCGTACTTATCCTGGGAAATATATCCCGGTACACCACGGAGACCTGTTCCTACGGCACCGGCCACTGAGCTGAATACCCAGTTTGGTCCCAGCTGCTGGCCAGGTTTGCCTAGATCTTCATCTTTTACGTTTGCCAGTAAGCGTTTGACCAGAAGGTCAACCAGCTGTTCTGGCGTACTCTTGATTTCAATCCCGCGCTTGTTGAGTTCATCAACTTTTTTGCGGAAGAATGGCAACAGTACTGCCTTCTTTGACCATTCCAGGTTGGCTTCAAAGCGGGCACGTTTATCGCCGGCTTTTTCAAGTTCGCTGAAGCTCACATCCATAAGTTCGGACATCACAAAGTTCATCTGAAGATCAGAGAGTTCTGCCCCAAGGCCACCTTTTGAAGGTTCTTTTTTCGCGTCGCTCTGAATGAGAGCGGCCAGTTTCCGGCGTTTTTCGTTCACCATTTCTTCAGTGTCACTCGGTTTGACTGTTGTAAGGTCACGATATTGTGCCAGATTTCTGGTGAAGAAACTCTTGCTGAATTTTTTGAGTTCGGTCCGTTTTTCCGGAGTAAGATCAGGTTCTGGATCTTTGACGAACGGTAAACCATTAATTTTTGCTTCATACTCTTTCCATTTCGACTCATCAAACCCTTCAACTTTTTCGCTGTAGGTGTCAAAGTTCGCCTTGAATTTTTCGTAAGCTGCTGCGTCCATTACGTTACCGTTTCCAGAATTTGGAGCGGAAATAATTTCCCACTGTTTGCCGGCTTTGCGATAGAGGTAGGAACCGCTCTGGGTGACTTCTTCCGCGATTTGGCTGCGGCTGCGCTTTGGCGTATCTGTGATACAGATGACCGTGTTCTGGTAGTATCCTTTCTTTGGGAATGGTGTGAAGAACTCTTCACGGGTAATAAAGAGTTCAGGTTTTGCACCTGGAGCCAGGAACACTTTACCGTCCTTCATAATGAGACCTTTGCGTTCCATGCCCGGATCCATATAGATTTCCAGATTTCCCAGTGCTCCAAAGACCTGGAGTTCCAGGAGTCCTGAAGCGTCAGGAACCAGTTTCATGTCGTAAGGTTTGAGCGCTTCGTTATATTTATCAATACTTGGTGAGTCCTTGAATGGTGAAAGATCAACGTTGTATTTGTTTCTGCGGACAGCGATTTCACCGCGTGCGTCGACGATGACATCACCGCTTTCTCCGGCCTTGGTCTCTTTCATGACGACATTGCCACCCGGATAACGTTTTTGGACATCTTCCATCACCAGACGGTTTGCTTCGGCATCGGAAACTTTATCCATTTCCTTGGAAGATGCTGACTGGCGGCGGTAAACGTAAACGGTTTTATCAACGGTAAAGGTGAGGTAAGGTCCAACATAAGGAACGAGTCCTACTCCTGCAATGTTCACAACACCGGCGGCGATACCGAATCCGGAAATAAATGGTGCGGAGTTCTGTTCGGCAGCTTTGCCGGATACACTGGCGCGATGCGCTTCGTAGAGGTCGAGTACCACCTGCTGACGGTCTTTGTCGCTCTTAAATGATTCTGCCGCAGAACGGTAGAAAGGACCGATGACCGGATTGTTGATGATCATCATGTACTTCTTTTCTGGATCTTTTTCGGCGTCGATGGCTTTTGGATCAAATCCTCCGATCTCTTTTTCAAGGTTTGCCTGTGCGGCTTCGTAGTTCTTTCCAAAACCGATTCCTCCGCCGATGGTGCTTACCAGCAAGCCAACGCTTCCGCCGGCAAAAGCTTTCATATCCCATGCGTCGGAAATTGGCCAGCTGACGTCAATGCCTCCGCCGATGCTTGGTCCGGTCAGACCAAAGCCTACACCGCCGGTGACACCAATTTCGGTCCGTTTTTCCTCACCGAGTTTCCAGCCTTTACGGATGGCTATTCCAAGCACCGGTTGTGGTTTGGTTCCGTCTTTCCCGGCGCCACTGCTGTCCACACCGATACCCACCATGAGGGTAAAGCCGTCACCCAGGTCAATACCGGTACCAAGTCCGGCACCAAATGCCTGGCTGAGTGGTTTGGTTGTATCAACCTTGATGGCGATACCACCAAGGAAAATACTTTCAACTTTCTTGATATTCTCTTTTGGATATCCCTGCTGGATAGCCGCTTCCTGAGCTTTGCGGATCATCGGGTTCATGGAAAGCTGGGCTTCACCTTCCTTACCTTCGGTTACTCCTTTTTCCTCATCACGGGAATCAAAATAGTATCCCATTTTGATGAGTTCTTTTCGGTCTTGAACCATCCTGTAAGGTTTCATGTCGTCGTTTGGAACATGAACAAGGTCCTCGAGGTTTTTTATTTTCAAAATTTTGAACGCTTTCTCGTTCGCTTCAGTAAGGAGTGGAGTTACACGTGCTGCATAGGCTTCATCGGATTCACCGCTAGTTTTTTCTGGCAGAGTGACCGCTGCACCGTACCTGTTTAAGAACTCTACAACGGCGGCAGGATTATTCTTCCAGGCAATCAGACGCTTGAGGGCTTTTTGCATCAAACGGTTAAACTCATTCACTGTTTCAGTTTCACTGATGCGTTCCACACCATCCAGATTTCCTTTATCGTCGCTATATTTGTTCAGTCTGCTGCGAATGCGAACGACCGGTGCGTATGGGTCAAAATACTGGTTAAAAGTGGTGACTTCATCTTTGTTCTGTTCTGTTCCGGCCACAACATCTTCCCACGAGAATTTGCGGGCATCTGGGTGGGCTTTCTGCCAGTCGTTTGATTCGGTATCCCTAAAGACGTCTTCCATGGCCGCGACACATTTTTTGGCTTCTGGTTTCATGTTTGCCGCTTCAACAGCCATTCCCTGGGTGTCAGCCTTGAACTCTTTGATATCGAGCTGGCCGATGGCCTCCAGCAGCTGGGCACCTTCGTAAAGAACGTAGTTGAGGTAACCGACTTTTGATGATGCCAGACGGTATTTGTCCCATGCATCATAATCGGGATCGCTTGTTCGCAGGTCTGAAAGCGCGCGGGCTGCTTTCCAGAATGCCGCCTGCTGTTCAGGTGTTACGAGCGCCATTGGATCTTTGTATCCCTGCGCCTGGGCAAGTTTTCTTTTCTCCATGACAGCCTTTTTCAACGATTTCGGCCTGTTTTAAAATACCTTCGGTTTTTCTTGCCTCGAAAGCCTTGAATCCAGGCTCATTTTCTTTCATGATTTTGGTCTGTTCTTCCAGATCTTTCTTGAAATCACTGTAAGAAGCTTTCTGGTCTGGTCCACCAAGTGGATCGAGTTTGCGATAAATTCCCAGAAAATTGACGACGTCTTCAAAGTCTACTTCTTTGTTGCTGTATTCCTGAATCAGGTCGCGGATTTTTTCACGGGCGTTTCCTTCCGTGATGCCTGCTTCTGCAAACAGTGGGTGTTTGAGTACGCTGATGAGCTTGTTCAGTCCAGTCATCTCTTTATTGATGTCGCCGTTCCAGGCACGGCGGAATGCTTCATCATCATTAATGATCTCAAGCAGACTTGGGCGAAGCTGAACTTTTTCAGTCATATATCTGTCCAGATCGCTGCGGAGAGCTTTTTCTGCACCTTCACGATTTTTTCTGAACTTTTCTGAGTAGTCCGTTGCCCGTTTGCTGAATCTTTCTTCCGCGAGCCGGGCTGCGGAAGGAATGCCGGCTTCAAGAGGTGTTGGAACAACCAGGAAGAGCGTATTGCCCTGCTGGTATTGCTTGAGGAGTTTTACGTAAGCTGCCACCTGTTCAGGTGCTGAAAGTCGTGTTCCTTCAAAAGCTTTTGCAATGGCGTCCATTTTCATGGCTTTTTCTGCCACAGCTTCATAGGTGTCTCCTTCCTTGAGGTAGATCTTTCTGAGGAAGGCACGGTCCTGTAACCAGCTTTTCTTCTTCCCAGGCCGGGAGGATAATGTCCCCGTCCCAGATTTCTACACGGGCACCATTTTTATAGGCAAAAGTACCTTTGCGTTTTTCGGCTTTGCCACTGATGAACTTGGTATACTCTTTATTTGGATCGAACGTTGCGTCCATGGTTTCCCCACCCGCGCTGTGCTTGATGCGGATTTTATCTCCAGCTTTGGCGTTTGGGAAAAGGCCGCTGATCGTGATCGGTTGCCTTCTTTATCGCCGTACAAAGTGGATTTTCCCGGTTTCGCGGTTGTAGTATTTGGCAACCAGGGCAGCATTGGCGCGTTCATCTTTTTCCTCCTTATAAGCGACTTCCGGTGCCTTCTTTTCTTCAGCTGCTGTTGGTGCAATGAGGGCGCTGCGTTTGATCCATCCTTTGTCGGTTGCACCTTTCTTGGTGTAGAAGACGGCAACGTACTCTTCATCGCCGACTTTGATGGTTTTTCTTCCATCAATGGTTTTTACTTTGTCTCCTGCTTCAATATTCCGGATAATGACACCTCCGTTGACGGAGTTGAGGTTGCCATGATAGAGCTCCGTTTTATAACGGACATCAAACTCTTTTTCACCGAGCTGTTCATCAGTCTCTTTTGCTTTTGACCAGGCGGTTTCCGTGCGGAAACGTTCACGGCCTGATCTCAGGCTTGCCAGGTCGACCCAGGCATTAAATTCACGGGTTCCTCCAATAATATAAGGGGCGGTTACTTTGGCGAGAACAAATTTTGCCGGAGTTCCTTCTTTGTTTGGGGCTTCAATAACAAAGCCCTGGAGAATTTCTGCGGTGGCAACGTCTCCCTGACGGAAGTCATCGCGTCCGTTAATGAAACCGGCTTTTCCGCTTTCACGGTAGAATGTTGGCAAAGGCCAGCTGTCACCGATTGTTGCGGTTTTTCCCACTGAAACTGTGTCTGTTCCGCTGATACGGATCTGTTCCGGTTTGGCGTTTGGGAAAATTTTCTTGAAAAGTTCCAGTGCTGCTTTCTGTTCTGTTGACATCTCTTTTGGAGCCTTGGCGCCGCCTTCATCCGGCTTTTTTTCTTCATCAGGTTTTGCGCCCGGTTTTTCTTCTTTTACTTCTGGGGTTTTGATTACGACATCTGTAGTGGCAAGAGGAATCTCATTCTCTTTTTTGAAATCTTTGGATTTGTAGAATTTCATCACGCCATTTTCGATCCGGACGAACTTGGCTCCTTTGTCGGAAAGTTCCTGGAAGTTTTTGGTGCGCGCATCACCACTGCCGAATGTTTCATCCAGAATGGACACCGCGAACTTCTGTTTTGGCTTGCTCGAAGGGTAGAGTTTCTTTGCAAGTTCTTCGAAGTTTTCCGTAGGTGTTTTTTCTTCGTTCCATGCGGAATCCACGGTTTTTTTCTGAAGATCGGCAATGACCTCTTTCTTTTCATCAACCGTCAGAGGTTTGTCCTTGCTTTCCGTTGGGCCCTTTTTTTCCTCTTCAGGATTGGCGTAGGCAAGTCTTTTTGCCCGGAAGCCGTTGTCCGCCTCGTGCTTGAGGAGGAGAAGAATGCGATTTTCTTTGAACATAGTCGTTATTTAGGAAATTTTATGAGACGGAAGTTCAGGCAGCTCTGCTCTGAGAGACTGCAGGGATTGCATATCCTGCTTCAGGATTTCCTGGCGGCGAAGCAGATATTCTCCGGTGACTGTTCCTTCACCACCGATTTTCATTTCCATCGGCTTGAGGAAGGCGGAAAGTGTGATCTCTTTTACCCCTCTTGGTCCGGCAAAAAAGCGCAGATGGCCATCCATGATGGCGGCTGTCTGGCAACCGTTGTCCTGAAGGTGTTTGGATACGTCATCAAGAGTTTTTCCTGGAGCAAGTGTGTCAGCAAGATTCTGGCGGATGCTGTCGCCGTTGAGGGCCGGATTTTTTTCGCC
>JAXLZP010000009.1:0-62018 GCA_046350835.1 Candidatus Altimarinota bacterium | reverse complement strand
CCATCATCTCTTGGCTCCGTAATGACTTTCTCTTTAGAATACCAGGCATAGGGAGCATACCAGACATCTTTTGAGACATCTGGATAAGGATCGGCAGAAACATCATTCGGCAGCTTTGCCTGGAAACTCAAAAGAATAACTTTAAGACTTTCAGCAAGATTAATGGTGTTCTGCGGTTTGAATTTTCCGTCTGGGTATCCTTCAACGATGCCCACTTCGCTGGCTTTGCGAACATAAGGGTAAAACCAGTCAGAAGCGGCTACATCCGGGAAAATAATATTCTTGGTGCTTTCAATGGGAGTGGCGGTACCAAGGAGCAGAATTTTAAGAGCCTCAGCACGGTTAATACTTTTTGCTGGCTGGAAACTGCCATCAGGATAGCCGTTGATCACTCCTTTTGCTTTCAAATATTCCACAGCGGCAAAATGTTCAGAGTTATCCGGTACGTCAGCAAAACTGCCGGCGCTTACAGCCGTACCAAACCCCAGGACGGCCAGGGCAACAGACAGAAATCTGAGTGAATTTTTCATAAGATGGGGTTATTTATTTTTGAGTTCCTCGTCAATGATCGTTTTAAATTCATCGTAGGTCAGCAGCCCGGATTCATAGCGTTTGTTGATGAAGAACGCCGGAGGTCCATTCACACCGTAATTGACAGCTTCAACCGTCTGGGCCTCAATGGCCTTTTCATGAACCTTATCGTTCAGACAGGTTTCAAAAACCTTGCTGTTGGTGCCGATCTTTTTGGCATAACCAAGAAGCATGGAATGAACGTAGGTGGAGGCTTCCTCCTCGCTCGTAACCGCCTGAAGTTTTTCGAGCATTTTGCCCTGGCCGTCAAAAAGCTGCTTCTGCATGGCAGAAAATCTCTGCTGATCAGCGGCACAATCTGCACCCTGTGCAATTTGAGAATAGACACTCCCGGGCTCAAAATGTTTATAGACCACACTCACCGCAGAAGGATAAGCGGCCATGATTTTTTTGAGTGTTACATTTGCCTCCGCGCAATGATCACAGGAATAACTTTCGTAAGCCTGAATGACAACTTTTGCTTTCGAAGGATCCGCACCGTCAACATATCCCGTCGTTGCGGTTGGCACTTCCAGGTGTTCAAGCGGAGCAAGGCGGATAAAATAGGTGTTTCCATTTTTGGCCAGGTACTGTTTCATCGCTTCAAACTGCGGGTGCTGTTCGATCGACGGGTCGACAAAAATTTGAGGCAGATATTTTAGTCCGCTTTGTTCAATGAGGGTCTTGGCCTCCGGTGATTTGGCATCGAGCCATTTGGGCTGAAGTTCAGTCGAAACCAGGGCCTGTTGCGGATCGGTAAGATTTTCCAGAAACTGGTCCATTCTCATTTTTTGATCTTCGGAAGCGCTGTTATAGACAACAGTAACCGGAAGATGAAAAATTGACTCCCTTTCTTCCACAACCTGCTGGGTTCCCCAGAGCAGTGTGTTCACGGAACGGTTAAAATCCGGCTGATAGGTATAGCCGGCAAAAAGGCCAAATGAGAGAAAAAGCACAACGGCGCTGATCATCCAGATCTGATGATCGGCATTGTCGACAAATAAATACGTAAGCCATTTTTTGATGTTTTTTTTCATGGGAGCGGGACAAAGAATTACGGAACGGCGCATCCACTGAGGGTACCAAGTTTCTGAAAAGTTTGAACACCCATCAGGCTCTGCCCATTATACATCCAGGTGGGGTAGCCCTGAATACCCTTTTGAGTGCATTCGTCTTGATGGATATCGCAATTGATGTAGTGAATACGGCGAAAATCCTCGGCGAACATGAGTTTTTGCTTCTTGCAGTTCAGACAGGTGTCCTGTCCGTACATCACGACATTTTTTTCTGTGAGACACGTGGCAAAGCGTGCCCGGGAAGCAAGTTCGGGTTCAGGCTGAGGCCACAAAAAAATGGCAGCAGTCACAGCCACAGCAACAAGTGCAGGGAAAACCATCGAGGCGGCATCTTTTTTCCTGGGCGTTGAACGTTCGTTCATGGGTCTAGAAAACGATTTCCCCTGGTGAATAGGTATCAAGGTTCTTGTCACCTATGCGTTTCACTACCTCCTCAACGGCCCTATCAAACGGAACGGTGACCTGGGTTCCAACAGACATGTCACGGATAATGATCGTGCCTTCACGGACTTCTGTCAGACCAAGAATCAGGGTGTAGGGAACCTTGAATTTATCGGCAAGCCGCATCTGGGTTTTGATCGCCCCTTTTCCCAGAGCACCCATGGTGCGAACTCCGGCTTCACGGAGTTCAGCAATGAGCGGGAGACATTTTTTCTTTGCTTCATCACCCAGCTGGGCAACAAAAACATGAAGATCATCTTTTTCCGGAACACGGATTTTCTCGCGCTTCATGGCAGCGACCAGGCGCTCCATCCCTGCAGCAAATCCACAGGCCGGAGTTTTTGGACCACCCATGAGCTCAATGAGACCATCATAGCGTCCTCCGCCACCAATGGCATTTTGGGCGCCGTCATGTTTGTCCCAGAACTCAAACACCGTTTTAGTGTAGTAATCCAGGCCGCGGACCAGGCTGTTGTTCTGGTGGTATTTGATGCCCATCTCTTCCAGGAACTCTTTCACATTTTTGTCGTACTCTTTGCATTCGGTGCAGAGATAGTCACCAAGTTTTGGCGCAATCTGGGCCAGAATCTGGCAGTCTTCCTCTTTGCAGTCCAGAAGGCGGAGCGGATTTTTTTCAAGACGATATTTGCAGTCCGCGCAGAGTGAACGTTCCTTGCCAAAATAAAAATCTTTCAGGATATTGATGTAGTTTGGACGGCAGACCTCACAGCCAATGCTGTTGAGCTGAAGGTTGAAAAGTTCGGCAATGCCAAGATCTTTCAGAATCGTAAAAGCCAGCTGGATAACCTGGGCGTCAAGGGCAGGATCGGTTTCTCCAATACACTCAAATCCAAACTGCCAGAACATGCGGTAGCGTCCTTTTTGCGGACGGTCATAACGGAAGTGCGGTTCAATATAGTAGAGTTCTACGGGCTGGGCCAGCGCGGACATGCCGTTCTGAATATAGGAACGGACAACGCCGGCGGTTCCTTCCGGCTTCAAAGTCATGCTGCGTCCCTTACGGTCCTGGAAGGTGTACATCTCTTTGCTCACAATGTCGCTTGTGGCGCCAATGCCGCGGGTGAACACATCGGTAAACTCAAAAATCGGGGTGGTAATACGGCGAAAACCAGCCTGGCGGCAACGGTGACGCACGGCCTTTTTAATGAACGTATGGTACTTGTGGTCATTCGGAAGAATATCGTGAACACCTTTCGGGGTCTGATAGGGAGGAGCCAAAGGACCGGTCTGGGAGCCTTCATCCTCATCATCCATAACATTGAGTTTCTTGCTGTTCATAAAAAAGTGAAGATGGTAAACACCAAGGAGTATAGCACAAAGCAACCGCTGTACAAGGGGTAAAATGGCTCTGGAACAGTATATTCCGGGATACCGGGCATTTTAACAAAGCGACAACGACGGATCGGCCAAAACAGATTTGACGCTCACTTTTGCCAGTCCAAGTCGTTGAACATGGAAATACGCTGCTCCGGCAATCATTGCTGCGTTGTCTGTACAGAAAGTAAGGTGTGCGGGGAAATCAAAAACTGGCGCAGATTGAAGTTGAATCCGGTGGCCGCGGTGATTATGGAAAAACCCTTCAGAAATTTTTTCCTGGATCATGGAACGAAGCCGGCGGTTTGCGGAAACGCCGCCGGAAATAATCACCGTTTTTGCCCGGTATTTTTGTGCCGCGCGCAGCAGCTTGTCTGAAAGCACGCCGCAAACCGCCTCCTGAAAAGATGCGGCGCAGTCAGCAATAAACTGCTTCTGCAGTTTTCCGCCGCTGTGATGGGCTTCACGGATAAAGTTCAGCATGGCCGTTTTGAGTCCCGAAAAACTGAAATCAAAATTCTCCTCGCCCAGATAAGATTTTGGAAAACGATACTTCTGGGCGTTTCCATATTCTGCGGCTCTGGCAATTTCGGGGCCGCCCGGGTAACCCATGCCAAGCAGACGGGCCACTTTGTCAAAAGCCTCGCCGGCGGCATCATCAAGGGTTTCCCCAAGCATTTCAAAGCGGTCGTGCCCTTTCATGAGGACAAGTTCATTGTGTCCTCCGGAAGCTGTGAGGACCACACAGGGAAATTCAACGTGATCTGCCGACCGCCAGTTTTTTGCATGTGGTTTTGTTCCGACGGGGTTCAGCCAGTTCGCATAGATGTGCCCGGCAATATGGTTCACGGGAATCAATGGTTTCTGCATCACAGCAGCCAGGGTTGATGCTGCAGTAGTTCCAATGACGAGCGAACTCATAAGCCCGGGACCTTTGGTGACGGCAACAGCGTCAATATCCTGAAGCGTGAGTTTTTTTCTTCCGGATATTTTTCCGGCTTTCAACAAGGATTCCTGAATAACCGGCAAAATTTTCAAAACATGTTCGCGTGCCGCAACTTCGGGAACCACGCCGCCGGTGGCACGGTGCAGGGGAATTTGCGAGGCAATGACATTGCTCAAAACACTCACGCCATCCTCAACAATCGCGGCGGAAGTTTCATCACAGGATGTTTCAATACCTAAAATCTTCATGTCAGCAGGTAATGGCTGAACATGAGTGTAAGGATTCTCACGCGAGAAATCTAGCGATAGATGGAATTTTTCTTTATTTTTATCTCCATATAATCTTCGTATTCACGAAAGCTTGCCCGTGGATTGATGCTGGAGAAATCAGAGACAAGTTCCGCCACGCGATAAACATCATGGTGATTGTCTTTGTGAATCCCGGATAAATTCATGACAATATCGCAGACACTGCTTCCATACTGTAGGAAAACTTTTCCATAAGCCAGAAAAAGTTCACGCTTTTTCCCCGGAACTTCAAGCATGTGCTGCATGAGTGAAGAGTCTTTAAAAATACTCTGCCCTTTATATCTTTCACAGTCATGCAGATGTGCAAGAAAATTTTCCCAGAAATCCAGGTCGTCGGGAAATTTGTCTTCCATCCGGTCAAAAAACCGCACATACCACATATATGCGAACTCAACTGGGTCAACCCCTTCCAGAATAAGGACAGAACCACGGGTATCATCAGCTTTTTTCCAGAGGGCCTCAAGTTTTTCCCTGACGGCGTTACGCACCCGTTCAGCCTCCAGCTGACGTGGAGTTTTCTCCACCGTTCCGAAAACCCGCTGATGGAAGCTGCGTGCAAGCTCTTTCATCGAATGAAGGGCCCCTTTGTCCGACTTGCCCGCCCGATCTCCGGCCGGAGTCTCAGGCTGGAAAGCTATTTTTTCATCTTCTGGATGATCAGGAGTTTTTCCCATACATATGCTGTGAAGTCATCACCCAATAATAGCACGGAAAAGCCGGAGAAGTCTACCCAAGGGTGACACGGGTTCCACGTGCAGCATCAGGGTTTTTAAGAATCGAACTGATGGTGCCCGGTTTCTTTCCATTTGCAATGAAAGCCACAATTTTTTCTTCCGCGGCGTCACGGGCAGCACGCAGCTTGCTGGCCATGCCGCCGGATCCGCTTTCATTCCCCCCAACACCACACTGGGCAATAAACTCATCGCTCAGCTGGGTAGTGGTAAGTGACTGAATAAGTTCTGCATCAGGGTTGGTCTGGGGATTTTTATTGTATACGCCATCAACATCGCTGAGCAGGATCAGTGTTTGGGCGTGAACAAGCCGTGCAATGCGTGAAGCCAGCTGGTCATTGTCACCAAGGTTCAGCTCTTCCGTGGCAACAGTGTCATTTTCATTAAAAATAGGGATAACTC
Organism: Candidatus Altimarinota bacterium; assembly: GCA_046350835.1. Classification (GTDB taxonomy): domain Bacteria; phylum Patescibacteriota; class Gracilibacteria; order UBA1369; family UBA1369; genus PALSA-1335. The sequence goes on along the minus strand of JAXLZP010000009.1, from coordinate 56,209 downwards.
CTTCAGGGTAAGCAGCGAGGGTCCGCTGGATATTTTTTTTGCGGCGATCGCTATCAAGGTCATCGTAGGTTACCAGATGCTGGGCAACGACGTTAGGATGTGCTGAAGCGCCGAAAAAGTTTTCCACACATGCAGAAGTCGTGTCTGGCCTACGCTCATAGCGCGCCTGTTGCCGGAATTGGAGTTCCAGCAGGAAGCTTGATTTTCCGCCAGCCGTAACAGCGCCGGAGTCACCAGAATAACCCGATTCCCGGCATCAGCCATAACATCACTGATCTCCGAGGCGAGGTCAAAAAGATTATTGTAGTCGAGTCTTCGCCCACGGTCCGGATAGTCCACGGCACGGGTAACGACATTGGTGCCAACCTTGATAACAACATTTGCCGGAGATTCCGAAGAAATACTTGGTGCCTGCATGGTCATAAAAGCTAAAAAAGTTACTGCTGGTGCAGCAATCTAGTGATGATTTTCAAAAAAATCAACAGGTTTTGGATACATATATGGACCGGACGTTTCAAACTCTCAGCGTAGAAGGTCCATGAAAATAAACCAGCTGTAAACGGCAAGCTTGGGAACATGTTTCATCTTCAGGACGGTCCAGGCAAGGCTCCTGCGCCTGTCTTTGCTGTCACAAAACTGCTCAAGAAATTTCTCCTTTTCAGCCTCGATGACTTTATACATGGCGGTGAACGTGCGATCTTTTTTCATCATATCCCAGATCAGGCGGTATCTGAGCTGTTTTTTGTACAGTTGAGCAGAGACTTGGCGCCGGTTCGCGCAGAGTTTGAGTACGCGAATCGCGCGGTTTCCCCGAGATACGGCAATGACCCGTGCACCCTCCTTGCCGGAAACAACAGATCCCTTAATGCCGTCGGCAGCAAAAGCACCGCAGAATCCTGCTGCATCACCAATCGCGTTAATATTGCGATGATGAATTTTTTCAGCACGCCTCCAATGGAATATGGCTTCCAAAAACATAATCAGGTTTTGCAGGATCACCTTCAATGGTAATAACTCCCTTATCCAAAAGGAGCCGGGTGAATTTTTTGATGAGATCGTTGGCATCCCCACGGTCTTTCATGAGTTTTGCCAGACCGATCCGGAAAGCTTTTCCGTCCGTTCACAACGGTTGCGAAAGCCATCCTCCGTACCTAGGAAAACTCGCCGAACCAGAAATGGTAGATGAACAGGGCACGGGCCAAGATGAACTCTCCCCAAAAAGACCTGTTCATCCAAAGAAACTTCGTTATGATCAAGACCCGGAACCGTTGTGGCAACTTTCGGAATGACCACCGTCAGCGCCGACCAGAAATTCACATGCTACTTCATATTTTCTTCGATGCATAAGTTCAACCGGAAACAGACTGGCGATGCCCCTTCTCGCGGGCTGTACCACGATAATGGCATTGGTGCGCAGAGTAAACATTGGACGGTAATTGGCGGCAAGATCTTTCATGAGTCCACGGGTGTCGGTCTGATAAATCCAGGATGTTCGGTGTGTGAAAAAAATCACCAAACCGGTGCCACCACTCCAATAGCCGTATTTTTATTGGTGATGTGTTTATCCACATCAAAAACTCAGGAACTCACTTCGGATCCTCGTTCTCGACGACCATCCACTTGCGGTAGCCGGCGTCGTCGCCATCGACCCTCCCGGTGTGCGGAAGGGTTGCGAGGGCGATGGGCATGTCTGCGAGTTCACGGGTTTTCATGAAACACTCCAACGCGTTATGAAACTTCACCCAAACCACGCGTGAGGGTAAGGGCTTTCTACCTTTGAACTGAGCGATTCAAAAGCAAAAAGCCCCTACCCTGCAATAGTGTAAACTGTAGTTCTGAACCAAAAATGTAAAAGATCACGCTGTAGAATCGCTCCTTCACTGTTTATTCCGGGGAAGGAAGATTCTCCAGGGCGCGAGATATTAACATAAAAACCTAAAAACGTCAATGGTGTATACTTACCAACATGCAGCCAACTTCGATTGAAATCATCAAGAAACTCAAGGCCGCCGGGTACGAAGCGTACTGGGCCGGCGGATGTGTTCGTGACATGCTTTTGGGCGTCAAACCCAAAGACTACGATATTGTTACGAGTGCCAAGCCTGACGAAATCGAAAAAATCCTTGAACACACTATTCCGGTTGGGAAGCAGTTTGGGGTTATTCTCACTGTGATGAACGGGCACCATTTTGAGGTTGCCACCTTCCGTTCCGACGCCGGTTATACTGATGGCCGCCGCCCGGATGCCATTATTTTTTCCAACGCTCAGGAGGATGCCAAACGCCGCGATTTCACTATTAACGGCATGTTCTACGATCCGACCGAAGATAAAATACTCGATTACGTTGGTGGCCAGAAAGACCTGGAAGCGCGTTTAATACGGTTTATAGGAAAGCCATCTGAACGCATTCTGGAGGACCATTTGCGCATTTTGCGTGCCATACGCCTGAAGAATACTTTGAACTTCCAGTACGAGCCGGAGACCTACCAGGCGATTGTAAAACATGCTCCGCTCCTGATTGATAAAGTGTCCAATGAACGCATTCGCGATGAACTGAATAAACTCATGATGAGTCCATACGTCGTGAACGGGTTTGAGGATATGGAAGATGCCGGGATCCTGAAAATTATTCTCCCGGAAATACAGAAAATGAAAGGTGTGGCGCAACCCTACGAATACCACCAGGAAGGGGATGTCTGGACACACGCCATTCACGCCCTGGCCGCACTTCCGGAGCATGCTTCGCTGCCACTTCGATGGGCGACCCTGCTGCACGATGTTGGGAAACCTGAAACCTTTAAGCTGGCTGAACGCATCCGTTTCGACACTCACGACCGCAAATCCGCAGAAATAGCGAGAAAACTTTTAACACGTCTGCGTTGTGAGAAAGGCATGATTGAGGAAGTAGCCTGGCTGATTGAACACCACATGATGGTGGTTCCGTTAATCCAGATGCCAAAGGGGCGGCGGCTGGCGTGGTTCCATCATGTCTACTTTAAAAATCTCCTGGAGCTTTATTACGCGGACGCACGTGGTACCACACCGCCGCACACCGAGATCATTGATAAAGTTGCGCAGCTTTATCATGACGATCTGCAAAGCATGCCAACCCCACCACCGCCACTGCTGCATGGCGAAGATGTCATGAAGGCACTCAAACTCAAACCCGGAAAAAAGATCGGATTCATTCTTCAGAAAATCCGTGAGAAACAACTGGCAGGTGAACTGAAAACCCGGGATGAAGCTTTGAAATGGATGAAAAAAATTGGTGAAGAAGTCGACATGCTCAACGCTCCAAAAAAGAAAAGTGCAGCACAGACATCGAAAAAGAAAAAATAGTCTCGCCCCGGAATGGCAGACAGGATTTGCAAAACCGCGCCAGACCTTCTATAATGCATGGTTAGAAACAAATATTTCTTAACTTTTTTTTATGCTTTTCAATAAAAAGCTCATGATGGGGTTGATCAACGTTACTGGCGTTCTGCTCATCCTCACCTTCCTATTAAACATTGCCATGTACATCTGGGCATTCTTCGGCAAAGCTCCTCTGCAGCTTTTTGATGTAACAGGCGGTATCGTTTCTTACTACGTTCTTCTCAACAAACTCGCAACGCTCGTTTTCTTCTACATTATGCTTGGAGCGTTTGCTTCACTCGTCAAAGGTTCAAAACTTCCTGAAGGATTCAAAAAATAGTCGGGAATTTTTTCAGACATCAAGAGAGCCCCGCAAGAGTAAGGGGCTCTTTTTTTATGCACGTTCAAAAAGCGCGACACACTCAATATGATAGGTGTGTGGAAACTGATCGACCGGCTGAACAGAATGGAGACGGTACCCGCGTTGAACGAGCATCGCCGCGTCGCGGGCAAGTGAGGTCGGGTTGCAGGAAACGTAAACAATTTTTCGCGGATGAAAATTGGCGAGCGATTCAACCACACCGGTGGCAAGTCCGTTCCGTGGCGGATCAACCAGCACCACATCAGGTGAAGACGAAAGTTTCGGAAGTTCTGTCAGCACATCACCCACCAGAAACTCTGCGTTATGAATAGTGTTCAGTTGGGCGTTTTGCTTGGCATTTGCGATGGCGCTCGCATTCAGTTCAATGCCATAAACCTTTGCAGCGCGTGATGAACAGAAAAGTCCAATGGTCCCCGTGCCGCAGTAGAGATCAAACACCGTTTCTTTACCCGTAAGATCTGCAGCTTCCAGTGCCAGGGTATAGAGAAGTTCAGCAGTTTTGGTGTTGGGTTGGAAAAAAGCCTGAGGAGAAATCTGGAATTTCAAAACCTGACCGCCTGGAATCTGAAGTGTTTCTTCAATGACCGGCGATCCGTGGATCAGCTTTTCATGGATGACGGTGCGACTGCCTTTTTTGTTCCGGATGTGAAGGAAGTAGAGAGAAGTCATGGGAATCGAACGCTGCTGGCAATAATCAAGCAGTGCCTTTTGGAACGAAGCCATAAAATTTTCCTCACCATTCTCCGCGGTGATGATCATCATCACTTCACCGGTATTTTTCCCTACGCGAACAGTGAAAGATTTCATGGTAAGTTCAGGATCAAAACCGGTATTTTTCTCAAAATCCCGGAAAAATCCACGGACGAACTCCACAAGTTTTCCGGCATAAGGCTCAAGTAAATGACATTCGGTCAGTTCAACCACGTCATGATGGCGGCGACGCAGGTGAAGACCAAGCGTCAGTTTTCCTTCCAGCGTTTTGCTGAAACTGAACTCCATTTTGTTGCGGTAAAACCAGGCGTCGCCGCCCAGAATCGGCAAAACTCCATGATCATCCAGTCCTCCAATCCGCTTCAATGCATCACGAACCTGTTGCTCTTTGTATTCACGTTGTTTTTCAAGACTCAGAAACTGCCACACACACCCGCCACACCCTTTCATGCTGCTCATCTGTGCGGACCCATCCGGCCGTTTATGCTCAAAAGCCTGACCAAAATGAGCGCAGTGAGGGGCAATCCGGTCTTTGGAAGGGGAAAGCACTTTTTGAACATATCCACGCGCAAAATTTTTCTTCTTGGTTCCGATTTTGATTTCTACCTTGTCGCCCGGCACAACATCCTCAACAAAAACCACCAGAGGCTTTTCACCACTTTGAACCCGCAGCACGCCCTCACCTCCAAAAGCCAGGCTTTCAACAGAAGCCTCAAGAATATCATCCTTCCGAACAATTCCATCATCCAGTTTTTTTGTACCCACGGCCATGGAAAACTGTTAACGGTAGTTCGTAAATTTCAACGGAGACTTGAATGAGCTCTCCTGCCTCAAGGCAGCGATCACTTCCTGAAGTTCATCGCGGCTCTTGGAAGAAACACGCACAGTTTCACCCTGGATCGTGGCCTTTACCTTGGGAAACTTTTCTTTGAGAAGTTTGGTAATCTGTTTGCACCCCTCCTGATCAAGAGCTTTGAGAAGCTTGATGGTATGACGAAGGCTCATACCGGAGGCATCCTCGGTCTTTGCGCTCATGTCCAGGATCTTTGGGGAAAGCTTGCGGTTCACCACCTTCTGCAGAAGCATGTCATGAATGGCTTTGAGCTTCATGGTGTCCGGTGCCACAACGAGAATGTCATTTTCATTCAGGGTTACTTCCGCAGTCACCCCTTTAAAATCGTAACGGGTAAGAATTTCACGTTTGACCTGGTCAACTGCATTCCGCAGTTCCTGCATATCAAAGTCTGAAACGATGTCGAAAGAAGATTCTGATGCCATACATTGATAGAATAAGATACGCGGCCATTATAACATAAGTTTCAAGAACTACTGTGCCGCCAGGACCACTCGTGATTTTGTTGTATTTTTGAGGTAAAAAATGAGAGTAGGTTTGTAAAAAATACTGTGTTGTCATATCCTGCTACCAATGCGCATTACCATCATCCAGATCGGAAAAACCAAGCAGAGCTATTTTCAGGAAGCTGAAGCCGAATATCTTAAACGGCTCCAGCCTTTTGCCACCGTCAATATTGTGACCATCAAAGAGGCATCCGCTCCTTACGACCAGAACGAGGCAACCCGCTCTGTAGCAAAACAGAAAGAGGCCCTGGAGGTTCTCAGGCATATTCCCAAAGACACTTTTCTCATTGCCATGGATGAACACGGCAAAACCATGTCTTCGCATCAGTTTGCCGATTTTATCCTGAAAAAACGCGATTTTGAGGGTGCCAACATCACATTTCTGATCGGGGGGCCATTCGGACTGGCGGATCAGATCCTCAAAAAAGCCCAGTTCAAACTTTCTTTTTCCCCGATGACCTTCACCCATGAAATGATCCGGACCATTCTTCTCGAGCAGATCTATCGGGCCTTTACGATTATTACAGGTAAAAAGTACCACTATTAGGCCTTTTTGTGAGACAGAGCCAACCCGAAAACTGTAATAATTACCGGTTTTGAGGCTTTTGACCTGTGCCGCCTGATATTTTTCGGGCATTTGAGTATTGACATATAGTAAACAATATGCTATAGATACAACCTTGTACCATTATTTTTTCTTATCTTATGCTTACACAGCTCAAGAAAATCGTTGCTGGCACGGCGCTTTTTGCCACCGTCGTGATGCAAGCCTCCATTGCGGGGGCATGGACGATGTCGGATTCATCCGGCACCGCAACGGGAAGTTCGTCCAATTCGGCAAGTTCTGTAACCAATACCCAGTACTGTGACATCTACGGATGTTACAACACTGCCAATGGATCCTCTTCAGGTTCCAGTGGTTCAAGCGGTTCCAGCGGAAGCACCGGGTCATCCGGCAGCTCTTCCGGAAGTGGAACAGCAGCTTCAACCGGAAGCAACTACTGTGATGTGTACGGTTGTGGCAAGACCGGATCCGGCTCAAGCGGTTCCACAGGTTCCAGCGGGAGCACCGGTTCAAGCAGCGGCACTCCAAACAAGGCCAAACCGGTTGGAGACAAATACTGCGACATTTACACCCCTTGTAATGGAAGCAACGGCAGCCCAACTCCTGCCAAGCATCCGGAACCAGGAACAGTCTGTGATATCTACTCTCCTTGTGAGAAAGAAACTCCGGGCACAATTCCAAGCGGCCCTGGCATGAGCCAGTGTAACGATCATCACTATCCAAAAGATATTGACGGTCACTGGGCAGAAATCTACATCCGCCGTCTCTACGACCTTTGTATTCTTGAAGGGTATGCTGATGGTACTTTCAGACCACAGCAGAATATTACCCGCGCCGAGCTGACCAAGATGGCTCTCTACGCTGCAGGTATCAAACCAAATCCCGGTTGTTACGATGCAGACTGTGGAAGTCCGTTCATGGACCTCGACATGTGGCAGGGTTCCTGGATCCGTCCAGCATGGGATCGTCACATTGTTCAGGGCTACAGCCCATCCCGCTTCGCTCCAAATAAATCCATCACCCGCGCTGAAGCAACCAAAGTCATTCTTGCAGCCTACGGTTTTGGTCCTCTCAACACCGAAAAGTCATTCTTCAATGACGTATCAGGCTGGAGCACCGGATGGATTGAACAGGCTCACGAACTCGGCATCGTCCAGGGTATTGGCAACGGAAACTTTGATCCGGAACGTCCAATCACCCGCGCTGAAGCAGCCAAGATCATTGCAAAATCCATCGAAAAAATGGACACAACCATCAACTAACAGCTGCGGCGGCAAACCGCACCACGTGAGCTGATGAAGCAATAAGAAAAATGAGACCCCGCCGAGGCTTCGGCGGGGTTTTTTTATGCAGGCATGATACAATAGCGCCATCCTTGAAGAACCTTTCGAAAGTCTGATGGCAACAAATATGAAAAAAATCACAATCTTCAGTACGGTTTGTCTGGTTATTGCCGTCATCGCGCTGGGGGGATGTGGAAAAAACAGCAGCATGAAAGCCGATGTAATGGATGGCATGAAAGCCAAAAATTACTACGCCCCGGAAGAAGCCGTACGGGGAGTTGTTTTTGGAACCAATCTCAAAAACAGTGCCGAAGTAGCCGGTTTTTTCCGGAGGCTGGAGAAAGAGCAGCAGTATTCAACTATCGTGCTGCTCAGTGCCGCAAAGATAAATGGGAACGAACAGGCGCTCATGGGAAGCTCACCCTACGAAACACCATATGGAAAAGTACAGCCTGACCTGCAGCTCGCGGAAAAATTTCCGCAGATGGTCAGCAACGAGCACATAAAAAAAGAGGCCTGGCCGGAGATTTTGTCCCCATATCTTGCCAAAAGTTTTCCCCAGGTGAAATTTATTCCGGTTATCATCAATGAAAATGCCACATCAGGAGATAAAGAAAACCTTGCGGCATGGCTTGATGAAAACCTTCCAGCTGATTCCCTGGTGATTGCCCAGACTGTTCCAAAAACTTCACACGACCCGGTCGTTGCGGAATTCCAGCTCAAGTTCACCAAATCTGTTCTGGAAAATTTTGACCTCACAAAACTGGAACTTTTGCCGTTGAACAATGCCGCGACCGTGGAGGTTCTCCAGCGCTATCTGTCCAAGCGAAAAGCTCAAAAAATGCAGAACCAGTTTATGGATCCGGCAACCGGAAACTTCATCAGTTTTTCCATGGATGGCCCGGTCTACGCCAGCAGAACAGTGGCGCTGGTGGCATTTGGAGATATCATGCTCGACCGCCTGGTCCGTAGCCAGATGAACAGTCATGGACTCAATTATCCTTTTGAGAAAATGGACAATGCCTACCTGAAAAGCAACGACATTCTTGTTGCCAATCTGGAGGGCCCGGTCGCCAAAAAGAAAATGCAGACCAGCAAGAGCATTGCCTTCCGCTTTAACCCCGACGTTGTGCCTGTGCTGCAACAGAACCATTTTGATGCCCTGAGCGAAGCGAACAATCACGCGGCCGACATGGGATGGACGGGGTTTAATGACACCTTTGAACTGCTGGGGCCAACCGGAATAAAAGTGTTCGGAAACCCCAAAGAGATTGAAAACAGGAGCGTGGCAACTTTTGAAATTCAGGGACAGAAAATCGCTTTCCTGGGGCTGGAAGAGGTTATCTACACCATTGACGACGCCAAGGCGGTGGAAAAAATCAAAGAACTTTCGGCCCAGGGGTACAAAGTAATTCCATTCCTGCACTGGGGTGTGGAGTACCAGCACAAACCCAACAACCGGCAGCGCGACCTTGCCCATAAGTTCATTGACGCAGGCGCGTACGCGGTTATTGGTGCACACCCACACGTCGTACAAACCTATGAAACCTACCATGGTCATCCAATTTTTTATTCCCTTGGTAATGCCATCTTTGACCAGTATTTTTCAAAAGACACCCAGGAAGGATTAAGCGTGGCAATGCTCATGAGTGACGACCAGATCGAAATATTTTTCCTGCCGATTAAAATCGACCGCAGCCAGTTCAGGCTGGCCGGTACGGAAGAACGCACTGAATTCCTCAAAAGATTTGCGGATTATGGTGAATACGGAAGTGAAGAGGAGCGGCAAAATATTCTCGCCGGAAAAATAACACTGGTTCTCACAAAATAATTTTTTAATACTTTTCCCTACAGCTCATGAAAATAAAGCAAAAATTCGCGGCAGTTGCCAGCGGAATAACACTGGTTCTGGCATCAACAGTGGCAGCCGCACTCGCAGCATTTACCGATGTCAGCGGAACAACCCAGTACGCAGAAGCCATCAAATACCTCGAACAAAACGGTATCGTTGAGGGTTATGCGGACGGGACGTTCAAACCTTTCAACACCATCAACCGTGCTGAATTTACAAAAATTATTGTCGGTGCGGCAACCGGCTACAGCCCATCGCGTGATCCTTCCGGATACGATATTTACGCACTCGTAGGGGTTAATTTTCATGATGTCAGTTCAGGAGAATGGTATGTCCCATACCTGCGAAAGGCTATTGATTCACAAATGATTTCAGGGTATCCGGATGGAACATTCAGACCGGCCAATGACATCAATTTTGCTGAAGCAGCAAAAATTATCACCACGGGATTTGGCGTCAGTATTGATACGGGCACTCCTTCAAAACACTGGTACGATTCATACGTACAGGCACTGGCACAGCAAAACGCCATTCCATTATCTGTCACATCAGTGGATAAAAAAGTAACCCGCGGCGAAATGGCGGAGATGATTTATCGTCTCAAAACCAAAAATACCGGTCTGCCATCCCGCACGGCAGGTGAACTCATCGGATCATCATCAAACAACGGTCCGGTAGTTTCAGTTCCGGGCGATGCGCCAAAAATCGGCAATTGCCAGATTTTCCCACAGGACAACCCATGGAACACCAATATTTCCAGTTATCCACTCGATCCCAACTCAGACAACTATATTGCCAGCATCGGGGCTGGTACCCACCTGCATCCGGATTTTGGTGGAAACGGAGAATATGGCATTCCCTATAATATTGTGGGGGCAGGTCAGCCAAAAGTTCCTTTGCTGAACATTGATTATGCCGACGAAAGTGATCCAGGTCCTTATCCGATTCCGGCCGATGCCAAAATTGAAAACGGCAGTGACGCCCATGTACTTGTAGTAGATAAGGACAACTGCAAACTCTATGAACTGTGGGCAGCAGAAAAAGTTCAGGGAGGATGGAATGCCGGGTCCGCAGCAATTTTTGATTTGACCACCAATGCACTGCGTCCTGATGGATGGACCTCGGCTGATGCCGCAGGTCTGCCGGTATTTGCCGGACTTGTCCGCTATGACGAAGTCGCAGCCGGTTCCATCAACCACGCAATCAGGTTCACCGTCAGCAGATCACAGAAAGGCTACATTGCCCCGGCAACGCATTTTGCCAGCAGCTCCACGGACAAAAATCTTCCACCCATGGGATTGCGCGTACGCATGAAAGCAAACTATGACATCAGTAGACTCACCGGCCAGTCCAGAATCATCGCCGAGGCCATGAAAAAATACGGCATGATTGTGGCTGACAATGGCAGCAACTGGTATTTCCAGGGTGACACTGATCCACGATGGAATGATGATGACCTGTCACAGCTCAAGGGAATCCCGGGAAGCGCCTTTGAAGTCGTACAGACCGGATCAATCCAGCGCTAGAGGTGGCAGTGGCTTGGCCGAGGATCTGATTTTCCCAAGGAGCTGAACAAAGTCGAATTTCTTGACCCTGTCACGCATAAAGGTAATGAACGGGCGGATCTCGTCATCATTCAGTCCTGCCGCTTTGGCATCTTTAGCCTTGGTAGCGCGTAAACGAAGACTGTTCATCAGGTGATAAAGGTCGCCGAATACATCGTTGTAGTCCTCAGTTTTGATGCCGGGGGCAACATCTTTGCGTGAAAGACCACGGTCCATCGCGGCAAGAGCTTCAAGCATCTCATCAGCATTTGGAAGAACGCCGTTACTGAGATAACGGGAATAGAACTTTTGAAGTTCCGTATAAAAGTGCTGGACCTTGGTCATAAGGAAAATTTTGGTGAACTCCGCTGCGGCTTCTGTTCGGGTTTCCGGAGATTCATCTTTCCGGAGGGCTTCAATCGTGAGGTCAATGCGCGCAACCAGTTCATCGGCAAAAAGACTGGTATGGCTCAAAAGCATGATCGGAGTCGTGGCAAACGCCAGCTTCTTTTCAGTGCTTCAAGGTTCTGAATGGCCCGGGCCCGCTCCTGTGGGGACATCGGCCGGTCAAGCTGATAGATTTTGAACTGCTCATGAAGCCCCTTCACCGTTTTGAAAAAAGCCTCAAAAGGTTGGGTCTGGGCCTGGAGGTACGTATCAAGCCGGGTCTGATCCTTGGCCAGGTAACTCCTGATGGAAGCAATCTCTTCAATCCGTTTCCCAATATGCATGTGGGAGGTGTTGATGCGGGCGGGTCGCGCCTGGGTTGAGTGCAACAACAGTTTTTGCCGGTCTCACCACGGTACTGACGCCTTTCACCATTTTTCTTTTTTCTGGAAGCGTGTAGACGGACCCAAGACTGACAGCCTGTTCAATCTGTTTGCGCATCTTTTGTTTGTGGTCATTCGTCACAAAACGTAAGGTATCCACAAGCCCAAGCAGTTGGGCTTTCACTGCGTCAATCTGTTCGGGCTCTTTGGTTTTTTGCCAGTCCGTACTGATTTTCCCATCCACCTCCCGGATTGCAGCCTGAATCTGTTGGAGAGTGGTGATTTCTGGAGGTAACCGTCACGGATATGGTCGATCCGGCGGGCCGCCCCGTGAAGATCAGTCAAAAACATGACTTTGTGGTCCGCAATAACCTGGGTACCAAGAACCATTCCCTGATTTTTTCCTGCCACCAATGTGGAAAAGGCGGAAATAACGGAGTTTGGAGAGTTCCTGTTCATGGGCCAACGTAAGCGGTTCAATAGATTCCAGCATCTCCTTTATGGCCGGAATGGCCTGCGCCCTCAGCGCAACCTGTTCCTCCTGGCGGGTTCCCTTGGGAGGGATAAACTCATCCAGGCCAAGGTTGGCAAGCAGGGTATTGGTGATCCTTTTCGGATCAATAACAATGTTCCGTGCGGTCACAAATTTCTCGTCCCGGTTCAGCGCCATCCTTTCCTGAGGGGCGCTCAAAATTTCCTGAAAAGTTTTCAGATCCGTGCGTGGCGCCCGCCGGAATTCTGCTTCAGTACTGCCAACAGTGACCTCCTGCCTGCCGTCTTTTACGGCATGGAGACTCTTTTTCCAATACACATTATCCTGAAGCTGTGGAATTTTTGCTACTATCCGTTCCCGGAAAATCCGCACATTGCGCACAAGCTCATTTTCAGGAAGCACTTCCCCCTTTTCATCATAGACAAGGCCACGGAGCTCCGTGGCGGCGCGCTGGCTCATGGGGAAATCGTACTCGGGCACCAGGGCCGTATATTTTTGAAACTCTTCAGAAATATCAGGGAGTTCTTTGCCCATAATGTTAACGAATAAAATGATAAGATCTGATCTTATCCCATGCCGGCCAGCCCGGACAACATATTTTCCGGAATTTCCCGTTGATAACGCCATGAACCTGGACTTGACAAACCATTGACAAAATGACGTTATGCATTATAATACGCCTCCTCAATACAGGAGACGTTACTTTTTGAGTAGCCCGATATGGATATGGAAACAACATTGCCGGAACGAAATCGTCCCTCCGCGAAAAAAATCATAACAGTTGCGGCAAACATCCTGATTATTGTCACAGGTCTTCTGACAGGCGCTGCAATTGTTCACGGAACTGTTCTGAAACAGTGTTCCACCAAACAGGAACCTTTTGTTGCCGGTGTTGTCCCACCGGAACTTCAACAGACTGGTGAAGAAGCAGCTGTCCCGAATATTGAAAAATGCCTTGAGTCAAAAGACGGAGAGAGTTTCTTTGTCGCTGGAGTACTTCCGGAAGATCCAGGCAAGGAAGATCAGTCTCAGAATCAGCAGGCACAGGAACAAAATTCCGATGGCCCTAATCCTGAACCGAGTGTGCAGGGGGCTACTCCGGTCCAGACATCCGCTCCCGCTCCTCAGCCTGCCCCGGATCAGCCAAAATCTCAAAACGACAGCGTGAAACCCCCACAACCAGCTGCAAAGCCTGCACCTGCAACGGCCAAAAAAACTACCAGCACCAAACCTGCTCAGAAAAAGACTGAGCCACAAAAAGTGACCGTGAAAACCCTGAGCTACGACCTTGATAAACTCAGTATTGCTGTTGCGATGACCGAAACACACAATTGCCGGGACAAAGTGGGCTCTGCACTCTATAACAACTGCCACGGCTTCAGAAAGAATGGAAAATTCATGCGTTTCAACAGCACAGCGGAAAGCCACGCTTACTTTAAACAGTTGTGGCACGCAGCTATAAATCCTATCCGAATATGACCTGGCAAAAATTTATAGCGGCAATGATAATCCGGTCAACTGGCTGAAGAACGTCAACTATTACTACAACAGTTTGTAAATAGCAGCGGATAGAGTTACCATGAATGCGGTAAGGTTCCTGTTTTTTCTAAATCACTACCATATGTGTCAGGCCATCAATCAGCAGCTTGTGGATGCAATGGAAGAGAGATTAACAAAATCTTTCCCGACCGGCGAATACGAAATTTCTGACGGTGACGGAATGCATCTTCAGGTCATGGTGAAATCAGCAGACTTTCAGAACAGGTCACTCATTGAACAGCATAAAATGGTCTATGCCGCACTGGACGACCTTTTGAAATCAGGCGAACTCCATTCCATTAACATAAAAACCACTCCACTATGAACGATGCATGCAACGTGAACGTTACCGTAACAAGCGACCATTCCAGGAAGATTGAGGAACTTGTAAAAAGCCACCCCATTTATGTTTTCATGAAGGGAACACCTGAAGAACCAGCTTGCCGTTTCAGTGCCATGGTAAAGGATATGGTGCGATGAAAGTTCCGTTTCAGGGGTATAACATTCTGGAAGACTATGAGATGCGTCAGGCCATCAAGGACTACACCAACTGGCCAACCCTCCCGCAGATTTTCATCAAGGGAAATTTTATTGGCGGAGCGGACATTCTGCTGGAACTTCAGGAAAGCGGAGAGCTGGAAAAAATGCTTGCCGAATTCAGGGCCTAACTTCATACTCACGGCAGTATTCCCTAACCATTTTCATATATGGATACGATCAATGGTGTTACTTTGGAAAAGTACGCTGAGCTTTGCGCGCTCATGGCTGAAACGGGAACCGATGAAGCAAAACAGATCTCCATTGCCGAGGCAAATGGGGTAAAGGCAGATGACTGGAAAGCCGCCAAGGACGGTTTCACCAAAAAAATGATGGACCCGGCGGACATGGGGAAAACGGCCATGGCTTTCATGCCGCTCATGCAGGCTGCGCAGTCAAAAGCACGCGGAGGAGCAGAACCATGCACTCTGGAAGTTTATACAAAGGTACATGCAGAAATGGCCTTCCGTAAGGATCCAGCAGACCCAACAAAGAAAATAGATTACATGAAGGTGCTTGAAGAAAACGGATTCACCCAGGGCAAATGGCTTGAATGCGAAAATTATTGGACCCCGGTGGTGAACGATGACGCCAAACTTCCGGATGCCATGCGCCAGCGTTTCAATCCGGAAAAATCCATGAAGTTCCGTGAACTCATGCAAAAAGAGGCCGATAAAATCAACGGCATTGTCCGTTAGGTTGCATGCGGGAAGCTGCTCCGGAATGGCGCTTCTGCACTAACGTTTTTTGCCAGGAATCAGCCGGTTGATAATAACGAGCAGATAACCCAGAACGACATATTCAACAAATCTGCCCAAAAGAATGGACCACATGCTGACCTCTTTGACATGAATATTTTGGCTGTCAAAACAGTCAAAAGACTGCTGAACATAGGTAGTGCCCGGAAGCGGATTGGAAACGATCACGTCACGGATAAAATGAGTGCCCTGATCACAAAAGACCATTTCGAGAGGTTTGTTGTAGAGAAAATTTCCGGTCTGATCAACGGTTGCTCCCATGAGCGCAAAAAAGGCGATGCCGATGCCAAGCGCAATCGGGTCAAATTTTTCCTCACCGGATCCGCCAAGCCGGATCACAACAACCGCCGCGATCAGCAATAGAACGGACGCAACACCCTCAACGGAGGCCAGCCCCCAAAAGAGGAGCATCGTTCCGCCAATGAGCGCTGCGATACCGAGGGGGATAAGAATCACCCACATGAGCGAAGCCAGGATCCCTCCGGAAGGTTTTTTCTGATGGCTGGCTGGGTTGGTGTTCATGCGTGGGATGAAAAGTGTTAGGCGTGGACAAACGTCAACGCAACACCTTTCCGGTCAGCGCGGCCTGTTCGTCCAATACGGTGAATATAATCGTCGTAATTCGCTGGAATGTCAAAGTTGATGACGTGGCTCACGGCACTGATATCCAGGCCGCGCGCGGCAACGTCAGTCGCAACAAGAACCTTTACTTCACCTTTCTTAAAGCGCTGAAGCGCCTTAATACGATAGTTCTGTGACTTGTTGCCATGAATGGAATCGGAACGGATTCCAGCTTCAAGAATAGCTTTGGAAATTTTTTCAACACCGTGCTTGGTGCGGCCAAAAACCAGAACCTTATCAAATCCCGGCATATTCAAATGCTCAATCAGGATGCGTAATTTGGCTTTTGAATCACTTGGAACACGGACAATGTCCTGGTCAACATTCGCGGAAGTATCGCGGAGTTTTACGGAAACTTTGACCGGATTATTCAAAAACTGACGGATTAGTTCCTCAATTTTTGGTTCAAGCGTCGCGGTAAAGAAGAAAGACTGGCGTTCACGGGGGAGTTTGCCAAGAATCATCCGGATATCATTGATAAAGCCCATGTCCACCATGCGGTCAGCTTCATCCAGCACTACATTATGGAATCCGCTCAGGTCAAGCAGTTTGCGGTTCATCAGGTCCATGATTCTCCCCGGTGTCCCGATAATAAAATTAAACGGACGCTTCAGGAGGCGAATCTGAAAAACAATGTTGCTTCCTCCAATACAGAGAATGGACGGAAGGTTAAAGCCTTTGGAAAATGCCAAAAGCTCTTCATTGATCTGAAGGGCAAGTTCACGGGTCGGTGCAAGAATAAGCGCCTTTTGTGAACGGTTATCAAGCATCTTGTTGAGCAGCGGCAATAAAAATGCCGCAGTTTTACCGGTTCCTGTATTGGCAATGCCGATAACATCTTTGCCTTCAAGTCCAACCGGAATCGACTGGTCCTGAATAGGAGTAGGAGTAATGTAGCCCTTAAACTTCACATTGTTCTTGATGCGGGGATCCATTTTAAAATCGGCAAACTGGTGAGTAATGACCTGTTCAACAGGTTTCACAACAGCCTCATCGCTCACCTTGTTAATGAGCATGTTGATGTTAATAGTGGTGCCAACGACTCTCCGGCTCTTTTGCATCGGTTTACGAAAACCTGAGCGTGAGCCGCCTCTTCCACCAAACGGTTTGCGTCCGAATGAACGGCCGCCCTGACCATAAGCCGGGCGATCACCCTGCACATGGTTGTACGTTGGAGCCCCGGAAGGTCGGACATACGCTGGTGCGCTCTGTCCGCCGGCAGCCGGCTGCTGATAACTTTTCTGCTGAAAAGGCTTGTGAGCCTTGTGCCCATGGGATGGTTGCGCCTGGGACGGTGCGCCATTTTTTTGGAATGTTCCAAACTTGCGTTTGGTAAACCGAGAGAACTGCTTTTGCATAATATAATGGTGTTGCGAAATTGAAACTGGATGCAACCCTTGTTGGGTTGTAGAGCCAGCTTACAGCTTATGCAGAAGCCCACTCTATGGATCCGATTTGAATTCCTAAAATACAGAAATGAAGTGTACAATAATATAATTTAGATGTCAATGGTAATGTCGTAGCAGTTTGAATAAAACGAAATATACTGGTCGGGTCTTATTTCCAACTGTTATGCTCATTACCCAGAATCTCAAGTACGACTACTCCGGTCAGCACCTCTTTGAAAACGTCAACGTCTCGCTCGACAGCGCAGCCCAAAAAAGAGTCGCCATCGTTGGAAAAAACGGCAGCGGGAAATCCAGCCTCATCAAACTGCTCGTCGGTGAACTGGAACCGGTAGAAGGAACCGTGAGCTGTTCCCGTGAAGTAATCGGATACCTGAAACAGGAACCGGATTTTGGAGATGAAGAAAAAACGGTCGCACAGTTTTTGGAAAGCAAACTTGAGGAAGAATGGATGACCTATAAAGTGGAAATGGTCCTGGATGAAGTGAGCCTTCCGAGCGATATCCAGCAGCTGCAGATCAAAAACCTCAGCGGGGGACAGCGCATGCGGATCGCTCTGGCAGAAGTGCTAATGAAAGAACCAACCATTATTCTTCTGGATGAGCCGACAAACCATCTGGATACACAGTCCATCGCATGGCTTATCGGATTTCTCAACGGTTTTAAAGGAACAGTAGCTTTTGTTTCCCATGATCGTACATTTATTAATAACGTCGCGAATCAGATCTGGGAAATTACTTCAGACCGGAACATTGAAGTGTACGGTGTAAAGTACGATCAATTCCTGATTGAACGGTATGAACGGTATCTCAAAAAACTTGCCGCCTACGAGCTGGGTCAGCGCGAAATGAAAGAGCTGCAGGAATGGCTGCGTGAAAATGCCAATAATCCCAAATATAAATTCACGGCAACTGTGGCCCAGAGGAAAAAAGCCTTGGAACGCATGGAGGTCAAAGCTCCCCCTGAACCGGTCGCTGATCCCCGTGTCAAAATGCACGATTTACACAAAGGCCAGGATGGTACGGTGCTTTCGGTAAAAATCAAAGAAAAAAATATCGGCGGTAAAAAAATTCTCCAGAACGTTGAGTTTAAGATTCCGGCAGGGGAGCGTGTGCTAATCCGTGGCCCCAACGGTTCGGGAAAAACCACCCTCATGAAAATTCTTGCGGGTGTCGATAAAGATTTTGAAGGTCAGCTCGTCCATAAGCAGGGCATCAAAATCGGGTATCTGAGCCAGTTTACCCAGCTCAACCCCGATGAGACAGTCATCAATCAGTTCAGCGCCAAAACACAGATTGAATACACACTGGCACGCAGCATTCTTTCAAAATATCTTTTCCCGGCTGAATTCGTTGAAGAAAAAATCAAAAACTTGAGCTTTGGACAGCAGCGCCGTCTGGAGCTGGCCATCCTGCTCACGAACAAACCGGATCTTTTACTTTTGGATGAACCCACGAACCATCTGGATATTTTCCTGCGCGAAGATCTGGAAAGTTTTCTGATGCAGCAGGAAGTCGCCATGTGCATCATTTCACATGACAGCTACTTCCTGGAAAAAATTGGAATCTCCAACACCATTGACCTTACATCAGCTCAGTAGTGTCCAGAAGCTTCAGAATACGGTCCAGTTTTGAATTCAATGTTTCGAACTGTTCGCTGCTCATCCCACCGGATGAAGGTCTCTTTTCATAAGTTTTCTGCCCAAAAGATTTTGAGGAAGAACGAGGTTCATATCCACCATCATCTTTCCGGAAACAGTTGTTGCAGTAAACAGGTTTGTCACCTGTTGGTCTAAATGGAACCTGGCATTTTTCGCCGCATTCGTCACAGACCGCGGAATGCATGGTAGGAGGACCGCCAAAATCACGGCCTTTTCCGAAAGGT
Organism: Candidatus Altimarinota bacterium; assembly: GCA_046350835.1. Taxonomy (GTDB): domain Bacteria; phylum Patescibacteriota; class Gracilibacteria; order UBA1369; family UBA1369; genus PALSA-1335. The sequence continues at coordinate 37,150 of JAXLZP010000009.1, read as the reverse complement.
TTTTTCCCAAAACCTCTGCCACCGCCACTGCCCCCGAATTTTTTTCCTCCGAACTTTTTTCCACCGCCACGCTGAAACATGATGTTGAAATAAACGAATAAATGGGCCCAAGCATATGCTCATTGATTCAGAATTGCAAGCAGAGTATCTGAAAATCACGACATGCCCAAAAACAAAATACCCTTGACCCTCACGCAGCGTCATAGGCTACTGTGTCGATGTTTTATCAATCGTCCATGAAACATTACACCGTAAAAGATGTCGCCGATCTTGCAGGAGTCAGTGTGCGCACACTGCACTACTACGACGAAATCGGCCTGCTGCCGCCATCGGCAAAATCACCGGCCGGGTACCGCCTCTACAGCTATGATGATTTACTCAGGCTCCAGCAGATTATGGTTTTCAAAGAGCTGAACCTGAGTCTGGATGAGATCCAGAAGATCATGAATGATCCTGCATTCCGGCTGGAAGATGTCCTGAAATCACACCGCAACACCATTGAAAAACGCATGGAACAGTTCAGGAAACTGCTCACAACGATCGATAAAACACTCGCATCAATCCATAATCATACACCCATGTCAGATCACGATATCTACGAAGGATTTCCCCCTGAACAGGCCAACGAATACCGCAAGGAAGCATCAGAGCGTTGGGGAGAAGATGAGGTTCGCACCTCGGAAAATCGCATTAAGAAAATGTCCAAAGAAAAGTGGAATGCGGTCAAAACTGAAGGCGACGCCGTCACAAGAAAACTTGCTGAACTCATGCAGGCAGGAACGGAACCCGGAAATCCGGAAGTTCAGGAATGCATTGCCCGCTGGCATAAATTCCTTGAAAACTTTTACCCGGTAAGCGAAGAACGTCTGCGCGGACTTGGAGAAATGTACGTTGCTGATGAGCGGTTCAAGGCTTTCTACGATAAATATGCGAAAGATTTAGCTGAATTCATAAATAAAGCCATCCAAATCTACTGTGATGGATCGCCAAAATTCAGCGCCTGATGATACCGCTTCAGAAAATTCACCAGGCCCAAAGGCCGTCCACGCAGGTGGACGGCCTTTCAGTATGCTATAATGAAAGGCAAAACGCCTAGAAGAGAATTATGAAAATACAGTATCCAGAAGTTCTGCCCATCAGTTCACACCGGGATGTCCTGGTCAAAAGTATCCGGGAACATGAATGCGTGATCATTGAAGGGGAAACCGGTTCGGGAAAATCCACACAGATCCCAAAGATGATGTATGAAGCACTGAAGGAAACCCATGGTGAAAACGTCGCCATTGCCTGCACCCAGCCAAGAAGAATTGCCGCTGTAAGTATTGCCGCCCGCATTGCCGAAGAATGTGAAATAGAACCGGGGCTTGGCGTTGGTCACAAAATCCGTTTTGACGATCTCACGAATGACCAGACCAAAATCATCATCTGTACGGATGGCATATTATTGCAGGAAATTAAGTTCGACAGTCTCCTGACCAGATACCATGCGGTGTTTGTTGATGAGGCGCACGAACGGAGTCTGCGGATCGATTTCCTGTTGGGTATCCTGAAAAATATCCAGAGGGAACGCAAAGAAAATGGCATGGAACCGCTCAAAATTGTCATTGCTTCCGCAACGCTCGATACCGCAAAATTTGTAAAATTTTTTGAGCAGGACCGGTACATTACTCCCGGAAATCCAGGAAACTCCGGAAAAAATCCCAAAAAGCAGGTGCCGGTATTTGTCGTGTCCGGACGCATGTTCCCGGTCGAAGTTTTCTATACTCCACCGGTATATACCGATGAGCTCTATGAGCTCATCGCCAAAAAAGTAGAAGATATTCATTTGTCACAACGGCAGGGAGATATTCTGGTTTTTCTTCCGGGGCAGAACGAAATCATGCTCACCATGCAGGCCATTGAGCATAAAGGCCTCCGTGGACTGAAGTGTCTGCCGCTTTTCAGCAAACTTTCCATGGAGGAGCAGACCTCAATTTTTGCACCGCATCCGGGGAAACGCCATGTGATCGTTTCTACAAATATTGCCGAGACATCCGTCACTATCCCGGGCATTACCACAGTGATCGACACCGGTCTTGCCCGCATGACAGATTTTGATTACAGCACCGGAATCGGCAGTCTTACCGTGCAGAAAATTTCACAGTCATCAGCCATCCAGCGTGAAGGAAGAGCGGGGCGCGTGGAACCGGGTGTCTGCTACCGTTTGTATTCCCGCGAAGATTTTGAACGCCGTGAGTTTCACACCCCTCCCGAAATCCAGCGGAGCGATCTGGCCGACGTGGTTCTGCAGATGATTCTGATGGAGCTGCCAAACATTGAACATTTCGATTTTGTAGATCCTCCGGAGTTTGAGGCATTTCAGCAGGCCTTCCAGACCCTGCGAACCCTTGGCGCCATTGATAAAAAAAGACAGATCACAGACCTGGGAATGAAAATGGCTTACCTTCCTCTCGATACAAGAATCTCACGGATGCTGCTGGCCGCCAGGCGCTACAACTGCGTTGAAGAAGTTGCGGTGATCGCGTCGTTCCTTTCCGTGAAAAATCCCTTTTTGCGCCCGGTCGGTGAAGAAGAAGAGGCAGATAACGCACTCAAATATTTTCAAAGACTCGGAATGGGCAGAGAAGATTTTGAGAGCGGGAAACAACGTCCCAAAAATAAACGGGAACGTCGCACCAAACCTTATGCCTCAGATCTACTCACCTATCTTTCAGCCTGGAAAAAAGTTTTTATGATTGAGGATGAAACCACCCGCAAACAGTATTGTGACAGTCACTACCTTAATGCTCTGGCATTTGAGGAAGCAAAGCTGATTTACGAGCAGCTCATGGAGACACTGGTGGAATTTGGCGGTCAGGAGTTTGCCATGTATCTGGAAAATCACGGTTCCATGCTGAAAAATGAAAACCTGCTTCGGCCGCTTTCAGACCAGAAACGTGAAGGCATTATCAAGTCGATTGCCAGCGGGCAGATCCAGAATCTATGCCAGCGGAACCGCTTTGGAAATTACAGTTCACAAAAAGCCGACCGGATCACCATTCACCCCGGCTCCATGTTTTTCAACCGGCAGCCCCTGCTGATCATTGCAACGGAAATCATGGAGACAACCAAAATTTTCGCCAGAAATATTACCGAGATCAACCCCGACTGGTTGCCTGAAATTGCGCCCCATTTTCATTTTGAGAAAAGGCACCAGCCAAATCCCCGCCGGAACACCTTTTTTACCAAACACAACCGCCGTGGCGGTTACCGCGGCAGGCGATCATACCGCAGGAGGTAGGAATCATTGACAATGAAAACGTACGGATCTAAGTGAATCCTAAATCCGTACGTTATGTGGTTCGTATCCGCTGATCAGATGAATACTGCCAGCGGGCAACAGGGTGTCATGGTCAGTTGGAATGCTTGGAGCGCATACGGTTGGTCAGGTAAAGAACAGTCCCCAGTTCCTCCTCTTCCGTAATCCGGAGGTAACCGAAGTCACTCCCCGGGAAGAGCGCCTCCAGACCGTCCGCCGTGACGTTGAAGAGTTCCTTGTAGTTCTCCATGACCTGCTGGAGAGTGTGGGCCTGGCCATGATGGAAGAAGGTTCCTCCAGCCTGCACCAGGTCGCCAATCCTCCACAGGGAAGGAATCGCGTGCTCCTCCCTCAGCAGGGGCAAGAATCCATTGGCCGGCGAAGGCCCGTTGATGATGCAGTTGCCGATGTCGATCCTGCACGGGTGCGCGTACCCGTTTTCGTCCTGGTTCAGAACGGCTCCGGGGTCAGCGCTGAAGAGGATCCGGTAGGACTGCCCACCCTCATCGGGGGTGGGCAGTCCGTTGTCATCCACGCTGGTGATCGTGAACATGTAGACGGGGTTCGTGTTACGAACCGTGAAGGGGAAGTTGAACGCCGTTCCCCCGCTGAAGTTCACCGCGAAGTCCATCCCCGGCTCCATGCCCAGGATGGTGTTGACGATGTTGTCCTCGGTGGTCTTGTTCAGCCCCGGGCCACCGTGACACATGGAACACTTGCCCAACGGCCCCGGTTCCAGCATCCGCTTGCCGATCGATTCGAGGTATCCCACGGCCTCCGGAAGCTCAGGGGCGACCCCTTCATTGGCGAGGCGCCTCATGTCCTCGTCGCTGAACTGCTTCTTCTGAAACGCTTCGAGCTTCTCCTTCTGCTTCTGGGTCAAGGGCAGATGGGGACCGAAATGCGTGTCCGCAGCTCCGGCAGCCTGGGCACCGAAGTCGTGTCCCATCCGCCCGTCAAGCATGAGGACGCCCTTGTTGGCGATGTCCGTCACCCTCGGGGTCTTCCTGGGCACCAGGATGTACTGCCTTCCCGTCTCGGGGTTGGTGTAGACCTGGGCTCCCGCAGTGACGGGAACCGCCACAACGTTCAGGGGAAGATCGATGGGGATCGGCACGGTCCCATTGGTGAACATGCCGGTGAAGTCGCCTCCAACCCTGTCCGCGCTGTTGATGGGCGTGAACAGAGGGTCCTCGGGGTGCGTGCTGTAGAGCTGCTGGGCGAACGACGGGCTGAAAGCCAGGAATTGACCTTCTTCCTGGCGATGACAGGTCCCGCAGCGCTGCCCGTTGCCGCCGAACGTTTCCTCGAAGAAGAGCATCTTCCCCGAATCCGCCACGGCGCTCGCAGGCAAAGCCGCAACAGCCAGGCCAAACGAGATGCCCATCGCCAATTGTTTCAACGAACGCATAACACTCCTTTTGGACGTTCCCAGATGAATTCTGGTACGATCCTCACCAAAACTAATGAACTTGGAACTTGAAGTAAAATTTCCTCGTGATTCCTACAAAAATCATTTTTTTGTCATGTTTATTACAGAAGATGTGGATCATCACGAAAACTTCAGCGAGAATCTTTTTCATTACTCCTGACCAGAAGCTGATGGCTGCAACAGGCCATTTCTTTTACATGCGGGCGAAAAAATGCTATAATGAAAAGAAAACTTCATGAAAGAAATATGAGCGAAAAACGGGAAAAATTGGAGCAGGAAAATGCCGGAGAAAGTCCTTTGTCACCCGTCGATTTTCCTGAAGCGGACATGGAAGTGAAAGATGTGAAGATTGATGAAGAAATAAAACTCCAGAGGCTGCTCAGTGAAGTACAGCGAAAAGAAGCACAAAGTGAAGACTGGAATGAAAATATCAGGGCTGGAAAAGCTGGTCCAAGGTTTATCGCTTTGACGAAGGACCAGGCAAGAATCCATATGTATGGACCTGACGCAAAACCCCATTGGAGACGAGATGCCGGAGATTTTTTTTGTATCGAGGACGGATCACACGAGAATCGAACCACGTTTGATTTTAAGGAGATAAAATGGGAGGCCCTGGATAATAAATTACTCAAGAGATTCAAGGAAGAAACCGGGCAGGATCCCTTACTTTTCATTGCGCAGCTGCTGTACCGCCCCGCGGAGAAATACAACCGTCTCCTTCAAAGAAACGGGATAAAAATTCAGGAACATCATCGCTTAAGAATCACCGGCCAACGAAATCTTTCCACGGCCGGGGTCTGGATGGTTGATGTCGGGATGGTCCACATTCACGACATTCTTACCGCCGTGCTGGAAAAAAATTATGAAAAATATCAAAGTGCCCGTGCGTCGCTGGAATCACAGTATTTCCATGAACTGATCCATACTTTTAACGATAAAGATGAAGTCGAAAATGGAACTGTCGAGGAGTTGACGCTGCTGGCGGAATTTCTTTATGACCCTCTGAATAATGCAGAAAGGAACGAACACGTTTTTTCAATTTTTGGGAGAGTGATTTATGAGGAAGCTGAAACACGTGCCCGGGGAAAATGGCACGAAGAATATGACACACCCTATCAAAAAGTAACCTCACGGATATTACTGTGGGAACTCGCACTCAGGGGAAAAATTCAGCCCCCACTTTCACCATCAATGCAGAAAAAAATACTGATGAATCTTGATGCATACTATGGCCAGATACCGGAAAATGAACGAGATGACATTCTCCATAAATACGCCAGAATGAAAAGGTCAGAACTGTATGAGATTGGCGCTGAACTTGATAGTAAACTTGCTGCATGACCATGCAGCGGTTAAAAGCCTTACTCCGTCAACATTGGACGGGTTCTTTGTGAGGACTTTTGGGCAATAAACGTTTTTCCAGCATCAAGCAGCATTCGTTCATACTCCGAATAGAGTGCAGGAGCATCCTGCAGGACGTTCAGGATCATTGTGCCAAGATTTTCCTGTTCATTCAGGGATGCTTCATCGAAAGATTCAAGATCAACGCCCTTTTCATCGAAAGCCATTATTCCGCGCAAAGCGTTGTTCAGCTCGTTTCGCACATTTCTGGAAATGGGATTCACCTTTTCAACAAAAGAGTTCCAGTCTTCAATCTTTTGATACTCCCGGTCATACGCAGCCCTAAATCTTGGATCCTGAAAAAGGGTAGGTGCAAGTGCGTACGCACCAAGTGCCATCACCCTCGATGTGTCCCCGGAAACTTCTGAACCGACAGCGAGTGCTTTATCTTTGCTCATAATCGTTACAAAAAACAGGAGAATTAAAATGGCACATAAAGTGCGGAATGTCAATATTGTGCGGCGGCCGAAGATACCATCCACTCTCCGGTTGAGAATAAGAATAAAGCGGCTAAAAAAACAGCCTTTTTGAGGCCGATTTAACGTTTGGAGCGGGTGAGGGGAATCGAACCCCTCGTCTTCAGCTTGGAAAGCTGTGCCATAATACCATTATACTCAAACCCGCCCGTTGTGGCTTGCTGCCTGATTGTCAAACCTGTTTCTCTGCCGTCCGGGGCGAGAGCTGACCCGCCAACTCAACCCGAAAGCAGAACCATGATACCGTGATTTTGTTCCCCTTTCAAGAGTGCAGGAACTCCTTCACCCCTAAGGGAGAAGATAGCTCTGTCTTGGCTCATTCATGACCACATCCTTGTATCCGCTTTCATTGAGGAAGTTTTTGAAATTCTCCTGCTGTTCGCCCTCACCATGGACCAGGAAGATCTTTTTCACTCCTTTGACCTTATTGATATAGTCCAAAAGGTCGCTGCGGTCAGCATGTCCGGAAAAGGCGTCCATAACCACCACTTCAGCGCGCAGATGATGCGGTTCGCCAAAAATATTCACCACCGGCTGCTTCTCCAGAATCTTGCGGCCGAGCGTATCTTTGGCCATAAAACCCACCAGCATGATGGTATTGCGGGGATCCTCAATATTGTTGCGGAGATGATGGAGAATACGGCCGTTTTCACACATGCCGGATGCGGAAATAATGACACACGGACCGTTGTAACTGTTCAGCGCCTTGGACTCATCAACGGTGTGGGTATACTGGAGTTTCCCAAAACCGAACGGATTTTTGCGGTTCTTCACAAATTCGGTAAACGTTTCGGCGTCAAAACACTCTGGATGGTTCATGAACACTTCCGTAATGTTGGCTGAAAGAGGGCTGTCCACAAAAATCGGCATATCCGGAATACGTTTTTTCTGCCAGAGCAGGTTCAGGTGGTAAACAATCTCCTGCGTCCGTTCAACGGAAAACGCAGGAATAATAATCTTTCCGCCGCGTTCAACCGTACGTTTTACGGTCTCCTCCAGATGTTTGCCGGCATCAAGAATGGACTCATGGAAACGGTTGCCGTAGGTGCTTTCAATCATAAGGTAATCGGTTTCCGGCAACACCTGCGGGTCACGCAAAATCGGAAGATTTTTACGGCCAAGATCACCGGTAAAGGCAAAAGTGTAGCGCTTTTTGGTCTCTTTTTCGTAAACAACGAGGTGAATAAGGGAAGAACCAAGAATATGTCCGGCATCGTAGAATGAACAGACAACGCCGTCGGTCACCACAAAAGCCCGTTCATAACCAACTCCGTAGAACTGTCCCAGACAGCGCTGGGCATCATCAACGGTGTATAAAGGTTCAACCGGTTCTTTGGGCTTGCCGTCAGTTTTTGCTCCCTTTTTTTTCATTTTCAGTTTCATGTACTCTGCGTCCTTTTCCTGAATGTAGGCACTATCAAGGAGCATGTAGTTGCAAAGATCACGGGTGGCGAACGTGGAGTAAATCGGCCCACGGAAGCCATTTTTTACCAGCAGTGGCAATCCGCCGCTATGGTCAATGTGGGCATGGGAAAGAATCACCGCATCAATCTCGCTGGCTTCAAAAGGGAACTCACGGTTTTTGATGGAAGACTCCTTGCGGTGTCCCTGGAACATGCCGAAATCGAGGAAAATCTTCTTGCCGTTCACTTCAAGGAGATGACGTGAGCCGGTAACTTCCCGCGCGGCTCCAAAAGACTGCAGTTTCATGAGTGTGTTGTGTTAGTTTTGTGTTTCGCTTTATTATAGCACAAAAACAGGAAAGTGAGAACCTCCAAATCCGGCGATGGCTGTCAGAGAAACCACTCAGAAATATCTGCCCCAAAACGCCGCGAGGTTGGAGAAAAGCCCCGGATGAGGTACAATGCGTTAAATCCCATAAAACAAACTATGTTTTCACTCTTCATTCTTGCGTTTATCGGTGGTTTTTTAACCATCGCCGCCCCATGTATTCTGGCCGTTTTGCCGATTATTTTAGGGTCAACTATTGGCCAGCAAAGTAGGCTCCGCCCCTTTTTCATTGTACTCGGGCTCACCGTCAGCTTTACGGCGTTTGGAGTCATTTTTCAGTACGTCACCAATCTGTTCGGCCTCACCAATAATACTCTGCGTAATGTTGCCCTGGTATTTTTGGGTGTTTTTGGACTGGCGCTGATTTTTCCTTCCGTCTTTGAAAAAGTCCTTTTCCATCTGCAGAATTTTTTCAACAGACTGGTCCCGCCAAAGCAGGCAATACTTCCGGAAACGCAGAAAAAGAAAGGTCTCATCAACGGGTTTCTCGTCGGCGCTTCATTGGGCCTGGTATGGGTCCCGTGTGCCGGTCCGATTCTGGGAGCAATACTGACTCTGGCCGTCACCCAGCAGGATCTGGGGAAAGTTATCCTGTTAATGCTGGCGTACTCGCTTGGCGCCGGTCTGCCAATGCTCCTCATTGCCTATGGAGGGAATTTTATTGTTACTCGCTTAAAGTTTCTTAAAGAAAGAGGGATCCTTATTCAGAAAATTTCCGGTGTTGTTTTGATGCTGGGAGTTATCTTCATTGCATTGGGACTGGACGTAAAAATTTCCACCCAGCTCGCGGATCTTTTCCCGAGTTTCAACCAGTTCGAACAGTCGCTGGTGGAGTCCAGTGGTATTCGCGGAGGAAAAACTGGTACGCAGGAATCAAAAACCGGAAGTCAGAATACGGAAATACCAAAAACCGAAGGCTCAAAAAATGCCATTCAAAAACTGCTCATGCCTCAAAAAACTTTTGCTCCGGAGTTGACCGGAACCCAGGAGTGGATCAATTCCAGACCACTCAAACTTGCTAACCTTAGAGGGAAAGTTGTCATCGTGGACTTCTGGACCTACAGCTGCATCAACTGTATTCGTACGCTGCCGTACATCAACACCTGGCATAAAAACTACAAAGATAAAGGGCTCGTGATTATCGGAGTACACACTCCGGAATTCGGGTTTGAAAAAGAGCTTTCCAATGTTCAAAAGGCCGTAAAGGATTTTGGGGTTGAATACCCGGTGGTTCAGGACAATGAATACGCAACCTGGAGAGCTTACGATAACCATTACTGGCCGGCAAAGTACATTATTGATAAAGAGGGGTATGTCCGTTATGTGCATTTCGGTGAAGGAAAATACGATGAAACGGAAATGGTGATTCAGGAACTGTTGGGGGAAAAGGTAGGGAAACTGAGTGATGTGCAGGCTTCCGGACAGGACCTGAACAAAATTCAGACCCCGGAAATTTACCTGGGGTACGACCGCGCGGAGTACTACGGCAACATGGAAAAATATCCGGCCGGGGAGTCCGGTCTCTACCAGTTCCCGTCAGAAGTAAAAAATGATACCTACTATCTGGAAGGAGAGTGGAAAGTCGAGAGCGAATTCCTGTCGGCCACCAAAGTTCCGGCAAAACTTTCCATGAACTATCTGGCGAACAAGATCAATATTGTTGCGGACAAAACCAAGGATCCAGTCAAAGCAAGGCTGTATCTGGACGGGAAACCTCTGCCGGAAAAATATTTCGGCAAGGACGTATCGGCTGACGGCACTGTCACGATAAATAAGGCTGCACTCTATAATCTGGTCGACACCGGAAACGATTACGCCCGTCATACCCTGACCCTGGAGTTTTTGAACACTGGAGTCAAAGCATTTACCTTCACTTTTGGCTGAGATACGGGAAAAATGTAAAAACTGTAACCCGGGCTGCACTGAACGAGTGAACCAAAAGTTCAAACATGTATTCCATAATTTTTTCAGACATGAAAAAAATAACCACATCGCTGGTTGCCGGACTGACCGTGTTAAGTCTTGTTGTGCCGGCATTTGCCCATGAAGGTGAAACCATGGAAAGAACAGAAATGAAGCCCATGGAGGGCCAGGAAATGATGCATGAAATGTCAAAGGAGACACTCTGCAATGAAGCGCGTCTTGGTGAGATGGAAAGAAAAATGACCGAAAAACAGGTCGAGGCGCAAAAACATTCCGATGACCGCCGCGCGGAAGTTGACAAGAAACTTTCAGACAGACGTTCAGAAAAAGATGCACGGAAAGCAAATTATCGTGCTGAACGTGATGCAAAAGGGTACAACAATCCTGAAGTTCAGGCTGTCATGGATAAATTCCGCGCAAGCGTAGATGCGGCTCTGTCAACACGCCGTGCCGCTGTGGACGCAGCCATGAGCTCATACCGTTCATCCATGGACAAACTTTTTGCTGCACGCAAAACTGCCATGGAATCAGCAATGAATACTTTGAAATCTGCCGTATGTTCCACAACGGACAATACCCAGGATAAAGCTGCATGGAAAACATTTAAAGATTCCATGAAAGCTGCACGCGGGGCTTACCAGGATGGACGCAAAGCCGCCCGTGCAACACTCAAATCAGCTGTTGAAGCTGCCATGAAAACATTCCGCGATACGGTGAGCGCCGCTGAACAGGTGAAAAAGGATGCCCTCAAGGCTCTTAAGCCTGCGGAGAGCAACAGCTAAGAAGGAATCTGTGAGAGTTATTCCATGAATGGTTCAGTGAACGAAAAAAGCCCGCGAGGTAACGAGCGGGGCTTTGTATTTCATACCATTTTCAGTATGATACGACCGCCCCCGTATTCCGCCAGCAATCAGACCCATGTACAACCACTCTTTTTATATCACCGACGAGGTTTCCAATAACGCTTTCCATTTCGACCGGAAACCCCACAAAAAACTTTTTGTTCCGGCTCTCCGGCCTGGCCGGGTGGAAGACGTAAAAATTGGAACAGAAATAGTTTTTGAAGATTTTGACGATGACGACAAACTTCACAGCTGTATTGGCCTGGATTCGTTTATTAAAACGACCATGGGGACAGCCCCCGCATACATTTTTGATAACCATAACCACGCCTTTGCCTTCTGGTGCATGGAGCGAAACGAAGGAAATATTCACGATGGAGCGCTGCTCATCCACATTGATCAGCACAAAGATACCCGCATACCACCAGCATTTTTAAGCAGGGAAGATTCGATGAACCCCGAGAAAGTTTTTGCCTACACCAATTCGGTACTGAACGTAGGAAATTTCATTCCGGCCGCACAGCATATTGGACTTGTGAAAGAGATCATTTTTCTTGATTCGGAGTATAGTCTGCTGGCTCTCAAAGAACAGCTCCTGTTGCCGGAAAACGATGGAGGAGTTCCATCAAAAAATCTTATCCTCGACATCGACCTGGATTTTTTTGCCCCGGACTCTGATTACATTGGCAACGATCTGAAACTCCAAATCATTGAGAAACTTGTGCCCATGGCCTCTGTAATAACCTTCGCAACTTCGCCATATTTTATTGAACAGTCGCGGGCTCTCCGCTTCCTGAAACAGATCAGTGATTTGACCAAAACATAAAAATATGGCAAGATTACGTCCCGGTTTTGATCAAACACCTCAAAGAACACCATGGAAAATTTCGGTTTTATCATAGAGCTCATCAGGACGTACGGGTACTGGGTCATTGCCATCGGCATTTTTCTGGAATGCATGGGAGTACCTTTCCCTGGTGAAACCGTGCTCATTTTGGGTGGCGTCGCTGCGTCGCAGGGGCACCTCAACCTGGCAGGTGTCATTTTTCTGGCGGCAAGCGGAGCCGTAATGGGGGACAACATGGGCTATTTTGTCGGGAAAAAGTTCGGAAGAAAAATCATCAAGAAGTTCGAGAAATTTCCCCTTTTCCACTACCGCCATATTGACCGGGCCGAAAAGTTCTTTAAAGATCACGGCAATAAAACCGTATTTATTGGCCGCTTTACGGCAATTTTGAGAACGTACGCCGCGTTGTTTGCGGGAATTTTTAACATGCACTATCCAACATTTTTTGCCTATAACCTCACAGGTGGAATTCTTTGGGCTACAATTTTTGGATTCGTTGGATTTTTCATCGGCAACAACATTGCGCTGCTTGGAACGATCGTTTCAGACCTCAATCTTGTTTTCCTGGGAATCGTAGTGGCCTTCGTGGCGTGGAAAGTTGGAAAAAGATATCTCACCAAAAAACAGCAGGAGCGCGATCAAAAACTCCATCAACAGCACCACGCGGCGGAACATGTTCACCACTATCCACAGGAAAGAAGACATGGCTCAATTCACCTGGCAACGCACAAAACCGCCGCACCTATTATGCATCCTGCGAGTTCGAATCCAGCTGAAGCGCAGCCATCCCAAGACTGACAATCGCCGCGGTTTCCATCCTCAGGACTCTTTTCCCAAGAGAAAATGTGCGGATTTTTAACCGATCAATCTGTGCTTTCTCTGCGTCACTGAATCCGCCTTCCGGTCCCACAAGAACAGTTATGCTGTGACCAGATTTACCAGAAAGATCGTTCAGCGTGCCTGCCCCGTGTGAGCGTTCCATAGCCACCGCCAGTGAGTTCCGTTCTTCCGGCGCAAGAGCTGTGAGGAAATCCGTAAGCTGTCCGTGGAGTTGAAGAACCGGCACTGTCCCACGCTCCGACTGTTCGGCTGCTTCCATCAGGATTTTTTGCAAACGTTCAGGCCGCAGCTGATGTTTCATTTGAGAAAAATCACCATGAACAAGATCAATGCGGGTCGCACCGATCTCCACGGCTTTTTGAACAATCAATTCGAGTTTTTCCGGTTTATTGGGGAGACAGAGCAGAAGGCCAAGTTCGCCATCAAGTTCGTGGGAATTTGGATGCTGTTCTTTCAGGGTGAGTTCAACGCCTCGTTTTGAAGACGCGGCAACATCAAAAACGTATTCAGTCATGACCGCTGCACCTGAAGGCAAAAGCGTGACCGTATCACCGGGCTTTACCCTGAGAACTTTTATGAGCTGAAAAACAATCTCAGGCTCAGCATGCTCATCCAAAACAAACTGCTGTTGGTGTTCAAAGAGCTGGAAAGTTTCGGGATGACGAAGGAAGAAACGGTAATTTTTTGCCATAATCGAAAGAATCATCACATGCCCGCCGGGACTTTTTGATTGAGTTCAAACATTTTCAACAGTGAACGTTCGGCACCCTTACGCACATCTTCAGAAAGCTCAATAACCTGTTCCGGTTTTGGATTTTTGAGAGCCTGCAAAATCAGACCAAGGGTGTTCTGCTTCATATATGGGCAGAGTCCGCACATACCAAGAAAATCTTTTTGCGGGAATTCAGCCCGCATCCGGTCATTGAGTCCGCATTCAGTCACCAGCATGTAGGATGGTGCTTCAGTTTTTTCCACATATTTCATCATGTCATTGGTGCCGCCCGCAAAGTCGGACGCCTCAACAACCTCCGGTGCGCATTCCGTATGGGCAAGCACTTTGAGCCCCGGATATTTGTGCTTAAACTGTGTGATTTTTGAGGCACTGAACTCTTCGTGAACGATGCATGAGCCGTTCCAGGTAATAAGTTTTTTGGTGGTAAGTTTCTGAAGATTCTTGGCCATGTACCGGTCAGGAATAAAAATGATGCTCTCATTCGGAAAAGCCTCCAGAATTTTCAGGGCATTGGCGGAAGTACAGCACGCGTCAGCTTCGGCCTTCACTTCGGCCGTTGTGTTCACGTAGGTGACCACAGGCACGCCAGGATGGTCCTTTTTAAGCTTTCGGACATCTTCAGCCGTGATAGCCTCGGCCAGCGAACAGCCGGCAGCAGGAGAAGGAAGCAGCACTTTCTTCGCCGGGTTCAGAATTTTGGCCGTTTCAGCCATAAATCTCACTCCGCAAAAAACAATAATATCGGCATCAGTTTCCTGGGCATTTTTGCTGAGCTGGTACGAGTCACCCTGATAATCGGCAATTCCGTATAATATGTCCGGAGTCTGGTAAGAATGGGCAAGAATAACGGCATTGCGCTCCTTTTTCAGCGTATTGATCTCCAGGGTAATGGGCGCAAACATCTGGCACAGTGCCCTGCCAAACCCCACATGCTGGAGTTTTTCGTGAAGGCGGTCCGTTTCCTGCCTGATCTGTTCGTCTGTAAACAACATTTTGATCATTTCGGGCTAAAAGCCCCCTGACTCTAGCACAAAAATAGTTGTAGAAAAAGCAAAGTTTCGTTACAGTTGAGCCAAATCCCTCATCACCGCCTATGATCACTATCACCGAAGACAAATGGGACGACATCAAAGCGAATCTTTTGGACGACCTTGATGACGATGAAGTGAGCATTGAGCCACTTTTCCGCTTTGATTACAAAACGAACAAGGAGGAGCAGATCGGCACCCGTGAAACCCATGAATTCACCAAAAACGGCATGGATTTCATGCTGATCCTGGACAAAGAAAACCGGGTGACCAAAACCGAGACCGAAAAATCCGGCAGACTGGTTGAGCACTACAGCCGCAGCCAGGACGAATACACGTACAAACTCACCATCAGGTTCCGTGACATCGACGGGAGCTGGAAAGACAGCTCTGCAATGGAAAAGCGTTATGAAGACGATCTATGAAGCAGAACATCCGGTCCCTGTTTGAACGGGAATACAGCAGGAAGAAAAAATATATTGAGAATAATGACCTGGAGGCGTTCCGGCTCTACGACCGCGCGGCTCCCGAACTTCCTTGGCCGTTGATATCTATAAAAAATCCGCGGTTGTTCACCTGTTTGGTCATACCCCGCAGCCGCGCTCCGCGATGTCTGAACATTCGCTGCAGGGAATGTTTGGAATAAAAGATGTCTTTTATAAAAACCGCACCAAGGTTGATCTGCCCATGCCGGAAACATCACAAAAAGCTGCGGAGTTCGGACGGAAGATGCAGGTAAAAGAGTATGGAAACCTTTTCTGGTGTAATCTGGCAGATTATCTGGATACCGGGCTTTTTCTGGACCATCGCGAAACCCGCAAATGGATCCAGTTTGAATCAAAAAAGAAGGTAGTGCTGAACACTTTCGCCTACACGGGATCTTTTAGCGTCTATGCGGCAAAAGGGGGTGCCAGCAAAACTTACAGCGTGGATCTTTCCAAAACCTACACTGACTGGATCAAAAAAAACCTGGAACTGAACCATTTGCCGGCAGATAACAATTGGGTCTACAAAATGGACACGCGTGAGTTTTTCAAATACGCCAAAAAAAAGAGTCTGACATTCGACATCATCATTATTGACCCTCCATCCTTTTCAAGGAACAAAGGTAAAAGTTTTTCAGTTCAGCATGACCACCCCGAACTCATCAATGCGGCACTGGAGCTTTTGACTCCCGGCGGTTTCATTCTTTTTTCCAACAACAAGCAGGATTTCCGTCTCCAGAAAGAAAAACTTTCCCCGTGTCTTGTCGAAAATATTCAGAGACAGACCATTCCTCCCGATTTTACCCATCCCAATATCCATTACTGTTTTATTATCCGTCCGCTGCATTAAAGGCAGGTTCATGACACGCCAGGTTTCGGAGAGTCCGGTTTACACACCTCCACAGCTGCAAAAGATGTGCTATAATATCTGGGCATAAAAATTTTCACACCATGCGGTATTAGTACAATGGTAGTACGCGGCCTTCCCAAGGCTGAGACACGGGTTCGATTCCCGTATACCGCTCCAGAACTTTTCATGATTCAAACCTACGCAGGGCAGTTGGCAGCCGTATTTTCCATCCTTGCCTATTTGACCTATATCATCGCGGCGCTCAAAGGCAAAAACCGTCCAAGCAGAGCTTCCTGGTTTATTTGGACCGTGGTGGGTTTTATTATTGCCACCAGTTACTATTATTCCGGCGCCACCACCACGCTTTGGGTTCCCGTCAGTAACTGCATCGGACAGCTGGTGATTTTCCTGCTGGCTCTCAAATATGGCACCAAAGGGTGGTCATCTTTTGATACGCTGTGCATCACCGGCGCACTTGGCGGGCTTGCACTCTGGGGAATATTCAACACTCCGCTCGTAGCGCTTCTTGCCAATATTTTTGTCGATTTCATGGGAGCATTGCCGACCATCAAAAAAACCTGGAAAAAACCACAGGAAGAAAACTGTCTCTCCTGGCTCTTATTTACGCTCACGAACGGAACAAACATTCTGGCACTCAATACCTGGGATTTTGGCGTGGTCATTTTGCCCGTCTATCTTTTTGCAGTGAGCCTGACGGTCACCGTCCTGATTTTTCGTCCACAGAACTAGAACCCGCCCATCTGCTGCTGCTCATTGATTTTATCCAGCGTCTGTTTGTAGGCTTTGACGTCTTCAGGGCGTTTCTTCAGGAAGTCAGGAAGCGGAACATCCGGTGCTTGCTGCTGGGTCACACGCTTAAACATTTTTTCAAAGTCACGCTGTCCACCCCAGCTTGGGAAAAATTCACGTCCAACCTGCTTGATTTCTGCCGGTTTGGTAAAATCTTCTTTCGGTTTATCCTTCAGAACTTTTTCAAAAAATTCATGGTAGATCGGATCGGTGGTGTACAGACTGTAGGCACTGTTGATGAGATTTTTTCCGTCAGTATTTCCAACCCAGAACCCGGCGGCGATGGAAGGAGTGTAACCAACCGTAATATTGTTATTCGGGAGTTCGCGACCGCGCACAACCTTATTGGACGTACCTGTTTTGGCAGCAACATTCTGCCCCGGGATTGTGAGCAGCCATCGCCACGAACCGGCAGGGCGCACGGCAACATCACTCAGAATGCTGTTCATGATAAACGCAACCTGCGGATCAATAACCTGTTTTCCTCCGTCAGGATTTCTGAAAGACTCAAGCAGCACTCCGTTCCGGTCCCTGACCTCCAGGATTGGATTCGGAGCATTATACTTCCCCTGGTTGGCAAATGTGGCGTAGGCATTGACGAGATCCATCAGACGAACTTCACCGCTTCCAATGGCCAGAGGCCAGCCAAAGAAGAACGTCCATCCGCGTTTATCCGCGTCCTTGTTAAACTCGTCACGGAACTGGCGCAGATTGGTAATGCCAAGTTTTTCAACAAAATCCAGGACCTTATCTTCCTCACCGGCAACATAATAAGCTTTGATGGCCGGAATATTTCTTGAGCCGCCAATAGCCTGCCGGATGGTGATGTGCCCCTGAAATTTTCCATCATAGTTGTTCGGAGCATCGTGTTTGTTGAAAATGGTCTTATAGTCACCCAAATAGGTACCGGACCCGATGCCAGCATTCTGGACGGCAGCAGCGTAAACAAGAGGTTTGAACGAAGAGCCCGGCTGACGTGCGCTGAGGGTAACATTCACCTGTCCGTCAATTTTTTCATCCCAGTAATCCCGTGAACCCACCATTGCCAGGATCTGGCCTGATTTCGGATCAAGCGCAACCATGGCGGCGTTGTTCGCACCGTACCGTCTGATAAGATCAACATGGTTGGCAACAGACTCTTCCGCGGCTTTTTGGATAACAGGATCAAGGGTGGTAATAACCTGAAGACCTCCATTTTCTACGGCCTCTTTGCCATACTTTTGAGTGAGATAATCTTTGACGTAAAAAACGAAATGCGGATCTTCAATGGTGTGCTTGAGATCTTTGAACTTAATACCTCGGGCTTCATTCCACGCATCAACGAACTGTGATTTGGTGATATATCCATCGTCAAGCATGCGCTGAAGAACAAGATCCTTTCGTCCCCAGACATAATTGGCGTCAAAAGGTGAAGAACATGAACCGGTTGAAGGGGAAGTCAATTCCTGGGTCTGTTGGGTAGAACCAGGTGCGGCCGCCTGTTCCTGCGTATTGGCGATATCACTTTCACTCTCTTCATCAACATTGGATTCACAATATCCCATGAGTTCCTTTACATGGGGCCCGTAAGGTGAAAAATAGGAAGGTGCTTTCGGAAAGGACGCCAGAATACTCGCCTGGGCAAGTGAAAGATCCTTCGCGGCGACGCCAAAATATGTCTGGGCAGCGGCTTCAATGCCAAAGGCGTTGGAGCCGTACGGAATCTTGTTGAAGTAGAGTTCAAGAATTTCATCTTTATCAAAGAACCACTCAATCTCCAGTGACAGGAGAATCTCTTTGATTTTACGTTCATAGGTTTGTTCCGCTGAGAGGAAAACATTTCTCGCCAGCTGCTGGGTAATAGTGGAAGCTCCCTGTGAAATGCCATCGTCCTTGAGATTTTTTAACTGGGCACGAATAATTCCCACGGGATCAAACCCAAAATGACGGTAAAAGTTTTTATCTTCGATCGCGATAATGGCGTGCACCATGTACGGACTGATCTCCGAAAGTTTCACATATTCCCGGTTTTCTGAACCGTAAATTCTATAGAGCTCATGGCCGTTGCGGTCATAGATGTGCGTGGTTTCGGCAAAATTCATGTCCTTGAGTTTTCCCACATCAGGGAGATCCCGGCCGAAAGTAAGGTAGAGTGCCAGTACAAAAAGAAAAACAAGTCCAAGGCCTATGCCCAGAACCCGCATGATTTTTTTGAAGGGCCCCTCAACTTTTTTGAAATGCTTTCCGTATTTCTGATGAAGTGCGGAGAAATAAGTATGGGAATTTTTTTCGAGGTGAATTTTTTCCTGAAACTTCGCCGTATCAATTTTTACATTTTTTTCAGGAGTCGCTGTATGCTTTTTCTTTTTTTCTCCAGCGTGTTCTGCAGAAATCTTGTGAAGGGTTTCTGTTGGGTTGGAGGCAACAGCCTGGGAGGAACTTTGTACCGCCGTTGATTTGGACGACTGTTTCTTCTTTTTATTCTTTTTCTTCTTCGAAGATTTCTTGGACATATTCTCGGTGAGATGATCGCAACAACATTAACAAAATCACCCCATGAGTTCAATCAAAACATCTCATCTTCATGAAGAAAAAACAAAACAAAAAAAGACCTCGCGACGCGAGGCCTTTCCAAAGTCCGACGAAAAAGAAAATTTATTTCTTCTTTTTCTTAGGAGCAGCCTTTTTAGCCTTTTTCTTTGGTGCTGCTTTTTTGGCCTTTTTAACGACCTTTTTTGCAGCTTTTTTCTTCTTCATCATGGAAGAAAAAGTTAAGGTATATGAGGTTCAATACGAACCTATTTATGTTCGAATGCTAACAAAAAAAAGATTCAATGTAAAGTTTTTTGTGATGTTTAAGCATAATTTAGGAACGGAAATTTTTTGAAAAAATTTTTCGTTCAACATTGTTACATCGAAATTTCTTGAGAGAGTAGACGAAAAATGAGATGCAATTTTTTCATCGTCATGATAAGATGAATGCATGAAGCAGATAGAAATTTTTACAGACGGAAGTTGCAAAGGGAATCCGGGTCCAGGAGGATGGTGTGCAATTTTGCTCGAAAAAAAATCTGAAAAGCCTTTTAAAATTCTGAAAGGCAATGCAGTCGATACCACAAATAACAGAATGGAAATGACTGCTGTGATTGAGGCACTGCGCTTCATTGACCATGAGAAAATGCACGGTGAACGAATCACACTTTACTCTGATTCAAATCTCGTTATTCAGACACTGCTTCAGGGATGGAAACGAAAAGCCAATCTCGACTTGTGGGAAGAACTTGATGAGTTGAATGAAGAACTTGATGTTGATTATGTATGGGTAAAAGGTCACGCAAAAAATCATTGGAATAACGAGTGCGACAAAATCGCCCAGAAAGAGGCTGATGATGTCAGGAAAAAAAATGGCAAAAAAAATCCCGCAAGTTTCTCTCACGGGACCTCAAAAATTCAGCAGGAGCTTTTCTAGAGCGCATCAAGTTTTTTCTTGAGCGCTTCTTCACTCTGGAATCCAACAAGTTTTTCAACCATCTCTCCGTTTTTGAAGAAGATGGTCGTTGGAATGCTCTGAATTTCATACTTCATCGCAGTGTCAGGATTTTCATCAACATCAAGTTTGCCGATCTTTGCTTTACCACTATATGCACCGGCAAGTTTTTCAACAGCAGGTGCCATCATTTTGCATGGACCACACCATGTTGCAAAAAAATCGACCATGACCAGTCCGGAAGATTTTAATACCTCTTCGGCAAAATTTTTGTCGGTAAATACAACTTCACTCATAGGAAGAAAGTTAGAAGAGTAGGTGTGCCCCCATTATAGACTCAAAAAATCTCAAAAAGCAAAAAAATCATTTATGCTTTAGTGGAAGCCGTTTTATTTAACTTTGAGGTTTTAGGAACATGCATGGTAAGCGCGGCACGTTTAAAAACCGTTTCCATGTCTCTTTCCAGAAACTTGGGATCCGGACCAAAATTTCTCCAGATGTAACTTTTGCGGAAGAAACGCAGAGCGGAAAGGCGCCGGACAGCAATTCTGAATTTCCCTTTCTGGAGTTCCTTCTTGTCCTTATAAAGAGGAGTCAGATCTGATTTCAAAAGATACATGCTGTAATTCATCTCATAGATTTTTTCAGGAAGATGTTCCTCTTTTTGGGACGGATCGATGGCGATTCTGAAAAAATGGACGGTGGCGTCATTGGGCTGTGAAGCAATGCCAAGCGCCAGAACATTTTTTTGCGGCATGGCGCAGGCAAACCAGGACTTTACCTGGAGATCGCGTTTATCAGGTTTCTGGTGTAATGAGAAACCCATGTAAAAATGCTGGTCGCTGCCTTCAACACCTCTCAGCAGCTGCACTTTTGCCCTGAGGGCGGAATTTTGGCCAAAAACAAGTTCGTCAACACGGGCCGGAAGATCATCATGGATCTTTTTCAGCGTGGCAATGGATGCGCCCTTGTTTTCACGCACGGCATAGGCAAGACGCAAAAGTTCAGCCGCAGGAAACCCGGGGAGGACCTCCATGAGCTGGTTCACAATCCTCTGATACATTTTTCCCAGGAGCAGTTCGAAACTTTCCTGGGCATCCTCAAAATAGCTTCCCAGTTTTGATATATGGACATTCGTCCCGTTATCCATATAAAGGCGAAGTTCATATTCGTCCTCATCAAACTCGTGGCTTTTCAGAAAATTGTAGTGGAGAACAAAACACTCGCTTGTTTCGGGAACAATGACCAGGCTGCCTTCATAAAACTGAATGCGGGCTTTCCCCTTGGGGAGATGCTGATCCTGTTTGGTCACAACCTCTACATGGCCTTCATACTCTTTATAGAGCATGCCGACTTTCATAAAAAGCTGTTCGGCAAAAAACTCATTTCTTACCCGGTAAAAGTCCTTGAGAAAAGATTCAAAGAGATTGGAAAAATCCGAAAGGACATACTTTTCTTTTTTGAAGGTAAAAAAACTGATCTGGTCATTGCCTTCCACAGCCAGATCTTTCATATCATTAAAATAAATGACCTCACCCTGGTCATGGGCACCTTTCCCTTTGAGCCGAAAAGACTGACGGTCGATGACGATTTCGCCCTCTTTCTCAAGCAGAACCTTTTGAAAAAAGTTCAGTTTGCGATACTTCAGATTATAATTAAGTGCCATCGGAAAGTGACAACATGAAACCCCGCAGGTGCGGAGATGCCGGGGGACAAAAGGCGAAAGACAATGGAGGAAAGCCTCCAGTTACGGGCCAATAATACCCCAAACGTCCAAAAATGCAAATCGAACTGCGGCCCCTGTAATGTGATTAGACCATAAGCAGCCTCAAAGTAAAGAATTATGGCTAGATCAAGCCATAAAACAATTGAATGTCGACTCAAAAAATGATAGAATAATCAGATATTCGAGTTATAAAAAAACAGACATATTCTTTCCGCATTTCATGATGAACTTTCTGAAAAAGTCCCAAACATTGCTTCTGTCAGCCGTTATTGCCGCATTCGGGATAGGAATAACAGGACTGGCCCACGCTGAAACATCGACATCAACCTACATGTCTCCGGTCAAAATGGCACCGATGGTTTTCACAGGGCTTGGAGTAAGCTGGCGCCAGAATCTGCCGGAAAGCAGCGAGGCAACAGTTTCCGTCCGTTTTGAGGAAAAAGGCAAATGGACAGACTGGTATGTCCTTGAGCCTGACATCGACGGGAAAGAGGAAGCGGACCCGTTGAACCCAACAGCATTTATTCCGGTAAACCCCACCAGAAATTTTCAGTATAAAGTTGTCACGGAAAAAAACGAGGCATCACTCGCGCCTGTGATCGATAATTTTGAATTTACCTACGTGAACTCGACCACCAACCGGAAAATGGAACAGACAAACAGAAGTTTGATCTCCGCGAGTGCATCGGGAACGACCACGAGCGGACAGGTGGCATTGAATACAACCCTCAATGGTGTCCATATTATTACGAGAGCCGACTGGGGTGCCGATGAATCGTTGCGTGTCTACAAGTCTACAAACCCGGCGCCGGTACTGGTTAAAACCGAGAACGATTTTGAAACCAAATTCGCCGATGAACTGAAAATTGTCAAAACCGTTGATAAAGATGCCCAGGGCAACACACTGACCTGGCCCATGCAGTATCCGGAAAACATCAAGAAAATCGTCATTCATCACACCGCAAGCAGCAAGGATCTTGCCGACCCCATGAAAGCGATCCGGGACATATACTCCTTTCATACCGTAACCCGCGGATGGGGAGACATTGGATACAACTACATTATTGACCAGCAGGGAAACATCTATGAAGGAAGGGCCGGAGGCGACGGCGTTGTCGGTGCACATGCGGGCCGCGGAAATATCGGCTCAATCGGTATCGCCGTACTGGGAAATTATCAGGACGGGGAAGTTCCTGAACCCGTTATTCATTCACTCGTTGCGCTCATCCGTGCAAAAACCCAGCAGTACAACATTGATCCGATGGGAACATCAATGTTCCGTGGTGAGAACCTACAAAACATTATGGGACATCGGGACATCATGTCCACCAGCTGTCCCGGGGAAAAACTTTTCGCCCAGCTCCCGGGTATCAGACTTGCATCAAAAGCCGGGTTTAAGTCCATCATCATCGACCGCGGAAAAAATCTGGCGGTGAACAAACAGTACGATTTCCAGGTCGCCCAGGACATCCCCGTGTATGAATTCAATCCAGGAGAGGAAAAAGACATTGTCATGACGCTCCGAAACTCAGGACAGACCCTCTGGGGAAAGGAGACCTATATCATCATGAACCGTGACGAAAACGCCAATAGGTTTTTTGCAACCCAGGGAGTTGTGAAGTCTACAGCAACCGGAAGGGACATCCAGCCCGGCGACAGTGCCGTATTCAAGATTCGTATTCAGGCGGGATATAAGGGAGGGTTCACTGCGTTGGAAGTGTTCCCAATGGTAAACGGAACGACAAAAGTTGAAAAATATTTAAGCATGCCGATGCTGGTAAAGCCGGCTATTTTTGATTATGAAATAAAGAGCATCACCATTCCAAAACAGTTCCTGAAAATTGGAGAACAGGCGGATATCAAAATCGAACTGAAAAATACCGGAAACATTACCTGGAAAAAAGACGGCCAGAATAATTTTGTTTTGGGGGCAGACGAACCAAGGGATCACACCAATAAGCTCCTGGTGAAGCCATCCAACCGCTTGGCGCGCCTTGTGGAAAAAGAGGTGAAACCTGGCGAGACCGGTCATTTGAATTTCAAAATCAGGGCGCCAAAGCAGACGGGACCGTACCGGGAATTTTTCACTCCGTTGATTGAAGGAGTCACCTGGTTCCAGAACAAAAATAATCACATCGATATTTACGTTTACGAAAAAGAGCTGCAGGCAGTTCTTGCCGGTGCGAGCAAAGATACCTACAAACCGGGATCACGGGTGACCATCTGGTTCGACCTCAAGAATACAGGTGGTGCAGTCTGGAAAAAATCCGGAGAAAAGAGCATGACCTTTGAGGTGAAGAACCGCAATAATCTGCAGATTGAAGGTCCGGGTATGCAGCAGGAAAGTGTCGCTCCCGGGGAAACAGCTCACGTAAGTTTCACGGTGACCGTACCAACACAAAGCGGAAACTATCTCCTTCAGGTTCGTCCAAAGGTCGGTGACGTGTACCTTTTGCCACAGGCAAGGAACTACTTCATTCGTAATACCGGCGGTACCGGAACAGGAACGGCTCCATCAACTACACCAAACCCAACTCCAACTCCGAGCCCAACAACTCCTTCCTCTTCAACACCTGCCCTTGCATCAGCCATTCGCATTGCACTCGCTTACCGCGGTAATCCTGCTGTGACAGGTGACGGCACATTCACCGTAGAAGCTGGAGACAGTGTGCTCGCAACAATGTCCGCCGGACAGACAGCCGAATTCAGTTACGCCAACGGTCAGTATACGGCGAAAGTTGGAGAAAAAGTCCTGAACTCAACGTCCCCATTACGAGCCGTTCCATCCGGAAACACCATTCTCCAGGTCAAAAACTGGGATCGCAAATCTTCCTGGAATACATCACTCACCTACAACCGTTTCCGCGGAGTACTTGAAGCCAGATGGTATAACAATGAACTGGTGACCATCAACGAACTTCCGCTGGAAGACTATTTGAAGGGAACGGGAGAAATCAAAGATTCAGAACCATACGAAAAACTGAAAGCAATTATTGTTGTGTCCCGGACCTACGCACAGTTCTACATGAAACAGGCGCAGAAATTCCCGGGAGCGCCATACCACCTGACCGACGATCCGCAGACCTCACAGAAGTATGTTGGATACAGTTCAGAACAGTATGCTCCAAATACGCTCAAAGCGGTGGCCGATACCACATCTGAAGTCGTGACATACGAAGGAAAACTCATCAAAACCCCTTATTTCAGTTCAGACGACGGACGCACCCGCAGCGCAGAAGAAGTGTGGGGCTGGAAGGACACGCCGTATCTTCAGAGCGTTCCGGATCCGTACTGTGAAGGCAAACCACTTTCCGGCCACGGTGTTGGATTAAGCGGTTGTGGTTCGTTGGGAATGGCCCAGGCTGGAAAGACCTACAAACAGATTATTCAGTACTACTATCAGGGGGTTGATATTCAAAAACAAAACTGACAACTATGCTGAAACTCATCCCGCAGGAACATGCAGGCGGCGAAAACAGAAAGAAAACAAAAAAGAAAACGCATTTCGTTCATCTTGAACTGAAACTGCGCGAGCTTGAAAAAAGCGATCATCGTCTCTTTGCTGTTGCGGGAAAACAGTTGATGGAATACGTAAAGAAAGCAGAGAATATTTCTCTGAAAGAGCTGAACGATCTCATTCACAATCTGCAGCGTTCGGTGATCGGACTCCAGAAAAAAAGAATCCGGATCGTCCGCAAGAGCCAGCGCAAAAAGAAAGAGGGCAACGGCTGATTGGCAGTCTTTCATTATCGGGCTATAATGCGCCAGAATATTCACCCTTCAGGCATGTTGACCGTTGCCATTCATTCGGCAGGAAGCAGAACATCCGTAGCACTTTTTCAGGCGGCAAAATTGCTCTGTGAAAAAACCTGGAAAAGCCGGCGTGATGAAGCGGAAAAGATTATGCCGGAGCTTTTGAAAATGCTGAAAAAGAAAGGAAAGAACTGGAAAAATCTCCGGGAAGTTTTTGTGATTGGGGGCCCTGGCCCGTTCACGGGATTGCGGGTGGGAGTCACCATCGCCAACACGCTTGCCTGGACGGCGCAATGCCCAATGAAAAGTGCCACCGTTTTTGAATACGAACTGGCAAGGGTACCGGTAGCAAAGCGCCGCAGCACGGCGATTATTGTGAGAAGCGGAGGTGATACCGTGGCCGCAAGGCTGCCCGGAGCAAAAAAGGAAAAGATCCTTTCCCTGACCGCACTCCCGGACTACCTGGCCGGGTCCACAACAAGGTACCTTGCGGCCGACATCAAACCCGAAGATCTGGTAAAACTACAAAAAGCCCTTCGAGACCTGAGCCCTGTCATAAAAATATTCAGACAAAATGAACTGGAGACATTCGGAAATACGGCAATGCATCTCATGCGTTCGCGTCGAATCAAAACTGTCAGAATGGTAAAACCTCTCTACCTGCAAAAACCGCACATCACTAAAAGCAAAAAAGAGACATTTGCGGTTGAGGCTCAGTAATACTGAACGAAAAAATCTCTCCCGCATAAAAGTAAAAAACATTTCCACACATGACATTCGCAGCTCACATCTCTATTTTTTCTCATCATCATCGTGCTCTACATTGTTGCCACTCCCATCGGAAATCTTGAGGATATGACGCTCCGCGCCATCAGAATTCTCAAGGAGGTTGACTGCATCGCGGCGGAAGATACCCGCCATGTGCAGATTCTCCTTCAAAAATACGAAATCAAAAAACCGGCGGTAAGCTTCCACGCCTGGAGCGACGAACGCAAACTTTCCCAACTCACATCCATGCTCACCGAAGGAAAATCCATCGCACTCGTTTCAGACGCCGGGACCCCCGGAATTTCTGATCCGGGCTACGTTCTGATAAAAGCCGCGATTGAGGCCGGAATCCAGATTGTTCCCATTCCCGGACCGGCAGCTTTCCTCACGGCACTTTGCGCATCAGGGCTGCCAACCCACCAGTTTTTATACCTGGGTTTTTTGCCAATGAAAAAAGGAAGACAAACGCTCCTGGAAACTTTTAAGGACGAACACCGCACGATAGTTTTTTATGAGTCACCACACCGGTTAATGAAAACACTCGAAGAATTTGCCCAGAAATTCCCGGGCCGACCAATGGTCGTAGCAAGGGAACTTACCAAAATTTTTGAAGAGTTCTTCCGGGGAACCACAGAAGAAGCAAAAGCCCACTTCGCAAAAAAAACTCCAAAAGGGGAGTTTGTCCTTATGCTCGGTTCGCAATAAGTACAAATATTAGGGCACGTAGGCTTTGCACACGCCGTTAACGCCCAGTTTGGTGTAGTAGCTTCTCACTTCATTGTAAACCCGGCTTGTAACCGTAGACTGGAGCGTCACAACAGGAACCTCCCCGCTGGTGAAGCCTGAAAGAGTGCTTTGTGCTGGTTTTACCGTGAGGACGATGGTCACATGGGGCTGTTGCTGAACTCCAAGCGCAGGATCAGTTTCAGAAAAACCTTTCCGTGGGTCTTCAAGCGGCGCGACAAAAAACTTCAACGCCACCACATCTGTACGGGTCGGACTGATCGGCACAAACCCCTTATAGAGATTGCTGTCATACTTCAGGGTACCTTCAAGTGTGCTCGTGGCGAATGGATCACTGCAGCTAAATCCAATGGAACAACAGAAGCTGTTGCCCGGTGCGGAGCCGACGTCACAGTCACGCCACACTTCAACGACACCGTCCTTGTCCTGGTCCTGGCCACTGAGACGCAGGAGCGCCAGGGCATGTTCCGCCCCGCTGCTTACGATCTCTTTTCTGGCCAGAATGGTTTTTTCGTTTCCCTTGGCATTGATGAGGTAAAGCTCAGCCTGCTCGTTGTGATTTGGACTGGCATCGCTGCAGTTGGTATCTGCATCGGCGTCAGTAATCTGGTTCTGGTCACACATGGCGTTGGCGACATCTGGGAAGCTGGAAGGTAAACCGGTATGGTAACCGGCGTAGGGGTTTTGCCCGGTATTAATATCCAGAGTCGTTTTATTGACGATACAACCGGGGGAACTTTCAGGCGTTGACGTTCCATTGTTGCAGTAAGCCCCAAATTTCCCCTGTTCCGGACCATCAGTGCCGGGATTATAGAAACGTTTGGAATAACACCCATACCGGTTTCCGTAAGGATTCTGGTCTATGCCATAAAGATTTAATCCCGGAAGCGCGGAAAAAGATATATCGAAGTCGGAAGCTTTGTTGTAGTACTCTTCATAATCGACCGTATTTTCACGGACTTCACGCGCGATGCGTTCCATCATCACCCTGGCATCTTCATAAATAGCGTTCTCAAGGGAAACACGGCGCTGAATGCGGATGACGTTAATAAAAACATTCACTCCAATAAGACTCACGATCGTAAAAATCGAAGCGGCGATCAGCACTTCAGCAAGGGTAAAGGCCGGACGCTTCCCCCGAATAGCTGCACTGATTTTTTGTGAAAGTGTGAGCATTATTTGACTTTAACTTTTTGATAATTCGTAAGTTTGGTGCTGAGAACAACCTCATGCTTTACGCCCTGGGTACGCCACTGAACGGTTGAAGTAACATTCATTTCCTGGTCGGTTGTAACACCGCCGGGAATATAATCAACGGTCACCATCCGGTAAAAACGTGAAGCCCCAGTCTGCGCCACCCCCGTTGGAAGCGAAATGGACTGACTGGCCATGAGATCATGATCATTGGCCGGTTTGGTGTCACCGTCGCTGTCTTTGGTCGTATCAAGATCGTAGTAATAAAGCTGGTAATCATCATTCCCGCTTGAATCGAGATTCAGTTTGGTGGCAAACGGAGCCGCCGGGAGATTCCAGGCATATTTATTTGGCGTCAGGTTGAGGTCAACCGTGTATCCGCCGGTAGAAAAACCGTTCGCCTGGGCTATGGGTTTGGCGGCAATATCAAGACAGTCAACGACTTCCGGGCGCATGTTCCAGCAGGTCGTTTTGTCGTAACTGAAACGCAGCCAGTTGGCGTCACGGATTTCACGCATGGCCTCAACACCCTCAACCGCAAGGTTCAGGGCAATAAGATTGTCCCGGCTGAAAGCGTTGGATTGAAGGGCGGACACAATGAGTGAGGTTGCCACACCCGAACCCATGGCCACGACAAAAATCGCCATAATAACCTCAACGAGAGACTCACATTTTTTCACTCCGAATTGTAGAGAACGGTGAATCATGGTTAAGGACAAACGGCGGGATTGGTGGTAAGTCCGGCGGTGATGGGTTCACTGATGCCGGCGAGAATATGAATTTGTGAACAGCGTTTGCGCAGGATGGTTCCCTGAAGCTGAGAAAGCCCAAAACGGAAGAAAGGGTCGCCAGCCGTGATGGAGATGTCCGAACTCAAATCAGCAAAAATCGGACTGAAAAACACCGTGGCGGAGGCACCTCCACCCGGAATAATGAGCTGGATTCCAGTAGGGAATGTAAACTGATCCAGAAGAATATCTTTCCCCGACTGAAACTCGCCTACGGTCCCGGGGAAAGTTGATGGAGGATTGTATTTCCCCTCATCGGAAGCAGTAGCCGAGTGGTTGTCGGCAAACAGGGTCATGGTAAAAGTATCAACACCGGCTACCGTAACTTTTTTAAGGTTCACGCCATAGTGCGCCGGGGTAACATAATCATCGGCAGGGCAGGAAGGGGTCGTAACTTTGTCCTTGCAGCCATCATGGTCAAAATCCAGATAGTCAATCTGGGCCTTACCGCTGATGGCAAGGCTGCGCGCGGAGCGGATGACATCCTGGGTCTTTTCAGCAACGTTGGAAAAGCTGAACTGCGAAGCTGAATTGACAAACCCCTGAACCGTAACAGTCAGGAGAAACAGGGTGAGCGCAACCACCAGAATCATTTCCGCAAGCGAAAAACCTCCGCGTACGGAAGTACCGTGCGAAACTGATCGCATGAAAACATGTGAACGTGTTTTGTTTTTCTTTTGGAGCATTGAGGATATTCTAATCCTTCACGACCAAACTCACAAGTTTTCCTGGAACATAAATCTCTTTAACCAGAGATTTCCCTTCAAGATATTTGGCAACATTCCCATCATTTTTTGCCGCTTCCAGAATCTTTTCTTTGGACGCATCAACGGAAACCTCAATCTGGCCGCGGAGTTTTCCGTTGACCTGAACAGGCAAAACAAGTGAACTCTCAACCAGAAGATCAGGATTATAGACAGGCCATGAATGCTCAAAAATGCTGAATTTTTCTCCAAGCTGTTCCCAGATCTCTTCCGCCAGGTGTGGCGCAAGTGGCGCGATGATTTTGGTCAAAAGTTTCTGGCTTTCACGGTCAATGCCGGTTTTACTGGCGGTATTCACAAACTCCATCAGGGCCGCAACACAGGTATTGAACTGAAAATTCTCAATATCTTCGGTAACTTTTTTGATGGTTTTATGCACTGCGCGATCAAGCTCCGCTTTGTCCTTCACAAGATCGGTGGACTTCATCAGGACAAAAAATCTCTCAACAAACCGGGCGATACCCGTAATACCCTGGTCATTCCAGTCACCACCTTCAGTAAACGGACCCATGAACATAAGGTACATGCGGAAAACATCGCTGCCGTATTTTTCAACAAACTGGTCGGGGCTCACCACATTGCCCTTGGATTTGGACATCTTGGCTCCATCCTTGGTAATCATGCCCTGGTGAACCAGCCTTTTGAAAGGCTCATCAAACGTGATGTGTTCCATGTCATGGAGCACCATGGTGATGAAACGGGCATATAAAAGATGCATGCAGGCATGTTCCGGACCGCCAATATACATATCCACCGGCAGCCAGTACTTGGTCATGTTTTTGTCGAAAGGTTTGTCACCCATCCGCGCTGAAGGATAACGGAGGAAATACCAGCTGGAATCCACAAACGTATCCATGGTATCCACTTCACGTTTTGCTTTTCCTGAGCAGTTTGGACATTTGGTATGAACAAAAGATTCCACGGTGTTCAGAGGGGATTTCCCGTCGCCCTTTGGAGTAAAATCAACATCACGAGGAAGCTCCACGGGCAGCTGATCTTCCGGAACGGGAACCTCTCCGCATTTTTCACAATATACGATTGGAATGGGGGCCCCCCAGTAGCGCTGGCGTGAAACAAGCCAGTCACGGAGTTTGTAGTTTACAATAAACTTTGCCAATCCCTTTTTCATCAGAGCTTCAGTGATTTTTTTGCGGGCTTCCTCGGATTTCAACCCGTCAAAAACATCAGAATTTGTCAGAATTCCCGCTTCAGTATAGGCAGTGTCAGGCAGGCTGCTGTCACCATCCGCCGGCTCAATAACTTCAATGATCGGCAGTCTGTATTTTTTGGCGAAAGCAAAATCCCGTTCATCATGGGCAGGAACGGCCATAACTGCGCCGGTTCCATAGGTGCCCAAAACATAGTCACCGATCCAGACCGGAAGGACATTGCCATCCACAGGGTTGATGGCAAAACAGCCAGTTGCAACACCGGTTTTTTCACGGTCCTCAGAGCTGCGTGCAATATCCGTCTCTTTTTTGGTTTTCTCAATGTACTCCTCAACGTTTCTCCTGTGTTCTTTGGTCGTAATGTCAGAAACAAGCGGATGCTCTGGTGCAAGGACCACATAGGTCGCTCCAAAAAGCGTATCAATGCGGGTGGTGAACACGGTAATAGATTTGCTGTTTTTCTTGCCTTCTTCATCGCAGAGTTCGAACACCACTTCACTGCCTTCGCTCCGGCCAATCCAGTGCTGCTGCATGAGCATGGTTTTCTGCGGCCAGTCCAAACTTTCAAAATTCAGAAGCCGTTCAGCATAATCACGGATCTTGAAAAACCACTGGGTCAGATCACGTTTGGTTACCTCATGCTTGCAGCGCTCGCAGCGGCCATCAACCACCTGTTCGTTTGCCAAAACCGTCTGGCAGGAAGGACACCAGTTCACCGGGGCATTCTTGCGGTACGCCAGGCCCTTTTTATAAAGCTGGAGAAAAATCCACTGGGTCCACTGGTAGTAAATCGGATCGGAGGTCACCACCTCTTTGCTGTAGTCGTACATTGGCCCCATCTCCCGCAGCTGCTTGCGCATGTATTCAATATTGTTCGCAATGCTTACGGTTGGATGAACTCCTGTTTTAATGGCATAGTTTTCGGCTGGCAGACCAAAGCTGTCGTACCCCTGGGGTTCAAAAACATTATACCCTTTCATCTTCATGTAGCGGCCCCAGGAATCCGCTGGCGCAAAATTGTACCAGTGCCCAATATGAAGTTTGTCTCCGGACGGATACGGAAACATGACGAGGTTAAAGTATTTTGGCTTGGAGTAATCTTCAAGGTTCGTCTGGTGCAATTTGGCCTCTTCCCATTTTTGCTGCCATTTCGCCTCTGTTGGTCGCGGGTTGTAAATTGGCATAAAACAATCAAAACAGCGTGACCAATTCTACAAATAGCCGCGCAAAAACACAAGCTGTTCAGCCTGCACAGGGGAATGTCTACCGGTTAGAAAAGAAAAGTTTTGGCAATATGATAGCCGGAAAGGAAGAGCGCCAATCCAAAAATAAGGCTCAAAACCATCAGGCGGACGAACATATGTTTGTAATTGAACTTCAGTGAAGTTCCGCCCCGCAGCCTGGTGTACTGGAATTTGACGATTTCATAAACATAGGTGCTGAGGACGGCCACTATCAGGTAAATAGCAAATGGCAGGAAATTCCCAAAGAACTGGTAAAGTTCTGAAACCGAAAACAGGTCGGACTTCAGAACCCAGGCCAGCCCCATGGCCGCGGCCACCAGAACCGCAATATGAAAAATCTGGTCCAGGAAAAACAGCCGGACATACCGGCGATCATGTTTCTCCATCTTTATTTTATCGCGGTCCATCATAAAATGAAGCGCTGCATTCACAAAAAGCATTCCCACTCCCCAAACGTTGAAAGTCACAAGAAATGGCCAGAAAAAGACCAAGCTTGTAACAAACTGAATCAGGGCATGAACAAAAATACCTTTCCAGTCCTTATGTTTCCATCGTACTAAAGCTTCCGGCTGGAAAAATCAACCGAAGGTGGGAAAGCATGGAGCTA
The DNA here is from genome assembly GCA_046350835.1 of Candidatus Altimarinota bacterium. Classification (GTDB taxonomy): domain Bacteria; phylum Patescibacteriota; class Gracilibacteria; order UBA1369; family UBA1369; genus PALSA-1335. The sequence goes on along the minus strand of JAXLZP010000009.1, from coordinate 4,171 downwards.
GGTGAAAGATACAGAAAAGGCATAAGAAGGTCAGAATATACGGAAGAAGCGGAAAGAAGTACTATTCCTGCTTTTCCCTGAAGATTAATCTTGAACCGTCTCAGGAACTCGCTGCTGATACAGCTTGCCATATTGGGATTCGAGCTCACCAGTTGGACGAAATCGTCTTTTTCAGGACAAAAATTTCGCTTCCATGGTCTGAGCGCTGGCATTGCCCGTGGTTTTTCTGAAATGATGGCCATTTCCCCAAAACATCATTGTCACCTAGCATGGCAACCTCCTGTTCCTCAGTACTGTCCGCGCCAGAGATGATAAATGCGGACGACGCCACGTTTGATGATATAGACGGCGTTTCCGGCATCACCTTCGTTAAACAGGAACCTGGTGCGCAGGGTAATACTGCATTTCGATATGCTTGATGATCTCTTTGTGATCATCCTCATTCGAATTCCGACAAAAGGGGGATCTTTTGAGGATCGGGAAGAATGGAAAAGGGTATCTGCAGATAAGGCCATAATGTGTTTTTAAGGTGTGTTTTTGGTCTTTCTATATAGTGCTTATACCATATTTATTAAAAGCCGCTCCCTCTCCAAAATTGTAGACAGAGCATTTGACAAAAGAAGAATAAATATTCTACAATAGTATAATACACTGAAAAAGAGAACACAAATACTCACTATCTACGAAAACAAATGATGAAATACATAAGACAAAACAGGCAGGTCATCATGGTGGCCGTCACACTGTTTGTCCTCTCAATGTCAACTGTCCTCTTCTTTTTGGAGAGAATGCTGATGGTTCGAAAAGATTTAAAGAGAACGTAATCTGATGGAAGGCTCTTCCATGACCGAATCCATTGATATTAAATCCCCTCAGGAATCGGAGCAGAAGTACCGCAAAGTTGTAAACAATATTGAGGATCCAGTTTTTGTACTCAATCTGGATGGAACATTGAAGTTCGCCAGCTGGGATGTAGAAAATACCCTTGAATACAAACCGGAGGAACTTGATCACCAGATCTTTTTCCTGATGATCCACCCTGAAGACCTTTCAACCTTCCTGGGAGCATTCGGAAAAGTTATCAGAACAAAAAACCGGTGAGGTAGCGGTTTGTTACCGGCGCGACAAGAAAGGAGAATACCATCTCCATATAGGATCAATGCAGCCAATCATGAATCATGGCGAAGTAGAAGAGGTCGCTGTTTCAAGCAAGGACATCAGCAAAAGTTCAGAACGAACATAAGTACAAAAGAACAGAAGAAGTCCACGGCTCCAACTTCCAAAAAAATCATAGACCAGAAAAGTCGGATCACGGAAAGAGATTCCTGGCAGACATGACCGGTCAATCCGTCGAGGGTGGAGATCATGACGGTTTCTAGTGGTGCTCCTCGCCGCCCTCTCCGCCTACCACCCTCAACAACCTGTCCCCGGGCATTAATTTCTGGAGTCGTTGTGAGATCAGGAAGGTAAATACCCAGACGGTTGTGGTAAAGCGTGAATAATGGCGCCAAGGTATGGAAGCGAAGAACAGAGCCAAAATCCCAAGGCCACTTCCCACAAAAACACCAATATCCGGCAGGGCTGAGGCAGCAAAATAGAAAATACCCATCAGCACGCCGACCGGAACAAGGAGCACAAAAACGATCTGGATGAGAATCCGGATGCCGATGAAAAACATCAGAATGCTGACCATGAAGGCGGTACCCCAGTGTTTCATGACCAGAATGGAGCTTTTCGCCATGGCTTCGGTGACTTTAGTGTCATCAATAACGATGTAGTATTCGGCAAAAACAAAGAGCACCATGAAAATCAGGCTGACGACAAGCATGATGCCCAGAATAGGCAGGAGGGTTTCAAAAGTATCCGGCCCCAGGTTTCTCAGTACAAACCCGGCCTCCCCGACAATGGAAACGACGCTGAAAGTTCTGGCGATCAACGAATAGCTGAAAAGCGGAAGAAAATAGAAAAAACCGTACTTGAGTCCATCCCGAATCCTCACGTCCTGTTGCCCTTTTTTGCGGGCAATAAGCTGAATCATGGCTCCCTCGGTCATTGGGGGCATGAAAAGGTACATGAGTCCCAAAATAACGCCTGCCACAATAAAAGGGATGGCGCTGTCAATATGATCACGGAACGCGTTGAAAATGGCTTTAAGAGCAACAACCGTAAAGCTTTCAGACCAGTTTTCAAAAAGTGGAGAACTCTTGAAAGCATAGAACTGGTAGGCAAGATAAATCACGCCTACCGCGGTGCCTAAAAACGAGGGAATGAAGGCATACCAGACAATAAGTTTCTTATTCTCCTGCGTAAAATTCCATGCCTCCCCGATGATCTGCCGGTAATTCATGGCTTCGTCAAAAGCACTTCAAAATCTTTCACCATCTTAACGGAGAAATATTTCCTTGCCAAGCGTCAATAGATTTGGTACATTATAAGCCGAATTTTTTAACATTTGATATTTCGATGAAACGCACAGAAAAGAAAAAGGTTATTAAGAACTTCGCAGTCCACCCAAAGGATACCGGATCTCCACAGGTACAGATCGCCATCCTCACCGAAAGAATCAATCAGCTTTCAAGCCATCTTGAAGAGCATCCAAAAGATAACCACTCACGCCGTGGTCTTCTGATGATGGTCGGTAAACGCCGCAAGCTCCTCAACTACATGCGCTTGAACGAAAAAGACAATTACGAAGAACTCGTCGGAAAACTCAAATTGCGCAAATAGTTTTACAACTCAAATCATTATAAAAATCATCCTCAACCAAGAGAAGTCAGAAGCCACAAGTCACAGGTTTGAGCGGGCAAGAAATTACCCCCTTGAACTTGTTACTTGGGCCAGACAGGCCTTGAGTGGGGGTGACATATCATAACCCCTTTTTTTATGGAGAATAAAAAATTCTCAATGAACCTTGCCGGTCGTGAACTCACGATCGAAACTGGCAGGTTCGCCAACCAGTCCCATGGAGCGGTAACCGTTTCCCTGGGCGACACCGTCGTCTTTTCGAGCGCCATGATGGGCTCACCCCGTGAAGGGACGGACTTTTTCCCGATGATGGTGGATTACGAGGAAAAATATTATGCTGCCGGAAAAATTAAAGGCAGCCGCTTTGTAAAGCGTGAAGGAAAACCTTCAGAACGGGCGGTTTTAAACTCCCGTCTTATTGACCGTCCTATCCGTCCGCTCTTTCCAAAGGGCATGATTAACGATGTGCAGCTCATCTGTACGGTACTTTCGGCTGACCTGGAAGTTGAGCCCGGCACCACGGCGCTTATTGCCGCATCTGCAGCCCTTTCCATTTCAGGAATGCCTTTCCAGGGACCTGTAGGCGCAGTGCGCATGGGCCTGGTTGTTGAAGACGGCAAAGAGAAGCTGGTCGTGAACCCGACCTACCAGCAGGTGGAAACAGGAAGACTGGATCTGGTCGTTGCCGGTACCGCGGAAGCCATCACCATGGTGGAAGCCGCTGCCAACGAAGTTCCAGAAGAAACCATGCTGCAGGCTCTGCAGATGGCTCATGAAGAAATCAAAAAAATCTGTGCGCTCCAGGAAGAGTTCAAGCAGGTCTACAAGAAAGCTGAGCGTGAACCGGTAATGGTTGCCGTTCCTGAAGAGGCGAAAAAAGCCGTAGAAGAGGCCATTACAAAGGCCATGATGGATGAAGTAACCGGCAAGACAAAAGGCGAAGTGAAAGAAAAAATTCACCAGCTTGAAGATCTTCTGGCCGAAAAATACAAGGAACAGATTGAAGCCGGAACCTATTCCAAGAAGAATCTCAACGAAATTTTGAACAGCATGCTCGAAAAAAACATGCGTGCCAACATTCTGGAGAAAGAGGTCCGTCTTGATGGCCGAAAAATCGATGAAATCCGTCCGATCAGCTGTTCAGTAGGAATTTTGCCACGTCCGCACGGTTCTGCACTGTTCCAGCGCGGCGAAACCCAGGCATTGAGCATTACCACGCTCGGTTCTCCGGGTTCAGCGCAGATCGTGGACACCATGGACGAGGATGTAACCAAACGGTATATGCACCACTATAATTTCCCTCCATTCTCGGTTGGGGAAATCAAGCCACTCCGCGGACCATCACGCCGCGACATTGGGCACGGTGATCTTGCTGAACGTTCTCTCATTCCGGTGCTTCCTCCAAAGGAAGAGTTCCCGTACACCA
>JAXLZP010000008.1:0-63218 GCA_046350835.1 Candidatus Altimarinota bacterium | reverse complement strand
AGCTGTTTTCTGGTAACGATGAAATTGTAGGTCAGCCAGGCGATCAGCAGAAAATTCACCTGGGTAAAAATGCCAAGAAATCTTGTCTCCGTTCCGTAAAGGCTTGTAAAAATACTCGATGAAGTGAGGGTCGTGAGCATCATCACTCCGGCATAGAGCGCCAGCACCCAGACAAGGCCGCCACGGCGAACGGTGATTTTTTCCTCCCGATAACTTTTCCACACCCATAACAAAAGAATGACCAGCGTTACTGCCCGCAGGACCAGCAGTTTTGGCGCGGCAAAATTGGAGAAAAAGGCCGTTGAAAAAACCAGGGGAATCAGCACCCCAAGGCTGTAAATAAGCCAGACGATGAGCTGATCGTACCACTGCTGGTTTTTTTGTGTTTGCTCCATGCTCAGTATTTTAGTATGCACCTTTGCCAGATATTACCACAGCGAGCGTTTTTAGGATAATCACAAAATCCATCCAGAGCGACCGGTGCTGAATGTAGTAAAAATCGAATTCAACGTTGTGATGCAGCGGCAAATCTTTCCTTCCCATGATCTGCCAGATTCCGGTCAGTCCGGGCTTTACCAGCAGGCGCTGGCGCTCTTTTTTTGTGTAATTTTCAACAATAAATGGCATTTCAGGCCTTGGCCCCACCAGCGACATTTCACCCAGCAGAACGTTCAGGAGCTGCGGCATTTCATCCAGGCTTGTCCGGCGCAAAAATTTTCCCATTCTGGTTACCCGTTCGTCGTCAGGTCTCTGCGGGGCCATCTCCTGATCTTTTGAGCCCTGGTACATTGTTCTGAATTTGTGGAGGGTGAAATGTTTTCCGTTCTTCCCCACCCGGGTGTGATGAAACAGCGCTTTGCCGGGAGAATCCAAAACGATAAGCAGGGTAATAATCAATCCAAAGGGCAGGAATAAGAGAATTCCAACGCAGGAAAACAGAACATCAAAAACCCTTTTCATCCCTTCATAGAGAGGTTTTTTAGCCTTATCTTCCAGGCCGGGAAACTCTGTGGATTTCAGTTCGGTAATGGCTGGAAATTTCATGGCTATTTCCCTTCTAAAAGATATTCCGATTTTTTTCCGCTCAGCCACCGGTGCATCTGCCTCCATCCTGCTTTTCTGTGTTTCATGATGTATCTGCGTTTGCGGAGAATGGACGGAACCTGGGTCCACATCACCAGCCAGGCCTTGATCAGGTACGGCTCACGGAACAAAACATAGAAAAATATGAGAATCTCTTTCAAAAGAATCGGGAAGAAATCCTGAAGGAAATTCATGAAGAGCTCATTTTTCAGCTGCATGAGGCGCTGATTCTTGAAGGAATAATATTTCTGGAATTTATTGAGCTTGCTGCGGTTCTTGTACACTTCCCAGTGCGTGAATCTTTTCAGCACACCGGTTCCCCGGCCGTGATTGGCAACGGCGGAGGGCAGATAGTATGACTTCCAGCCAAAAAGCAGGAACCTCCAGGAAATATCCACATCCTCCTTGTACATAAAAAAATCTTTATCCAGATACTCGGCCTCTTCTCCTTTGCGACCGGGTATTTTCACATCCTCAAGAGCTTTTTTCCGGTAGATGGGGCAGGCTCCGGAAATGCCAAAAACCTCTTTTGGCGTATCGAACTGGCCTTCATCTTCCAGTCCCTGGCCGTTATCAATCACGCGGCGATTCCGGTAACAAAAAAGTCCGGCGGTATCAATGAATTTCGTTTTCTGATGGTTCTGAAAATCGTACTTGTAGAGTTTCCCGGCGATGGCGGCGATTTTCTGATCCTCCTCCATTTTGGTGATGCACTTTTCAATATAGTCCTTTTCAAAAAGAATATCGGGATTCAGCAGCATGATGAAGTCTCCTTTCGCCATCTTGATGCCCTGATTGGCCCCTTCGGAATAACCGAGGTTCGTATCGTTGCAAACCGGAATGACGTTTGGATGATGTTTTTTGACATGGTCACATGAACCGTCCGTTGAAAGGTTATCGATGAAAATAATTTCCAGTTCGCGATACGTCTGTTCATTCAGGCTCCGAATACAGCCGTCCAGAAGGTGCCTGGTGTTATAGTTGATGATGACAATACTGACGAGGGGTTTTTTCATGTTCTGGTGCAAAACGGTACGCCGCCAGTATATCTTTTTTCCCGAATCATGCTATAGTTGTTGCGCTTTTGTGAACTTGTGTATGCGTATTCTGGTTACCGGTGGTGCCGGTTTTATTGGGAGCCATCTTTGTGAAAAACTCCTCACTTCCGGACACGATGTTGTGGCTGTTGATAATTTTATTACCGGCAATACCAAAAATCTGGCCGGCATCAAGGATCATCGCCGTTTTCGGCTTGTCCAGCACGATATTACCACCCCGCTGCCTCCGGAAGTTGCCGGAAAAACCAACATGGCACCGGGCTACGGCGAGCAGGATGAACTGAAATTTGACCAGATTTATCACCTGGCGTGCCCCGCTTCCCCCGTGGACTACCGTGAAATTCCTCTCCAGACGCTGCTGGTGAACTCACTTGGCACCAAGAATATTGTTGAACTCGCGGTGAAACACCGTGCGGCTCTGCTTCACGCTTCATCGTCGGAAGTTTACGGAGACCCTGAAGTCCATCCGCAAAAGGAAACGTACTGGGGCCATGTGAACCCCATTGGAGAACGCAGCTGTTACAGTGAAGGCAAGCGTTTTGCTGAAAGCCTTGCGGTAAATTACTATCACCACTTTGGCTTTCCGCTTAAAATTGTACGGATTTTTAACACCTATGGCCCAAGAATGCGCAAACATGATGGCCGGGTTGTTCCAAGTTTTATCCAGGCGGCCCTGCTGGGTGAACCGCTCCGGCTCAACGGTTCCGGGCAGCAAACCCGTTCATTCTGTTACATTGACGACATGGTAGAAGGCCTTATACTTGCTATGAATCACCAGGAATACCTCGGTCCGGTCAACCTTGGCCGTGATGAGGAAACGCCTATCCGTGAGCTGGCGGAACAGATTGTTCAACTCACGGGATCTTCAAGCGTGATTACTGAAGCGGAGGCGGTGGCTGATGACCCCAAACAGCGCCAGCCCGACCTTGCACTTGCCCGTACCACCCTTGGCTATAAGCCGCAAATCTCCCTTGAAGAAGGGCTCAAGCGAACTATTGAATATTTTAAAACCATTGCATGAAGCACTATCTGTTCACCTCTGAATCTGTTACGGAAGGCCACCCGGATAAGATTGCCGACCAGATTTCTGATGCCGTTCTTGATGGCATTCTGGCCCAGGATCCCAAGGGTCGCGTTGCCTGCGAAACACTTGTAACGACCGGACTTGTGCTTGTGGCAGGAGAAATATCCACGAACTGCTATGTGGATATTCCAAAAATTGCCCGTCAGACTATTCATGAAATTGGCTATGACAACGCCACTTTCGGCTTTGATTCCAAGGCCTGTGCGGTCCTTACCGCCATTGACGAACAGAGCCCGGATATTGCCATGGGCGTTGATACGGGAGGCGCCGGTGACCAGGGCATGATGTTTGGTTTTGCTGTTGATGAGACCCCGGAACTGATGCCGCTTCCGATCATGCTGGCACACCAGCTGTGCGAAAAACTGGCTTATCTGAGACGAAAAAAGATCCTGAACTACCTCCGTCCGGACGGAAAAACCCAGGTAACGATTGAGTATGAAAATGACCGGCCAAAACGGGTGCACACCGTGGTTGTTTCAACCCAGCACGACCCTTCCGCCACTGAAAAAAGAATCGCAAAAGATGTCCTGGAACATGTCATTCAGCCGGTCTGCGGCAAGCTTTTTGACAGCAAAACCATCGTGCATATCAACCCAACGGGGCGGTTTATTATTGGCGGCCCGCCGGGTGACTGCGGTGTGACCGGTCGCAAGATCATGGTGGATACCTACGGCGGCATGGGTCGCCATGGCGGTGGCTGTTTCTCTGGAAAAGATCCGTCAAAAGTTGACCGTAGTGCTGCCTATTTTGGGCGGTATGTCGCCAAAAATGTTGTTGCGGCAAAACTGGCTTCCCGCTGTGAGGTTCAGGTCTGTTATGCCATCGGAGTGGCTGAGCCCGTTTCCCTGTATGTGAACACCTTTGGCACCGGAAAAATCGAGGATGATGTCCTGGCCAAAGTGCTTTTGAAACATTTTGATTTTTCACCAAAGGGCATGATCAAAACTCTGGATCTGCGGCGCCCAATTTACAGAAAAACTGCCGCCTACGGGCATTTTGGCCGTCATGAATCTACATTCTCCTGGGAAAAAACCGATCAGGCAAAAGCCCTTCGTGAAGCCGTAAATCTTTAACCGACTCCTCAACCATGACTACCCCGCTCACCGACAAGCAGCTCCTGGATCAGGGAAGAAAAAATCTGGCATTGGCCGAAAGAAACATGGGAGCACTCATGAAAATCCGCGCTGATTATGCAAAACGTAAACCTTTCAGAGGTCTAAGAATTGCCATGGCTCTTCATGTTACCAAAGAAACGGGTATGCTTGTTCATACGCTCCGGGATGGTGGTGCCCAGGTGGCCATTACCTCCTGTAATCCGCTCTCCACCCAGGACGATGTTGTTGCTGCACTGAAAAATGACGGCATTGAAGCTTACGGTTACAAGGGCGAATCCAAGCAGGATTATTACAGATTTCTCAAGAAGGTTCTTGCTATCCGTCCCCACATTACCGTTGATGACGGCTGCGACCTGGTTACGCTCCTCCACAGCTCTGAAAAGGCCTATTTAAAAGATATCCTCGGCGGATGTGAGGAAACCACCACAGGGGTTATCCGCCTCCGCGCCATGCAAAAAGACGGCGTCCTGAAGTACCCGATTATTGCCGTGAATGACAACAAAACCAAGCACCTCATGGATAATTATTACGGAACGGGTCAATCAACGATTGACGCCATTATGCGTGCTTCCAACACCCTTTTTGCCGGAAAGACCGTGGTTGTGGCGGGCTATGGGGACTGCGGTAAAGGGGTCTCATTACGAGCCAAAGGCCTGGGAGCCAATGTAATTATTACAGAAATTAACCCTTTTAAAGCTCTTCAGGCGGCCATGGACGGGTTCAGGGTCATGCCCATGTCCCGGGCAGCGGGCGAAGGGGATATTTTCATTACCGTGACCGGTAATTGTGAGGTCATCCGCCCGGAGCATGTTCAGCGCATGCGTAGTGGGGCCATCCTTGCCAATTCCGGCCATTTTGACGTGGAAATTGATGTTCCCGGCCTGGAGAAGCTTGCGGCAAAAAAACGCCGTATACGCCCATATTTTGATGAATACACCATTGAGAAAGGAAAGACCCGGAAACATGTTTACCTGGTGGGTGAAGGCCGTTTGGCCAACCTGGTAGCCGCGGAAGGCCATCCAAGCGAGGTCATGTCCATGTCTTTCTGCGGTCAGGCTCTGGCGGTTGAGTACCTTATGAAGAACAAAGGGAAACTTCAGCCGGGAGTTTATGATCTGCCGGAAAGCATCGATGAAAAAATTTCCGCACTCCAGCTTGGCACCATGAATATTGCCATCGATACCCTGACTCCCCGCCAGAAAAAATATCTTGCCGGATGGCAGGAAGGAACGTAATAAGGTGATGTCTCTGCACTTTAGGTTCTGAAATTATGAAAATTACCGTCTTCGGATGCGGCTACGTGGGGCTTACTACAGCGGTTGGACTGGCTGAAATGGGGAATGAGGTCCTGGGTATTGATGTTGCTCCCGATAAAATTGAGCTTCTGGAACAGGGCATTGTTCCCTTTTATGAGCCCGGGCTCCAGGAGATGCTCCTGCGGCAGATTACCGAGGGCCGTCTCCGTTTTTCAACGGACGCCGCGGAGGGCATTCAAACGAGCCAGATCATTTTCAGTGCCGTGGGAACGCCCCCGCTCAAAGACCACTATGCTGATCTGAGTGCTGTTTTGAACGTGGCTGAACAGTTCAAGAAGTATGCCAAAGGACAGAAAATCTTCATCAACAAGTCTACCGTACCCATTGGAACCAGCGATAAAATTCTGGAAATTATTCGGTCAAACCGCCGGAACAGTCATGACTTCCATGTTGTTTCCAACCCGGAATTTTTGCGTGAAGGTACAGCACTCAAAGATTTTTTTGAGCCCGACCGGATTGTCATTGGGGTGTACGACCATTCACCCGAAATCCAGAAACTCATGAAAAAACTGTACCGTCCGATGCTGGAAAAGGGCGTTCCCCTGCTCTTTACCGACATCCGGAGCGCCGAGGTTATCAAGTACGCTTCCAATGCCTACCTGGCTACCCGGCTTTCTTTTATCAATGAACTCGCCAACTTTTGTGAGACCGCGGGCGCGGATATTCAAAATGTGCGTCTGGGGGTTGGCATGGATAAACGCATTGGAACCCATTTTTTCCAGCCGGGAATCGGCTTTGGCGGTTCCTGCCTGCCCAAAGATCTGAACGCGCTCATTGAGATGGGCAAACAGCAGGGCTTTCCTTTCAGGGTTATGGAGGCCGCGCAGCACGTTAATCTGCGACAGCCTAAACGCCTTGTTCAGGCGCTTGAAAGGATTTTTCCTACATACAAAGGAAAAACCATTGCCGTCTGGGGCGCCTCCTTCAAGCCCGGGACAGATGATCTTCGTGATGCTCCTTCGCTGGTGATTCTTCAGACGCTGCTTGAAGGAGGCGCAAAAATCCAGATATATGACCCGGTTTCGCTCCAGAAACTCCAGAAAATTTTTGGCAAAAAAATAACCTACTGCCAGGATTATTACCGGGCGCTCCACCAGGCTTCCGCCCTGCTGATCCTGACGGAATGGGATGAGTTCAGAAACCCGGATTTTGGCCGCATGAAGAGCTCCATGAAAGAACATTACATCCTGGATGGACGTAATATTTTTGACCGGGAAGAGGTGGAAAAGCAGGGATTTTATTACTATGGCATTGGCAACTTATCCCCACAGCGCAAACTAAAATCCAGACGTTCGCAGGTCAGATTGGGGTTGTAGTACGGATCACCTTTCCGGATGAACTCGCCGTATTTTTTTTGCATGTATTCAATCTCCTTCATGTTCACGTCGTAGCCACGGCTTAACGATTCGTGATGGTACAGGGTTGCATAGGGCGTATAGATGACCAGATACCCTTTTTCACGCAGCCTGAGGCAGAAATCCACGTCGTTGAACGTCACTGCGAGGTTCCTGTTCATCCAGACCGCCCATTTCGCCGTATACGTCTTTTCTCACCATCACACAGGCTACCGTCACCGCACTGTAGTTCTTGATAAGATCCACCTGCCCAAAATAGCCATGATCGTTGTTGTTGTGGCGGTAAAGCGCTATTGGCGATTCCCCACCCCCAACAGTACTCCGGCGTGCTGAAGCGTATTATTGAGTGGTAGTTTGCTCAACCGCTCCGACTTCCGGACGCTGGGCGTGTTCAAGCATGGCTTCAATCCAGTCCGGGCTGATGACTTCGGTATCGTTATTCAAAAGAATCAGGACCTCTCCGTTTGCCTCTTTTTCCTGCAAAATTATTGATGGCCGCGTAATTAAACGGCTTATTGTAGCTTAAAACCCTTACTTTTTCGTTTCCTGGAGTGATTTGAGGTACTCGCGGGTCTCATACATTTCGCTCTGATTATCTACGAGGAGAATCTCATGGTTTGGGTAAGGTAGTTTTTGGCGAAAATACTCCTGAGACAGGTTTCCAGAGCATCTTTTTGTCCCTGAACGGAATAATAATGCTTACAAGCGGCTGCGCTTTTGATTGCCCGTTTACACGGTACGATCCCGTCCAGATGCCGTCGGTCACTTCACCTTCAATGTGGCGGCGCCTGAGCGCGTCTGCCAAAGCCTTCTTGGCTGAATCCATGGCGTATGGCTTAAACTGGATGTTTTCTGCCGTTGATCCCGGGATTTTTCTCCAGTGATACAGGATTTTGGTGATGTGCCTGATGCTGGTAGTTTTTTCCGTAAAGCGCAGCACGAGGTCGTAATCCTGGCTCCCGTCAAAGCCTTCGCGGAATCCACCAATATCGCTGAGGATCTTGCGGCGATACACTCCAAAATGTGAAACGTAGTTGATGGAAAGCAGCAGGTCGGGTGACCAGTCAGGCTTGAAGAACGGCTCGCAGCGTCTGCCTTCCATATCAAGCTTGTCTTCATCGCTGTAGAGCAGATCGTAGCGGTTTTCCTGAAGAGCTTTCACGACTTCAAACAGGGCATCCGGAGCAAGTTCATCATCGTTATCCAGAAGCCCCACATAGGCTCCCTGGGCTATTTTCAGCGCGTCGTTTGAGGCTTTGACTATCCCGCCGTTCTTGTTGCGGTAGACCACGCGAATACGCGGATCTTCCTTGGCGTATTTTTGAAGCAGAGGTCTGATGTACGGCATGGTGGAAGCGTCATCACAGAGGCACAGTTCCCAGCGGGAATAGCTTTGCTGTTTTACGGATGCGATGGCTTTCACCAGATACTCTTCGGCAACGTTATAGACCGGCATCACAATGCTGATCACCGGTTTGTAATCGAACTGTTCCTGCTCGGTCATCATGCGGCTGAGTTCCCGTGATGTCAGCGTGTTTTTTTCAATATAGAGCTGGTACTGCTCCGGCAGTTTTCCGTCGGAAGGGCCGGATTTTACCTTGCGGAAAACCCGTTTTCCAAACTCTTTTGGACCAAGATGCATGAGCACGCCCAGGCCGTTCCTTACCAGCTTCCACGGCTTTACCACAAGAACGTTTTTGATCTTGCCGTAGGCCATAACGGCTTTCCATGCCCTAGAGTTCACCAGGGCGTCATAGGAAGATTTATAGGTGGTGAGCGAGGCTGACGTTTCAATGAGTTTTGCCTCTTTTTCATTCATGACCGCAGAAGTTTTTTTCAGATTTTCCTCCTGTTTTTTCACCATGTGCTTGAGTGTTTCCAGCTCGGACTCGCTGGATTTCAGCTGGGTATCCTGCTTCTGGATGAGCGTTTTGGCGTTGCTGATTTCCGATGCGAGCATGGCCCGTTCAGCCTCCAGGGTGTCCAGTCTTGAAACCTTCTGCTGATAGTTGGCCTGCAGCAGGGTCAGCGCGTGCTGGCGTTCCTGCAAAAGGCTGTAGAGTTCGGTATTCTGGTCTTTGAGTTCCACCACTTTGTCACGTGCCGACAGCATGGCATCCGCCAGGGTGTTCAGCTGTTTTTTGCGGCGGTTCAGCATTTTCCGGTCCTCGGTGAACGCGATCTTCATGGCGTAGCAGAAGGTTTTCACCAGGAATTTGTTCATGCCGGCAATGCCCTCAACAATGGCATTGCTCTTGAGGGTTTTTTCTTTGGATACACAGAAAATCGTGCGGTAGGTCGGCTCCTGGTAATTGCCGAGTTCGTAAAGATTTCTGTTGAAATATTCATTAAAGTTCGTGAGTTCGTCGGCGCCTTTTTCACCCTGTTTTGCACCAACACTCAGCTGCTGGAGTGCCCAGTTCACTATGTTTCCCTCACCAATGGCCATGGAGGCGAACCCTTTTTCCTTGAAGAACATTTCAATTTCCCGTTCGTCCGGCAGGCCGTTTTTCCGGTGCTCATCCAGGAAAGGATGTTTGATTCCGGTGTTTTCCAAAAACTGCTGGGCCACCATGTTCTCAACATTTTCGATGTAATCTTTTTTGAACGGCGCACCAAGAATGACATAGTTTTTGCTCACGCGGCGGAAGCTCTTCCACCGCTTTCATGCGGTCTTCCTGGCCACATGTTCAGCAGATCTGAAGAAACAACCGCTTCAAAAGTGTTATCAGGAAAAGGAAGTTTGCGGGCATCGGCCTGGATGCCAAGATTATCGCGCCAACGCTTTTATCCGCCATATCCGTGGTTTTGATCAACCACAATCAGCTTGTAACCTTCACTCAAAAACCAGCCAGTCTGCCGCAAAACCGCCAACGTCAGGACGGCCACATCGGCTTTTGGAGGCCAAAGAGTCAGGAGAAAAGCGATAGTTTATTGCGGGAGTAGAGGTCGGGGGAAAGTTTGAGAAGTTCGTTTTGATTGCCGTTGAATTCAGCCATAATGTCGCCAGGTAACAGGAAGTTCGATCAATCCGTATTGGTTTTCACGGTTCCGGTCTATGGAAAACGTGTATTTTTTGTCGTGGTAGTCGTACGGGCGCGTGCACGAGTAGTCAAAACATGAAACCGTGAACACATACCGCCCACCCAGCAGGTTATTTGGATTGATCATACAGTCCAGATAACCATCCCTTTTGACCTCCTCAATTGGGTACTCAGAGGTCCGGGTGTTAGGGCCACTAATATGTACACCATCATCCCTATGGATGGCAATACCAAATACCGGGTTTTTCACGGGTTTGTCTATTTTGTAAAAAATGCGGGCAGTGAGCGGTTCTCCGGTCTTAAAATGGGAAGTTTCCGCGCCCGTGCGATCAAAAAAACGGACGTCGGTGATGTGGATATCAGAATCATTGTATTCTTTTGGCTTATCAACGGCTTTTTCCTGCTCCTGAGCCTCCAGGTGGATTCTGCGGTGGTACTCGTCAATCACGGTTTCCGCATCACCGCTCGCGGCGATTTTCCCTTTTTCAAGCAGGAGAGCCTTTGCACAAAAGCGCGTAATGAATGCCGGATTATGGCTCACCAGCAGCAGGGTTTTTCCGGCTTTTTTCCACTGCTCAAAGACCTCAATGCACTTCTGCTGAAACGCTTCGTCACCTACGGCAAAAACCTCATCACACAGATAAATATCCGCATCGGCTTCCTTGGCTATGGCAAAGGCTAAACGGGCCTGCATTCCTGATGAGAAATTTTTCATCTTCAGATCCAGAAACTTTTCCACTTCGGCAAAGCGGACAATTTCATGGAATTTCTCAAGAATCTGTTTCCTGTTCAGACCAAGCAGCGTGGCATTTACGCGGATGTTTTCCCGGGCTGTCAGTTCCGGTTGAAAGCCGATGCCCAATTCCAGAAAGGGGGCGATTTTCCCGTCCACCTCCAGCTTTCCTTCATCGGGACTGTAGATCCCGGCCAGGATTTTCAGCAGGGTGCTTTTGCCGCTGCCGTTCTTTCCCACAATGCCAATAAAGTCTCCTTTCCTTATCTGGAAGCTGATATTTTCCAGTGCCCTGAATTTTTCAAAGGAGCGCTTTTTGAGCAACCCAAGAAAATTTTCTTTCAATGTGTCACGTTTTTCATGCGGGATAAGAAAACTTTTGCCGATATTTTTTACGCTCAGGGCGATGAGTGGTTCCATGGAGATTTGTAGTGTTAACGCGTGAGTGCACAGTTTGCGCTAGATCCTTTCAGCAATTTTTCCCGACTGGCTTTTGAAGATAGCATATCCGATGCCAAAAATCACGGCGCTCATGACGGCGAGAACCAGGTTCAGCCCCAGGTCCGGAATGTGGTGACGGATAAAAATATCGCGGGAGTATTCAATAATGCGGGCCAGCGGGTTTAAAAAAATGTAACGGTGGTACTGCACCGGCACAATGGTAACCGGATAAACGATGGGGGTAAGCCAAAAACCTATTTGCAGCAGAATTTCCCAGATGTGCTGGAGATCCCGGAAGCGCAGGTAGAATGATGCCAGCAGCAGCGTGACCCCTGTGGCCACCAGGTACAGTTCACCAACATAAATGATGAAGAAAAATGCCGCTGGTTGAATGGCTACTCCGCTGATAATCATGAACATGAAAAAGATCACGAGGTTCAGGAGCAGCGTGACCAGACTGGAGATGGTGCTGGCAAAAACAATGACCGATCGGGGAAAGTAAATCTTGGTTACCAGGTCGCGTTTGGCCAGCAGGCTGTTCATGCCAATAAGCGTGGCTTCCGCAAAAAAGTTCCAGAGGATGATTCCCAGCAGCAGGTAGACCGGATAATTCGTGATCGGCGACTGCATGAATACCGAAAAAACCAGGTAAATAACGCCAAAAAGCAGCAGCGGTTTCATCAGTGTCCAGCAGTATCCTAAAACTGAATTCTGGTACCGGAGTTTAAACTCGCTTTTGACGAGTTCGATGAGAATGCGGAGATGATGCTTTTGAAATCTGATTTTTCCCTTCATGACAAATGAACAAAATGGCGGAGGCGGACGCACCAAGGTAGAGCAAGCATAGCGCAATTGCCAGCCAGATTGGAAGGCCAAATCTGTTGGCTGAAGCAACCTGTTCAACGGCTTTGTGAAGTGGCACGGTGCTCTTTACTTTGAGCACCGGCTGGCTTTGACTATTCAGCCAGTAGGTGATGCTGTTTTGCGGAGTGGCGTCTTTGGAGGTGAGCAGAAAGCAGAGCTGGTTCGTTGTTTTTTCACTGACCTGCTCAGGAAAATTGAGCGTGTAGTAATCGTTGTCGCTCACGGAGGATGATGAAAAATCTCCAGCATAAAGAGTATTTTTGGTACCACCGCTGTTCGTAAAAACCTCCAGATGGTTGGTATTGGTGTTGTTGCGGTTGTAGGTGGCCAGCAGCAGATCAATCGCATTGGCATCACGAAAATCACCATCAAGGCACTGCTGAAGCGGGGCCTGCTGGCTCACAGGATCGGCCGCGGATAACGCACCGTCGTTGCGTTGCACGTAGATGGTGTAGGGAACAGGAAGGAAAAAATATCCCAGTCCCAGAATCAATACCACCAGGGTGCCGCCGAAAAAAATGTTACGGTTTTTCATCAGTAGAATTCAGGAATGATACGGTATAAAACGGTGACACCGTCATTGATGACAAAGAATATCATCATGGCGATCAGGGCTTTCCTGAGATGTTTTTGGGGCATGAGATGTTCAACTCCGCGGATGAGCAGGTAGATCATGGGGATGATGGCCGAAAACAGGTAACGTCCGTGCATCGCTCCCAAAAAACCGCGCACTTTGTAGATTTCAAAAAGTTTCCAGGTGATGGCTGTGAGCACAATCATGAACGGCAGAACCATGGTCCAGCCCTGCCAGTCGCCAATGTTTTTCCGGTGTTTCCCGGAGCGAACATGGCTGAACAGCACCGTGATGTATCCGCAAACCGAAGCCGCAAAAATAACACCGACCAGCAGGTACTGCCATGAAAAAAGCCTGAAGAAGAACTGACCAAAAGCCCCCCAGACGTTCTGAAAATACTCCATGAAAAAATTTTCCTGCACGAAAAAAGTGAACCAGCTCGCCTGTGGCAGTGCGGTGACGCCCGTAGTTTCCGGGAAAACTTTGGCCAGGTTTGGGTAGGCGGAAAGCAGCCAGGGCTGGCGCACCGCCAGTCCGCCAATTTCCGGCAGCCACATCTGGTACAGCAAAAAATTGCGCATATACCACCATCCGGCTATCAGGAACGCCACGCCAAAAATCGCCAGCAGATGTTTGAGGAAACATGACGAAGAAGATTTCCGGCGAAAATGCTTGATGATTTCAATGATGAAAATCGAGAGAAAGAGCGGCAGGGCCGTGGCTTTGGCAAGTGCCAGTAACCCCAGCAGTATGCCCATTTTTACGCTTCCGCGCGTGTCGTGTTCCATGAAATTTTTTGCGGAAAGATAGATCAGCCCGGCAGAGAGGGCGAACACCAGATTGTCATTATTGATGGCGGCTGAACTGGCCGAGAACATCGGCAAAAAAGCGATTCCCATCACCATGGTTTTCTGGATGAGTGCACGATCCGGCAACAATATCGCGAACGTTTTTGCGGCATAGTAGAGCGTAACGGCGCCGAGGAGCATTGAGAAAATTCTCAGGAGAAAAATACTGGTCACCGGATCACCATGCGCCATGAAGGCGTAGAACGGCTGCATCATCAGGTAATATAGCGGCGGATGCTGGGCGATCCAGTTCAGGCTGAGTGAGGAACGGTAGGTATCGACCTGTTTTGATGTTTCGACCGGGCCAATGGCCTGAACCCGTTCGGAAAGTACGGTCTGCCCAAGGACCGGAAAGTTTTTTTCATAGAAAAGGCTCTCCACGTAGCCATAGTGGGCAATCTCATCCGGAGCCTGCCAGGGGGGCGTGAGGTATGACCACCAGAGTTCCTTTGCAAAAAATATGGCTATTATAAGCCAAATCCATTGGATCTTTCTGCGTTTGGTGACAGCGTTCATGAACAAGACAAATGCTTCAGCTATTGTGCCATTTCCCGCTCTTCACTTCAAATCTTCAGAGCTTCAGATCTTCCAGAAGCCTGATGTTTCCCAGTTTTTTTGTCTGCTGATAATAATCTTTATCCGCTGTTATCAGATCCACATTGTAGGCTTTGGCGAGTGCGTGGTATGCGGCATCATAAAATGCAGCCTTTGGATGATGTTCCATAATTTTTTGTGCCGTATCAATAATGTCCTGGGCCAATGGAATAATGCTCAACTGGCGGTCCGTGATTTCATAGTACGCTTGGTTTGCCCCTTCTTCCCCGGCTACCCTGGTCATTTTCTGGAAAAATTCATAGCGAAAAATGTCGGGAACCAGGACCGACAATTGAAAATTGTTTTTCATGTTCACGATTTTTTCGGCTTTCCGGGAATCTTTTTCGTCCAGAAATGCTTTCAAAAGCACCGATGCATCCACAACAACTGTTTTCATTGAAAAGTATTAATGGGAATTACGGTCTCTTCGCAGCCATTCAACAACAGATTCACCTTTTTTTTCTGGCTGGAATTTGTATTTTTTTCGGAAGTTTTCAAAATACTGACGTGTTTCTTCCAAAGAAATAACCCCTTCATCTTTTGCCACCATGTTCTTCATGATTGCCTCAGCCACAAATTTGCTCCGTTTGCTTTTGGGGATTTTCAGTTCCATTTTTTTCACAAGAACCGTCGGAAGCGAGAACGTTACCCTTTGTACGTTTCTTAAAGCCATAAAAATGAAGTTACATAACTATGGTTATGTAATAATGGTATCTGTTTTTATTTTGAAAAACAAGGTTTTTCCTTCATCATGGAGTTATGAAACTTGCCATCTGCATCCCGGCGTTTAATGAAGAAAAAACTGTTGGACAGGTGATTGAACGAATTCCCCGGCATATTCCCGGGGTTTCCGGTATTCATGTTTTTGTTATTGATGATGGTTCAACCGATGCCACTGCGGAAATTGCCCATAAAACCGGCACTAAAATCCGTCCGGATTATGTAACGGTAGTTGGGCTGAAGCACCAGGGACTGGCTACCGTGTTTCTTACAGGCATACACAAATCCATCGCCTGGGGCGCGGACGTGGTGGTGAATATTGATGGCGACGGACAGTATCTTGCTGAGGATATTCCGGCTTTAGTAAGGCCGCTGCTCCATGGTAAAGCCGATATGGTTGTTGGAGACCGGCAGGTGGCGGGGCTGGCATTTATGCCCTGGGTCAAGAAGTACGGCAATATTGTTGGCAGCTGGTTTTTGCGGGTATTTACCGGCAGCAAGGTCCGGGATGCTTCCAGTGGGTTTCGGGCCTACTCCCGCACGGTTGCGGAAAAACTGGAAGTTCACGCAAAACATACGTATACCCACGAAAATCTTATTCAGGCTCATTATATGGGGTTACGGATCGCCCAGGTACCCGTGACTTTTGTGGCCAGGCCGGATGGAACCTCCAGTCGCCTGATCACCGGGGTTTTAAAGCATATTTTTAAGAGTTTACAGGGGATTTTTACCGCCTGGCGGAGGTGGAGGCGGATTAGCAGAAAAAAGCCCCTTTAAAGGCGCTGGAGCCTGAAGGGGAAAGCCATAGTGTTCAAGAAGCCTTATGATTTCATCAATCCGTATTTCAGGCGGATCGTTTTCATTATTCGTAAAAACGGGCATACAAAAAGCCCCCCACCTTGCGGTGGGGGGCCATTGTTTGCATGGACGTGTGTCTATGCAAGAGGGATAGCGTTTCTTGTAACGATTAGGTTGTTACGCGAGCGCTGTAGCCCTGCATTTCTGTCTGGAAGATGAATGCGCCAGCACCAAGGATATCGCTGACAACATTGTCGTTCCATTCGATGGATTTAGCATTTGATTCAATGCTACCAGTTGTCTGGTGACCTGCTGTTACACCCAACATTGTTGAAGTGTCACAGATAACCTGCAGCTGGACTTCACCACCGTTCGTTACAGTCAACTGATTTGAGTTGAAGCGGAATGCAACATACTGGGTGTTTGAAGCGATAGTTGCCTGAGTAGCAAGTGTCTGAGTACCACCTGTAACTTTATCAAGGCGGCAAGAAGCTACTGCAGGAGCGACACCGTTGGTAACGAGTTTTGCAACGATCTGGTTACCAGCACCGGCTGCTACAGCACCAATTGTTGCCTGAGCTTCAGATGCCTGAGCGTTTGAAGCAAAAGTCAACTGATCACCTACTGCCTTGACTTTGAAGTCGAGCAATACGGTGTTTGTTGATGGAGTAACTGCAGGAGCACTTACTGGAGTCAAGTTGGTGATCTGTGGAACAGCACGATACAACTTATGGAGGTTACCATGGAGTGGGAAGCGTGCTGTTGAAGCAGCTGGGAGGAATGGAGCACCAGTACCAAGTACAGGAACTACAGTATCAGCTACGTTGTCACAAACAGTGGTTGTACCACCGAGGCTTGGATCAACACAGAGGCTGTAACCTGTACCAGCAGCGTTGGTGTAAACATCACCCTTCGCAACGTCAGTACCAGCAGGTGAGCGAACAGCAACTGTAGAAACAGTTACTGGAGCACCAGCAGCGTGAGATGAAGCAACAGTGTTAGCGAAGCCACGAACTACGGTCAATGTAGGTCCACTCACTGTTACGAACATCATTTCGCCGTCAATCTGGATAACAGTACCTACAGGTGGAACAACGAATGTTGAAGGACCACTATTATCGATTTCGTTGGCATCGCCGGCACCAATGGTGATGGATGTTTCAACGTTGTCGATAGTGTCGAATGGAGCACCAGCACCACCGACTTTTGCAGCGTTGTTTGCGGAAGCGTTTCCAGCATACTTCGCAGCAATGTTTTCACCGGAACCACTTGTAACCTCAGTGAGGTTGAGGAGGTTCAGACCAACGTTGGAACCAGAAACTGGCTGGGTTACGCCATCAGTGTTTACTGTACCAGTCATAGCCTTCGCACACAGAGTGTAGGAAGCGCTTGAAGTTACGGTAACGTTGATGTCAGTAACGTTGACAACGCCTGGAGCGATAACAGGGTAGCCGGATGGGCTGCCTACTGCTACGTCACAGTTTGAACCGGTGTAAAGTTTAACGTTTGAGATTGAAGAACCTGATGTGTTCAAGACAGCAAACTGCATGTCTTTGAGCATAGCGTTCTCATTCACAGAGTTGAATGTCCAGCGTCCTACTTCAACTTCCTGCGCACCTGCGAGAGCTGTTGAAGATGGGCTTGTAG
Organism: Candidatus Altimarinota bacterium; assembly: GCA_046350835.1. GTDB lineage: Bacteria > Patescibacteriota > Gracilibacteria > UBA1369 > UBA1369 > PALSA-1335. The sequence goes on along the minus strand of JAXLZP010000008.1, from coordinate 45,944 downwards.
CTGTAGCAACAGAACCGTTACCGCTGCCAACAACAGACATAACTACTGTACCAGCACCAAGAGTACCGTTTGCAGCACCAGCTACGCTAATAGCTGAAGTAGCCACGGTCTGGCCGTTCTGGTCAATAGCTGTCACATCGCTGACTGCGCCAATACCGAACTTGATGTCATCACGTGATCCGGTGAATGGAGCGGTGTTGCTGACATGACCCTTGAGTGTGAGGTTCTTGGTCTGACCCTTGGCAACAACGATGCTGAGGTTGTTGAAGACAACTTTACCGTCAACTGCGTTGATGTTCTTGAAGTCAGATACACGTGTGCTGCCATCGTAGAGAGCAACACTGTTATCAATGATGTTGTTTGCCTGTACGCCACCTTCTGTACCAGCAGCAAATACGCCATTGAAGTCATGATCTACGTAAGCTGTAAGAGTGACGCTCTTCAGGGTGTTATCCAATGAAGAACCAGCAGTTACAGAGAGACCAACCAATGCTGCATCGTTCGTACCACGGGTGTAGGACTGTGAGGTAGGAGTTGTAGCAAGGGTGAAGGTCAAACCAGAAGAGCTAATATTCATGATGTTACCAGCGATATTAGCATTTGGTGTGATGGAGGAAGCGGTCAACTGATCGCCGTTAGAGTCGCGAACTGCGTCAGCAAGGCCAACGAGGTTCAGGAGAGTACAGCGGAGTTTGTCACCATTCATCGCAGCGTTAGATGCGAGGTTAACGGTAACAGCAGCTTTTACGCTTTCACCTGTGTGGATAGTACCGGAACCAGAAAGAGTTACATCCTGGCTTGTGTCGCCCAATCCTGGCAATTCAGCAGGGCCAAGGAGAGAACCTCCGAGGGTGCCGTCGCTGTTGATACGAGCGAGCTTGATGAGAGTGTAGTTTGGAGTGTTAGCGGAGCCTTCATTGATAAGACCACCGTTAGCAGCTGGAACGTTTGTGATATCGAGTCTTACTTTCCAGTCACGGACAGTAACATCTTCACCAGACTGGTTTGTAATTGTCAGATCCAAACAATGAGCTGCCTGCTGACCGATTGCAATGTCGCCAGCTGTTGGGCCGGTGAATGCAACGTTGAAGTCAGAACCCTTAACAGTTACGCGTGAGAAACCGTTCATAGCACCAACGGTAGCTCCATCGTAGCCTGCGAATACACCGGTTGTAACGTTGTTTACACGAACGCCGAAACCAAATGTCTTACCAACAACCAGCATGTCGGTTGTTTCATCAAGATAGGTCTTGATGTCATCACCGTTGCGGCCTTTTACGTCGGAAGTGACGTAGAAGATCTTTCTCTGGCCACGACCAATGGTCTGTGGTTTGGAAAGAACGAAGGTTGCGAGGCTGTTTGAAGTAACAGCATCAACTGTAGCGAGTGCTTCAGCATTTCCTTCCATGTAGAGCTTGAGGTTAGTCAAGTCTGTTGGGCGGATAGCGCCACGGATGTAAAGAGCAACACGGCGGAGTTCAGCGTCTTCGCTACCGTCCATTTCGATCTGGAACTGAGCGATGCGAGCCTGAGTCTGGCCAATGGTTACTTCATCCAGGGAACCGTTTGCAGAAACAGTAGCAGTACCTACCTGTCCACCAGCAACACTGATGTCGTTGCTTACGAGTGGGAATGAACCAGAAACGCTGCTTGCGTTTGTGGTAACAGATTTGTCGGTAAGTTCGAATGCATGGCGGCCGTTAGCTGCTGCAGTGAGAGAAAGATCTACTACAACACAGAGCTTAGCGTTTCCACCAGCTGGGATGCTGACGTTCACATTGTTGAACTCAACCATCTGGGTTTCAGAGTTTACAGTACGACCTGTGGTCAAACGTGTAGCATCGTTATAGAGGTATACGTTTGGAAGATCGAGCTGGCTGCCAGCGCCTACGCGGTGAGCAGTTACTGATTCAACAACAACAGCTGAAGAACCAGCTTTGAAATCCCAACATCCGACTACTACACCTGTAGATCCCTTTGGCACAGCTTCACCTGGTTTTACAGGCTGTGGATCAGAGAGAGCAACAGTCAATGGACCACCAACCCCGAGTGGGTTGTAGCCATTGAAGTTTGCAGAGTCAGTGTCCAGAGACTTGCCGCTAGCAGACTTAACGTTGCTAACAGTAAGAGTGTAAGGACGGTTTGATGTCTGGCTAGCTGTGGTCAAGGTAACCTTGTCACCGCTAACAGTTGCAGCTGTAACAGCAAGAGCAGCGTTGTTTGAATCAACGATCTTGAAGTTACCAGCAACTGCACCAGCTGTAGCATCTACATCCTGGCTGAACATAACGTCAACCATGGTTGCAGAAGTAGCGGTAGCTGTCTGGACATTGAATGCGCCAGCAGTACCACGAGCAACTGGGTCCATAGCACCAACAACCATCTTCGCGATTTCAGCGCGGTTGATGTTCTTTGTTGGGCCAAAGGTGCCATCTGGGTAACCATCAACTACTGACCAGTTGTAGAGAGTTTCTACAAAGTCGTAGGACCAGCGATCAGTGCCAACATCTGGGAAGTGTGGGCCACCGTCGGTGTTCTTGGTCAAGTTCATGGCGTTCATAGCCATCTTGGAGAACTGTTCACGAGTAACAGCATCGCCAGGACCGAACTTGCCAGTAAGGTTACCAGCAGCATCTTTATAACCGCCTACAACCCCGTTCTTAGCAGCGGTTTCAACATATTGATAATACCAAGCGCCAGGAGCTACATCCGTGAAGGATGGACCGGCAGAAGTGTCGATTGTCAAACCAGCAGCCTCAACGAGAAGCTTTGCAGCTTCAGCGCGGTTAGCGAGATCAGCCGGTCTGTAATTTTGCTGAGTGGTATCAAGAATACCAGCAGCAGCAAGTTGTTCTACGTATGTGTAGAACCATGCATCAGCAGGAACGTCTTTGTAAGTAGCAGCTTGAGCAACGTTAGCTACGAAAAGGCTCGCAACCAAGGTCACCACGCTAAGGCTAGCTACAAAACGGCGAGCTTTCTGCACACCTGTAGCAATATCCATAGTGGATAAAGAATTAAGGAATAAATAGATAAACAGAGATAGATATCGAAGGAAGATTCTAAGGCCTTGCCCGAAGGCGTGAATAATAGGCCTGCGTAAATTTAACTATAAATTTAACGAGAGAGAGCCAAATTGGCTCGATGTGTATATAAGGATATATACGGACCATTTTCCTGGTTTTCAAAGATCGAATTGGTATATCAACTGTCAGTATGTGTGGTTGTCGCCCGGCTGTGGCACCTCCACCCGCCTGCGCCCTCGCGCTGTGCGCTCGGGAAATTCTCTCAACTCTTGTTCTGCCTGTTTTTTCTTTTACTGATGCTCTTTTTTCGTCCTTTTTCCGCTGCTGTATACAACATTCAGCACAGGGCACAGTGGCCCCTGTCCTGAAGAAGGTTCACGCGAAAATCTATCAAAACAGGCGGTGAAAGTCAATAAATCCCAGAAGGGCTTTTCCGCAAGGGGACTAGGGATTCCCTGTGCGGACACCGGATGGATTTTTGCCTTGTCTTTCAAGAATCTTTTCGCCGTGATTCCGACCTGTAGAACATAAATATTGGGAATTTGTTTCAAAAAAGGCCGTGACATAACTCCTGAAATGTTATGCGATCATACTCCCCTGGGTGCCCCTGGCAGCAAGGGGTACAACGGGTAGGAGGACTCGCCTCTTGAAAGCCGGGGAATGAAAAGGTATGATCGTTGGGCTTCGTGGTCCTATCGTCTAGTGGCCTAGGACGCTACCCTCTCACGGTGGAAACACGGGTTCGACTCCCGTTAGGACTACCATCAGAAGCTGGAAGAAAGATCTCTTTCTTCGTTCTTCACCCTTCTTTCTTCTCTTTTCCCCATGGCACAGGACTACTATGAACTCCTGGGAGTATCGAAAACCGCTACGGATCAGGAGATAAAAAAGGCTTACCGCAAGCTGGCTTTACAGTTTCACCCCGACAAAAACAAGGGGGACCAGGCCGCAGAAAAGAAATTCAAGGAGATCAACCAGGCGTACGAAGTCCTTTCTGACAAGCAGAAACGGGCTCAGTATGACCAGTTTGGGGCAGCCGGGGCCCAGGGGTTTGGCAGCGGCGGGTTTGGTGGACAGTGGTTTGGCGGTCAGGGATTTGACCCAAACAACGTAGATTTTTCCCAGTTTGGCGACATGGGCGGGTTTGCCGATATCTTTGAGACCTTTTTTGGGCAACAGACCGGCCGTTCACGCCGCAATAAGCGGGGTCCAAGCCAGGGGGAACACATCGAGTTTGAGATGACCATCACCTTTGATGAGAGTGTTTTTGGTACGGAAAAGGAGCTGCTGGTTGAAAAAACCGCTCCGTGTGACCGCTGCAAGAGCACCGGCGCCGAACCCGGGAGCAAAACCATTACCTGTCCGCACTGTAAGGGCACCGGCAGAGATCGAGCCGTGAAACAGACCATACCTGGGCAGATGGCTACGTCATGGTTGTTCCGAATGTTACGGTGAAGGCCAGGTCAGGAGAAAAAATGCACGCTCTGCCAGGGCTCAACCCGCATCCGCAAAAATGAAAAAGTGCGCGTTAAAATTCGGCGGGCGTTGATAACGGATCCTGCATCCGCGTCAGCAGCAAGGGCGAAGCGGGCGTTTACGGCAGTCCGGCCGGTAGTCTGTACGTCCATCTGCGCGTAACACCAAGCGAAAAGTTCGTCCGCCACCAGTTTGATATTCACACCACTGTTCCCATCAACCTGATCCATGCGGTTTTGGGAGCGGAAATTGAGGTTGAGACCATTCACGGAAATGTAAAACTGAAAATTCCGCAAGGACCCAGAGCGGAAAAGTTTTCAAACTCAAAGAGTACGGCGTGCAAAAACTCAAGAGTGATGAAAAAGGCGATCACTACGTAAAGATCAATGTTGAAATTCCGACAAACTTTCCAGAAAAGAAAAAGAGCTTTACAGCCAGCTGGCACAGGAAGCCGGCCTGGAACCCAAATCAGGAAAAGACGGGCTGTTCAGTAAAATTATCGGTTAAACTTTTCACGCGGGAAAAGTTCGAGTATAATCTGGTTCAACGATACATTTTATCCTGAGACGAACGTGCATCTTTCATGGGATCTTTTCATTCTTGTCTTTTTTGCGGTTGTTATTGCCTACAGTTTTATTATTGGCAGAAATCAGACGCTTAAAGTGATCCTGGGGACGTACGTGGCGATTCTTTGTGCTGACGGCATCGGCAATCTTTTTTTGCAAAATATCTTGCGCCCTCCCAGCCGTTTTTGCGGCTCATGAAACTTTTTGCCATCGGGAGCGAAGACCAGGCGATTATTTTTTTCAAGGTTCTGATTTTCCTGGTACTGATTGTGCTGATTGCGGTAAGGGGACTGTTTCAGGTTGAGTCCGATGAACACGGATCCATGAGTATCCGTGTGGTAACGCTGCTGCTTTTGGGCGTCATGAGTGCGGACTGATGATGAGCACTGTGCTTGTGTTTATCTCTGGCACATCGCTTATTGGAACAGATATTTACCGGCGGAAATATTCTGTGGGGAGTTTATAATAATTCACGAAAACAGGTGCGCATTATGGTGGATTTTGCGAATGTGTGGTTCTTCCTCCCGGGTGTTGCGTTTATCATTCTGGGGATTATTCGCAAAAATCGGCTTGAAAAACCCGTGAGCCATCCGTAGAATGGTGGGGCTTTTTTGACATGAAGGTTCGTTGAGTAAACAGATGGTGCGGGTCAGTAGCTCAGTTGGTAGAGCAACTCCCTTTTTCGGAGGAGATGGTCCCCAGTTCGATTCTGGGCTGACCCGCAGATTTTCATCGGAGTTGCGAAAAAATTCACAACGTTTTTCATCCTTGGTGTCGGCCTTCGTATCGGCACGAACATGATGTACATCACAGTGTGCCTGCGGTTCCTTATACGAACGCCCGACGTTTTTTTCGTGTTCACTGTTACGCATTACCACACCTATCCTTCCAGAATCAAGGTGGATTTTTGAGTACCCGCTTGATTAGCCATGGGGGTCGCCACTATAATGAATCGAATCTTATTTCGTCATTTTATTTTCATGGCTGAAACCCTTCTCACGATCCAGGAAGTCGCAGCAATTACAGGAAAATCGCTTCAGACCATTCGCCGTGCCATCAAGGCCCGCAAGCTGATTTCCAAACGAAAAAAAACTCCACAGGGTTTTAACTACCTGATTACCCAGGACAGTGTTGCGTCTTTTTACCGGATCGATACGAAGGCGTTGAACCGTGACCGTGAACAGGGATCACTGAACACCAAGGAAAAGGGTGTGAGTACAGACACCACGAGCGCTTTTGCCACTTTGAGTGACCTCCAGGCCATGGAGAAAGAGGTTGCTGATCTGCTTGAAGAGTACAAGAAAGAAAAAGAGAGCTTTATGCGTTTCATGAAAGCTTTCCAGGAAAGATTTGTGGTGCTGGAAAACCAGCTCAAGCTCCTTGAACAGCCAAAAAAGAGGAGCTGGTATCAGTTCTGGAAATAGGGAGGGGAATTGGATGGTGGGCCGATGAAAAAAAGGCATCGAGACGAAAAAAGACCTCATTCCGAGGTCTTTTTTTGTGATGGTAGTTTGTTACTTTTTTCTCTTTGTCCAAGTCTGGGACTTTATCAACCAACTCCTTGACCGATGGGAAAGAAGATCTTATGCCACCTGCAGTAATAATGAATTCCCTTTTTCCATTAATTTTTGGCCCAAATTCAAATGTAATATTTTTATCGATCTTTCCAAGTCTATTTTGCAATTCATCGAAGAGAACATCTTGTTTTTTTTCAAATTCAAAATATTCTTTCTCCTGACTTTTAAACCACTTCCAGAAGTAATTTTGTGTATCTATCATTTTTTTGTATCGCTTAAGTTTCCGAAGAACTTTTTTGCCGCATCTACATATTTTTTGTAGTGTTGTTGCCGACAGCTTATTCTTTAGAATTTTTGTGTTCGATATTAGCTCTTTCGTATATCCAAATTTTATCTTTGTATCCTTTATGCAGTTCGTTTTCCGCATTATTAATATCAACACCGGGTGGAATATCAATTGCTATCAGTCTGTTGTTAAATCCTTCAAAACTACATCCCAGTTTTTTAAATCCTTCCCAATATTTCATAAAATCTGATTCTGTCTTATTTTCATTAAGAAAAATTCTATACGTTGAATGCCCTCCTTTTTTAATTACTTTCTCATAGAACCAATTGCCTTCTCGTTTTGTTGCCAAAACAACATCCTCAGCACTTATTCCATAGGCAAATAATGGAACATTGTCTATTACGAGATTCCCTTTTCCCAAGTCAAAGGCCCAACAACTTTCGTATTGACCATCATTTCCGTATTCAATAAATACTTTTACTTGATTATGTTTATTGAGGTTTTGCATCCTTAAGCTTATTAATAAACTCGAATGAGTCCATCATACCCTTTTTCAGGTTACATGTTCTACATGTATTTTGGGCATTATTTAAAGTGTTGTCTCCACCCCGTGCTCTCGGAATTGCATGGTCGATATTGGTTTGTGTCGGCCCGGAACTGTCTGTTGTTTTTGTGCCGCAGAACACACAATTTTCATTTTGTTTATGTACCGCGTTCTTAACGCTCTTACTGAAAGGCTGCCCGGCTCCTTCTTCTCCTGAACTTCCCGGTTTCACATTTTGGAATTGGTTTTGAGATTCGTTTTGTATGGATGACCATCCTTTTGATACATCCTGCAGTAAACCTAAGCTTGTACCAGCGATTATCCCTGCCTCAATAACTGGTCGCACAGATATTGACAGATTGTTCAACTGCTCATCAAGACTATTCATTGGTATACCATTTTCATTAACTGGATATGAAATACCATCAATGTTTGCAGATAGTTTTATGATGCTGCCAATCTGAAGTACTCGAAAGTGGCGGCAGTGTCGTTACCAGGAATAATATTTCTCCCGTTGAGTCGATCCTTTCATCGGATTGTTCGCCACATAACTGTATCCGTTCAGCAATTGTGGGTTGTTCAATGCCGCTTAGAGGATTGCCGCTCTTTTCGCTTCATCAGAATCAACGGATCCTGGCTCACGAACCGGCCAGTACTGCGTTATAATAGCGCGCGCCGTAGTAGTACAAATTCGTTTCTTCGTCAGCTCCTTCCCCGTGTATTTATGCGTTTTAATGCTTGTTCCATTTTGTCGTCCCAGATATACGTTCCATATAGGTAGTAGTCCAGCACTTCCAAAACTGCCCCGGTCTCATCCGTGTCGTTCGTTCCCGTAAGGGTGATCCGGATAGTGGTAGATCACGTCTGTACCGTCTTCTACGGTGGCCACCTTCAAATCCCCCCATAGATGTGGGTGTGGTACTGTGGCGTCAGTTCGTAATACCGGTTCATGTACAGGTTCTGCGTGCTCGTGGTCTGGTTGTTCTTGATTGCACGCTCCCCGCTTTCGTCGTATGCGTACTCGAGTGTGGTCGTCCCGTCTGTTGCTCAATCAGCCAGTTCTTCTGGTCCCAGGTGTATGTCCATGTCCCGTCTGAGGTCAGGTTGCCGTTCCAGTCGTATGTGTATGTGGTGCTGTCGATACCCGTGACCGCGTGCGGGCCTGCCATGGTTCCATTGCTTGTTCCATTGTCGTTGCCGTCGTACACATGGGTTCCCGTGACGTCTGTCCTCATTAATGCGATTTCCCGATGATGTCATGGGTGTATTCGTGCGTGTAGTCCTGGGGTGCGCCGTATTCGTGATCGTGGCGCTGGTGAGACGGTACAGGTCGTCGTATTCGTACGCGGCGGTTTTGCTCCATCATGGTCTGATGCATCGGTGATGTCTGTAATGTTACCAACAGGGTCGTACTCATAAAGCATATCCTGCAGTGTGTCACTGTTGTGCGTCGTGAGAAGCTTATTGGTGAGCCGCCAAAGCTGCTGATCATCATAGGTGTTGGCCGTGGTCACACCGTTCGCATAATCAATCTGGGTCGGACTGCCTGCCGGTGAATAGTCAATGTATCCGTAATGATGTCACCAACGGTATTTGTGGTTACCAACTCAACTGCAGCGTTGTCGTAGGCAGAAGTGACAGTCATGCCGTCCAGTGTTGCACGGTTCTTGGCATGCCCAGTCTGTCCCAGGTAAAATTGGTGATGTAGTTTGTCGTGTTGATGGTCTTTTTCCGTGCTCACTCTGCCCAGAATGTCATGCTCAAACTCTTTTTTTACACCGTTGACATTGAAAATTCTCCAGAACTTCGCCCAATGCCGTTGGCTGCCTGATCGTACAGTATTCAATTTCCGGAGGACCCTGAACTGTTATAATTTTCGGTTAAAAGGCGATCAGTTCATCATAGGTCAGGGTGATGGTGTTGCTTTTGGGATCGGTCTGGGTGAGGACATTGCCGTTGTTATCGTAGGTGTAGACCCATGTCCGTAACTGCTGTCTCCTGATGTAGCAAAATTCTTCCCATAGGTGAGTTGCGCTTGAGGAAGTCGTGAGTAAAATGCCGGACATTCCCAGTGCGTCCGTGATCTGGGTAAGATTTCCCGGAGGATCATAGGCGTAGACCGTGGAATACGGATTTGAATTCAGATACTCTTTCACTTCTACCAGGTTGTTCACTTGCATCGTAACGGTAATCTTTTGTTTTCCGTTGGGATCTTCAACCGTCTTTGTCCAGTCGTGTAGGTGATGGTTGTTGTTCCCAGCGTATTTGAGGTAGGCGGCCGGTTCATGGCGTCATAGGTGTATGCCATGCCCGGGTCGGAGCAGTGATGGTTTCAAAACTATCACCTGTTGTGAACTGCAGTAGAAACTCTTTTTGCTCTTCCCAGTTCGTCGTAAGTGGTACTTGTCATGATGTACTGATCGTTGCCTTCAGCCTCTTTTTTGGACTGGATGGGGCGGTTAAACCGTCAAGGTAGGTTTTGGAAATGGTGCTGTAATAGCCCGCATACTGAGCCTGAATCACGTTATGGGGGTAGTTTTGTGTATCGTAACTGTAGGTATTTAGAAATGACAGTGTGTTGGGATCAATTAGGTTCACTGACCTTCACTTCGGTCACGTCAAGTCCATCCAGGGTAGTGGTTGTTTTGTTGTTATTTGGATCATCAACATAGGTGGCTATGCCATAACCGTATCCGAGCGGACAAAGGTTATCGTAATCGTATTCGGTGGTCCTGGCTCTTGGCGTGCCCGTGATGCTTGCCGGGAAGACGTTGTAGGTATCGTAGGTAATGTCCGTATCATAATTGCGGGCATTGGTGTACGAATCATCAGGCCGTATGGAGTTGTACGCAGCCTCGGTAGTATGTAGTTATTCTGGTTGTCCTTGAGCGTTTCCTGTTTTGGTGGGAGTTCCCCTTATCTACCTGTCCGGGCGTTGTCTGCCCGTCGTAGTATGTTTTTCCTCAGCAAACAGATTGCTGTTCTCATCGCGCGATGTTTTTTCTTTTTTAGATCCCTACCGCGAATCTGATGTATTCACCGCATATTCATAGGCTGTTGTGATTTTATCGTTCCCTGTGTCGAAAGCTTCCGTCATCAGCCGACAGGGAAACTTCCCATAATCACAACTTCACTCAGGTTGCCGTAATCGCCATAACTGTTTTCAACGGCAGTAAGATTTTTGTGGAACTGTCTATCGTAGGTAGCCTTAACGGACCTCACCAACGAGAAACGGAAAAACCTTTCTTTATCCGGATTATCATCGGTCAGGGTGCTTTTATCCATTTCCGGATTACCGCCGCATAAGGTGCTCCGCGTCATCCTTAATTTTCTTCACGGTATATTTTTCCCTTCTTGGCAATGTGATCCTCATATTCACCATAACTGCTGCTTTATCCGTTATCCTGGGCAAATTCACTCTGATGAAAAAAAATTTTCCGGACGTTATCAACAGGATCAGTTATTGTTACTTCATGAAAGCCAGCGTACTCTTTTTTGTAGGCGTCCATGCTGTCGTAGTAGTAGTGCCCGCCTCTGTAATCGTAGGCATAGGTGTTTGCTGAATCGTTTGCTGATGTTTTGAGCTTTGCCTCTTTTACGGTAGGAATTGAAAATGGCAAACTGACGTTGGAAATCCCCTGTGACGGTGTTCTATATGCCGTGGAAAGCTGATACGTAATTTCCTGTATTCCTCCGGCCGGATACTCAATTTTTCTTGAGGAGATTTTTGTTTGAGCTGGGCATTTTCGTTTCCCTCAAAATAGGTGAACTGGATTAGGGGAAAGGCCTCTTCTCCATTTTTAGTGTTACTTTTGTGAGTAACGGCTGCGTTGTTATTATTTTCCTGTGTGAACTCGTAGGTCCGGACCAGTGCTGCCTCCTGAAGGTTGACATAAACGTCTATGCAGTCAATCAGGTATGCCGTTGTGATGCAGTATCCGCTGAGCGCTGATGTCACCGGATTATCTCTCTGCGTATGGTGGAATTGAATTTCATAGATTCCCGGGTCATTGCCATACCCGCTGTATTTGATTGTTCCGGGTAGGCCTGCTCGCCTCAAAAAAATAATCAGACGGCGATATTCCCGTTCCTGTCTTCGATTTTTTGGAGCAACCATTTGAATATCAGTTTGAGTTGTTTGGATCCTGCTGACGGTGATCTGCATCACTTCCAAAAAAAGTATTTTGTCCTTCTTTGTCAGTCATAATCCAGGCGTTGTTCGCGTACTCATATTTTGCAAAATCTGTTTCAGTTTTGCCCCCATAGATTCGGTGGCACCATCAACGCTGATCAGTTCTTTATAACTTCCAAAAACTTCGGAGGCAAAAATCGTCCTGGGTATAGAGCTTATCAATACCCTTTGCGGTATTGCAATGCAAATGGAACTGACGCCGAGTGTCCATCCCTGGCCAACCAGAGGTATCCAGACGGTTATTGAACGCGCGTACGATAATAAAACTTTCAGGGGTTACTTTTTCACTCTTCCTTCAGGTACCCATAAGGAGGTAATTTATAAGTGGCGGCTCCGGTAAAAAGATCTGTTTCATATTCACCATCAAGCCCTTTCATGAACTTCATGAGGGTCATTTTTGATGGTCGGCTTGGGAGGCGCTGGTGTTTCCTCCATCAGTGACAGCAACGCCTGGGGCGCGCCCTCTTTTCTTCCGGCAACAGTTCTTCCAGCCAGTTTTTGTCCTGACGGCCTGAGCCTGAGGGTTCTGCTGACTGCGGTTCTGTTGTGCTCTGAACTTCCTGTTCTTTTTGCTCAGGCTTCTCAGGCGCTGCTAGTTGGCTGTTCGGCAACCGGCTGAAGTTCTTCAACTGTTGTTTCAGGTTCATTCACCGCAGTTTCCGCAGCAAAACCATTCCAGCTGCACTATTATTCCGTTGACGAGAAAAACAAGACTCGCTGAAGAAATCGAATTTCTTCATAAGGAAAAATTAAGGAGCAAAGCTTTAAACTTGGGCGCAATCACCGTGGGAATTGACGAGGTGTTCCCGGTAGGGTTTTCACGTACGCAGCGGTAAGCTTTTTCCCATCCGGAGCCATTGCTCAGATACACACAGTCCACCATCGAGGTGTAGTTGGTGAAGACCCCGGTTGTATGAACGTTTTGATGTTTTACGAAGACATAGTCGTTCAGGCCGTCACCGTTAATGTCCGTTCAAAATTGTTGTTGACCCAGTTGGGAAAAGCCGTGGATCCTGTAGAAGCTTTAGATGTTGGTGCCACAAACGCTGTTGACCAGGGAGCATCAGCCTTAAAGGTTATTGAATTTGTCCATGACTGGTAGTTGTCGTAACGGAGTTGGGTTCGCATTGTTGTTGGTGTATTGGGCGTTTGCAACATTAATGGAAAAGAGGCTGTCAGGATTTTCAGCACTCACAGGGGCGTTTGTACCCGGGTGTTCCTGACGGATCATTGCACCAGCATAGCTGCTGATAATAAAAAAACCGGCCACGAAAAAAACAAGACCGCCGGACAAAAGTGGAGAAATTTTTTCATATTGGCAGGTGATGAATATGAACATTTCTGACCGCAAGCTATTCCAATTATTTTCCATGTCAAAAAATCTGGCGCTTGTCACAGATTTTTCATAAAAAGTACAATGAAATTATCCTAAAAGAGGCTTCTTGCTGCATCAGAATCGCTTGAGCTGGGGCGCCATCCGGAATGTTTGAGTTTGAGCGGAAGGCCGATGAAAAAATATTTTCCGGGTTTGATTTTGGAAAGATCCAAGTCCTTCAAAATCGGGATGTTTTTTTGAGCAGGGCCGTGTGCAGGCGGTTATCTTCACTTCCTTTTTGTTTGACGGAAAGGTAGTCGATGCCAAAAAGCGCCACGCCTTTTTTGGCTAAAAATTCAGCTGCGTCGCCATCAAGGTAGATGTAATCGGTGTAAAAATTTTTGAAGCCACGGGTGGAGTTGCGGGTTTTGAGCAGAATGCGTTCACCTTTTTTGATGCGGGCAGACTGCAGATCCTGAACGGTGACAGTTTTTTTGCAGCCGGTCATGTCCAGTACCCTGCAGGCGCCAACCAGAGTGCTCACGGGAATAGTATCCACGCCTTTGCCCTTGGGAAAGACGTGTTTAGGAGCATCCACATGCGTCCCGGCGTGTGACCCCATCACGATTTCTGAACTGACGGAGGTCCGGCTGTGAATGGGTCGCGCCCTGAATTCGGTGTTGTTTGGGTACACAACCATGCCCTGGTAGAGCGGCAGGGAGATGTCGTAAATTTTTGGTTCTTTTCCGGGCTTTTTTGATGACGCCATAGCAGGACGTTTTAGGATTTTTTGAGAATTTTTCTGGTTTCGATTTTATAGAGTTCAACGTTCGGCTGGTCAAAGGTGTTCACGTTGAACAGTTTCCCCAGATACATCATTTCGATCATTTTATACTGAAGGTATTCACCGAGCGCGAACGCGGAGATTTCCGGAAGCACCACTTCCATGTATGGCAGTTTTTTCTTACTATAAGCCGTTTTTGTGCCTTCCAGAATTGCCGCCATAATATTGCCGGCGCTCTGGTTTTTGAGATTATCCACCAGGCCTTCCGTCACCTGTTCAGTGGGAACAGCCATTGGATTGGCAACATTTCTGGCCCAGACAAATGTGGTGATTTTATCCAGTGGGCCACCAAGGTAGAGCTGCCCCACGGAATGGAGATCCGTAGACCCGAGTGATACGGTTGGAGTTATGCCGCAATGTACGGTCTGGCCTTCACGGTCGGTCTCTTTGCCGATGCTTTCACCCATGAGCTGGCGGTACCACTTGCCAAGCGACTCCAGCTGCGGTGCAAAAAAGAAATTGTCGTTGATGGTTTTGCCCTCTTTTGCGTTGAGAAAAAGGACCGATGCGGACACCATGGCCGGGTTTTCTTCCTGATCGTTTTCGATGCAGTTCTTGCGCATGACCGCCGCGCCTTCGCAAAGGTTCTCAATGTCGATTCCGGCTGCTGCAAGCGGGAAGAGCCCTACAGGAGAAAGTACGGAATGCCTCCCACACTTTCCGGGAGCGGTAATACGGCAAAGTTTTTTGCCAGTGCCAGTTTCAGAGCTTGGAATTTTCATCGGTGGTGACTACGGTTCTTTTCACCAGGTCATCCAGGCTGAATTTTTTGGGTAACCGCCCCGGCAAGTATTTCAAAGTTGGCAACGGTTTCTGTTGTTGATCCGGTTTGCTGATGACGATCAGCATTTCTTCCGGAGAAGCAATGTGGTTTTGATGAGCAGATGAATTTTTCCAGGTACTGCGGATCGTTGGTGCTCCAGAAAAATCATCTTGGGAAAGCGCTCTGGTTCCAGCAGATCAAAAGCCCCAAACATGGCATCATACACGGCTTTTGTTCCCAGATTGGACCCGCCGATTCCCACGACCACCACATATCTGAGTTTTTCATTTACGGTCTTTTTTTTGAGTTCGCGAACCATGCCAATAAGGTTCTGATCAATGTAAAGATTCACGAACATTCCGGGGCGTCGTAATCGTTATGGCCCAGAATGGTGTTGAGGTAGTCGCGGTATGGCGCGAGCGATTTCATGGTTTCTTCCAGCGCACCGGCGTCAACCTGCATTGAATCTTTGTAGTGGAGTTCCATGGATTTTTTGGGTTACTGAACAAGGGCGTTCCAGTCGACGCTTCAAATTTTCAATGCGCTTGCTGGTCAGGTCGTGCTGAATGGAAAAATTTTGCCACTGCTGGTCCAGATTGAGTTTTTCCTCTGGCACAGGCTGGAGATCTGGCCTGGTGTAGCTGAACGATGCATCCGGAATCGGCATGCCTTTTTCAGCCCATTCCCTGATGACTTTGTACGGTGCTGTAATAATATCTGACTGCATCTGGATCGCGGACATGAAATGTTCAAGCGTGCGGACACTGGCGCTGAGAACCTCAACGTGGTGGTCGCTTTCCCGGTACATCTCAAGAATATTTTTGATGAGATCCATGCCGTTCTGGCCGATGTCGTCTAGTCTTCCCACGAACGGTGAAAGAAACACTTGTCCTTTGACGGCACCACTTGGTTGCCGCATAAAGCTGCTGCGGCCTGTTCTGGCTGAAGCAGAGGGTCATGTTCACGCATGCCGGCCTGTACCGATTTTTCTTGCCGCCTCAAGCCCGGCTGCGGTGGTCGGGTACTTGATGTGTGCGTTGGGAATCCAGGTGTACATCTCTTTTCCCTGGGTAAACATTGCGTCTGCGGTTGTTGCAGCATCTGCGTACACTTCGATGGAAACGGATCCGTCGGGAATGAGTCCGGAAATTTCCGTGATGACGTTCCGGTAAAAATCGTAGACCTCTTTTTTGATGTGAATTTTTCCCTTCCTGCAGGCGTTTTTGAGCTTCAGGGTTTTGGCGATCAAACTCGGGTTGGTGGTCTGCCCATCCAAAAAACCAAGGACACTGATGAGTTCCCTGGTTTCCAGCGGATCACCGCTGTCGAGGAAAATTTTGTTGTGAGGTTTTCCGGACGCATATGCTGAAATTTATTTTGAACTAAGAACTTTTTTTACTTTCGCTACGATGGCTTTGCCGGAAATTTCTTCGTATTCAAGAAGCTCTTCCGGTTTTCCGCTGTGAGGCATTTTGCGAACGGCCAGGGAATAGACCGGAACGGTGCTCGCCTTCCGCCAATGCCGTTTTTTACGGCTTCCCCAAGGCCTCCTTCAACAAAATGATCCTCCACGGTTATGACGGCTTTGGTTCCGGCAATTGCCGCCAGCAGTTTATCAACATGAATCGGTTTCACACTGTAGAGATCCACAACACGGATGGCGATATTTTCTTTAGCCAGTTCCTCATGCGCGGTCAATGCTTCAAACAGCGTAACGCCCGGCACCGATAACGGTCACCACATCAACTTTACTTTTTTCACGACCTTACAGTCACCAATCGGGAATGTTTCATGTTCATCATAAATAGTCGGGAGTGTCTTGGGTGGTTCTGATGTAGACGTTGCCAACATGTTTGGTTGCCTCTTCAACAAGTTTTTCCGTGGCAATGGCGTCCCGGAAGGGTAGAGCACCACTGCATTGAGCAGCGTTGCGGAACATGGCGATATCTTCGTCCATCGGGATGATCCGTCTTCACCAATGAAACTCCGCTGTTGTGACCCCACAAATTTGATATTGGATGTTGAGTACTGGCTCATGCGGATCTGGTCAAAGGCCCGGCTAAAGGCCGCAAGGTTGAAATGAAGGGGATTTTTTTCCTGCGTGAAAATCAAGCGCCATGCCGGCCATGTTCTGTTCGGCAATGAGAACATTTCAAAAAAATGTTCCGGATATTTCTTTTTGAAAATTTCGGCGAAGGTTGAGTTGCCGACTTCGGCGTCCAGTACCACCATGTTTGGGTAGTCGGCAAACAGACGGGTGATGGCGTTGCCGTAAGCACGGCGGGTAGCCACTGGTTTGGTTTTATCATAGGCAGTGAATCCCATTTTTTCACCGGAATACTTCGCAGGTGTGAGATTTTCCGGAAGTGCGATTTCGCCTTTCATGCCGGTGTTGATCTCCCCAAGTTCCGCCAGGGCTTTCTGCAGATCTTCCGCTCCAAGCGCTTTGCCGTGCCAGTTATCTTTGCCCTCAAGAAAGGAAACTCCTTTTTTCCCACACGCGCCGAAGGTGCGGGCAATAATCATGACCGGTTTGCCTTTGACGTTCTGGGCTTTTTCATAGGCGTCATAGACCACATCACGAAGATTATGTCCGTCAATCACGATAATTTCATCAAAAGCTTTCACGCGTTCTTCATAAACTTTCGTTTCGTGGCCATACATGGTTTCCCCGCGCTGGCCCAGGGCGTTGACATCAATGATGCCGATGAGATTATCCGGCTGATAATGCGATGCGATCTGCATGGCTTCCCACTGCCGAACCTTCCGCCATCTCACTGTCACCCAAAAGCACGTGGTTTTCTTGGGGAGTTTGTCCAGGTACTTGGCGTTGCGGCCATGCCAGCGCCAACAGAAAGCCCTGCCCGAGCGAGCCGTGGCTGCTTCGGTTATGGAAACCGGAGTCGGATGTCCTTCCAGACGGCTGCCAAATTTGCGGAGGGTTTTGAGTTCTTCTTCGCTGACGTCACCGGCTGCCGCATAGAGGGCGTAAAAAAGCGGTGACGCGTGCCCCTTGGAAAAAATGAGACGGTCGTTATTGGGATGCTGGGGGTTCTTGAGATCGTATTTCAGAAATCCGGAAAAAACAGAACCGTCATGAGTTCCGTTGCCGACATTGATGAGGTGGGTGCCCGGAGCGGCCTGGGAAGTGGAAACGGGGAGTAGTAGCGAATCAGCCTGCAGAGCTGTTCGAGCTTCGGGGAATCAAATGCTGCCATTGCGATCAGAAAACAAATAGAAATCGGCTACAATGTAGCATTACTGTTCGACTTTCTCCAAGAATAATTCAGAATAATTCTGCAGGATTAGGTTATTTTTTGGACCCAGGCTCCCCTTGTCGTATGGAAGCAGTTCACTCTTTTCCAGGACCGGATAATCAGGTGGCTCTCGATTTCAGGAAGCAAAGACTTCGTCCCGTGCTGGTGAAGAAGGTCTGGTCACCTTTAGCCACAGTCAAACAGTACGCGTTCATAGGCGTCCACGGTTTTTTTGCGGCTTTTTCCTCGTTGTATGAAAAAGCGAGTTCACGAGGCTCCAGCGTTGATACCAGTCCCGGTTTTGCCCAGAAACGGATGGAAGTCCCTTCTTCAGGCTGGATCTTGAAAGTGATGACATTCTGGAAATCGCACCGCCATCATTTGGGCAGGAAAGTGCACCTGATTCTTTGGTACACCTGGATTTCGGCTTTGCTTTCTTTCATGGCTTTCCCGCTTTCAAGATAAAACGGAACGCCTTTCCAGCAGCGGTTGTTGATAAAAAGTTTTGAGTCTGAAATAGGTTTCGGTCTGGGAGTTTTGGCGACCGACGCTTCATTGCGGTACCCTTTGTACTGGCCGCGCACTGTAAACTTTTTGACATCTTTTCCCTCAATCGGCTGGAGTGATTTCATGACTTTGTGTCTTTCCGTCCGAACCGCCGATGCTTCAAGCGTGTGCGGGTTTTCCATGGCAATGAGCGCCATACGCAGCATGTGATTCTGCCCGACGTCACGCAGCGCCCCGATGCTGTCATAAAAAGCTCCGCGGCCCTGCACATCAAGTTTCTCATAAATCTTCATTTCGACTTTTTCGATGAACTGGTTGTTCCAGATCGGTTCAAAAAGCATGTTGGAGAATCTGAACATGAGAATGTTCTGGTGTCTCCTTGGCCAGGTAGTGATCGATGCGGAAAATCTGTTCTTCACGGAAAAGTTTCCCCAGCATCTGATCAAGTTTCATGGCGGTTTCATCATCGCGGCCAAAGGTTTTTCAATCAGAATTCTTGTCCACCCTTCGCCGTCACTGCAGGCAATGGTCAGGCCGTTATAGGCAAGGTTATGGAGAATGGTCTGATAAAGATCGGGCGGAACGGCGAGGTAAAAGAGTTTGTTGGAGCACCTTTTAAACTCGTGTTCATCAACAGCGATAAGTTTTTCTTGAGTCCTTTATAACTTTCTCGTTCGTCAAAAAGTCCCTGCTGGTAGGAAACGTGGGAAAGGAATTCCTGAAAAAGCCGTCCCTGCAGCTCCGGAAGTTTGCGACGTTTTTGTTCATTCTTCACAAAGTCGTGATACTCGGCATCCGACATCGCTCTTCTGGAAAAGGCCACGATCCGGAAATTTTTTGGAAGCATCCCCTTAATATAGAGGTGAAAGAAGGATGGAATGAGTTTGCGGATGCACAGATCTCCGGTTGCCCCAAAAATAACCACAATTGTTGGTTTCCCGGGTGTATAATCTTTTTTGGTTTTCGGTGCTGGCATATTTTCTGCAATACTTTTGTTCAGGATTAGTTCTATTTATACGATTCTTTTCAAGAACGCACAATGAAATTTTTGAAGATCCCCGAGAAGCTCAACGGGTGGAAGAAAAAACATCCAGTGGCGTTTTACATACTGGCGGGGCTGGGCGCGGCTGCCGTGGTTGCGGGGTGTTTCGTTCTTTACATTTCCTGGCTTCTGCCCCTGCCGGACGCTTTGATGCGGGACCGCGCCCAGGGTTCGATTCAGATTCTGGACCGGAAAGGACAACTCCTCTATGAAGTGATTTCCCCAACGGGCGGCAAAAAAACTTTTATTCCTTTTGAAAAGTTTTCGCAGAATTTCCGGAACGCAACACTGGCGGCGGAAGACATCCATTATTACGATCACGGTGGCGTTGATCTTTTTGCATTGGGCCGCGCCCTGTTTTTTAATGTCAGCGAGGGAAGAATCGTGAGCGGAGCCAGCACGATCACGCAACAGCTTGTGAGAAATTTACTGGGCTTTACCACTAAACGAGGCTATGCGGAAAAAATTCTGGAGATGATGTATGCCGTCCGCATGTCCAACGTTTACAGCAAAGATGAAATTCTTGAACTGTACCTCAACACGATTTATTACGGGAACCTTGCCTATGGCGCGGAATCGGCGGCGCTCGACTATTTTGGAAAACATATTTACGATCTTGATCTGGCCGAGTCCACACTGCTGGCCGGATTGCCGCAGGCCCCTTCCTACTACAATCCTTTTGTCTATTTTGACCGTTCAAAAAAACGCCAGAAGTATGTCCTGGATCAGATGGTGAAGTATGGATTCGTTGACCAGGCCACCGCAGATGACGCTTTCAATGAACCGCTGAAGTTCCGGAAAAATGTTTTTGAAATGAAAGCTCCCCATTTTGTACGGTATGTTTTGAACCGGCTTCCTGATCTTGTTGGTGAAGCAAAACTCCAGGAAGGCGGACTGCGCATCTACACCACACTTGATTACGATCTTGAACTTGAGGCTGAAAGAATCATCACCCGGCAGATTCAATCACTCTCCGACAAGCATGTTACCAACGGCGCGCTTCTTGCCATTGAACCTTCAACGGGAAAAATTCTCACCTGGGTCGGGAGCGAGAACTACTATAATGATGAGATTGATGGCCAGGTTGATATGGTTTCCGCTCTGCGCCAACCGGGGTCTTCCATTAAACCGCTTACGTACCTTCTGGCTTTGGAAAAAGATTATACGCCCGCAACCATTCTTGAAGATGTGCCGGTGGAGTTCAAGACCGCCGGCGGTCCGTACGCTCCAAAAAACTATGATCTGGATTACCATGGTCCGGTCCGTCTGCGTGAAGCACTCGCGAGTTCATTTAATATTCCCGCCGTGCAGACGCTGGATCACATCGGGCTGGAATCTTTCATCGCATTCCTGAAAAAACTCGGCATTGATACGCTCGATCAGAATCCAAATTTTTATGGTCTGGCTTTGACGCTGGGAGGCGGTGAAGTCCGCATGGCCGATATGGTCAAAGCCTTCAACGTCATTGCCAACTACGGCCAGTCCATGGAACTCAGTCCGGTTGAACGCGTTGAGGATCTGAACGGGAATCATCTTTTTTCCTGGAAGACGCCGGAGAAAAATTATGTCCTTGGATCCTATGGCCGCGAACATGCTTATCAGATTATTGATATTCTCAAAGATCCCGATGCCCGCCTGAAGGGGTTTGGAGAAGGCAGTGTCCTGGAAATCTCCCACGAAGCCGCGGTAAAGACCGGGACCACCCGCAACTTCCGCGATAACTGGACCATCGGTTTTTCTCCGCAGCTTTTGACGGCTGTCTGGGTTGGCAACGCCGACGCTTCACCGATGCAGAACATTACCGGTGTTGATGGAGCCGGTCCGATCTGGCATGACTTTATGGAGTCCGCGCTGCAGTTTGAACCGCAGCTTTCTTTTCAGGTTCCCAAGAGGCTTCACGAAATTGAAATCTGCGCGCTTTCCGGCAAACTGCCCACGCCCGAGTGTACGGAAAGGGTGTTTGAATGGTTTGTGCGCGGGCAGGAGCCAAAAGAACGTGACGACTATTACCATAAATACTGGGTTTTGAAGTCCAACGGCCACCTGCTCCGCCCGGAGTGCGTGGATAACTATCCTTTGGCTTCCCGTGAAGAAAAAACCCTCGTGACCTACCCAGCCGCCTTCCAGCGCTGGGCCGCCAAAAAAGAGCTTTCCTTACCACCTTTTGAGCCCTGTGCATTATCAAAAACAGTGAAAAACGGGTATGCAGATGGTTACCCGGTCAGCAGCAACGAGCTTATTACCATCGAAAGTCCGGGTGATCAGGATGAGTTCATGGTGACAGCCGGCCTTCCGCTGGATAGTCAAAAGATCCCGTTCCGGGTTTTGGCTTCCACCGATGTGGAAAAAGTTGATTTTTACCTCGACGGGAACATGGTGGCCACTTCATCGGCACAGCCTTTCCATTATCAGTGGGTCCCAGTGAAAGGAAAACATGTCCTGAAAGTTACCGGTGAACTTTACGACGGTTCAACCCGGGAAAGCACCCCCGTGAATTTTGAAGTGAAATAGCATTTTGAAAAACTTTTTTGTAATACTTTTTTCCGGGGAGATGTTTCTAAGGTCGAATTGAATTTTCTCCTTCATACCAGTACAATTCGTTTTAGTGTTCCGATCTTACCCCATGGATCTCCAGGACCAGCAAAAACTTGTAACTGAAGCCCAACAAAGCCCCGACGGTTTTGGAAAACTGTACGATTATTTTTTTCCAAGGGTCTACGCTTTTCTGGCCTCAAAAGTCAGTGACCCCAGCGACGCCGAAGACCTGACGAGTGAAGTGTTCATGAAAGTTCTTGAAAACATTCACAGTTTTGAATGGAGAGGGGTTCCTTTTGCCGCGTGGCTGTTCCGGATCGCCCGTAACACCCTGAATACCTATTATGCCCAGCACGCCAAAAAAGCTACCGTTGATATTGATGAAGTCCATGGCCTTTCCGAGGATGAGGAAAAAGTTTCCCCGCATAAAAATGCGGAACGCATGGAACTTTCCGCCAAAGTGAAAGAGGTGATGAAAGACCTTCCCGAACGCGAACTGACGGTTGTACATCTGAAGTTTTTTTCCCAGCTTAATAACCGCGAGATTGTGCAGGTAACCGGACTTTCTGAAAGTAACGTTGCCATCATCCTCTACCGTACGCTGCGCAAAATTAAACCTGACCTTACTTATTTTGCTTAACCACCGTTCAATGCTCTTTCATAGAAAAAAAATTCGGCAATTGAACCAGATGCTGGAATCAGCAAAGAAACCGCATGACCTCCAGGAGGTTGTCAGTGCGGTGGAAAATGCCGCGCCCGCTCCCGCGCGTCCGGCGTTCCAGAAACAGCTTCGTCAACAATTACTTCTTAAATATCAACCTATGGCTACGGCCCATAAAGATAAAAAAGCCAAAGCCCACACCGGTTCCCATTCCCCAATGAGGAACAAAGGATGGTCTATGGCTCTCGCTGTTCTGGTACTCCTTGTTGTTTCCGGCGTGGCGAGCTACCCGCTTATTCCGGCTCCGGAGGTTCAGGGGTATTCGCTCAAGAACACCATACGGAAGATTTCCTACAACGCTCCGATCCGCATTGTCTTCTCCCAGCCGATGGATCAGGGGTCCGTGGAAAAAGCTTTCAAAATGGAACCGCAGGTTGATGGAACATTTGAGTGGCAGAACAACAGCCTCTACTTTAAACCAAAAGAACAGTTCAAGGTCGGTGATATGTTTAAGGTAACTCTCGATCGTTCCGCGCGCAGCATTATTCAAAAACCGCTCAACAGCGAGTACGATGAGAATTTCCAGATCGTTCCTGCTCCTGCCGTTACGCTCTTTTCACCGGCTGCAGATTCAACCCAGGTTCCGGTTGACGGCAAGATCACGGTTCATTTTGACCGTCCGATGATTGCCCTCACCACGCTCGACCAGTCCAATGAAAAGGCCATCGACGTTCAGGTTGATCCACCGATCAAGGGCAAGGTGAAGTGGCTTGGAACTTCTTCGATGATGTTTATGCCGGACAGACTGGCCTACGCTACGCACTACACCGTGAAGGTTCCCCAGGGGACCACTTCAGCTGAAGGCGGAACAACCGATAAAGATTTTGTTGCAACTTTTGATACCGTGAAGCCTTCATTTGAGGGAACCAACTTTATGGACGCCTACCCTTATATGGGTCCAAACGAAATCATCAAAATGAATTTCAACCAGCCGATGAATGTGGAAAAAGCCGGCTCGTTTATTAAGTTCTACAAGCTTCAGGGCGAAAAAGATCTGGCCCGAAGCATTCAGTGGAACGGGGACATTTACGGCCTGAACGGGAAAGAAAAACTCAGAACTACTGAAGACATTGTCCAGATGAAAAATCTGCAGTGGCAGGAGGTTCCGGTTTCATTCCATTACTATACCGCGGAAGAGTATAAGAAAGATTATATCCAGGATGGCACCAACTATTCTGGTCCTGCATCCCAGTTTGAAACCCAGGAGGTTGAAATTCCAAAACTGGAAGAGCTCCAGAAAACTCTTGTGGTCAAACAGGCGGCGCCATTTGATGAGGACACTGTTTATCTTGTGAAGGTCCTGAAAGATTACCCGGGTGCTGAAGGAACTTTTGGACTTGAACAGGAGAGCAACCAGCTGTTTAAAACCGTGGGCGCCTTGAATCTTGTTTCCTCTTACCCTGAAAACAACGCCAAAGATTACGGCAGCAAAGGGGACGCTCCATGCTGCGTGAGCTTTACGTTCAACCAGCAGATGGATTCGGAAAGTTTCCAGGATAAGGTTGTGATTGAACCGAAAGTTATCGGTGACGATAAAAAAGAGAAAAAACCTGAGGTCAGTGTTTCTGACGTGACGCTTGAGATCCGCTATCCGTTTGAACCTTCCACCAAATATACCGTGACCGTAAAGGCCGGTGGCAAGAGCCAGTATGGGAAAGTGCTGGATAAAGATCTTTCCGTCAGCTTCACCACGGCGGCGCTTCAACCATCCTTCCACCTGGTCAGCTCACCGGACATCAGCGTGCTTGATGCTACCAAGCCCCGTGTCTATTACGTGAAATCCACGAACGTGGACAGTGTGAATTTTGAGTTCAAAAAACTTTCCGAAGAAGAGTTCGGCAAGATTTATGAACGCGGCTATGTGAATAATTTCCGCCCGGCCGACGGATACTCCACCTTTACCAAACAGATCAAGAAAGATTTTAATCACCAGGTGGTGACAAAAATTGATCTGGAAAAAGATTTTGGACAGACTCTTGATCCGGGCTATTACTATTTTGAAGTGACAAGCCCACAGGTGTTTGATCTTGATTATGACGGCAAACGTATTCCGCAGATTGAGAAACAGGTGTTTGTTGTTACCGGGTATGCCCTCGCCACCAAAATGAGCAATAAACAGCTGCTGGTGTGGGCTACTTCCATGCGTGAAGGCAAACCGGTTGAAGGCATGGATATCCAGGCCAAAAGCAGCACTGATGGTTCTATCCTGACAGCCAAAACCGACAAAGACGGTCTTGCTACTCTTCCGCTGCCAAAGAAAGATGACACCCAGTATCTTGGAGAATATATGGTCACCGGCAAGGTTGGTGGGGATATCACTTTGAGCCACTCCACATGGTCTGAAGGGGTAAGCCCATGGAACTTCAATATTGATTACAGTTCCTACAATGAAAAATATTTCGTCTACCTTTATACTGACCGTCCAATTTACCGGCCTGGCCACACCGTGAACTTCAAGGGCCTTGTCCGCGTGAACAACGACATGAAGTACAGTCTGCCGGACCGCAGCAAGATTCTGGTGACCGTCCGCGATGAGTCCGGGCAGGAGGTTTACAAAAAGGAGCTCGCCATCAACAAGAACGGTACCTTTAACGGGGACTTCCAGCTGGGTGAGCTTGCAGGAGTTGGCGGATACCAGATGGTGGCTTCGCTTGCGGCTGGTGACGAACCTGAATATTCCCATTCGTTCTATCATGGGTTCCGCGTGGCCGCGTACAGAAAACCTGACTATCTGCTGAATCTGAAATCTGACAAAGATTCCTACGCCAACGGTGAAACAGCAAATGTGAAAGTGAACAGCCAGTTCTTCTTTGGCGCGCCGCTTGCTGACGCTGACGTAAACTGGACCGTAAAAACGGAGAACTATTATTTCTTCATTCCTGCGGACAGCAAGAGTCCTTACGCCTCACAGTGGTACAGCTTCAGCGATGAAGGATACCTGTGTTACTGGGGTTGCAAGGGTGAATCAAAAATTGTGAGCGAAGGAAAGGGCAAAACTGACGCGAACGGCGATTATACTGTTCAGCTGCCTTTGAACATCAAGGATGCGAAACTCAGCCAGTTCTATACCCTTGAGGCCAATGTTTCCGACCTCAACCACCAGAATGTGGCCAACCGTACCACCTTCCCCGTTCACCAGGGTGAGTACTATGTTGGGATCATGAGCCAGGATTATGTCGCGACCAAGGGCAAAGAGGCCAAGTTTGACGTGATCACGGTTGATAAGGATGGCAATCCTGTCGCAGGGAAAAATGTTGATGTTTCACTCATGAAACGTGAATGGAACACCGTGAAGAAAAAACAGGTCGACAGTGATTTCTACTTTGAAAATAATTATGAGGATGTTCAGAAGGAAAAGAAAACTGTGACGACTGATGACAAAGGACATGCAACGGTAAGTTTTGTTGCCAACGAAGGCGGCAGCTATAAAGTGGCCACTTCATCAAACGATTCCAAAGGCAACCGTATCAGTTCCGCAACAGAGATGTATGTTACTTCCGGTGATTTTGTGAACTGGGGTCAGGAAAATAACGACCGTATTGAGCTTGTTCCTGATAAACAGGAATACAAGGTCGGTGACACTGCTCACGTGCTCGTCAAATCGCCATACCAGAATGTGTATGCGCTGGTCACCCATGAACGCGGAGACATTGTGTACAAGAAGGTCATGAAAATTGCCTCGAACTCGGAGACGATCGATGTACCGATCACCAATGATTCTCTGCCAAACGAGTTTGTTTCCGTGCTGATGGTGAAGGGGAACAACACCGCGGCTGGACTCCAGGATCCAGGCACTGCAATTGATGAACGTGATGTTGCTTCGTTCAAGCTTGGGTATGCAACGCTGCAGGTTGATACGTCCAGCCGCAAACTGGGGATCGAAGTCAGCAGCGACCGCGCCAAATACCACCCTGGCGATGAAGTCACCTTGAAAGTGAAAACCAGTGATGCTTCCGGCAAACCGGTGAAGGCGGAAGTTTCCATCGGGGTGGTGGATAAGAGTGTGCTTTCTTTGACTGAAAACGTTACAGCCGATCTGCTTTCTGATTTCTACCGCAAGCGGTACCTGGGCGTTTCAACTTCCGAAACTCTCACCAAAGCCTTGTCACGTCTGAATGTCCAGGTTGAATCAGGCCTTAAAGGTGGCGGCGGCGGCGCGATTGCCAAACGCGGCGTGTTCAAGGACACGGCGTTCTGGCAGGCAGTGGTGAATACCGATGGCAACGGACAGGCCGAAGTGAAATTCAAACTTCCGGACAACCTGACCACCTGGCAGGTCATGAGCATTGGTATTACCGACGATACGCTCGTGGGGAGCCAGCGTCTGGATTTCCTCGTTACCAAGGACGTCCTGGCACGTCCGGTTCTCCCACGGTTCATGATTGTGAACGACGCCATGACTGTTGGAACGGTTGTCCACAACTATCTTGACCGGGCGGTGGACCTTGATGTGGCCCTGAAAGCGAACGGCCTGACCATCAGCGGCAGCGATAAACAGCGCGTTCGCCTTGAGCCTGGCAAAGAGCAGCGCGTGGACTTTAACGTCACCGTTCAGGACCAGCCAGAAGCGGTCATCACCTTTGAAGCGATCGATGCGAACGATAAAACGGTTGGGGATATTGTTGAGGAAAAACTTCCGATTCATACCTTCAGCTTCCCTGAAGTTGTCGCCACTTCCGCAGAGGTGATTGATGATACCAAGCATGTTGAAACGGTGTGGCTGCCAAACGGGATCGATCCAAAATTTGGTGAACTGAAAATTACCGCTTCATCAACGCTTGCCGGAACTTTTGCCAAGGGCATTGAATATCTTGTCCAGTTCCCTTACGGCTGCGCTGAACAGACCGCTTCATCACTCCTGCCAAATCTGGCGGTGAAGCAGATTGCCAAGCTCCCGGGCCTTGGCGTAGATAAACTTATTGATGAAAAAGTACTGAAGAAAAATGTGGAAGCGGGCGTTCAGGCACTCTACAAATACCAGCAGAGTAACGGCGGCTGGGGCATCTGGGAAAACTCCACTCCAACGCCATACCTCAGCGCGTATGTTCTTTATACCCTCAATGAGGTGAAGAAAGCCGGCTACACCGTGGATGAAAACGTCATGGAGCGCGGCCTTGGGTATGTGAAAAATTCCATGAAAGAACTCCCGCTGGCCGGTGAACGCAGCGAGAGCAGCTATAACGCGAACAGCCGCGCGTTTGCGCTGTTTGTCCTGGCGGAAATGAATAAAGGAGATCTGGGTCTCAGCAATAATCTGTATGAAAACAAGAAATATCTCAGCCTCTTCGGAAAGGCTTATCTTGCCATGACCTTCAAGGATCTTGGCGGAGACAATGCTGATCTCCAGAAGAAGATTGATACGCTCAAGGGCGAAATTCTCAACGTGGCCAAGGAGTCCCCACGCGGTGTTCATTTTGAGGAAGCTTCCCGTAATTACATGCTCTTTGACACGAATACCCGTACAACGGCTATTGTTCTCCAAATGCTTTCCCGCGTTGACAGCAATAACCCGCTCGTTCCAAAAATTCTCCGCCACATGCTCATGGAGAAGAAGGACGGCCACTATGCCACCACCCAGGAAACCGCCATCACCCTCCTGGCCATGGCTGATTACCTGAAATCCAGCAAGGAGCTTCAGCCAAGCTATAGCGGTGTTATTGCCCTGAACGGCGTTGAAAAACTTAACGGCTCGTTCCAGCAGAGCAACATCAATGAGGTCCGTGAAGTGACTATTCCGCTCAAGGATCTGCTCCAGAACAACCAGGATAACGAGGTCACTGCGACCCGTCAGGGTGTTGGCAAAATGTATTTCGACATGAATCTGAAATACTTCCTGCCAACGGAAAAAATCGCGTCACGTGATGAAGGCATTCTGGTGACCCAGGAGTACTTCACCATGGATGACAAGAAGCTTGAGAACCCGGTCAATTCCGTGAAAGTTGGTGAAAACCTCGTTGGAAAAATGACGATCATCGTTCCGGAGGACCGCTACTACGTTATGGTGGAAGACTATCTCCCGGCCGGGCTTGAAGGGGTTGACTTTAATCTTCAGACCTCCCGCATGGATCTTCAGGACATGATGGAAGAGGCTGGCTCAAACCCATGCAAAGGCGTCTACAGCTGGGAATGCTGGGAAGAGCTCTGGAGATTTAATCATTCTGAAGTTCGTGATGACCGCATGATGTTCTTTGCCGATATGCTCCCTGCGGGTGTCTATGAACTCAAATATGTTGTCCGTGCCACATCGCCGGGTACATTCCACGATCTGCCGGCTTTGGCCCAGGAAACCTACTTCCCTGAAATTTTTGGCCGGTCAGCGGGCAGCATGTTCACCGTCCAGCCGTAAATTTTTCACGGAATACTTTCTGAAAAACAAAGAGGGCAGTCCATAAGTCAACGGGCTGTTCTCTTTTTTTTATGATATACTCCTGGTGTTACTGTTTCTGACCTATGGGCAAAAAGAAAAAAAAATCACTCCGCAAAGAGATTCTCCGCAAACTGTTTCACCTCATGGAGGTGCCTTTGCTCATTGGATACACCATGTTCCGGCACTATTTTAATGAACGGATTGCCACGCTGATTATTACGGTGGTGTTCCTGCTGCTGCTGGAAATCGAATATGTGCGTCTGGAGTACAAACCCAAAATTCCCGAGATGTTCAATGTCTTCCGGCACAAGGAACAGAACAATGTTACGGGAACCATTTTCTTTATTGCCGCGACGATCATTGTTTTTGCAGCGTTTGATTATCCGATCGCCCTTACCGCCCTGCTTTTAACCGTTTTTGGCGACCTGGCAGCGGCGCTCGTGGGCATCAAATTCGGGAAGCATTTCATGTACAAGGATAAAACTTTTGAGGGGTTCATGGCCGGACTTACCATGAACTGCATGGTTGGTTATCTTTTCCTGCCATCGTACCCGCTGGTTTTTTTCCCGATGGCTCTGGTGGCCAGCATTGTGGAACTCCTCACCGGCAAACTGGATGACAACCTTACCGTTCCGCTTTTTTCCGCCTTTACCGGTCAGATTCTGGCGTATCTTCTTCAGGCCCCGCTCACCACATTCCCCGGCCCGGCCGTGGGATCTCTTTTCACCTTTTTTGTCAATTTGCAGTGGGTCTAAAAAGTTGTCACCAGTGAAGATCTTGTTATACTGGTTTCGATTTTTTCTTCTTCCACCCTATGCCACAAGCATCAAAAACTTCTGGGAAAAAACAGAAGGTTTCTTTGCGCAGGTCCGTTACGCCGGTGAATTCTTCGCCGTCCACGAAAAAAAGTTCCGGTGGTTTCCGTTCCATTTTTGCGTTTGAAGAGGGCAATAAAGACATGAAGGACGTGCTGGGTGGCAAAGGTGCGAATCTTGCTGAAATGAGCCGATTAAAGCTCCCCGTCCCTCCCGGTTTCACCATTACGACCGATGTCTGCCGCTATTATCTTGAGCACGAAAAATATCCGAAAAATTTCCCGGAAGATCTCAAAAAATATCTCAGCCGGCTTGAAAGAAAAATCGGGAAAACTTTTGGCGACCCACAGAATCCGCTGCTGGTTTCGGTCCGTTCCGGGGCTCCGGTTTCCATGCCCGGCATGATGGACACTATTCTGAATCTTGGTCTGAACGATGCAACACTGAAAGGGCTTCTGATCAAAACCGGTAACGAAAGATTCTGCTACGACTCATACCGCCGTTTCATCAACATGTTCGGCAATGTGGTTCTGAATATTCCCCATGAACATTTTGAAGAGGAGCTTGATGTGATCAAGCACCACCGCGGGGCAACCGTTGATACGGAACTGACCACCGAAGACCTTCAGCTGGCCGTGAAAAAATTCAAGGATGTCGTGAAGAAAAAAACCGGGAAAGCCTTTCCGGAAAACCCACAGGAACAGCTTCTGCTGGCCATTAATGCCGTGTTTCTTTCCTGGAACAATGAACGCGCCGTCACCTACCGCAGAATCCATAATTTTGACGGAAAGCTTGGCACGGCGGTGAATGTTCAGGCCATGGTTTTTGGCAACATGGGCAATACCTCAGGTACCGGTGTGGCTTTTACCCGTAATCCTTCCAACGGCGAGAAAAGATTTTACGGTGAGTTCATGATCAATGCCCAGGGTGAAGACGTGGTTGCCGGCATCCGTACTCCGCAGACGCTTGATGAGATGAAAGATGTCATGCCGGATGTTTTTGCCCACCTGGTGGAGGTCCGTGACATTCTGGAGAAACATTACCGCGACATGCAGGATATTGAGTTCACCATCCAGGAAGGAAAACTCTACATGCTCCAGACCCGCAGCGGAAAGCGCACCGGGAGGGCTGCTGTTAAAATCGCCGTAGATATGGTCAAAGAAAAAGCCATCACCAAAAAAGAGGCGATCTTGCGGATTGATGCTGCTTCACTGCATCAGCTTCTTCATTCCGACATCGACCCGAAAGCCCAGAAAAATGTTATTGCCAAAGGTCTGCCCGCTTCACCAGGTGCGGCCAGCGGAAGAGTGGTTTTCAGTGCCGACGATGCCTTTGAATGGGTTACGAACCGCAAACAGAAAGTTATTCTGGTCCGCAAGGAAACGAGCCCTGAAGACATTCACGGCATGCATGTTGCCGAAGGTATTCTTACCTCAACCGGCGGGGCAACTTCCCATGCGGCCGTTGTTTGCCGCGGCATGGGCAAATGCTGTGTTGCCGGCTGCGCGGATATTATGGTTGATGCCAAAAACAAACGGTTTATTGTTGGTCATACCGTGGTGTATGAAGGTGACATCATCACACTGAACGGAACAACCGGCGAAGTGATCCTGGGCGAGGTTCCCATGGTGAAAGCAGGTGTGAGTGAAGATTTTGAAACTGTGCTCAGGTGGGCGGACGAGTACCGGACGATGGATGTACGAACCAATGCCGATACTCCATACGATGCCGAAGTCGCACGGAAATTTGGTGCCGAGGGCATTGGACTTTGCCGTACCGAGCACATGTTTTTTGATGAGGGGCGCATCAAGGTTGTCCGGGAGATGATCCTGGCCAAAGATCTTGAGGGTCGCAGGCGGGCATTGCGCAAACTTTTGCCGATGCAGAGAGAAGATTTTGAGGGAATATTTCAGGCAATGAATGGGCTTCCGGTGACGATCCGTCTGCTTGATCCACCGCTCCACGAGTTCCTGCCGCAGAAAGATTCACAGATTGAGGAACTGGCCCGTGAACTCATGATGGATTTTGAAGAGGTGAAACGGCTTAAAGACAGCCTTCATGAGGTGAACCCCATGCTGGGCCACCGCGGCTGCCGTCTGGGCATTACCTATCCGGAAATTTACGAGATGCAGGTCCAGGCGATTCTGGAAGCCGGCATCAAAATGAGCCGCGCCGGGGTGAAAGTGCTTCCGGAAATTGAAGTGCCGCTCGTTGGTCACGTTGAAGAACTCAAAGTTGTCCGCCAGATGATTGAAACCATGATCCGGCATTACAAGGATGACATCACTTTCAAATACAAAATCGGGACGATGATTGAACTTCCCCGCGCCTGCCTGACGGCGGATGAACTGGCGACGGAGGCGGACTTTTTCTCTTTTGGCACGAATGACCTGACCCAGACAACCTTTGGACTTTCCCGTGATGATTCCGGGAAATTCATGAACGAATATGTTGACCGCAACATCTGGGAACGTGACCCTGCCGCCGGTATTGATGAACGCGGCGTCGGGAAGCTTATGAAGACGTGCATTCAGCTGGGCCGCGGCACCAAGCCAAAAATCGAGATCGGTATCTGCGGAGAACAGGGCGGCGATCCGGCCTCCGTGAAGTTCTGTCATCGCATCGGACTGGATTACGTCAGCTGTTCACCATACCGCGTGCCCATTGCGCGTGTGGCGGCAGCGCAGGCGGCGTTGCTGGATGAAAAGGCATGATAAAGTTACGCCACCGGCTGACCAGCTTTCACAGGTACAGCAAAGAACCATGAAAACCCTGCAACGGATGCTCAAAATCTGTTTGCTGATTACTCCCCAAACTGCTCGCCCCAGCGGAGCTTGTCGCGCAGCATTTTGTAGTAGTTTCCGCCTTTTAAGCGGACAAGATTAAAGTAGCGGCTGGATTTGCGGATTTTGATTTCGTCACCGTAGTCGAGTCTGATGGTTTCCTGGCCATCCAGGGTCAGGCCGATATTTTCGTTTTCGTTGCGGCGGCGGGTGTTGAGTACAATCTTCAGCTGGCGGTCGTTGGGAATAACAATCGGGCGGATGGAGAGCGTTGCCGGGCAGATTGGGCTTAAAATTATTGCAGGAAGTGACGGGTGAACAATTGGTCCACCAGCGGAAAGTGAATGGCCGGTTGAACCGGTTGGAGAGCTGATGATAAGCCCGTCGGCATGGAAAGTGATAACCTTGCGCTGGTTGATGGAAACGTCCATTTCAATAAGACGCGCAAAAGATCCCTGATTAATCACCGCGTCATTGAGGGCCAGAAACGTGTTGAATTTTTTCCCGTCACGATAAATGGTTACGCGAAGGATGGAACGTTTGTCGATGACATAACGGTTGTTGAGAACCTCGATCAAATCGTGCTCAAGATTCTCCGGCTTGGATTCGGTGAGCACGCCCAGGTTTCCAAAATTAAAGCCCATGACCAGCGTGGTTTTTTTGGCTACACGGCGAGCAGTTTTCAGGATTGTTCCGTCCCCGCCCATGACCACGACCAGATCGCATTTGTGCATGAGATCAGTTTTTTTGTATCCGGAACTTTTGTCAAAAATTGGCGCGGTGTTGGTATCAAAGAGAATTTTTTTGTCGTGTTTTTTCAAAATACGGATCACATCTTTGACATGTTCGATGTGATCTTTATTGTGTCTTTTGGTGACAATACCGACCGTTGTGATTTTCTTCTGGATTGGTGCAACGAGTGTCATGAGGTCAGTATAAAAGTTTCTGCGTGACTTGCCAATTGTTTAACTCGTCCTGGCAGCTTTTCTTCTGTTTGCCCTGCGCAGTGACATAAAGATGGCACCTGCTCCAAGGAGGTAAAGCCCGGTTTTCTGCTCATTGTTTTCGCCTGGTTTTGCTGAGGCGATGACACATCCAACACTGTCCTGATGTGCAATATCCAATGGAATTTTTTTCGGCTTATCACCATAGCGTACAAAAATATCTCCATCTCTTCCATCCTGTGATACCAATGCATCACCGTCAACTGCCGTTACAGCAACATAATGGATAACTCGATTAAGATTTGAGTCGTATTCAGGTTCCAGCATTTTAATGAGTACTTTTCCCTGGGTAGTAACTCTGATGCTTGCTTCACCTACAACTACCGCTTCTGTGTGCGGTACTGTCTTGCCGTCAAGCGCCGCCTGCTCTTTCATGAGGGTAACGCAAAGCTTCCCGTTTTCAAGTTTGATTTTTCCCGGCTGGTCAGGCAATCCCGTTATTTCACCGCGTACTTTTGTTGAAGCGTATGGAGAAAAAACCGGGTTGATAAAACAGTCACGGGGTTTGCCGTCGGTATCCAGAAGGGTATGTCCAATCACATGAATTCTTCCATCAGCGTCCGTAACGTATTGGCATGGATTTCCTCCGTTCAATGGAGGAATTTCCTGTCCTTTCAGATCCTGGTCAAAAGATTCTCTTCCACAAAGATCTTCCTGATTTACCGGCTGGGTTGGTTCATCAACCGGGCTTGCTTCACCATCAGGGGCACCCATGCCAGCATCAGGTATTCCTGCATTGCCTCCGTCTGCCAATGTTCCGCCGGCTCCAGAAACTCCACTGTCTGAACCACCGGTTCCTCCGGTCCCGCTGTCACCTCCTGTACCGCTTGTTCCTGCATCAGCACCTGATGCTCCGCCGTTATTGTCCCCGTTTCCGGAAACGATTGGCGGTTTAGGGGACTGATGACGTCGTCTGTCCAGTACTGTCCCGGCCAGCGTTGTTACCAGCGCAGCCGCGCCGACAGTTTTTGTGATGATTGCCAAAGCCGCCTGCGGAGCACCTATGGATGAACGCATTGGAGGTATTGACTTTGGGGGTTTTGATGGTCTTTCGCCTGTTTTTTCCCGATCTATTACATGCGGTGGCAATGGGCTTTCGTCTGCTGCAAGCCCTTCCAGATCTTCCGGGTACTCACCATTTGGTCCTTCATTCGGCATAGTGGAAATTTAGAGGCTACGGGCAATGATTATACAGATTTTTGCTTGAAACGCAATGCATAAAGTGCTATTTTGCAGATGGATCTTACCGATCGCATTTATGGCACTGAATTCGCAAAATATGGCACCAGAAAGCCAACAACCGGCTACTGAACCTGTTGAAACCAGGCCCGTTTCCCTTGATATTGCTTCACAGCGTTCAGGTGCAGAAATGGCTCAGGATGGCGGTTTTAAGCGTTTTTTGAAAAGCGCCCGCCGGTTTGTCACACGGGCGGTTGTTGCAGCGGCTCCTTTTGTTTTGGGCTCCTGTATAGGCGAAACAGATATGACTGACCAGGATGAAACCCAGAGTTACGGGAACGTTGGAGGTGCGCCTGCCCAGGCTCCTGCTGAGTCTGTCAGCTGGAAAGACCGCCAGGTTATGCTGAACTACGATGGCAAAGACTGGCATTTTGAAGGAAAATTCCCGAAAGATTTCCACCTGACCGTTGATGTTGACGGAAAACGTGTTTTTGACGAGAAGGTTGTTTCAACGAACGGCGCTTTTAATGTTAAAGGCCTCGCTGGTGAGACCGTGAAGGATATCAAGATTCAGGCATTCGATCCGAATGGAACGGATATGCAGAGCTTCAATATCCCGATTGAGCCAAAGATTGAAACGAAGGGAATGTATGGGGTAGACCATTTCCACAACGTTGAATATTAGGACTTTTTAGGCTCTGGTATGGGTTTGAAAGTGGGGGGCTGTACAGGATGTGTAGCCGGGTTTTATTTTGACCCCATTTCAAAGACACCGTTCCAGTCCTCTTTTGGCGGAAAATCGCGGAGGACTTCACAGCGCTGACGGTACAACTGGGTTGGTCCATCGCCCGGATAGCTTTTGAGAATCTCCGAGAATTTTGCGAGAGCATCGGCAAACTGGCGGTTATGGTAGAGCGCCATGGCTTCGCCGTACTGCTGAAGCAGCGTGATGGCTTCTGCCGGGAGCTGGCCTTTGGGAGCCAGGAGTTCAAAGATTTTGATGGGTTCTGTTTTACCAACAACCTGAATTACGTCCAGTTCCCGGGTTTCAAACTGGTCCCGGATGGCAGTGTGGGTTTTTTCACTCATCATGATGTGGGTCGTGTATTTTT
This sequence comes from Candidatus Altimarinota bacterium, assembly GCA_046350835.1. Classification (GTDB taxonomy): domain Bacteria; phylum Patescibacteriota; class Gracilibacteria; order UBA1369; family UBA1369; genus PALSA-1335. The sequence continues at coordinate 10,093 of JAXLZP010000008.1, read as the reverse complement.
TATTGGCACCTTCAAGCCGTGAACCAAGGTTCACAATGTCTCCCATGACGGTGTAGTTGAACCGGCTGGAGGAACCAATATTGCCTACAATAACCTCTCCGGAACTTAATCCGCAGCGGAAATCGATTGATGGTTTTGGTTCGCCGCCCGGCAGGGTTGACTGGCCCGGGCTTTTCCAGGAAGCCAGGAGCTCGTTGAGTTTGATGCGCATGTTGATGGCGGCCCGGGCGGCGCGCAGGGCGTGGTCTGGCTGGCCTACTGGTGCTCCAAAAAAGGCCATGATGGCGTCGCCTTCAAATTTATCCACTGTGCCACCCTCGGCCATAATCACCGCGGACATGGCCTCAAAATACTCGTTCAGCAATGCCACCAGACTTTCCGGTTTCAGCTTTTCTGAAATGGTAGTGAAATGACAAATGTCGGTAAAAAGCACAGTGACTTCCCGTTTTTCTCCCCCAAGTTTGAGCTGGCGATTCCAGGTTTTGGCGATCTGCCGGGCCAGTGTTGGGTTCACGTATTTGCCAAACGCGCTCTGCAGAGCATTTTTCTGTTTGAACTCGGTGAGATACCGGTACATGTACACGGCCACAAACGTGATGACCACCGTGAGGTATGGTGGACAAGATCCAGGAGCACCCGGCATTGAAAAGCGGTTTTGCGGCAATTGAGTACCCGCATCAGCGTCGCCAGAGTGAATCAGTGACCAACGGATTTTGGTGAACATAAAGATGAATGCCGCTGCCAGAGCCAGTACTACAATCAGGAGAGATTTTTCCAGATATGTGTGAGGTTTGAGGAATTTGCTCCAGGATGGCTCCCAGGCGTTGGCCTGGAGAAGCTCGGCGCCGGGCATCCAGGCCTCTTTGCTGACGGAGTTACATAGAGGTCATTAAAGAAGTTGGCTTTCGGCCAATAATAACGATTTTATCTTTGAAGAGCTGTTCAGGGTTATTCTGAAAATCCTTGGTATTTTCGTTATAAACGTCAAAAAACGAGATGGACTGCATCGGATTTTCTTTGGTTCTTGAGGAAAATTAATGAGCATTTGACCATCTTCCAATGGAATGCTTAGACTTTTTCCGTTATTTTGCTGAATTTCATATGTGGATTTTTTAACAGGTGGAGTTGCAGGAAGGTCGTCCCGCCAAGAGTTTTTCTGGCGATGGTGAAAAAAGCGCGAGATTTTGATCATATTTTTGCAATTTCTCATCATAAATAATGGTGCAGTAATTCTTCTCATCAGGCCATCATCATCTTTGATGGCATTCCCAAGGCTGAGAGTAATATTTGTAATATTTCAGAAGATCTCATAAGAATTACCTTCTTCTGATCCTTGGGATTACATAGTATCCTTTTTCCCATCGAATGTTTGCGGATTGCCAGGGTACATAATGACTGGATTTTTTGTTATTTCGCAAGCGCTTCCTGGAATGCCTTGTCTGTCTCTTCATCTTTGGCTGTCCGGAAGAAAAAATCGAAAGCAACTACCTTTGGTTCGTATTTATTGATGCTATTGGATACTTGTGCGAAGTTGCTTCCTGTTCCAGTTTGAGTACTCCCCCAGGTTGTCAGGGTTGATGGTTTTTTGATCAACATAAACCATCACAATCTGGTTACTCGGATTATTATTGCCATCATACAACGCATCAGCAGCAGCCGCCAGCTTTTAAAAACATTGCCGGCCGCCAGAATGATCATGATCACCCCACGAGCACCGCAAGGATGCATGCTATGAGTGTTTTGTTTTTAAATAACTGCATGGTAAACAGATGCTATTTATCCTCGTATTATAGCACAATTTTGCAGTTTATACCAATGAGGATATGCCTTGCTCTCTATGATTTTTGGCGGCGGCGAGCGATGACGCCCCCACACCAGCCAAAAGCAGCAGATTACTGATGTTGTCTGACGTGTGTGATTTTGAATTGTTGAGCAGTTGCATCCTTCATCCCCGAACAGGAGGAATAACATCAAAATCGTTTGGATCTTCCGAAATTTTGCCACCGGTGTTCCTTGTAGACGGTTACTCCTTTGGGACTTCCCCCTGTCCCGCCCCGTTCACGCGAAAGTTTTCTGACTGACATTTATCAAGCTGATTTGGATCGCACCCCGCACCTACAAATTTATGCTGAAGACCGTCGAGCGTGGTTGTTGCAATGACGTCAATCGACCCTTATTTTTGTTTGGGTTTAGGGTCAGGCGGATAAAATCCTCCACTTCGGTGCCTTCGCAGCCGTGATTCCTCCGTACTGTGTGTCGACAAGTTTTTTTGATGGATCAGGTTCGTTTTCTTGACTTTTTTCTACACCAGGATCAAATTGTGAGAATTTTGGCCAAGTGAAGGTGAACTTGCCGGTCGTTTTTGGAACAACATTTTTGATGGTAAATGTTTTTGACCCAATGGTGTAGGTTGCCGGCCCAAAATTTCCCTTTCACTTCGGTATCCGTGCGCAGGACTTAACTGAATATTGCCGTGGATTCTCGGCGACATTCATCAGTTTGCAGTCAGCTACCTCCACCACCGCCGGAGCCCCCATCCCCTCCTGTCCCGCTGTCTCCACCGCCTCCGTCAGCACCACCATCGCCGGTTGTTGGCGTTTTGGCCGTTGCCCATTTGATCGTGGTGTCATCCGTATACCAAAGGTCTCCTACCGTATCAAAAAATAGAATCCCCTCTGGTCGTTCACGTTATTCACTGCCGCACTCGTTCCTGGGATATCGTTCATGTTTAGCAGCGGTGCTGAACAGTTTGTTCCGTTCCAGTCCAGGGCCATCACGTCCAGTCCGCCTTTGGTTCCCGTTCGGTTTGAGGACAAAAACAAATTTGTTTGTATCGACGTACATTCCGTAGTTGTTGAATGTTGGATCACTGCACCCAGGTGTTTCTGCCCATGTCCATGTTCCTACAGTTGCTCCAATTGTCCTTTGATTTGCGCTGAATCTATCTGATGTTGCGAAAATTTTTGTTCCGGCGTTATTGAGTGCTACACCTGTCACCGATGAAAAATCATCATTGAGTGCCCCTGGGACACCTGTTAAACCGCTTACTGTTCCGCCACTCCAGATTCCTTCATAGAGTTTGCTGGATACTCCATCTCGTTCTGAAACTACGTAGGCTTTTCCTCCACTGATTTTGAAATCGATTTCATTGTATGCAGAATTTGCACCAGGCACCGGTGTTGGACTTGGACTATTCCAGTTCACTCCATCTGTCGTTCCTACTTTATAGATTTCTAAATCCCCTGCATTATCATAGAGTGTATACAGGGTGATATTTGTCTTTTAATTCGTTCCACAAATACTACTTTGGAATTGCTCAATATCCCAAGGCTTGGCGTTGTTGGTGCATTGAATCCGTTTGCGCTTAGTGCCTGGGTGATGCGGTTTCTTGTCCCTTCACCGGGATTTTCCGGTGCACATGCCTGCGGGATGGTTCCTCCAACAGTTAACCCTCCCACAACTAAAAGAGCGTTGCGGATGGAGTGATGTTGACGGCAATTTTGAGCCGGATTTGGGCCGTTTTACCCTTGCTGGTGGGTTTCCCTGTGGACTCTCTGTATGGTTGGAAAGTTGTTCTTTGGACATAAAAGAGAGGAGTCAGGATGTAGTGACACCAGTGTTAATCCTGCTTGCGGCGGCGCATTACAGCTGCTGCAGCACCGATGGCAAGAAGGATGGCGTTGAGGTCATTGCGGGTTGAACCAACATGGGTACTCACACTGCAACCGCCTTCTTCCGGCGGAGTTGTGACTGGAGGAACAACATCAAAAGATGTTGGATCTTCAGAAATTTTTCCGGTGGAAAGTTCTTTGTACACTGTGGTTCCTTTGGAATGTCGCCTTTTCTGCTTCCGCCTTCTGCCATGAAGTTTTCAGGGTACAGGTTTCAGCCTCCGCTGGGTCGCAGCCGTCTTTCAGGTACTTTCGCTGCAGACCATCTAGCGTGGTGGTTGCAATTACGTTGATCTGTCCTTTTGTTCTTGTTCGGGTTGAGGTCCAATGGAAATTGGAAGTTCTTCACTTTTGTTCCTTCATATCCGGTAATTCCCCCATATTGGTCATCCACCACTTTTGGTTGGATCCGGTTCGTTCTGGTCGATCTCTGTTTCAACGCCATCATCGAAACGTGAGAACTTTGGCATTTTGAAGGTGAACCCTCCGGTAGTATTTGGGAGAACGTTCAGAACCGTGAAGGTTTTTGTCCCAATGGTGAATGTGGTTGGTCCGCTGAGTTTGGCGTGTATTTCTGCGTCGGTGCAGCTTTCAATCTGAAGTTTTCTGCGTGCTGGCGCTCACTTTAACGGTGTTCACTTTGGGCCGGCGTCCATACCGCCTGCTCCGCCATCGCCTCCAGTTCCAGCGTCGGTACCACCGGTGCCGGCATCAGTTCCTCCGGTTCCAGCGTCGGCGCCTCCTGTCCCGGCATCCATGCCACCCATTCCTCCATCGCCACCGGTCCCAGCGTCCATACCACCTGTGCCTGCATCAGTTCCTCCAGTTCCAGCGTCGGTGCCCTCCGGTCCCATCCATGCCACCCATTCCTCCATCGCCACCGGTTCCAGCGTCCATACCACCTGTGCCTGCATCAGTTCCTCCAGTTCCAGCGTCGGTGCCTCCGGTCCCAGCGTCTGCACCACCAGCTCCGCCATCACCACCGGTTGGGGTTTTGCCGTAGCCCATTTGATCGTTGTGTCGTCCGTATACCAAAGGTCTCCCACCGTATCAAAATAACCTCTCTGCTCGTTCACGTTATTCACTGCCGCACTCGTTCCTGGGATATCGTTCATGTTTGGCAGCGGTGCTGAACAGTTTGTTCCGTTCCAGTCCAGGGCCATCACGTCCAGTCCGCCTTTTGGTTCCCGTTCGGTTTGAGACAAACAAACTGTTTGTATCGACGTACATTCCCATCGAGTCGTTTGTTGTCCCATCACTACATCCTGGTGTTTTACTCCAAGTCCATGTTCCTATGTCTGCTCCCAAACTTGTGTTTGAACTTGCTACATTTGATGTAAAAATTTTCGTTCCGGCTGCGTTGCATGCCACTCCGTTAATCCCCGAAAAATCATCGTTTAAGGTTCCTGTAACTGACTTAACGGCCCAACGGCCCCAGCTGACCATGTCCCTTTGTATAGTTTTTCTTCGATACTCCATCTTTTTCCGAAATAATGTATGCATCTGTTCCACATATTTTGAAATCCGATTCTTTTTGCAATGAATTTGCCCCGGGTACCGGTGTTGGACTTGGGCTGTTCCAGTTCACGCCATCCGTTGTCCTTACTTCATAGATATCATAGTTCCCTGCATTGTTATACGCTGTGTACAGGGTGATATTTGTTCCACTCCGTTCCGTCAACACGGAATTGCTCAATATCCCAAGGCTTACAAGCGTCGGTACATTGAATCCGTTCGCGCTCAGTGCCTGGCTTGTTCGTCCTATCTGCTCATGATTGCCGTTTTCACCGGAACAGCCTTCCATGGCTAATGCTCCGCCGCCTAATACCTGCAATCCTCCGGCAAGCAGCAGTGCGTTTTTCATCTTTGACCGTACTATTTTTGATCTCTTTTCTGCCGCTGTTGGTGCTGTTGCAGCAGTTCTCACTGCACGCGGTGAACGGGAAGAAACTTCTTTCTTGTCTGGAGCGCCCGAAGGCATAGTCAAAGCCATACTTGAAAAATTAAAGAAGTATTGGATTATATGCTTATACCTCTCAATTTGTCAAGCTTTTCCTGATGAAAAAGTTACATTAAGTTACTGCTGAATCACGTACTCCAGCAGGCCGGTTTCCTGAGGGTTTTTCACCTGCAATACCTGCTTGAAACTTCCGGAGTATCCTTCCGCCTTTACAGTTTGGGTTGTGTCGGTTGGAGGAGGAGTGACTGTGCCGTCGGTAATAACTATACCCATGTATGGAATTTTTGATCCACCAAGTTCATCCAGACTGTGAATAACGAGAGCTTGAGTACTGGCTTCAGGATGTTTTGGGTACTCCAGTTTGGAGGCAGAAAGGCTGAAGGGCAACCTGAACTGTATCAAGATTTGTAAGAAATTTTAGAATCGACCGCCTACAACCGTGACTGTCAATACCTCCTCTTGATAAGTTTATGATCAAATCCACTAGTTTTGTTTGTGTTAATTTTACTCTCATATGCCATAGTACTAACTATTTTCCAGCAACAGGCGTAACGGAAGTATCCAGTTCTGCTATCGGCCCCAGCACAAAAGTTGTCGCCTTTTGGTGACTGTCCCACAATCTGCCAGCTTACAATCGGATCGTCATAGTTGTAGTTTTTGTCACCCTTGGTGGTGTCCAGATTTGGCTGAGCTGCAGATCGGGTTGCCGTCTGTACAGCCGGTGCGCAGTTTGAGGCTCATGGCGAGCCGGACGCAAAGATGTTGACCGGTGCCTCCGGCGTCCGTGTAGTACAGTGGAATGGTTACGGTGTCACCAACTTTCAGCTTTCCCCAGTTGCATGGATGCTCTTGGCATCAAACTTGCAAAGCTGTTGATGGCGCTCCGGTACAGTAGCATTTGTGTTCGGAAGCTTCGTACCAGAAATCCCCGGAAACGACCGGATTCAAAGAGTCACAGTCGGTTCCAACATTACTGTTCCAGGCGATGGGATGCCATAGCCGTCGTAATATTTTTGCTTTGAATTGTCGGAAACGACCCCTTGAATGCTGTATGAGGACTGTGGTGGTTTTGAAAATACGGCCGTTGAAGATGTTGTGTAGCCGGCGGACTTGTCCAGATTGACCAGAAGCCCTTTCTCCAGCGCTCCTTCCGCGGCGTAGTAGGCCTGGTTGGCGCCAGTGACGTTGGCTGATTTCACGGATCGCAGAAACGACCACGGTGGTTACGCCAAGGGACACCAGCATGATGATAGTGGTGAGACCAAGCCCTACGAGCAATGAGGTTGCAGGTTTTGTAGAGCGGATTTTTTGTTGAAAAAATTGTTCATACTTTGTTTTTGTTAGCCAGTTTTTCGTCCTTTTTACTATTTTACCATAATTATTTTTTCATGTCTATTTGATGTTGAGTTTGATTCCCTGTCTGCTTTTTTCGCGCACGCTGGCACTTCAAAAACCAGCCCGCGAAGAGCTTATCCTTGACCCTTTTGACGAGCTTCGGCTTTGCGAAAGGGTCTTTCCCTTCCATGCGTTTTAAACGCCTAGTCAGACTCCGCCATTTCCTCAAAACCCTGATGGCCGCCTGTGCCGAGTGCTGCCAGCTGAATTTTTCCGCACGCCGCAATCCGCGCTCAACCAGCATGTTTCTGATCTGGTCATTTTCAATAAGACTGACCACGGAATCTGCTATTTTACGGGCATTTTTGGGCTCAATCAGTATTCCGGCATCCCCCACAACTTCCGGCAGGGAAGCCACATTGGAGCTCACTACAGGGCATCCGCAGGCCATGGCTTCCAGCGGTGGTATGCCAAAACCTTCATACAGAGACGGAAAGACAAAAACGGTTGCACAGGCATACATTTTTTTGAGATCTTCCGCCTCCAGGTACCCCGGAAAAATGACATCGTTTTCCAGATGATACTCCCGGAGTTTTTCTTCGATGTGTTTGTATTTCCATCCTTTTTTGCCCACAATGACCAGCTTGGACTCGGGCAGCCTGCTTTTGATAAGCACAAAACTTTTGATGAGTGTTCCAAAGTTTTTCCGTGGCTCCAGCGTTCCCACGGCCAGAATAAACTGCTCAGGCAGGTGGTGTTTCTGCCTGAATTTGGCTAAATCTTCAGGTTTTGAAGGTTCGCGGAAAAAATCTGACGGAGCGCATGGGACCAGGTGAATACGTTCGTGAGGGTACCTGAAACGCTTTAAAAGGTCCTTCTGGGTGTTTTCGGAAACCACAAAAATCTGTGAGGCTTTTTTGACGGCGCGGCGGAGGGTGAGTCTTTCAATCAGCACCGCCTTGGCGTTGTGACTAGCCGGAAAAAGAAAGGCGACCAGGTCGTGCACGGTGATAATGACCTTCAGCCATTTGGGAGCCAGCGACGGAATAATATAGCTTGTCGGGGCAAAAAAGAGGTCCGGCTTCACGGCTTTCAGGTCCTTGAGCACGTTGAAATGCCAGCGGTGTCCTTTGCCGCCAATAACGCACAGTTTGGCATTTTTGAACTCACGGTATGGATTTTTTTCGCTGTCGGTGTAGAGGAGGTATTCATTTTTTTTATCCAGTTTCAACAGCTCCAGCACCAGGTTGTAGGTATACCATCCCTTCCCGGTTTTTTCGGCTCCGGCTTCACGGATATCGATGGCGATTTTCTGCGGATTGGTTTTCATGGGAGACGCCTGATCATGGGTTTACCGTTCAGAAACCTCAAGGCTGGGGCATTGTAACAGAAAGTTCAATTTACAAAAAGGTGATTGCGGGTCTATAGTGGGCGTAGTGTTTCTTAGCATTCCCCCTATGCCAAATCCACGTCTTACTCAAATTGTTGCCGAACTTCCTTTTGAGAAAAAACTTGTTGGCATCGCTTCCATTCTGATGGCGCTTTCGCTCTTTTTTCCATGGTATCAGGATGTCGACTCTTTCCGGACCGGTGATACGTTTACCGGCCTGACCGGCCCGATGTATCTTGCCGGATTTTCTTTTCTGGTTCTGGCGTCTGTGTCTCTGCTTTTCATGGTCATGGATTATCTGAACAGACAGGTTCCCCTTTTTAAGATCAAGACTTCCAAATTTCATCTGTGGTCGGGTATTTTCTCTTTCTACCTGCTTTTCATGGTTGGATCAGCCTATTTTCATCCTGCGTTTGGCGTGAACATCACCCTCAAACAGTCCGGATTTGGGATGTTTCTTGCCTACTCGGCAGCCGCCCTGATGACCGTTGGGGGGTATCTGGAAGGACGTGGCCGGGCCGCCGTCAAAGAGTTTGAAAAAGAGACCCGTGAACCGGCTCCTCAAAAGTCTGTTGCAGAAGAACCGGTTGAGCACAAAATGGAAAAGAAAGTTGTCCATCCTCTGATTAACCACCGCAAACCCCGTGATCTGAAGCAGACGGAACAGCCGGTGAAACCTGTTGAACAGCCATCAATGAATCTGGAACCTTCAGCAAATGAGCCCGAACCTTTGATGCCGGTTCAGCAGCAGGTACAGACGATGCATGCCGCCCCCCAGCGTCAGGTTCAGCCAATTTCTGAGCCAACTGCTGAAAGAAAAGCCCAGCCTTTCCGGATGGATCTCTAGCATTTTCCTTCGTATTTTTTAGCGTCAATTTTCATGATTCCAGGCAAGATTTATGTAGACAACAAACTCCCGGTTGAGCTGGTTTTTTACTGCAAAGACTGCCGCAAAATTGTAGAGACAACGCCGGTCGGAAGGAAATTTGTTTATACCTGCAATATCTGCAAAACCAAGAATGTTGCATTTGGCACCATGAAAAGCATCAAAAATTTTTACCGGGTTACGGAAGGCGGACAGGACGCTCCGGCCATGAGCGAAGCTGAGCAGAAAGCCATGAACGCTGATAAGTTGATGTGAGGACGGCTTCCGGTTATACTGCTCCCCTTTAAACATTCATTATGAAAACTTCACGTTTGTTTTTTGTCATGGGAGTTGCTGTTGTTTTTCTTGCTGCGTGCGGCAACGGCAAACCTGCCCAGAATAGTGCTCAAACCCAGCAGACCCAGGAAAGCAGCCAGCAGACTTCTTTCCCCGAGGTCTCTTTTGCTCCTCCAAGTTACCGCGCTGACTATGGATATAAAACGGTTTCCGTGACTGTGGAAAAATTGACCGATGGCTATGAACCCGGCGTAGATACTGCCAGTGGTGAAGCCGTGCCGACAAAATCTTCAGATTCTTCAGCAGTGGCATCTTCCAAAACCAGTCCTTCCATGCCAGCGGAATCCATCTGGTATACCGATGGATCCAGCGGGTCAGGCAGCGGCACTGGATCCTCATCTTCCGGCACATCCGGATCCACTCCCGGCGAAGGTTTTCATCCTTTCCATGGCCTCACTGAACCCGGAACCAATATTCCCGTCTACCCAAACGGTTCTTCTGGATCCTCTGTGACCTACCGGTGCCCGAATCCCGACATTTATACGCCAGCTTCTGCGGACTGCAGGCCAAGCCAG
>JAXLZP010000007.1:0-65073 GCA_046350835.1 Candidatus Altimarinota bacterium | reverse complement strand
GAAAGGCCTGTGTTGAACAAAAAGTTGTGGTCCCGGGTGGGGAAATTGCTGAGATGCCGGGGCTGGTGAACGGGAATACCTGGAATTCGTCCGCAGTTGGTGTGGTTGAAAAAAAGAAATTTATTACCGGAAAAGACGTGGTTCCAGGGGACAAGATTATTGGCTTACGAAGCCGCGGTTTCCGGTCCAATGGCTTCAGTCTGGTTCGGCATGTTCTCCAGAACGCTTTTGGTGAAAAATGGCACAAAAAGTCTTATGACAAGAAACATACCTGGGGTGAAATTGTGCTGATTCCTTCTCTTATTTATTCTGCGGCGCTGCTGGAACTGCTGGGACGGTTCGGGGAGAAAAGGGTTTGTCATATTAAAGCGCTTGCCCATGTGACCGGCGGCGGCATTCCTGGAAACATTACCCGTGTTCTTGGGCGCCACGGTGCGGATCTGGATAACCTCTGGTCTCCGCACGACCCGATGCTGAGACTTCAGGAAATGGGAAAAGTGAGCGATAAAGAGGCTTATGAGGTCTGGAATATGGGAACCGGTATGATTCTGGTCAGTAACGAGTTTGAAAAAATTGAGAAAACCATGGATGCCCATGGCATTCAGGCAAGGATTATTGGTGAGGTCAGCAAAGAGTCCGGTGTCCGGCTGGTCAGTCAGGGTTTCTTTAAGCCAGGAAAACAGCTTTTTTTTGAGGAATAACTTAAAATTCGTGACAACTTATTGACATTTTTTTGCCTGGAGCTATATTTTGCTCCAACTTATTTTTATAAAACCTATGGCTGAACGAGAAACCATTTCACAGGAGGAGATGCTGGCGCTCCATAAGGAGCATGCAAAACCTGCAATGACAGAAAATGAAAAGGTACAATTCCGTTCTGAACGTGAAAAGTGGGCGGAGGAAGGCCACCTTCCTGAAAGTTTTACTGATGAAGACCTTCAGCAGATTGCCGCAGAGGTGCGAGTGCGTGTTGACCTGCTGAGTGTTGCCGCAAAGAGTGATGACTTTGATATGGAAAGCCTGGGCGTTTTTCTGGAGAAGCTAAAATCTCTCCGTAATAGCGGATATATCACCGGAGAACTTTATTCTCAGGCTATTGCCGATCTGGCCAATGTGAAGCCTGGTCTCCGGCACCGCCTAGATGCATAGTTCAGAAATTTTTTAGAGTTTGTTCAGAGGTGGAGTTATATTTTTACTCCGCCTTTTTTTGTGTCTCTTGCGATGGAAAAATTTTTGCATGCGTTGAACAGTGCGCCCGGCTGCCAGTACCGGATTCTGCATAAACTCTGGAAAGTCTTTGGAGATTGGCGTTACGTCTGGGAAAAGAGCCAAATGAGGGAGCTGCTGGCAGCCGGGCTCGCTCAGGATTTTGTCGACCGCTTTCTTGAGTTTCGCCGGCAGTTTGATTCTGATGCAGAGTTTGCTCAACTTTGGGATAAAGACATCGCCGTGATGGGTCGCGAACACCACGAGTACCCGAAAGAGCTTTTGCCTCTTCCTGATGCGCCATTTTTACTCTACCGCAAAGGAGCTTCCCTGCCCGGCACTTCCAGAAAAATCGCCATGGTTGGTACCCGTGCCCCAAGCCGCTATGGTGAAAACATTGCGTACGACCTTGCCGAAGCATTGGCCAACCACGGCATTGTCACGGTGAGCGGGCTGGCCTTTGGAATCGATGCTGTAGTGCATTTTTCCACGGTCAGTGTTGAAAAACCGACCATTGCGGTCCTTGCCTCGGGACTCTACGAGATTACTCCCACAACCCATCATCGATTATCGGAAAAAATTCTGGAATGTGGCGGCAGCCTGATTTCTGAATATCCGCCCCTGTCGCCTGCCTATCCGTTCAGGTTTTTGGAAAGAAACCGGATTATTGCCGGCATTTCTGAGGCGGTTGTGGTTATTGAGGCGGGCGAGCGTTCTGGCGCTTTGGCAACGGCCAGACGGGCGCGGGATTATGGCCGTGAGGTTTTTGCACTGCCCGGAGATATTCTCCGGCCACAAGCCCGCGGCTGCCTAAAGCTCCTGCAGGATGGCGCCCACCCTTTGATTGGAATTGAAGATTTTTTCCTGGATATTGGCCTGAATTTTCAGAATGTCTCGCACAAAAAACTCACTGAAAACCAGATCGGTGTGTTAAAACACTTCGACGAGGATGCCGGCGAGGGGCTTTCAAACGACCGGCTACTGGAGCTCACCGGGCTTGGCATCGGTCCGCTGAGTACTGTTGTGACGGAGCTGGAGTTGGCTGGTTTGATCAAACAGAACGCCAATTTCTGCTGGGAAAAATGTTCTTGAATATTTTTTATGAAGACTCCGGGGAGCTCTCATTCATTTCAATGTCCATTATTTATTTTTTTTATCAATCACTTTTTTATTCAATCAAAAAATTATTCAATTATTTAAATACTCAAACATTTAATCATTTATTTTTTTATTTTATAAATCAATAATTTATGATGTCTTGCGTGGTCACAATATCTCCCCAGGGTCAGTTTACAATCCCAATGAGGTTGCGGAAATTGCTTAATTCTAAAAAATATTTTCTGGAATTGCGTGGGGATATCATGGTTCTCAAACCATGCAAACTTATGATGAAAGCCAAAGATTCTTTTGTGCAGAAAAAACTTGTTGCTCAAATTCTGGAACTGAATATCGATCAGCGGCTGGTTTTTGACCTTATCCGTCAGGGCCCCTGTTCTCCAGATTTTTTGCTTACAAAAACTTCATTCAATATTGGGCAGCTTAGTACTATCCTGAATCGGTTGGAATTGGCAGGGTTGACCCGTTTGAATCGGGATTTTTTATGGGAAACGGTTGATCTCAACTGACTACTCAACAATTGCGGTTACGCGGTGGACTTCTTCCAGCGTTGTAAGGCCCTTCAGTACTTTGAGTACGCCGTCTTCGCGCATGGTCAGCATGCCTTTGCGGCGGGCGGCTTCGATTAATTTTGTTGAGCTGGCCTTATTTAAAATAAGATCGCGCATTTCAAAGTCAATATTCACGACTTCTACCACGCAGACACGTCCCTTGTAACCGGTGTGGCTGCATACTTCACCTCCCGGGGCTTTTGGGAGTTCTGTCGGAACGGTCAGGTCACTGAGTGACGGACGGATTTTTTTGATCATTTCCACCATGTTTGTCAGTTCATCAAATTCGGCTTTTGGTACGGCCTCAATTTTTTGACAAGCAGGACAAATGCGGCGCACCAGACGCTGGGCAATAATAGTATTCAACGACGGCGCTACCATGAATGGCGGCAAGCCAATGTTAATCAGACGTGGAATGGATTCAATCGCGCTGTTGGTATGGAGGGTGCTCAATAATACGTGACCGGTCAGGGCGGCCTGCGCCGCAGTTTCGGCCGTCTGCAAATCACGGATTTCCCCAAGCATGACCACATCCGGATCCTGGCGCAAAATGGAGCGCAGGCCGCCCGCGAAATCGTATCCTCTCTTCTCATTGATCTGACTCTGTGAAATGCCCGCCAGATGGTATTCAATCGGATCTTCCAGGGTAATCACCTTGCTCTCCGGCTTGTTAAATTTGTCCAGCATCGTGTAAAGCGTGGTAGTTTTTCCTGATCCGGTAGGGCCGGTAATCAGGATCATGCCGTGAGAAATTTTGGTGAGATGTTCTATGTGCTGAAGATTTTCCCCCCAGAATCCCATCTCTTCGAACTCAACAATTTTTCTTCCGCTGTCCAGAAGACGGCAAACAATGGTTTCTCCAAATTCGGTCGGCAGGATTGATACACGCACATCAACTTTCCGTTCGTTCACGGTAAAGCTGTAGCGCCCGTCCTGCGGCTCGTTATTGATATTCAGCTTCATTTTGCACTGGTATTTGATCTGGTTCACGATGTTGGTGTAGACCCCTTTTTCGATATCGAAAATTTTGTGGAGAACACCGTCAATACGGAACCGAAGTCTGGTAGATTTTTCTTCCGGCTCCATGTGCATATCTGATGCGCCGGTTTTAAGCGCACCAACACTGACGAGGTACACCGCTTCTTCTGAGCTGATGTTTGGCAATCTGTTTTTGAGATCTTCCAGCTGTTTGATTTCCTGCTCGTATGCCTTGATTTTATCCTCAGACAGACGGGTATCCATGACTTTTTTCACTTTGTACTGTTCACTCTCGTAGAGTTTTGAGGCATCCAAAATACCGTCGTCTGATGCCAGGTTGATGTTCAGTTCATACCCTTTGTTGATAAGCTCCTGCAGTGCGGCCTTTGTGACGGCGTTTTGTGGGTCAGCAACGGCGATTCTTACTTTTTTGCCGATCTTGAAAAATGGCATGATCAGCGCTGTTTTGACGGTTTCCGGCGTCAGCAGTTTCAGCAGATCCGGGTTAATGGGCGTCACACTGATGTTGATGTACTGCATGTTGAGCTGGCGGGCTTTTTCTATGGTTGCCCGTTCTTTGAATCCGCGGTTGATTTTTTCCAGTGTCTGATCAACAGATTGCGGATTCTTATTTGACTGCTCGGCGTTTTTTTCTTCCTTGATGGCTGGTACTTCCTGCGCAGGAGCACCGGGAACTGCAGGCTGCTTTGCCTCGATCTCTTCCTGCATGGCTGGATTGGCCATGGCAGCAACATTGGCAGAAACCGGTTCAGGTGCTGCGGCCCCCGTTTGTGTTTGTGCTGGGGCTGGTGCGGGTGCGGGTGTAGGTGCAGGTGCAGCTACAGATGCAGGTGACGGCGCAGCAACAGCCTGTGCAGGAACATCCTGGACCACTTGGACTGCAGGAGCTGCCTGTACTGGGCTTGCTGTTGCTCCTGATACTGGTGCCGTTCCTGCTGCCTGACCCTGATTTGGCGGAACCTGCTGATTTTGTGTGTTCTGTTCTTCAGCCATGAAAATAGAGAAATATATCCCTCTATTTTAGCATAAAAAGCGTATTTCTGGAATGGAAAACTTTGTATTCCTCTCACGGCGGAAATGGCTGTTCGGAAAGGCAGTTTCGTGCTATAATTATTGGAAAAAATAAACACCAAAATGAATACCCGCACCATGACACTTTACGAACAGCTTTTGGCGGAACTCGATCGGAGTCTTATCATCGATGATGCGACCCGGCAGTATTGGATTGATAACTATCAGTCCCTCCCGGTCTCCGCGCTCCAGCTTTTCTATGATCAGCTTGTCGATTTGAATAACCGTGTCGATACCATGATTCTGGCCGGGCTTGATGCCAACCCTGATCTTGCCGAGAAAATTGTCATGAAAAGCAAAGATGCCAAACGCAGAGTGTTTCGGTATCTCGAATCCCAGCAATCCAAAGAAGAAAATCCTGATGAATTCCTTTCCCAAAACCTCAGCTAATCCCCATGGGTGAATTTTCCACAGAACAGTCACAGATCTCCGCCGTCGAGAAAAAAGCCGGCAAGCTCGATGATCAGGGCAAGAAAACTCATGAGACCCTTGAGGCCGAGCTCAAGGCCAAGCATGATGTCTTCTTCAAGCAGGTTGATGACACCCAGAAGATTTTCAAGGAAGCGGATGCCCTCATGATCCTGCTTGCCATTAATGAAATTGCCAAGGACAAACAGGACATCAAAGATCTGCTCCTCAAGGCTGCCACCAGCGGTGAGACTCTTCTCATCGACAAAACCTCCGATTTCACCACCATCCGCCAGTGTGCTGACCGCGTTTCCAAACTCACATCCACCGTTAAATCCAATGTGGATTTTTTCAAGGATATGGATCAGGCCAACTCATCCCTGGGGTTTGCCAAAGAGTGGCTTCAAAAAGCCCAGAAATTTGAAGGCAATGGAGAAAAACCGCAGGGCTGGCAGAAAGATTATGTGCTCTTCCTTGACTCAGGCATGACGAGTATCGGCGGCGTTTCCGCTCTGCTCAAAAATCATGCCGGGGTGAGTTCTGCTGAACTTAAGGGCGTCTATGACAAAATCAAAAAAGAGGCTGATGCAACCATGCTGCTCCTCACGGAAAGCAGGTTGAAATTTTTGGACAACTTCCCGGACAGTGTGAATACGTACATCGACGATGAAGGAAAAGAACGTGAAATTAATGTCGATCAAAAATCAACAATTCTCAAAATCAGGGCGATCAGATCAGGAGGAACTATTCTCCCCATTCAGAACCCGGTCGATGGATACAACACCATGCTCAGCCTTATTCCGAATGCCAAGGAGTTTATTGAAAAAGCCGGAAAGGAGACTGATGAAAAACAGAAACAGTCATACCTCGACACTGCTAAAGACAGTCTTACAAGAGCCAAAACAAGCGCTTTAACCATCAGTTCCGAGCTTGCAACTATTGGTGACGAAGAGGCCAGAAAACTTCCAGAGGCTTTCTGGAACCTCTACTACACCATGAAGGTGAACAGCGCTTCCGCCTTTGCTGATGCTTCCGGTGAGCTCACCAAGCTTGAACGCGGCAACAGCAATCTTGATGGGAAAGCTGCCGTGGAATCCGCTGAAAAAGAGTATGACGACGGCGACGAGTCTCCAAAAAAATCTTATGAAAAAGCCCAGAAGCTTCGTGATGACATCATGAACGCCAAAGAGCTTGACCTTCACAGTCCGCTCCTTGGGCCGGTGGTGGAAAAGGCCACGAGCAAGCTCTGCGTTCTCAAGGGCAAGCTTTCTGCTGTTGACCGGAATACACTCCCACGTGAATACCAGACCAGGTTTGATGCCATCCGTGCCACGGTTGATAGCAACCTTCAGGAGATCGTCCAGGTTCAGGTCCTCATCAAAAACAACAAACTCACCGAGGACATCAACCAGAAGAGTGACATGAACAAAGACGGGAAAGAGTACTTCCGCATGGTGAGAAAAGAGATTAACGGTCAAATGGTTGTAGTGGTTGATCAGACGGAAGAGTTTAAAAAACTTCCTCCTGATCAGCAACAGATCTTTTTGGCCCAATATGCTGCTGTTCCTGTCGGCATTACTCTGGACCTCACCAGAAAAATGGAACTCAAGGAAGACAAAGACTGGAATGACGGCATGGCCAAATTTGAAAGCGGAGATTGGCAGGGTGCCAAACCGCTCCTCCTTGCCTATTGGAACAAGTTCCTCAATAACCCGGAAAAAGCTGTCCAGACCGCCGCTACCAAGAGTCTTCTTCAGGCTATTGTGAAAATTGAGTTTGCCCAGGCCAAAGAAAATTTCCAGATCATGGATAATGTTCAGTCGATCGCGGCGATATTGCCGGCGTCACCCGTCAGGTTTTTGGCGTTTCTGTTGCGCTTCTGATGGGATCGCATGGACGCAGCAGAAAGAATTGTGAACTCCAAAGACTGCCCCCTCACCTTTGTTCAGCTCTGGGATAAGGTTCACAAGATGCCCCATGGGGAAGATCTTGTTTCAGAAGGTATTTCGTTCATGAACCCGGAAGTTCAGCAGCGGATGCTCAGTGAACCGGATCCGGAAAAACGCCGGGCCAATATTTTGAAACTTGCCCGGGCTGCCCAGGAAGCAGGCATGACACCCTTTGCCAAGAAATATTTTGAAATGTATTTCGCCGGCGAAATTGCCAACAAGAAAAAAACTGTCACCCGTGACCAGGCTGAAGCGGCGTTCAATGCCAAACCTGATGCTGAGAAAATGGTTCAAAATGGTATTCAAAACGCCCATGATCAGGCCCGAACCCATTTTATTACTGAAAGAAACCGGAGACTCAATCTCAACGGGCGATGGCCGTCCGACAAAGATATTGCCGATGAAAAAGTTGATCTTGAAAAATGGGAAGCCAACTATCAGGCCAATGCCGGTGATATTGAAAAACGCGTTCGCGATGGCGTTATTGATGACATCTGGATGAAAAATGTCAAAAAGGCGCTCAATGACGATTACAAAAATGCCAAAGTGGTGAATGTGGATGATGGGTCGCTTGTGAAAGACGCTCCGGTGAATGTCTGGAACGAGGCTTACGGCGGCCATTTTGGTGTGGCAGAAAATATTACCGATTCTGCCATCGTCTTCACCTCTGATGACATCCGCAACACTGCTGCCAAGATTGCTGTTGGCATTTTGTATCTTGAAATTGCTGCTGCCGCCGGTGTTATCACGGGTGGCGCCGCCAGTGCCGCTATTCTTGGCGGCGCTGCAGAAGTCGGTGCGGGCACATTGTTTGCCTCCCAGGCCGTTGGGTTTGTGGTTGAAGGTGCCGTTATGCACACTGTGAGTGTTGGTCTCAATGAAGGCGCCGAAGGGTTCAAGGATGGTGGCAAATTCATGAAAGGACTTGTTACCACCTATGCCACCTTGGGTATCATGAAAGGTACCGGGGCTATTCTTGGCAAAATGGGTCAGGGTGGTGCAACCAGCCTGGCGGAAGGTGCCGGAGAATTTTCTACTCCATTTTACAAGGGCGTTGCCGAGGGAGCATGGAGCCTTGGGAAAGGTGCTGGCAAACTTGTCGGCAAATCTGTCCTCGATTCCACGCTCATGACCGGTATTACCTGGGGCAGCGAAAAAATTCTCAACGGCAAATCCATGACCGGTGATGAACTCGTTCGTACCTTCGGTGAAAATATGGTCACTTTTATGGTCATGGGCGCTACCCACAAAGCCGCTGAGGCCGGGAAAGGGGAAATGGCTGAAGCCGGCAAGGGCGGTAAAGAGGGGAAGGTTATCCGTGACGCCATTCGTGACGCCATGGATGCAAAAACCGAGGCAGAAGCTGCAAGAAAGAAAGCGGATCAGGCAAAAAAAGCTGGAGCGCCAGACGCAGAAAAACTCGAGCTTGAAGCAAAACGTCTTGAAGGAATTGCCAAAACAAAAGATTCAACTGTTGGAACTCTTCTGGAAACTGAAAGAGCTCTGCGGTTATCAGAAATGCAAAAGAAGGTTGATGAAATGAAAAAGGAACTCGAGAAAAAAGATCTCCCACCCGAAGTACGAAAGCGACTCGAATTTTTGGTTGAGCAATTTGAAAAAACCAAAGCGGATGGGACCGACCTTGCCCAGGCTGAGCGTGCTTTATTTGAAGAACACCGATGGGTCGAAGTTCCCGATCCTGAAAATCCAGGGAAAACGAAAAAAGTTGATCTGATTGGTGAATATAACAGCAAGAATTTTGCCTATTCAAAAGAGATGGTTGACCTTATGAACAACCATGAACGATTGATGAAAGAAGGTCCGAAAATTATTAAACATGGTGGCGATGAAATTGTTATTTTGCACGCCGGGCCGGATGGAAAAGTCCAGATGTTCTTTGGAGACATCGGGAACATGGGACCAACCAACGAGTTCGCCCTGAAGCTCAAAGGCAACGACGCCAATATGGTTGATCTGTATTTGCGGGATTTTGCGTCGATCGTGAAGGCCAGGTTCAAACCGGGCCAGCCGGTTGAGGGCAATGCGTTACTGCAGGAAATAAAAAACAATCTTTCCAAAAAATATTTCGGCATTGAGTCTGAGGCAGAGTTTAACAAGATGAGGGACCAATGGGGTCTGGATGGAACCTGGCAGGATTACCAAACCAATATGGGGAATGCCCGTATTCTGGCCGGCTTCCGTTCCAGTTCGCGTTCCCTGCAAAAAGAGTTTGCGGCAACTGTTGGTGATCGTCCGGCAGATGCGGTACGTGACAATGCCGAATTTTCAGCATTCATCGAGAAAAAAATCCAGGGGCTTGATACTGGTACGCCTCCACTCACAGAAATTCTGAAGAAAAACCTTCAGGGGTTGCAGGAATCGGGGGCGCTTGCTGATCTTTTCCCGAAAGGTCCTGAATTCAATGGCAGCGGCTCCATGAATCCGGAAAAACTTCAGCAGATTCTTTCCAAATCTTCCCGGACCGCTGAAGAAAATATGATGCTCTATTTTGCCCTCCAGCGCGTGAATCCAGAAAAAATCGGCCAACTTGCCGATGTTGATGGTAATTCGACCCAGGTTGTACGCGACAGGTTTGGCAAAATCCGCCAGCCTGCTTCTGATTCCACACTTATGGATTTCCAGATGGCCGGTGTTGATGTTCCAAAATTTGACGGCCGTCAGTTTACGACGGGTGACATGAAATTCTTCCTGGACAAGGTTCTTGAAGATGGTCTCCATGAAGCTAAAAAACAGAAAGATAAA
This sequence comes from Candidatus Altimarinota bacterium, assembly GCA_046350835.1. Classification (GTDB taxonomy): domain Bacteria; phylum Patescibacteriota; class Gracilibacteria; order UBA1369; family UBA1369; genus PALSA-1335. The sequence continues at coordinate 55,010 of JAXLZP010000007.1, read as the reverse complement.
ACCGACATCTATCAGAGTGAAAATCCGTTCGATAAAGAAGGAAACATTCGCCCAGACCACCCACATGCCAAAGAGCTCCGCGAGGCGCACGACAAGGCAAAACAGGATAAAAAAGCTGACACGATTGCTGAAACCCAAAGACTTATCCGTGAGGCGCAACAAAAACTTGATACGATCACTACACGAATCCGTACACTTCTTGATAAAAAAGTTCTTACAGAAGCTGACAGCCGTGCCCTTGCCGAACTGAAGCGTCAGTATGATGCCCTGGTCGAAAAGATTAACTCGGAAAAATATAAGGATGCTGAAACAGGGGCAGACCGTCCGGGCAAATTTGCCCAGGATATAGAGTTCTGGATGCGTGACCGCAATGGAAAGCCTATTGAAAAACAGTACCAGATGTACCGTGAGTTTGTTCTGGATATGCATAATACCGGCGCCATTAACGGCCAAAAAGGTTATGCGGCAACTGATGCCGCCATGCGGACAATTGCCCAGTTTATGATGGCTCGATTCCCGGGTGCATCCACCATTATTCGTACCGGTGGCGGCGCATTCAAGCTTGTTTTTCTTGATGCCCGTCAGATTCCACAGGTGAACGGACAGCCAATAGATGTTGTTCAACACCAGGCCATGATCCAGGCCGTTTTGCCGGAATTGAATATTCAGGTTCAAAAAGCGATTGCCGCAGATTCTAAAACTGTGGTTGACGGAACCGTCCGTGATGCGACAGAATCTTTCCGGAAAAGGAAGGGTGACGGGAAGTACGTTGGTGAGGTTGTTCTGACCGGTTCAAAGAACATTCTTCATGGCGACTTTGTTTCATCATCAGACCAGCTCACCTCTCCGCGTACCCTTTACAAGATTGTTGACGCCCGCAAGATGCCGAACAAGGGCCCAGTACAAGGCCCACTACCCAAAACGGCTCCACCGGCTGAGGACTATCCGATCGCCGCTGAATAACCTGAATCATCAAACACTTACCAAATTATTTGAACGTTATGGAACACGAACCAACACAGACCGTATCATGGGAAGCACTGTTAAAGTCTGACACCGCACTGCCTCCTGAACAGCGTGACTCCTCTGTTGCCAGGGTTCAGCGACCGGAAAATTTTTCTCCTGCTGCGCTGCAATCACTGGTGCCTGAAGATCTTCTGGAGGTTGAAAAAGCCATTCAGGCAATAGACGCCCAGGTGGCCCGCGGCATTCCTTCTTATGGATATTTTATCCGTCTGCTCAGGAAATTTCAGGTCTTGATGGTGGAACGCGCTCCAGACTTTTTTGAGACACTTTCACCTGAACTTCAGCGGATTCTTCGTGATACCAAGGTTTTCATGCCAACAGAAAATGAAGTCGGGACAGAAGTCTTTGAGGCCATGCAAAGGCCTTCCGGTTCACTTGGCGGAGGGTTTACTTTTGATATGCTCGTGAAGGAAGTTTTGGACTACAACGATGTCAGCAAAAAACTTGCTGATGCCTATGATGAGTACAAACAGGAGTTTGCGAACCGGAAACGTGCAGCGTAATCCATTACAGAAGTTTCACAAAAAGCCCCGCTCGTTACCTCGCGGGGCTTTTCTTTTTATGATGGTTGATGGTTAGGCAACCTTTTTCACTGCATCAGCAATGACATTGGCTTCTTCTTCGGTGATTCCTTCAATTCCCATGAGGTCTTTCACGGAGAGTCCATGGAGCTGACCAACCTGGGTGAGGTTCGCCTTGGCGAGTTTCTCAAGAATTTCCGGAGTCATTCCTTCAAGTTCGTTCATGTTTTCTACGGCCTTCTTTTCACCTTCTGCAGCAGCGCCGGCCATTTCACCAACATCCATGACATCGAGTTCATATCCGGTGAGTTTTGAAGCCAGACGGACATTCTGACCGTTCTTTCCGATCGCCAGCGGACGCTGATCAGGGTTTACGTACACCTTGGCGCGTTTTGCCTCTTTATCCAGCTGGATCATGGCAACTTTTGCCGGGGATAAAGCGGTTTTAATGTACTCTTCCGGATTCTCATTCCAGAGAATGATATCGATGCGTTCGCCGTTCAGTTCATCCATCACATTGGCGACACGAACACCTTTCTGACCAACACAGGAACCGATCGGATCGATTTTTGGGTCACTGGAGCTTACCGCCACTTTGGAACGGACACCTGGTTCACGGGCAATGGCTTTGATTTCAACAAGGTTGCTTTTGATCTCCGGGATTTCCAGTTCCATCAATTTGCGAACCAGGTTGGAGTGGGTGCGGGAAATGAGAAGTTGTGGCCCCTTGGTTGTTTTAATAACCTTATCAAGATAGAGCTTGATGCGCTGTCCACCGTAATAACGTTCTTTTGGAATCTGCTGGTCCGGAGGAAGCAGTGTCGTGATTTTGTTATCGAGGTTCACATAAACATTCTGATTTTCAACACGGTGAACGAGCGCGTTGATGAGTTCGTTTTCACGGTCCTTGAATGTGTCGTACATGACTTCGCGTTCCGCTTCCTGGATGCGCTGAATGATAACCTGTTTTGCAGACTGCGCGGCAATGCGGCCGTATTCAAGTGGTGTTACGTCGATGCGAATTTCATCACCGGCCTTGGCGTCCTTCTTGTATTTTCTGGCATCAGCAAGCGTCATTTCCATGTCGGGATTTTCTACTTTTTTGACGACGCTCTTGATGAGGTAGACCGTGAAGGCTTCCGTTTTTTCATTGAGTTCAACGTCAATGTTCTGTTCACGGTTACCGTAATCTTTACGGTATGCGGCGCGCAAAGCGGCTTTGATGGTCTCCATGACCTTGTCTTTTGGAATACCTTTTTCATCACACAGCTGGTTGATGGCTGCAAGAAATTGAGATTGCATAGGGAATGGTTATGAATGTGTAAATTGAAGATGCGGAAAATCCAGGATGCTCATCATTGATCATCCTGTACGCAGTTATCATATAAGTTATTGGCCTTTTTGTAAAGGCTTTCCGGCAGGAAAATGGCTCAATTGACCTCCGGCACGCCCGTGTTACAATGTCACCGTTCTTTGGCTTTTTTCCTTTATTTTCCAGTTTTGCCCCTATGAAGAAATTTTTTGGTTATTTTTCCGCCGTTAGTATTGGACTTTCTGTTGTAGCTGGATCAGCTTTTGCGCAGGATCTTAAATTCAACCAGCTGAAACGCACGGAGCTTCTTCTCAACCCTGCAGTTTTTCAAACCACGAGTGAAGTGGACAATTCCGGTGCCACAGGAACTGCGGCCGGGACAGACACCACAACAGAGAATGGGCAGACTGATGCCACTTCGTCTATCAATTGCAGTATTGTCCTTTCACCATCTGTTCAATCTTTTATTGAAATGAGCGTCAAAAAAGGGAATTTACCGGGGCCGGAAGCCATGAAAAACTTCCCTCCAGCAGTCCAGCAGTGCATTATTGCGGAGATTGAAAAACAGCTAAAGGCAAAGAACTGGACTGGTGAAAATGAAAAAGGAAAAGGAGGTTTTCTCCAGAATATCTTCTCAGAGTACTGGCTTCAGCTCCTGGGATTTCTGGTTTCTGTCATTGGTGTTATGCTTGCGGTTAGTGGGTTCAGCCTGGCCAATTCCAAGAAGAAAAAACATATTTCCAAGTACATGAATGAAATTGACGACGCTTTTCATTCGTTCAAATGGAAATCGAAACGCTGTGAGGCTGAACTTTACCGCCTTCACGATATTATTGAAGACAAGCTCAAACAGGGGAAACTCGATGAGTCGTCTTACCAGCTGCTTACCGGGCGGATTGATAAGTACATCAAGGAGGTCCAGGATGTTGACGGCATTCCGAACGACAAAAAACACACTGAGGAGTAATCATTCTTCCAGGAGGTTTCCATCTGTGCGAAGGACTTTCATGATTACATCCATGTTAAATCCTCTTGAAGCCAGGAAACGAAAAAGTTTTTCCTTCTTTTTTTGAGGAGTTTCTTTCCTGAGTGTGCGGAGTTTTTTTTCAAGCGCGCGACGGGCAAGATCGAACTCCGTTGTTCCATCTTCATCCAGTAACTGTTGAAGATTATTGGCAGGCACGCCTTTCTGGCTGAGTTTCTGCCTGAGCATTCTAAGGCCCTGCGGTTTTCGGATCAGCTGGTCACGGACAAAAAGACGCGCGTATTCGGCATCATCGAGATATTTCTTGCTGATAAAAAGCTTTATAACCGTTGCTGTTTCTTCACTCTGCTCCGGGAATTTTTCCCTGAGTTTTTTTTGCAGGTCATGGACACTGTAACGCCTGCGCGCCAGAAGCGCGCAGGCGTAGATGTAGATTTTTTTATTCAGACTCCCGGAAGGTTCAGTGGTGTTTTCCATGACTGGAAATTTTATGAACTAAACCTCTTTGCTGGCTGATGAACGGGTTGCTGTTTTTGCGGCAACTTTTACCGGTGTCATGGCTGTTTCTGGAGCATGATGGTCAAGCCCGCGAGCCTCTTCTTTGTGGAGTTTTTCCACAACCTCACGAACCTCTTTTTCCAGCTCTTTCAAAACTTTCTGGTTACTTTCAAGGAAGCTCTTGGCGTTCTCACGACCCTGTCCAAGTTTGGTTTCCTTGTAGGCGTAGAAGGCCCCGCTCTTGTGGGCGATTTCGTATTTGGTTGCCAGATCAATCAGGTCACCTGTGTAAGAGATTCCCTTGTTGTAGAGAATGTCGAATTCGGCGGAACGGAATGGTGGCGCAATCTTGTTTTTTACAATTTTTACGCGGACACGGTTCCCCATGATTTTCTTTTCTTCACCGCTGCCGTCTTCAATTTTTCCGATGCTGCGGATATCCATACGGACCGATGAGTAGAATTTCAGGGCCTGGCCACCCGTGGTTGTTTCCGGATTTCCAAACATGACACCAAGCAAGCTTCATGCGGGATCTGGTTGATAAAGATGACGCGCAGGTTTTGACTTGCTGATGGCACTGGTAAGTTTGCGGAGCGCCTGGCTCATGAGGCGTGCCTGCAGACCCATGTGCGCATCTCCCATGTCACCTTCAATTTCCGCTTTTGGCGTCAAAGCTGCCACAGAGTCCACAACAACCACATCAATGGCATTGGAGCGTACGAGTGTTTCTGTAATTTCCAGAGCCTGTTCCCCGCTGTCCGGCTGGGAGATCAAAAGATTATCAACATCAACGCCGATTTTCCGGGCATATTCCGGATCCAGGGCATGTTCCGCATCGATAAAGGCCACCTGTCCGCCCTTTTTCTGGGCTTCGGCTATGATGTGGAGGGTCAGGGTAGTTTTTCCTGAACTTTCAGGTCCGAAAATTTCCACCACACGGCCGCGAGGCACTCCGCCTCCAAGGGCAATATCCAGTGAAATGGAACCCGTAGGAATGGTTTCCACGGCAATTTTCTGGGCTTCACCCATTTTCATAATGGCCCCTTTGCCAAAGGAACGTTCAATTTGAGAAAGCGCAAGTTCTACCGCTTTCTGGCGTTCATTGAGATTCGTCATCGCTTTGAAATTTAAGAAATAAATATCTGCCAATCATATTAGGTGAGTGTATACTCACCGTCAAGACCAATTTTTGCTCGACCTGCTTTTTGGCTTATGACTAAACCAAATATACTGTCCGTACATGAAAACTTTTTAAAAGGTTTCTGAAAAAATCCGGATCGGCCCGTTATCTTCACTCCGCGAATGCTCGAATACTTTCGTTCGCTCCTGCTGGTGTGGTATTCTGAACCGCGTATTTTCACATCTGTATGAATATTCTCTTTATTGGCGATATTTTTGGAAGGCCGGGGCGAAAAACTGTAGCAAAGCTCCTTCAGGATTACCGCAAAAAACTGAAGATCAACGTGGTGATTGCCAACGCGGAAAATATGCATCATGGAAAAGGTGTTACTGAACCTCTGCTCAAAGAAATGCGGACCGCCGGCATCGATTTTTTTACTTCCGGCAACCATATCTGGAAAGAAAGGGAAATTATCCCCAAGCTGGACGATCCAAAACTTCCGCTTATTCGTCCGGCCAACTACCTCAGGAGCCCGGGAAAAGGTTATCAGGTCATTGAAGATGACAGTGGAAAAAGATTCTCGTCATCAACCTTATGGGGCGTGTTTTCATGCCGATGCACCTGGACTGTCCTTTCCAAACTGCGGACTGCGTTCTTGAAAAAGTTTCAGGATGATGATAGTCTCTCAGCCATTTTTGTGGATTTCCCACGCGGAAACAACATCAAAATGGCGCTCGCCCATTATCTTGATGGCCGTATTACTGCGCTTATTGGCACCCATACCCACGTTCCAACTTTTGATGCCAGGATCTTGGTGGTGGCACTGCGTACCAGACTGATGTAGGATTTACCGGTCCGGTTGATTCCGTTATTGGTCTGGAAAAGGAAGGTATTATCCAGAATTTCCTGACCCAGGTTCCCCACAAACATGAGGTGGCCGGAGGTGATACTGTGTTTAATGCCATCAAAATTGAAGTCGACCCCAAAACCAGAAAAGCTGTTTCGGTTGAACAGATTCAAAAATATCTCGAAGATCTCTAAAATTTTGCTTTCATGAAACCAACGTCCCGTGTTATTTCCTATCTTGCCATTTTTGGTATCGTTTTCCTTTTTGGATGGGAGGCTGCCAGCTACTATCAGGCGAAAAAATGGCCATGCATCCAATAGCACCCAGCAGGAGGTTCCTTCACCAGTGGCGGCACTTTCTTCACTGCTTTCTTCGGAAGGAACTGACCAGCCGGCCGACCTTTCCCTGTTCTGGAAAGTCTGGAAAACTGTTTACGAACTGTACGTTGATGATACGGCCCTGGATAAACAGAAGATGATTTATGGTGCCATCAAGGGCATGGTCTCTTCTCTTGATGATCCGTACACCGTATTTATGACCCCGGATGAAACGAAAGATTTTGATGAAAGCCTGAACGGAACCCTGAAGGCATTGGCGCCGAGCTTACCGTGAAGGACCAGGTGCCCGCGATTATTTCTCCACTAAAACTCTCCTGCGGAAAAGGCCGGTCTTTTGCCCGGAGATATTGTTTATAAGATCGACGGGAATGTCACGAGTGATATGACCCTGTTTGAAGCTATTACCAAAATCCGCGGGGCCAAAGGAACGAAAGTCACACTTACCATTTTGCGCAAAGGGAAAAAAGATCCTTTTGATGTTGCCATCACCCGCGACGATGTGAACATTGAAAGCGTGAGCATGGAAGATAAGGGCAAAGGTATTTACTACATCGCCATCAACCAGTTCAGTGACAATACCAAGACTGAATTTGATAATGCCATCCAGCAGATTTTGCTCAAGGAGCCAAAGGGCATTGTGCTGGATTTGCGCTATAACGGCGGTGGATACCTGGATATTTCCGTTGATATTCTTTCCGAGTTTTTGAAGAACAAGATTGAGGCGGTCACCATCAAGCGCCGTGACAGCAAGGATAATGAAACCATGTACGTTTCCGGCAATGCGCCTTTGGCCAATGTTCCTCTGGTGGTGCTGGTGAATAAAGGTTCGGCTTCCGCTTCAGAAATTGTGGCCGGGGCCATCCAGGACCACAAGCGCGGTATTGTGATGGGTGAACAGACCTTTGGAAAGGGCAGTGTTCAGGAAGTGGACAAACTGCCGGACGGTTCAAGCCTCCGCATCACCATTGCCAAATGGTATACGCCAAGCGGTAAAAATATCAGTGAGGTTGGGATCACACCGGATATTGTTGTTGAGCTGACTGATAAAGATATAGAAGCAAAAAACGATGTTCAGCTTAATGCTGCCATAAAGTATCTTCAGGGCCTGAAATAGCCGTTGGAATTGAATCTGCTGACGATTTTTGCGGGGTTTCCGGGGCGTCGCAGAGTCTATACCCAAGGCCGTGAACGGTCTGCAGTATTTTCTGCTCTGAGTCACCGTCGATTTTTCTGCGCAGGTTGGCCATATGGACTTCCAGGGTGTTGGTGGTGGCCTGTGCGCCGTAGTTCCACACGTACTGTAACAGCGTCATGCGGTTGAGGACCCGGTTTTTATGGCGAATGAGAAACTCCAGGAGTTCAAACTCTTTTTTTCTGAGCAGAATTTTTTTGCCGTTCCTTTTTACGCTACAATCTTTTGGATTGAGCTGAAGCCCGGCCAATGCATCTGATGGTAACATCATGTGAGAAAAAAATGGATTAAGGTTCGTTTTATAACAGAGTTCCCATGAGAGTTTCTTAACTCGTAGTTGAATTCGGTATAAACTTTTTAGCGGAAAATGATGATATATCCTTTGCGTTCCGGGATTTTTTTTGTATATTACGTGAGCACGGCTGGGGTGAAGTGCCCAAATGGGCACGACGGACAAGCTTACACAGCATACAAACCGAGCGCACGGCGCGAGGGCGAGGACAAAGCGAGACATGGGTCTCGTGGGCCCCACGTCGAGCGACGGACGAGCGTATAAACTGAGCGCACGGCGCGAAGGCGAACGAGTGAAGAATCCGCCGCCTGGGCGGAGGTTATGAACGCAGAGAGCGTATAAAACAAGGAGAGATGGCCGAGTGGTTGAAGGCAACAGTCTTGAAAACTGTCAGGGGTGCAAGCTCCTCCTGGGTTCGAATCCCAGTCTCTCCGCCATTTTGATTGCGGATTTTCCATTTCCATCATGTCCAAACCCCTTCAGTTCGCCTATGAATCCATGGGAACCCGCTGGGAGATTTTGGTATGGGATGAGCTCGCCGCTCCTGATTTTAACGCTCTGTGTCAGGATATTTTTCAGCAGTCAAAAAATTTTGATGAGACCTATTCACGGTTCATCAGGACTTCTCTTGTCTGGAACCTGGCTTCAAAAACCGGCCCTGTTGAGGTTCCCGAAGATTTTATGAACATGCTCGGGTGGTATAAAAAGCTCTATGCGTTGTCTGGAAAAAAACTCAATCCGCTCATTGGTTATACCATCAGTGACCTTGGCTACGATGCCGACTATTCCCTTATTCCAAAGCCAACAATCCGCCCGACTCCAGATCTTGATGAAACGGTGACGGTCCTTGATGAGCACCACATTTCTCTGGCCACACCTGTTCTTTTTGATTTTGGCGCGTTGGGGAAGGGGTATTTTGTTGATAAGATTGCCCGCTTTCTCCATCAAAAAAATGTGAAGCGCTTTCTGGTGAACGGGAGCGGAGATATCTATTATCAGGGGAACGGTGTGCCTCTTCAGGCCGGGCTTGAACATCCGGGGGATACGACGAAAGTTATCGGATCAATCTCCATGATGCAGGGCGCCATGTGCGGGTCGGGCACGAACCGCAGGCGCTGGGACAAGTATCATCATGTGATTGATCCGCAACAACTCAGTTCTCCCCAGGGCATTCTGGCTACGTGGGTTATGGCGGATTCTGCCGTACTGTGCGACGCCCTGGCGACCTGCCTGTTCTTTACCGATCCTGAAGTTTTTCAAAAAGATTTTACGTTTGAATACTGCATTCTCAATGAGCAATACAGAGTCAAACGTTCGCCGGGTTTTACGGCTGATCTTTACTAAGTTGAATACTAGGCTTTTGCTGCTTCGCTTTTGATTTTCTCAAGAGCATCCATGAAACCTTTTGGGGTGAGGGACGAACCGTTTACAACGCCCAGTGAAAGGGTGCTTACCGGTTTTCCAACAACCATTTCCTTAAACCCTTCATTGAATTTATCCTGAAGTTTTTTGCTGATTGGGCCCTTAGGTGTACCAGCAAATGATGCATCGGTAATTTTTCCGTCCTTGAGCGTGACGGTGACTTTCAGATCTTCAACTCCGCCTGGAGTACCGTAACTTCCTGTGGCGGTGTATGAACCATCTTTATAGGAAACGTTGGTGGTTTCTGTTCCGGTGGTCTGCTGGCTTGGCTGGACTTCAACTGTAGCTGTTGTCTGCTGGCTTGCAGGAACATTATTTTCTTTGCCGTTCTGGGTATTGTTTGCTGCGTTATTATCTGCGCATCCCGCCATTATGGAACCGAGCAGAGCAACCGTAAGCGTTGATCCAAGAATGTTCCGAAGTTTTTTCATAGTATATTTTTAGATAGTACCTCCGTATTTTATAGTGAATTGCTTTTGGCATCAACCGATTTCATTTGATCTTTTTTCCAGATCTCCTGCGTGTACAATGGTGATTGTTTCATATCTTCCTTTTTATGGCATCGACCAAAGATTATGCACAGTATGTGACCGACGACCTGCTGTCCGGTATTGAAGGCATTACCGCCCGGGCCATGTTCGGCGGGTACGGTCTGTATAAGAATGGGATTATTTTTGGCATTATTGTTGAGAACCAGCTCTATTTTAAAGTGGATGAAACGAACCGCCACGAGTATGAGGCATTGGGGAGCAAGCCATTCACCTACGCCATGAAAAATGGTCAAAAAAGTGTCATGTCTTACTGGCTTGTGCCTGATGAAATAATGGAGGATCAGGATAAGCTTATGGCCTGGGTTGAAACATCGGTTCAGCTTTCCAAGACCGCCAAGAAAAATACAAAAAAAACGAAGGCAAAACCTGCTCCGGCATCCGTATGGAAAACCTGCAGCAGGGGTCATAGGTACAAGGGACGCGGCTGTACCAAGTGCTGGAAAGGTTTTGCAAAGAAGAGGTAATACCCCGGCAGTTCCGTGTTTTGTAGCGTTGCAGAGCAAAAAAAAATCCTATAGGATGCCTTCGAGGTATTTTTTAACGTACATCCTATGGACACCCAGAAACTGCAAACCGTGGCCAAAGCAATGGTCGCAAAGGGCAAAGGTATTTTGGCGATTGATGAAAGTTCAAGCACCTGTAAAAAACGTTTTGATGCCATGGGGGTTGATTGCACAGAGGAAAACCGTCGCAAATACCGCCAGCTGCTGGTCAGCGCTCCTGGTATTGAAGAGTACATCAGCGGGATGATTTTGTATGATGAAACGCTGCGCCAAAAAGATGATGCCGGGGTTCCATTCCCGGAAGTGCTCAAGAAAAAGGGCATTCTTCCCGGTATCAAGGTTGATATGGGACCAAAACCGCTTGCTCTTCATGAAGGCGAAGTGGTGACGGAAGGTCTGGATGGTTTGCGCGAACGCCTGGCTGAATATGCAAAACTTGGGGCCGAATTCGCCAAATGGCGCGCGGTTATTACCGTTGGCCCAAACATGCCGTCACAGGCCTGCATTGCCGCAAATGCCCATGCGCTGGCCCGCTATGCTGCGCTGGTCCAGGAAGCCGGCCTTGTTCCAATGGTTGAGCCGGAAATCCTTATGGATGGCAACCACAGCATTGAACGCTGCTACGAAGTTACCGCATCAACCCTCAAGGCCGTTTTTTCACAGATGGCGGAACAGGGTGTTGTGACTGAAGGCGCAATTTTGAAAGTGAGCATGGTTCTGGCCGGCAAGGATGCTGCAACCCAGTCCAGCGCCGATGATGTAGCCGCCCAGACCGTCAAATGTCTCAAAGAAAATGTTCCCGCCAATTTACCAGGTGTGGTCTTTTTGAGCGGTGGACAGAGTGATGAACATTCAACGATTCATCTGGATAAGATGAACAAGATCGGTGGCATGCCATGGCCTTTGAGTTTTTCTTATGGTCGCGGTATCCAGGCTCCTGCACTCAAAATCTGGTCTGCCAACATGAACGATGTCGCCAAGGCACAGGCAGCACTCGTCTTCCGTTCCAAAATGAACGGGTTGGCTTCTGTAGGCGGTTATTCCGTTGATCTGGAGAAGGAAAAACCTTACTAGGAAATCTTTCTTGCTGTTCAGCTTTTCTAACAGCTATAGTGAGAGGGTTGGTAGTATCTAACCCTCTCTTTTTTATGATTGATCACATCGGACTCCCGGTTTCTGATTATGCCCGCAGTAAAGCATTTTACCTGGCCGCTTTGAAGCCACTGGATTTTGACCTGTGTATGGAATTTGGTGATCATGGAGGTCTTGGTGTTGGAGGAAAGCCTGAATTCTGGATAGCCAAAGAGGCCATAGGAAAACCAAACCATCTGGCGTTCCGGGCCAAGGACCGCGCAACTGTTGATGCCTTTTACCAGGCTGCATTGGCGGCAGGAGGAAAAGATAATGGCGCTCCTGGTATCCGCGAGCATTACCATCCAAACTATTATGGCGCTTTTGTGCTTGATCCGGATGGTCACAATATTGAGGCTGTCTGCCATGACCCAATGTAATTACCTCATTATGCAGATTGCTTATTGTAAAACCCCTCTGGGGTGGGCAGAAATTACTGCTCAAAATAACGCCATTACCAGTATCCAGCTGGTTGACCAGCCCCGTGCAGGCAGTATTGCTCATGAGCACACGGAAGATGGCGGGGTGATTTCCCAATGCATACAGGAGTTACACGAATATTTTGCCGGCAAACGTTCAGTTTTTTCTGTGAAACTTTTGCGGCAGGGAACCCCGTTTCAAAAAAAAGTCTGGGAGGCTTTGGAAAAAATTCCTTATGGAAAAACCTGTTCATATGAGGATATTGCTGTAGCTGTTGGGAACCGGAAGGCTGTGCGGGCTGTTGGCCTTGCGAACGGCAAAAATCCGCATTGGGTTGTTGTGCCCTGCCACCGGGTGATCGGGAAAAACAAGAAACTTGTGGGGTATGCCGGAGGACTGGATCGGAAAAAATGGCTCCTGGACCATGAAAAAAGCCTTTCGTAATATTTCTGGTCTAAATCCTGGTATCCTTGACCTTTTTGTGTAATTATGGCATTAATGCCTCTTGTCTTTGTGTAAGCTTGCGTAAAATTCTTTTTGCCTTCGCTTCCAATGACTTGCTCATCGACAACGCGAAACAAGGAGTCAGTTATGTCGGAAGAATCGCATAAAACGGACCTTCTGGATGAGAAGGTCGCCGAGGTCCTCAAAGACCTCGAAGATGGACTCAAACTCATGGGCTGGAAGATGGCCAGCGATGAATTGGCTTTCCGGGAAGCCATCATGAAACATCCCCGCTACATGGTGGGAGAGGTGGTCATGGCGGCTACTTTTTGCATCTCAACCCAGGAAGACGGAACGCTCCATCCGTACGTCACCCTGCGTGCACTTCGGCACCCGGGCGTTTTTGACGTCGCTATTATTGCTGCTTCAGGACCTGGTTGATTTGTGCAGCTACGCCTGCTTCCCGGAGTGTTTCGTCCAGTTTTATTTCCGTGTCACTCGCCGGGTTTTGTGAAAAACTTTCCTGGCGTTTTCCCACGCAAAATTCTTCGATCGCTTTTTGAATTCTCAGTAACAATCCGCTCCAGCTTGAAGCACGCACCACCTGAATTTGGCTGTTTCCGAGCGCGTACATGACCGTTTTCATTCCGCGTGTTTCGTGATGATATTCAACCACCTGGGTCAGCTCCAGTTTCAGCCCAAGCACAAAATTTCTGTAGAGGTTTTCACCCTGTTCTTTGCCGTACGTTTGGAACATGCGGTGCAGCCAGGTATCAAGGTCATAACTGAGTGGCTGAGGAAAACGCAAACGTGTGACCGGTGACGCTGTTTCCTGGATGTTTGCCTTTTTTCTTTTGGCATCGAGTGCGGCAAGTTTGTCTCTCACCAGTGTCTCATTTGGCATGGGCGGGATTCCCAGAATCAGTGTTTCTGAAACCTGTTGCCCCACTTCGAGGCTGAAGTACGGTGTGACGAGCGTATCTTCATCGTCTGCGAATGTGCTTCGATCTTTTTCTGACATTTTTATGAAAATAATTTTTGAGCAGCGATTTTTTACTCTATTTTTTCGATTTTGGAAATGGTATTTTTTCTCTGATCCATTTTTCATTTTCCTGTGGCCAAAAGCGCAAAAGATACCATTCTTGCGAAAATCCGGGCTCTGGGTTCACAAAAAAATATTGATGGGATGAACCGCTTTGGGATTCTGTGTGCCAAAAAATTGGGGGTGACTTCACCGGAGTTGAAGCAGCTGGCGAAAGGGCATAAGCGCAATCATGAGCTTGCCCTGGAGCTCTGGAAAACCGGAATTCATGAGGCGATGATTCTGGCTGCGTGGATTGATGACAAGAAACAGGTTACTGAAGCGCAGATGGATGACTGGGTCCAGGATATTGATTGTTGGGCTGTGTGCGACACGGTTTGCGGGCAACTGTTTGACCGTACGCCGTTTGCAGAAAAAAAGGCTTATGAATGGGTAAAAGATGACCGCGAGTTTGTCCGGAGGGCCGGAATTGTTTTGATGACCTGGCTGGCGGTCCATGACAAAAAAGCTGATGACGGCATTTTTGAAAAATTTTTCCCTGTGCTGAAAAAATATGCAACCGATGAAAGGAATTTTGTGAAAAAGGCGGTGAACTGGGCGATCCGTCAGTTTGGCAAGAGAAACAAAACTCTGCTGCCTAAAGCCATAAAACTGGCACAAGATATTCAAAAAATCGATTCGAAAGCGGCCCGATGGATAGCCGCCGGAGCCATTCGAGAACTGGAATCCAGAAAAGCAAAATAATATCATATATGTATTTCCTATGAATCATGACGCATCTGACAACACATCTTCTATGAAAAAGAAGGGGAACGATTTTTGGCGCGAAAAGCTGACGAATGAGCAGTTCACCGTTTGCAGACTGAAAGGAACTGAGGCGCCATTCAGCGGGGATCTTTATGATAACCATACACCCGGGAAATATGTCTGTGTTGCTTGCGAAAGCGAGCTTTTTTCTTCAGGTGAAAAGTTTGATTCGGGCACGGGCTGGCCAAGTTTTTCTGATGCCGCCAATAAGGACAATGTAGGTTTTCAGGAGGACGACAGTCATGGCATGCACCGTACCGAGGTTCTCTGCAATGTCTGCGGTTCCCACCTGGGACATGTTTTTGATGATGGCCCAACGCCAACAGGAAAACGCTACTGCATCAACTCTGTGGCACTCAAGTTTGTGCCGTCAAAAAAGTGATTGTTGACCGAATCACGGGGTGAAGCTTCTTTGGTTTGCTGAAATCTTTGAGGCAGTGTTTTTTGCCAAACTTGTACATACCATCTTTTTTGTCTTATACTGTCATTGAAGATACCTCTTTTTATGATGAAAAAAACTGACAAGGAGCTTTGTCCGGTCACGGTGACCCTGAAAGTGATTGGCGGCAAGTGGAAGCCGGTTATTCTGTATTATCTGAGTGAGGGAACCAGACGTTTTAGCGAACTGAGTAAAAATCTCAACGGGATTACCCAGAAAATGCTCACGAAGCAGCTGAGGGAGATGGAGGCTGACGGGCTGGTAAGAAGAAAGGTGTACCCGGAAATTCCTCCAAAAGTTGAGTACTCCATTACCGAATACGGCAAAACCCTCAAGCCGATTCTTTCTTCAATGTGCAAGTGGGGGGCTGAGCACAGGAAGAGAAAGTAGTTTTTTTACGGCAAAAAGCGTGTTTGGCGAAGACCCCTACGATGTTTCCATCATAAGGGTCAAAGCCTGTTCGTTGTTGTGAACCTACCACATTGGCACCGTTTAGTGCAGCACCGGGAGGTCGAAGCTGAGCACGAACCTGAAGGTCCGGCCGCGCGTGTGGTCGATGACGCCTTCCAGGTACTGGACTTCGAAGTTCCAGTCCTTCTTCGGCGTGACAAACCCGGTGTTGACCCCAAACAGCAGGGTCCGGTTGCCGATCTGTTCGGAGTGGAGCCCGACGTTGAAATGATGGGCGAACCACAGATCCAGGCTCTGCCAGCCGAAGAATTCACGCTTCTGCTGGCTGCCCAGCATGGCGTAGAACTCTCCGTTGAAGGTGAGCCGGTCGTGGATCAGGCTGAACTCCGTCTCCACGCTCATGATGGCGGCCCCGGCTCCGTTATGGAACCAGTTTGAGGCTCCACCGGCCTGGGCGATGACCCAGCTGTGCTCCCAGAGGTTGAAACGGGAGCCCATCATGCCGATGAAGATGTCCTTGCCCTGGCGCTCGTGCCAGAGGATTGTGGTCCCCTGAAGCTCAACGCGGGGGGTCTGATACTTGAGTTCCGGGTTGTGGCCACCAGGGTTGGCCGCGGGCTTGTTGACGGTGGAGAGAGGCGCCCTGATGGTGCCCTTCCACATGAATTCGGGATCCTGCCAGCCCGGGGTCATCCCCTTCTCTTCGCCCCCTTCAGCATGGGCGATGGTAGAAGTGGAAACGACGCCCAGGACGACGAGGATGCCGACGAGGAGATTGATGACGGTACGGGACATGGTTGAGGTTTTCCTTTCGGTGATTTTCCGGGCTTTTTCAGCTCCGGTGTTGTGGTCAGGTTGTGAAAGAACAGGCGACCCGCAGGAGCAGCGGGCACCAGTTCTTGGCACTACGAAGAGCGCGCACCCCTTATAAGGGCACGGCGAACTGGACCCGGTGCTAGCGCAACGAGTACGCCGGATATATAGCACATTTCAACCGACTAGTCAAGGGTCCTAGGGGCACTTTGGCAATGGGCCTTTCGGTTGGATTTAAGCCCAAAAAACACACCTGTCCCCCCTGGAGAATCGAAATTTTTATCCGTTGCTGAGGGCTGTTTTTGGTTGTGATAACTTTATGGCGTTCTTTTTCCGGGTTGAAAAAGTTAAATTGATTTTTCGGGGTGAACCGTCTATGATCTTTTGGCAAGCCAAACGAGCGCACGGCGCAAGCCGGAGCGAAATCTCACGCGGAGAGGTACTCAAGTGGCTGAAGAGGCGGGTTTGCTAAACCTGTAGGAGGGCGTTTAGTCCTCGCGGGGGTTCGAATCCCCCCCTCTCCGCCAGTTTATGTCAGCGTTCATGGACGCGACGAAAATGCGGCGGCGTAGTCAAGTGGTTTAAGACAGCGGTTTGCAAAACCGCGATTCATCGGTTCGAATCCGATCGCCGCCTCCATTCCATTTCAGGAATTATTACATCTTCTCAAAGACGGTAATGCCCAAAAGATGCAGGCCGTTTTTCATGATCTGGGCAAATCCACCTACGAGCTGCAGACGGCTGTCGCGCAGTTTTTTGCTGGCGGTGTTGAGTACCTGAACCTCCTGATAAAATCCGTTAAATGCCTGGGAAAGTTCAAAAAGATAGTTGGAAATGAGGTTTGGTTTATACGTCTCCGCTGCGGATTCCACCACTTCGGAAAACTTGACCATCAGGCGCAGGAGTTCTGATTCCGTCCGATGCCCCAGCGGTTCATCATCGCTGCTGGCGGCGCCGGCTTCGGTTTTTTCTGCCACCAGGGTGAAAAGATCGGTCTGGCTTTCATCAATACCCGCGGGTGGAGCTTCCACCGGCGCCGCGGCTTCCGGCGCGGTAAGACCTTCTTCATGGGCTTTGCGGAGAATGCTTTCCGCGCGCGCATAACTGTACTGCAAATATGGGGCAGTGTTGCCTTCCAGTGACAGCATGCGGTCCCAGTCAAAGGTCAGATTGGTTTCGCGGTTCTGGGAAAGTACCTGGTATTTAATCGCTCCAATAGCCACGCCTTCGGTGATGAAATCTTTTTCGGCATCCGTGAGGGCGATGCTTTTTTCGCTGATGACTTTCCGGGAACGGTCAACTGCCTCTCCAATAAGTTCATCCAGCAGAATCACTGTTCCTTTTCTCGTACTCATTTTCCCTTCCGGGAGGCTCATGCGGCCAAAAACAACATGCACGAGTTCTGCGGCGGCAAGCTCCATTTTTTTGGCTGTGGCAAAAAGCTGTTTAAAGTGCAGTGACTGGGCCACATCAACAACATAGACAATTTTTGCAGGCTGGAAGCGCTTTTCACGGTCCCGAATCGAAGCCAGATCACGCGTTGAATAAAGGGTGGTTCCGTCAGCTTTCTGGACAAGGTACGGAGGAAACTCTTCATTTTCAAATTTCACCACATAAGCGCCTTTTTCTCCTTCAACAAAAATCCCCTTCTGTTTTCCTTCATCCAGAATCTCTTTTGATCCCTGTTCGTACATGCTTTCTCCAAGATACTCCTGGAAGTGCACGCCAAGGCGGCGGTACAACCGGTCAAGATCCTTGATGCTTTCTTCCCGGATCCAGATCCACAAATTGCGGTTCTGCTCATCACCCTCCTCAAGTTTTTTGAACTCCTCGCGGCCTTTGTCTTCCAGCGTTGCATCTTTCTCCGCCTCATCATGGAAACGGATATAAAGTTTGAGGAGTTCATTGATCGGATCTTTTTCCACCGCTGCACGGTCTCCCCAGTTTTTAAACGCGTAGATGAGTTTGCCGAACTGCGTGCCCCAGTCGCCAAGATAGTTGGCGGTAATAACGGAGTAATTACAGAAGGTCAGGATGTTGGCGATGGCCTGCCCGATGACGGTTGAAAGCAGATGATGCACTCCAAGAGGCTTGGCGATATTCGGCGATGAGAACTCGACCATGGCTTTTTTCCCTTCACCAAGGTTGATTCTCCCGTACTGCTCTTTGTGGTTCAGAATTTTCTCCAGCTCTTCCTGAAGATACTGTTTGCTGAGGGTGAAATTCATGAAGCCCGGTTCGGCAAAATCTATCTTCTCTATATAAGGGAGTGATGGCAGGTTCCCGCGGATCATTTCCACCATCTCACGGGGAGTTTTATTGATGGATTTACCGAGTTTCAGGGCCACACTCGTGGCATAATCACCGTGCGCTTTATCTTTTGGCGTTTCTACTTTCACCGGTTCGTAAAAAAGTTTACTGCAGAAACCGAGTGTTTCACACAGACCTTTGACGGCTTTGGAAAGCTCTGTTTCAAGCTGCTGCTTGATGGATGGCCCCAGGGTAACGGGCTTCTGGCCGGAACTTTTTTCATCTTTTGATTTCCCCAGTTTTTTTGCCATTTTTTCCGCATCACGGATTTTCTTTTCCTCGGCTTTCTGGGCCTCCTCTGCTGCCAGGCGCGCGTCTTCTTCTGCTTTTTGGGCCATTTCCACGGCGTACTGTTTTTCACGCTCGGAAACGTAGTTGAGATCTACTTCCGGATTATCCACCGAAAGCATGAAGGACTCTTCCGGC
The DNA here is from genome assembly GCA_046350835.1 of Candidatus Altimarinota bacterium. Lineage (GTDB taxonomy): Bacteria > Patescibacteriota > Gracilibacteria > UBA1369 > UBA1369 > PALSA-1335. Next base: position 36,160 of record JAXLZP010000007.1, on the reverse strand, counting down.
GTTCCTCCACAATATTTGGTGATGGTTTTGCTGAACTCCTGCCCCAATTTTTCGAAAGACTCTTTTTCCAAACTCCCAATATCCACAAACCACATCACCATATGGAGTGTTTCCGGTGTGTAGTCAAAATCCTGGGCTTTTTTGCCTTTTCTGGGGGTGATGAAACCGATTTCGATATCCTTTTCTGTCTGGTCCAAATCCCTGCCAAGCGCCGGAGTCAGAAACTTTAACGTGAGATAATGGGCAATATCCTGGGCATTATTTTCACTTGAGATCTCTTTCCCCTGCTGAGCCTTGCGTAACAGGCTTTCCAGAAGGTGCGTTTCTGCCAGCACTCCATTTTCAACCATGGTCTGTTTTAAGAGCGCGGTGATTTTTTCCTTCCGATCCTCCCTAGTCATTTCCCTTTTTTTCTCAGCATTTACACCACGCAACAGGCCCGCAACAACAGAATTCTTGCGCGTATTTCTGATGTTTTTGATTATGAGAACACCCACGCGGATGCCTGGAATTTTTTGAAGCAGATCTGATGAAAGGCGGATTTTCATATCGGGAAAAACAAGCGATTACTGGGTCATAGTATAGGGAATTCTTCCAATGAGAACAACAGAACCGTGACAGCAAACTTTTCATGAGAAAATATATTTCACATCACGACTCCGTGTTGTCAACATCTTCTTCTTTATCTTGTGGCTTCCCGTCTTCAAAAAAGTCGTTTTTTTTGGTATACTGATATGATTTAAAAATACAAAAAATAAAAACTAACCAAAATAAACATGAACACCATGTCACTTCGTAAGCGCATTGCTTACGCCCTTGCACCATTAGCAGTTCTGCTGCTCATTGATCTTGTACCGATCAGCCGCGCGGCTGAAATTATTCCGGAGAAGACTACCACCGTTGCCGCCGCAGACACGCAGGCTCCTTCTGATGTTGAAAATCTCAAGGCCTCACCTGCCGATGGCGCTGCTACCCTTACCTGGAACGTTGCAACCGATAATGTTGGCGTCAAAGGTTACAAACTCTACTACGGTGCCAAATCGGTTACCGCCGATGGTGGAAGTTATGAAAAAGGCCCAGTGGATGTTGGAAACAAGATTACTTACAACCTCACCGGTCTTACCAACGGAACCAAATACTATTTTTCCCTTACCGCGTACGACGCAGCAGGCAATGAAAGTGAAAATTACAGTGTAGAAGCCAGTGCTACTCCTCTTCACGGTGCCGCGGACAAAGAGGCTCCAAAGGTCAGCAAGGCTGAGGCTGTTGATAAGAACCATGTCCGTGTGACTTTTAATGAAGCGGTCAAACTTCCTGCAAAAAACCCTGAAAATGCTTTCAGCATTAAAAACGATACGACGTCCGTACAGCTCCTGGTAAAAACTGTTGTCCTGGACGCAGCCGATTCAAGCGGCAAGTCTGTTGTGCTGGAAACAGCAAACCAGCAGGCCGGTGCTTCCTACATTTTGACTGCGGGTATTGATGTGAAAGATCTCGCAGGAAACCCTGTGGTGAGCGGAACTTCAGACACCGCTGCTTTCACCGGAACCGACATTGTTGCTGCAACCCAGCAGGCACAGCCGGCACAAACCCAGCAGGCTGCCAAGGGACCTGAACTTGTTTCTGTCCAGGCACTTGATGGGAATCATGTCCAGGTTGTCTTTAACAAGCCGGTCGTTTTGAAGGCAAATCCTGCCGAGAACTTTATTATTACCGAGGAACAGACTATTGAAAACACTCTTGATATTACCGGAGTGAGCCTGAATACCGCCGGAACAGAAGCTGTTCTTTTAACAGCCGCTATGAAACCGATGGCTTACAACCTGATTGCCGTGGACATTGTTGACAGTAAAGGTGCTCCGATGAGCGTTGAAAATAATGCAACCGTCTTTACCGGCAAATCCGGTGCAGCTGTTACCCAGCAGGCCACACAGCAGTCTACCCAGCAGGCTGGTCAGGATAAGGTTGCACCTGAAGATGCAACCAATTTCACCGCTGCAATGGTGAAACAGCTCATTGTTACATTGAACTGGACCCGCAGCCTGAACAGTGCTGGGGACCTGGCAAAATATGTTCTCTACATGAGCACCGATGGAGTCACCTACGGTGCCGGTATTGATGTCAGCCCAACTTCAAATACATTTGATGTTACCAACATTGTTCCAGGCGTGAAGTACTTCTTCAAGCTGGTTGCCATGGACGCTCTTGGTAATGCGAGTGCCGGTGTTACAACAACCTTCACTCTTCCACAGACTGGTCCGGAACTTGGACTCCTGCTCTTTGGTTCCATGGGTCTTGGAAAACTTCTTAAACGCCGCAAGAAGCACGCTGCACGCAAATAGTTGCGTGGCTTACATACGTCATCTCCTTAGAGAGATAGAGATAGATAGCCAAGAAGGCCTTTCCGTACGGGAAGGCTTTTTTGGTACTCCTTGTTGCGGAGAATTCAGGATTTTTTCACGTTTCTGTCAGGTGGTTTTACTAGCATGAAAATGATGAATGTTTTTCAGAAAACTGCGGCGGGAATTCTTGGTGGACTGGTGGGACTTCTTGCTTTGTGCTTGGGTTCTTTGCCCGATGGAAAGCTCCACGTTTTTGTCCTGGATATTGGGCAGGGGGACGCCATTCTGGTGCAGCTGCCCGGCGGCGAACATGTCCTGATAGATGGAGGTCCTGATGACCGGGTGCTGCAGGAGCTTGGCCGTTTTATGCCCTTTTATGACAAAACCATCGACCTGATTATTCTCAGCCATCCTCACGCAGACCACGTGAACGGGCTGGTCGAGGTCCTGAAAAGATACCGTGTCCGGCAGGTGATGATGAGTGGGGCGGCTTACCATTATGCCGGCTATGAGGCTTTTCTGGAAACCGTTGCTGAACGCCATGTTCCTGTTCTGTATGCCGGCGCAAAGAACCACTCCGGTGTGCCGCAGGATTATGTTTTGGGCACGGTTCTTCTGGATATGATTTTTCCTTTTGAATCGGAGCAGGGGAAAAATTTTGTGAATCAGAACAATGGATCACTGGTCCTGAAGGTTCTTTATGGTGAAAAAAGTTTTTACTTTTCCGGTGATCTGGAAATTGAGGGAGAGACCAGAATAGTGAACAGCGGGCTAAATCTTTATGCAGATTTTTATAAGGCCGGCCACCATGGCAGCCATACCAGCAGCAGCCCTGCTTTGCTTGACCGCATCCGGCCTTTTTATGCCGCCATTTCCTGCGGGGTGAACAACAAGTTTCATCATCCTCACCCAGAAACAATGGACCATTTTCGTGAACGCAAGATCAGAACATACCGGACAGATCTTGATGGCACCATTGAAGCGGTCAGTGACGGGTACCGCCTGGACGTGCGTTCTCTTGGGAAATGAGGGCAAAAACATGATATAATATTCTGATGATTGATCGTGAAAAGGGCGCTGAGCCTGAACAATCCGGAACTCCCAACCAGCAGAAAACTGACGGACTGCTTGTCTCAATTCAGCGGGCTGTCCGTTCGCTGTTTGGAAAAAAAAGCGTTGCGCTGCCTCCGGCTGTTTACCTTCCCGAAACTGTGACGTATGCCGCCCGCTACCGCGATGCGCAGTTTGGCAAGAATGAGGTGGAGTCCATGCTGCAACCCCAGTACCAGGGAACGGGGCTGTATCTTGCCATGAAATTTCTTGACCATTTTCCTGATGAGCAGCGAAAAATTCTGGAAATGGTTCTGCAAAATACAGCCCAGGGAGGTGATTACCCGCAACTGTACAGCCGGGTGCTTGAACAGTTTCTGGAGCTTCGTGAGCCTGCATTTCGTGAACACTCCATGGACGGGAAAAAAGTGGCGCAAATTTACCGTCAGGGTTTCCAGCTTTTTGAGGACCGGTTCCGGGATCTGGCTGCTGAACTCTATGAGGGAGAACATATTCCCACTCTGCTTTGTTATGCCGGGGTTCTTGGGCTCAAGCCATTTCTGGAGCAGCTTCCGGTCGGGAAAAAACTTTTTCTGCTCAACCCGAAAGCTGTTTCCACTCCTTCTGTACCCAGCACCCGTTTTGGTTATGCGATTGAACGAACGGATAAGGACTTTCTCCTCAATGAATTTCACGCTGATGAGGATTTTGAGGCTGCAGCCGCCGGTCAGAAAATTGTGCTGATTGATGATACAAAAAACACCGGTGCGACACTGGAAAAGGTACGGCAGCTTTTTGCCGGGCATCCCAAATGGCCGCCGGTTGCCGCTGAAAGGTTTCTGGCTTCTCCGGGGGCGAAATAGGGGTTGTGTACACAAAAAAGTGGGCGCTGCGGTTAGTTAGCGCGCAAAAAAGCGTAGCGGCAGCCTCCCCTTATTCTTCTATTCTCTGAATCTTTGCTCCAAGGCTCCGCAGTTTTTCATCGATCTTTTCGTAGCCGCGGTCGATGTATTTGATGTTGGAAATTTCGGTGGTGCCACGGGCACAAAGCGCTGCCAAAACCATGGCGGCACCGGCACGGATATCAATACTGGCGATCGGTACCCCCTTCAGTTTGGTTGGCCCGGTAATGCTGGCCTGATGGGGGTTCAGCATTTGAATGGTCGCACCCATTTTTTCGAGCTCGAAAAGATAGTTCAGTCTTCCTTCAAAAAGTGTCTCAAAAATCTTGCTGGTGCCAGTGGCCTGGGAAAGCAGGATGGCGAACGGCGCCTGCAGATCTGTCGGGAAACTTGGATATACCGCAGTGTGAAGCATTTCAACTGATCGCAAATTTTGACCTGGATACACCGTTACTTCGTTCTCTTTTAGTTCGAATTTTGCTCCGACTTCCTGAAGTTTTTGCCAAAAACTGTCGAGCTGTTCAGTCGGAATTCCTTTTACCGTCACCTCACCTCCGGTGACCAGCGCGGCAATGACAAATGTTCCAGCTTCAAGGTAATCACCGGTGATGGCATATTTTGCTCCATCAAGTTTTTCTACGCCATCGATGATCAGATGATGGCTGCCAATATTCTGAATTTTTGCCCCCATGCTGTTCAGCATTTTGCAGAGATCCTGGACATGGGGCTCCATGGCAGCCAGGCGGATTTCGGTTCTTCCTGGCGTAAGGGAGGCCAGCATGACGAGATTTTCCGTTGCCGTCACGCTCAGTTCCGGCATGATGACGTTGGCGGACTTCAGTGCTGTTCTTTTGACATGCAGGGATTGTGTTTCATCCAGTACTTCAGCTCCCAGGGCCCGAAAGCCGTAGGTATGCGCCGAGGCGGAACGTTTACCGAGCACACAGCCTCCTGGAAAGGGTATGTGTACTTCTGGAAATCTTTGGAGCAGCGGACCGATCAACAGGATTGAGGCTCTCATGCTGTTAATGTATTTATCCGTGATTTTCGCCAGACTCAGGCCGGAAGGGTCAATGGTTGCGCGGTGATTACTGAACTCCACTTTGACGTTCAACTCTTCAAAAATTTTAAACAGCGTATGGATGTCGGCAATATCCGGAACATTTTCAATGACGGAGATTTTGTCGGTGAGGAGTGTTGCGCAAAGGATGGGGAGCGCGGCGTTTTTTGATCCGCTGACGGTAACTGTACCTTTCAGCTGCTGCTGCCCTTCCACGATAAACTTCTGGAGCTGTTGATTCATGGCAAAAAATGAGTTGTGGTCGTGATTATAGCCTTTTTCAAGAGGCATGGAAAGTGGTATAATAGGAAGATACCTTCCTGAAAAACTATGGCTCAACGACGCGGGAAAAAGTATGGACGCCCCCAGGCATCTTTTCGCTTTCGTCATGACCTTCTCATGATGTCGATCGGTTTTGTGCTGGCTGTAGTTTTTTCAGCTGGGGCTTTTGAACTTTTGAATCTTCAGTTTCACTGGACCGGCGATGTTCAACCCTCACAGGAAAGAGCCATGCCGGTTCATGGCGCGGCGCAGGAAAATACCCTTTCTGCTAGCCCTGATTCCGGGCCGGTGATGACGGTGACCAAAGAACCAACAGGGCCCCTTGCTGCTGTTCCCGGTGAAAAAGATGTGAACCTGCTCCGCTTCACCCTGAGTCCGTCGGATGACGGATTTGTTCATGGCATGACTTTTGTTCTTGATGAAATCGCCCATCCCTATGACCTGAAACGTTTGAAGCTCTATTTTGGCGACCGCCTGCTTGGTGAGGTTTCTTTTTTTGAGGGGAAAGGCTCTTTCCGGAATCTGATGCTGAGACTCAGTGCCAACCGGCTTCTCACCCTGCAGCTGGTGGGCGAAGTGAGCACACAGGCTCCGCCCGGTGACCGTTTACAGCTCAAATTTGACCATGACGGGCTTGATGCCAGCAATGCTGACGGTGAAACTTTCAGATTCGTGGGTCTCGATGCGTTGAAGGGAACACCGGTCAGTATTGTTCATCCGCGCCGCTAGATCAGTGGTGACGTTGGCTGTATCCGGAATACAAGCGCCTCATTTGCGTCATCGACAGTAATATTCTCATGACCGTTCAGGTCAGCAGCAGTTCGGGCAACTTTCAGAATGTTATGCAGACTGCGGTTGGATAATTTGTGCTTCTCTGCCGCTTCATCAATAATTTTTTCGGCCTCCGGGTCAAGAATGCAATATTTCCTCATGTTGTTCACCGTGATATCCGCATTCAGCATGGTTGGATGTTGGAATCTTTCCCTCTGCCTCTGGCGGGCGTTTTTGATATCACGATACATCATGGCGGATGTGACTGGTTCCGGTTCGCTGGTAACTTTTACCGGCTCTCTTTGAAGCCTGATGAACATTCCCAGCCGGTCCATGATCGGCCCGGATATTTTTTTGTGGTAGAGAACGATGGCACTGTTGCCGCAAATGCAGGGTTTTTCTTTTGATCCGTAATACCCGCACGGACAGGGATTCATGGCAGCTATCAGTGTAAAACCGGCGGGATACTCCACATGATGATGGAGACGGTTTACGGTAATTTTTCTTTCTTCCAGCGGCTGGCGGAGTGATTCAAGCAGCCTTCGGGGAGCCTCCGCTATTTCGTCAAAAAAAAGTATGCCGTGATGGGCGAGTGATATTTCACCGGGTTGCGCGCTTTGACCTCCGCCAAGAAGTGCCGGCAGCGTGCAGGTCTGATGAATTTTTCTCAGGGGAGGAAAATGGAATTTGTCTTCGTGGCCCTGTAGAAGCCCCGCCACCGAGTATATCTGCATCACTTCCAGTTTTTCCTGCGTGTTGAGCGGCGGCAATATGCCCTGCATTGCCTGGGCCAGCAGGGTTTTTCCCGTCCCCGGAGGTCCGTACATAAGCAGGTGGTGGCCGCCGGCCGCCGCGATTTTTATGGCCTGTTTTGCCGTGACCTGCCCCTGAATCATGCAGACATCAACTTCCGGAAGCGGCGCGACAGTTTCTTCCGTGGGGACATCTTTTTTCATCCAGGCTGGTACCTGCCGTCCGGAGGTACAATGTTCAATGATGTCCAGGAGTGTATCCACCGGATGCACATTGTCCGGATTGAGAATGGAAATTTCTTCCGCGTTTGCCCGCGGCAAAAAAAGTTTTTTCCCATGTTTTTGGGCAAACATGGCAATGGAAAGTGCCCCCTTTACCGGCCGGATATCTCCATTGAGCGCCAGTTCACCAACAAAAATGGTTTCGGGTGATACCCGTATCTGACCGGAAGCTTCAAGCAGTCCTATAGCCATGGGAACATCAAAGCATGCTCCGTTTTTCCGCAAATGAGCCGGAGCAAGATTGATGATTTTTTTCTGCTGCGGGTAGGTTGCCCCACTATTTTTGATGGCGGACCTGATACGTTCTTTGGCTTCCTGTACTGCGGTGTCGCCCAGGCCAACAATGGAAAGCCCGGGCAGGCCGTGGAGAATATCCACCTCCACTTCTATTTTTCTGGCCTCCATCCCGTCAACAAAACAGGAAAAAATTTTCGATGCCATGGCGGTTACAACAAGATGCGCCAATGCTAACACCCGGCCATGAAATTTCTTTAATAAAATCCTGAAATCGAAAGACTAGATACCCTTGCTTTTAGCCGTAAACCTATTAATGTCCCCGCCCCAGGTGTAACCATTATTACACCTGACAGTTTGTAATATTCACTCATCACGGGAGTTATAACTCGTGCGACGAAATTCTTTATTCTTCTCTTTCTCACATTTATTAACAAAATCTTTCCGTATGTCATCGAATCAAATGAACGCAGCTGAACAACTTGAAGTAACGCCTGCAACAGAACAGGACAGTGGAGTCCGTGTTAACCCGGCCCTTGGCTCAAACCAGCAGGCTCCGGCACCCAGTGTCAAAATTGTTGTTGATACTGTTGATCCGCAGGATACTGCCGCATTCAGCAGCCGCGACACTGTGGTAACTCCCGACCCTGAAGAGCTCACCGCTGGAATCAACGCCCAGGTTGTAACGGCACAGAATGATACCAGAAGATTTGTTTCACAGTTTCTTGAGAACGAAAAGGCTGACCCCCGTCTTGATTCTGACAATCTTGATGAGGTCATGGCCGCCTGGAATGAAAAAATTGCAAAAAAGGAGGCTTTTGATACTGAAATGACCAGGCAGATTGAACTCGACCAGCTTGATGCCTTGCGGGAACGCCAGCATTTTGATTTGGGACGAAAAAGCCGAGGCGTTTTCCAGAAACTTTCTGATACTGCCGGAAATATTCTTACTGGCGTAACACCTGAAGAAAATGCCAAAAAACTCCCAGGGGTAGGAGGAGTTCGGGGCGTCGTGATGGGCAATCAGGAACGCATGGAAAGACTGGCAAAACGGGCCGGACTTGATCCGAAAGATGTCGCTCCACTGCCAAAACCACAACCAGCGCCGCAGCAGGCTCCGGATCCTGAGTATCCATTGCCACTCAAGCCTTCACTTTTTGCCGAAATCAAAGCCGGGGCATCAAAACTTGTTTCAAGCATTGGAGGTTTTTTCAAAAAACTTCTTCCAAGCAGCTCTGGTGCCAGAAAAGCTGTGACTGCCGGGGCCATTGTTGTTGGTGCGACTGTTATGAGCAGTGGAAGCTGCCAAAAGGGCTGCAATGGCAATCACCCGGGACATGTTGATGTTCCGCCGGTTGCCACGGCCAGTTCTTCCGCCAGCAGCGCTCCATCTGCAACTGTTGCCCAGGTTCAGACCCCAGCTCCAACACCTTCAATACCGGTTGCTACCGTCCCAAATCCTCTTACTTCTGCACCACTCCCGGTCAGCAGCGTTGATGCGTCCGTTCCAAAAAAACCTGTTGCTTACCCACCTGCTCCAAAACTTGCAAAGGTTATTATTGTTCCAAAAAATGACGGCTATCAGCCAAAGCAGGAACCAAAAGTTGTGCAGAAGCCCGAACAGAAACCGGAACCAACCCCTGTTGCTGAGCTTCAGGAATGCAAGGACGATGTAAAAATGAAAGAGGCCGATCTTGATAAGTGTCTGGTCAAAGCTGAGGATGCTGAAAAACTCCGCAAGAATCTCAATGAACAGCTGGACGAACAGAAGAAGGCTCTTGATAAGGTTTTTGCTCCGATGGAGGGGCCGGTCTATGCTTCCATCAGTCCCTACAAAACTGACGGTTCCAAACTGACCTTTATTGATGAGTCTGCTCCTGCGCCAAAAGATAAACCAACATCAATTTCTGATGTAAACGTCATGAATCTTCAGCGCGCGCGCGATGCCTGGTCCAAGGCCAAAACACTCGTTCAGTCCGCACGAACTCCAAAAGATTTTTATACCGCCGTTGAGTTTATGGGACAACTTACGAAGACCATCGACGGACTTATTGCTGACCGCGGAAAACAGGTGATTGCTGCCGTGACAGCCGCCAATATTACCAATACTTCCATTGCAAAAGAGAAAATTGGAGATATTGAAAAAAATTCCGGAAAAAAGGTTGGAACCGTTACGTACGATGAGAAAAAAACCGGTCCATCCGAGACAAAATCCACCATCGATATTCCGGCTACCCGTGCGATTCTGGAAGGCAGCGAGGCTGATATGGAAGCTCCTGCCCAGGGCAATGATCCTGATAAGGTTATCGCTACGTTCCAGAAAAAACTCGAGTACTATCGTGGGCTTCTCCAGCTCAACAGGAATCTGGACGATGTCCGCGTGAAACAGCGCACGGCAAACCAGCGTATGGCCGACATGATGAATGATCCAGGAGTCGTTCCTCCAAAACCTCCAAAATCACCGTCAGCTTCACGCTAGTCTCATTGTTTCCAGCAGCCTTTCCGCAGCAGCCTGCAATACAGAAGCCTCCATCAGAAAACTCACCAGGATATGGAGGCTTTTTTCGTAATCGTAAAAGTATCCGGGGTGAACAAATATTCCGGCTTTTTCCAGTAACTCAATCGTAAAATCTTCGTCCGTTCCGTCGTATCCTTCAATGCGCGCAAAAAGATAAAATCCCCCCTGGGGTTTTTGGAAACTGACCTGTTTTTTTCCGCCCAACGTTTGCATTATGATGTTTCTGTTTTTTTCCAGACGTTCACGATACTCCACTAGAAACTTTTCTCCCTGGTCCAGAATATCGGGGAGCAGCGCCTGGGTAATCTGATTGGCGGCCAGCAGGGCGTCCACCGTGATTTCAAGGCTATCAACGAAGCGTGCCGCATTTGGTCCTGTAGCCACTATCCAGCCCATTTTGAACCCCGGAAGAGCATAGGTTTTTGATACTCCATTGAGGGTAAAAATATTCACATCACTGCTGAACTGTGCCGGTCTTGGGAATATTTGTCCGTCGTACATAAACTCGCTGAAAACTTCGTCGCTGATGACCGCAAGACTATGTTTTTTTGCGATATCCAGAACGTTCTTCACACTTTCCGCGCTGAGGACGGAACCGGTGGGGTTGTTGGGTGAAATAAGAACAATGGCCCGAGTTTTTGGACCGATGGTTGACTCCAGTTCGTCCGGATCGATCTGCCAGCCACGCGCTTCCAACAGGCGGTAGTGCTTCAGGGAGATATTCGTCATGGACGCCAGATGTTCAAAAAGCGGGTACCCGGGGTTCGGGAAAAGTATTTCATCGCCAGGATTTGCCAGCAGCCGAAAAAGGTGAAGGTAACTTTCACTTGTTCCGGAGGTCAGGATGATCTGGTCCGGACTGATGCTGAGGCCGCGCGATTCGTACCATTTCTGTACGGCTTTTCTTGCGTTGATATTGCCTTTTGGCTCAGGAAAATATGCCTGATGTTGCAGAAACTTTTGGAATCCCCGTTCAAGGATGTTCGTGGGAAAATGTATCCCAAACTCTCCCGGGTTTCCGGAAGAAAGATTGATGATGTTTTTGCCTTCGTTTTGAAGCTTTGTCCGTACCTGTTCAATGCGGTTCATCATCGCGGGAAGTTATTCCTCAAATTTCAGCTGAAAAACTTTGTCACCCTGAAGAAAATTCACTGCTTTTCCTCCGGTGGCTGCGGTTATTTTTTCAGGGAATGGATCTGAGCTGATTGAAGTTATCAGCCTTCCCTGGTTGGAAATCAGGGAGTAATCCACGAAAAGATAGAGCGGTGTTTTTATGGTTCTTACCCCTGCGCTTACTTCAATTGTGCTCTGGTTTTCCCCCAGCAGGACCAGCTGTCCTTCCAGTGATGAAACCGATGAACCCTCCGGGAGTTTTTGGTTGGTAACCGCTATAATACGATTCTTACTCACCGGTGCTACAGCCGTCAGCTCGGTTTTCAGCTCGAGTTTTGTGGTTTTCCCATCGTCCCAGCGATAGAGAAAAACTGATTCAGCTGTATCGGATTTTTCTTTGGCTTCAAACAAAAAATCGTCGGAAAGCGGAAGCCATTTCATATTCCTGATCACGGGATAGTTCAAAAGAGATGCCCGGTTTTTTGCCTCCATATCAACAACATAGAGCGTTGACTGATCGGGAGCCTGGTCGATGACGGCAATTTTTTTGCCGGATGAAGACGGGGCGATGGTAAACTTTTCCAGATCGCGCAAAAAAGATGTGGCGATTTGCGGCTTGGTCAGTTGCCCTGTTTCATTGCGGCCTGTGAGATACAGCGTCTGATGAAAATTTTCCGGATTGCGAATGAGATAGGAGAAAAATTTCCCGGTTTCATCCGCATAAATTCTTGTTGATTCAGGAATATTCAATGATTTTTTTTCATCATCAGTGAGCACGGAATTATCCATAAAATCTGCTTCGGTGTCCTTCCCGGCTTCGCCAATGACGGGAATAAACTGGAGTGTGATGGCGTCCTGATACGGTGTTCCAAAAGGGACGGTGATGTTCTTTGTTACGGACCTGTAGCCCTGTTTCTGGATGGTGAAGGTGTAGTTTCCCGGGGCCACCACGGTGGAACATTCATCAGTACTGCAGTTTTCAGTCCGGAGCCCTTCAATCACCATGGTGTAGGGAGATTTGGCTTTCACCAGGATGGTTCCGCGGTTCAAAAAAACTGCCCAGATCATAAAGAGAACCCCCAAACCAACTCCTCCCAGAAGAATGGCCATCCAGATTTTCCGTTGTACGTCTTGAGCAATCATAGTTCCAGTATATTGGCGAAATGTTGGATAAAGGCTCTATGCCCTGTCTGATCGTAGAGAATATTCACGAGGTCCAGCTGCCAGCATTTTATGCCCCGGTGTTGTGAAAGATAGACATAAATGGTGCGCAGGAGCTTGTGTTTTTTGTTTCTGTTCAGAGCTTCCGTGCCTGAACCAAATTGCATTCCGGTGCGCAGTTTTACTTCGACAAAGACGATTATATCATTCTTTTTCATGATGATATCTATTTCGCCGCCCTGGATGTGAAAATTTCCGGCGATGTAGCTGTACCCTTTTGCTTCAAGGTACTTTTTGGCCGTTTCCTCGCCGAATCTTCCTTTTTGCCTGCTGTTTTTCACTTGAAAACTCTCCATAATCATTTCTTACTCAGTTCAAGAACTGTTGAAAAAAGGAACAGATTGTCTCAATGCCCTCAAAATCCCATGATAGGTGGTAAAGATGAAATAGCTTTGAAAAAAATCTGAATTTTTGGGAAACTGGACTTCCCATCCCACCTTGTATTCAACTTTTTCTGTTTGCCAATGAGTGACGAACTTTTTAAAGTCCCCCCGCACAGCATGGATGCCGAGCGCTCCACGCTTGGAAGCCTCCTCATTGATAAGGATGCCATTACGAAAGTGGCGGATTTCCTGAAAGCAGAAGATTTTTATCATGCCAGCCACGCGCTCATCTATCAGGCGATGAACGATCTTTTTGATAAGCGTTCACCGATCGATCTGCTCACGCTGACGAGCATCCTGGATGACCGCAAACAGCTTGAAGGTATCGGCGGCGCGTCCTACCTGGCGGCACTCACGAATGAAGTTCCCACGGCAACGCACGTGTTTCAGTACGCCATGATCGTGAAACAGAAATCCACGCTCCGCCGCATGATCACCGCGGGGAACGCCATTGCCGCGCTGGGATTCAACCAGGATGAGCCGATTGAAAATCTGCTGGAAGAGGCCGAGAAAAATCTCTTTGGAGTTTCCCAGACCTTTTTGAAAGACCGGTTTGTCCATATTAAGGACATTTTGAATGCGACCTACGACAAGATCACTGAACTCCATGACCCTGCAACCAAAGATAAATACCGCGGCGTCCCAACCGGATTCCACGACCTGGACAACATGCTTTCCGGCTTCCAGCCTGCTGACCTGATTGTCCTCGCAGCGCGTCCTTCCATGGGTAAAACGGCTTTCGCTCTCAACATTGCCCAGAATATTGCCAAAAAAGGTTTTGCAGTTGGGGTCATTTCGCTGGAAATGTCCAAGGAACAGCTGGTTGAGCGTATGTTCTGTTCACTTCTTTCCGTCGACAGCTGGAAGCTCCGCACCGGCAAACTGACCGAGGCTGACTTTATGCGTATTGGTGCGGTCATGGATGAACTTTACGCCATGAAAATTTTTATTGATGATTCCGTGGGCAATTCCATTGCCGAACTCCGCGCCAAAGCCCGTCGTCTTCAGATGGAGAATGGCCTGGACTTCCTTGTGATTGATTATCTCCAGCTCATGAGCACCGGAAAGGGCGGCATGAACCAGTCCAACCGTGTTCAGGAAATTTCGGAAATTTCACGGTCACTTAAGTCGCTGGCCCGTGAACTCCGCATTCCGATTTTGGCACTTTCACAGCTCAGCCGTGCCGTTGAGCTCCGCCCCAGCAAGATCCCTCAGCTTTCAGACCTTCGTGAATCCGGCGCCATTGAACAGGATGCCGATGTGGTGATGATGATGTACCGTGAAGATTATTACGAGGAAGACAGCCAGCGTCCCGGGGTCACCGATATTTTCATCCGCAAGCATCGTAACGGTCCAACGGGCCATGTTGAACTTGGCTTCAAGAAGGAACAGATGCGCTTCCTGACGATTGATAAAAGCCGCGCTGCAGATAAATTCGCCCAGATGATGGAGTAGCGAGCAGCGTTCCGGGTTTTGTTATTTCTCCGGTGAATAGGCGGCGATTCTTCTTCTGACTGTTGCAGTAATGACGTCGATCAGGCGGTTTTCAGGGTTTTCTGCTGAAGTCATGCTGGCGTAAGGACTTTCATACATCAGCCAGTCGATTGCTTCACGCGGTGCGGATTTCTGGATGATCATTTCTGAAAGTACCCGGTGGATTTCCCGTGCGCGGGCCGGATCCCGGGTGTTGATGATCAGTTTCTCTGTTACCTCGTGGTCCGAGGCCCATACTTCGTAATAATCCACTGCAGAAGGATCGTTCAGAGTTTTTCCCGCCTGAAGATTTTCCTCACTCATCATGGCGCGGGTATACACTTTTATTCCGGGGATAACGCTCACCAGATCGTGAATGTACCGGTGCGTTTCTTCATCCCAGTCTTCGCCTTCCAGTACACCTTCAAACTCATCATCAATTCTCTGGGCATGACGGGGTGAAACCGGATCATAGGCGGTGTCCACCATACCCATCCGGTTCACGTATTCTGTTATCGATAGCCGTTTACGTTGTTCACTCGCTGTTTCTTGTGTCCCCATAACGTATTGATGATATGAAGAATAGGGTTTAGCGTACCGGTTCTGTCATCAAAAAGTCAATATTTCCCTTCCGGGTGGCTTTGATGATTCGGGCGGCTTATGCTAGAGTATGGAGGCTTTATTTTCAGAATCTGTATGTCGAATCAACCCCTGCAAGTCACTGATGAATTTTCGGAACGAAAGCGAAAACTGGAGGAACTTCGTGCGCTTGGAATACAACCATATCCGGAACGGTTTGAACGCTCCCACAGCGTAAGTGATGTCCGTGCCCACGCAGAAAAGTCTGAGCTCAGATCACTCGAAGAGATTACCGCCAAACCGAACGCCACCATCAAAATCTGCGGACGCGTTGTGCTGATGCGCCCCCATGGCAAGCTGACGTTTGCCCAGATTCAGGATCACAGCGGCAAAATGCAGGTGGCTTTTATGCAGGATTTTCTGGGCGCCGAACAGTACAAACTTCTCCGGAAAATTGACATGGCGGATTTTCTGGGTGTTGAAGGAGAGCTTTTTATGACCAAACACGGAGAACTGACCCTGCTGGTGCAGACCTATGTTCTCCTTGGGAAAACGTTACGGCCGCTCCCTGAAAAGTTCCATGGCCTTGCTGACCAGGAAACCAAATACCGCAAACGTTACCTTGATCTGGTGGTGAACCCGGAAACCTATGAAAGGTTCCTGTTTAGAACCCGGCTGATTACCCACATGCGTACTTTTTTGGACCTCCAGGGGTTTGTGGAGGTTGAAACACCCATCCTTACGAGTATTCCTTCTGGCGCTGCCGCAAAGCCTTTTACGACCCATCACAACGCCCTGGATATTCAAATGAACCTCCGGATCGCTCCTGAAACTTTCCTGAAGCGCGCCATTGTTGGAGGATTTGACCGTGTGTATGAGTTTGCGAAATGTTTCCGCAATGAAGGGATTGATCCTTCACACCTCCAGGAGTTCACCATGCTTGAATACTACGGTGCTTACTGGAACTACGAAGACAATATGAATTTTACCGAGAAGCTCATTGTTGAAGTTCTTCAGAAACTCAAGGGGGACCTGAAAGTAACCTGCCGCGACCGTGACGGCAAAGAACAGATCATCGATTTTACCCCGCCATGGCCACGCCTGAAGTTTGTTGAACTTATTGAAAAAGATTCCGGCATCAATATTCTTGATTCTTACGGGGACGCCGATGCGCTCCGAGCTGAAACAAAGAAGAAAAAAATCGTTATTGAAAAGGCTGAGACCATGGGCTACGGCAATCTCTGTGATGCCCTCTACAAGAAAGTGAGCAGGCCCCATCTGATCCAGCCCTGTTTTGTTATCCAGCATCCGGTCGATACGAAACCGCTGGCGCGCCGTAACGATACCGATCCGCGGCTTGCCGATACTTTCCAGCTGCTGGTGAACTCCTGGGAAATTGTGAACGCCTACTCTGAGCTTGTGGATCCGCTTGATCAGCGTGACCGGCTTGTGCGCCAGGCAGCGGCAAAAGATGCCGGCGACGAGGAAGCCATGCCAATGGATGAAGATTTCCTGACGGCCATGGAGCACGGCATGCCGCCAATTTCCGGCTGGGGTATGGGCATTGACCGTTTTGTTGCCCTTCTGACGAATCAGGATAATTTGAAAGATACGGTGCTGTTCCCACTTATGAAGCCTGAGGCGTAATATCTTTCCTATGCCAAAGATCCTGGAACAATTGAAATCTGCCTTTCAGCGGTTGAAATCCGGAAATAATACCGGCGTGCGGAAAAAACATCCGTGGCTTGTGGGGATCACCGGGCTGGTGGTTTTTGTCATGATGTATGTGCTTTCATCGCTGGGAGGACTCCGGGTTTTTCTTCCCTATTTTGGGGAAATAACCGGTTTCCCGTTTGGTTCCAGAAACTATCTTGTGGTTTTCCAGAATAATAATGAGCTCCGGCCGGCCGGCGGGTTTGTTTCTTCTTATGGGATTGTGAAGTTCCGGTACGGTTTTTTGGCCGGACTGGATATCCAGGATGTGTATGGAGACGTTGATAATCATTCTTACCAGGAGCCGCCATACCCCATGAAGCAGCTTCTGGCTGACCGGTGGTATCAGGGCTACACCTTCCGCGATGCCAATTACAATCCTGATTATCCAAAAACTGCCACAGAGCTTGTGCGAATGCTTCAATTGACCAAGCCTGATCTGAAGATTGACGGTGTTATTGCCGTGAACTACTCCTTCCTGGAAGACCTGCTTGTGGCGGTCGGCCCGATGGACGTGGACGGGAAACTTTTTACCAAGAATTCGCTCTTTGGCATGCTGGAGCATGAGGTGAACAATGTCGACCGCCACAATGTGGAAGACCTCCAGAACCGCAAAGGCATTTTGAAAGATTTTGCCCAGCGCCTTATGAAAAAGATCGCTCTCAGTCCGTTGAAACTCCGGAAAGTGAGCGACACGATTGCCCACAGCCTGGCTACCAAAGAGATCCAGATGTATTTCATGAATCCGTCGCTGCAGAAGATGGTCACCGACAACAGCTGGAGCGGCGCGTGGCCGGAAACTCTGCGCGGGGATTTTTTGGCTGTGGTTGAGGCAAACCTGGGAGGAATGAAATCTGACCGTTATATTCAGCGCCGCGTTCAGTATCATCTGAAACTTGTTGATAATGATGAAACCGCCGGCAAGGATCTCATCGCTGAAGTGACTATCGACGTTGACCATTACGGGGTCGAAGATGTTCCCATGAACGGCGAGTATACCGGGTTTTTCCGGACTTTTGTTCCCCGCGGGGCCAAACTGCTTGAAGCAAAAAGTGAAAATCAGAAAAGCCTCTGGCAAAAGGATGATGGCCTTTATACCGTTTTTGGGAATGTTGTCCGTTTAAGTCCAGGAGAAAAAACACGTCTGTATTATAGATACAAACTGCCTGCTTCCGTTCTCCACGGGAACGAGTACGAGCTGAATATTCCAAAACAGTCTGGAACCGACCAGGATTATTACAGTGTAACGTTTGAGGCGCCACAGGGCTCAACCATTGAAAGTCCGCATTTTACTCCCCATGAAAATGTGGCGACCTACCAGCAGGAACTCCAGTCCGATCTTTCACTTTATCTGAAAATCCAGCCGGACAGGCTTCCCCCAAATGTTATCTACCAGGCCATTGAAGAGTTGAACAAGATCACCATTGTCTTTAACGAGAATGTGAGCAATGAAGCCGCAGAGGATCCTTTGAACTATGAACTCAAGGATCTGAATAAAAAGCATCCGGAGTCCACGGATTACCTCCAGATTGACCGGATTGAGCATCAAGGCAAAGCCATTATTCTCCATACCCGCAACATGACCCAGCAGTACGAGGAACATTACACCGTGACCATGAAGAATATCGCAGACACCCATGGAAATCCTCTCAACCCCAACCCGAAAACCATCACGGTTGTTCAGCGCCTGGGTCGATAATGTTTAACGCTTGAGAGTTCAGAAGTGTTCCACTACAATGGTGCCAACTTCTTGCCTTCTTGACCCGCCCCATGGATAAAATTGCCGTCTTAGACTTTGGAGGACAGTACGCACATCTGATTGCGAACCGTGTCCGAAGGCTGGGCGTTTTTAGCGAAATTTTTGATGGAGAAACTCCGGCAGAAAGCCTGAAAGGGTACAAGGGAATTATTTTTTCCGGTGGCCCCCAGAGTGTGTATGAACACGACTCGGTCAAGTGCGACCCGAAGGTTTTGGATCTTGGTGTTCCCATTCTTGGCATCTGTTACGGACATCAGCTTTTGGCCTACGTGCAGGGAGCCAAAGTGGAACCGGCGCACGTCCGTGAGTTTGGATTAACCGAAATGGAGGTTGTGAAAGCTGAGGGTGTCTTCAAGGGGCTGGCGGCAAAAGAGACGGTCTGGATGAGCCACGGGGATTCGGTCAAAGAGCTTCCGCCTGGTTATGAGGTTATTGGGCAGTCCCCCGGTGAACATGCTGCGATTGCGAATTTTGAAAAGAATTTTTACGGTTTCCAGTTCCATGTTGAGGTGGTCCATACTGTTCATGGCATGCAGATCCTCAAGAATTTTCTGGATATTTGCCGGGTGGCTTTCACCTGGAAAATCGATGATTTCATTGCCCAGGAAATTGCATCCATTCAAAAACAGGTCGGAGACAAAAAGGTTTTTTTGATGGTGAGCGGCGGAGTGGATTCCACGGTTGCATTTGCATTGCTTGAAAAAGCGCTGGGACCGGATCGCGTCTACGGGCTTTTTGTTGATACCGGTTTTTTGCGCATGAACGAGCGGGAACAGGTGGGTACTGCACTCAAAAATCTTGGGTTTGCCAACCTGCATATCCGTGATGAAAGCAGCAGATATTTTGCATCACTCAAGGACAAGTATGATCCGGAAGCAAAACGCAAAATTATTGGTGATCTCTTTCTTGAGGTCCAGCAGGATGTAGCGAATGAACTCAACCTCAACCCCGAGGAATGGATTCTGGGGCAGGGAACCATTTATCCGGACACCATTGAAACCGGAGGAACCAGACACGCCGCCAAGATCAAAACCCACCATAACCGCGTTCCGCAGATTGAGGAACTTATGAAACAGGGAAAAATTATTGAACCGCTTGCCCAGCTTTATAAAGACGAAGTCCGTGAAGTTGGTGAAAAACTTGGCCTCCCGGAAGCCATGGTCTGGCGTCATCCGTTCCCGGGCCCGGGCCTGGCGGTACGCTGTCTGTGTGCTCAGGAAGAAAAATATCCTGATCACCACATGATTGCGGAAAAGAAAATCGATGAGATTCTCAAACCTTATAATCTCACCGGGAAAATTCTCCCAATCCAGAGCGTGGGCGTCCAGGGAGACTACCGGACATACCGTCATCCTCTGGCCATTATGGGGCACTGTGATTTTGACGTTCTGGACAAACTGGCGACGCGGCTGATTAATGAGTTCAAAGAGATTAACCGGGTTGTGCTCACTCTTGCTCCCAACAAGATTGAGACCCAGAAGGTCCAGAAAGTTTATCTTACCCCTGAAAGAATCCAGCTTTTACAGCAGGCTGACGCTAAAGTTTCAGACTTCCTGGTCCAGGAAAAACTCCAGCGTGATATCTGGCAGTTTCCTACGGTGCTTTTGCCGCTGGCTGTAAACCGTGAAAGCGGCGAGTCGGTTGTGCTCCGTCCGGTCAGTTCTGAAGAGGCCATGACGGCAAGTTTCTACCGCATGGATCTCCAGCGGCTGCAAAAACTGGCGGACAGTATTTATGAAATTCCTGGTATTACCGCCGTGTTCTACGATGTTACCAACAAACCACCCGGTACTATTGAGTGGGAATAGTTTTGCTGATCTGGCTGAAAATACTTGCCGTTACTTTTAATGCTCGCCGGGATTTCTTTCCTGTTGCCGAACCGTACACTGCACCGGTGAAATATCGTTGGCTTTCAGAAGTTGCTCCAGGTTTTTTCTGGCTTCCAAACGTGTTCCGTGAAGAAATTCATCTTCTCCTTCCCATTCACCGCTGAGCGGGCCTTCCCAGTCATTATCAATGACTGTTTCCTCGCTGGTAACGGGTCCGTGATCCTGGTGGCATGTATTTTTTTCTGGATTCATAGGTGTGATTGGAGTACATGAAAATTCGGTGGCAAAGTAAACCACGGACATGCAAGACTGTCAATCTCTGGTTGATGCTCCTGTTAGCGGTTAACTGAGCAGCGTCATGGTTATTCCGGCCACCACCGGGATAATAACGTTGTCGTCGATAATCTGGCTGATGTATCGGACGGTCACCGATTCAAAAATCATCCCGGCAACACTGCCAAAAAATGCCAGGGGGAAACTCACAAAAAAGAAGGCGGCAAAGGTTGAGACAATAATCGCCAATAATGTTCCCTCCAGATGTTTATTGGGATTGAGGGGGTTTTTGATTTTTCCAAAGTAGGTTCCGATGACAGTTGTGATGGCGTCTCCGACGGCCATGATGGTGATTGAGGCAAGCGCGATGTCGAACGGGAAAAACTGGAGTGCGAGCAGTGAGCCAAGCACAAGGAAAAAGGACCCTTTTCCCGGGAAGTTTTTCAGGTCTTCAGGGCGTTCAAAAAACAGCAGAACCCGGTCAACAAAAGGAATTCTCCAGTAGCGCACCATCACGGACAGAACCCCTCCCAGGATCAGAATAATGAACAGGAGCTGTTCATTCAGCAGCTGTAACCGCAGGAGGAGTACGATCGTCATGCCGGTCACCATGTGGGCCACCTGACGGCGCAGTTCCAGTTTGTCCTTCACCTGGTGAATGAACCAGCGGAGTATCTGATGTTCGTCGTCCAGAAACAGATAAAATCTGGCGATGGCGTAGCCGATGATGCCACCGGCAATAATATCGCTCAGATAGTGCACGCCCAGGTACAGGCGGCTGAAAGCAATAGTGAGGGTCATGATCTTGGCAAAAATCTGCAGCCGTTTTGTCGGGAAAAAACGTGGTAAAAAAGGCCAGAGTGAAAAGCAGAATGCCGTATGCAGACTTGGCATGGCAAAGCCGGAAGCCTGGGTTAACGGGATCGTGGCCACCACTTCCGCTGCGTAGGGACGGGGTGTCTGGAAGATAACCTTGAGCAGGTAACTGACCTCCAGGGAGGTTGCCCCGGTGATGCCCAACAGCATGAGATCGTTGAACTTGCGGCGTTGCAGAAGGTACAACAGCAGGGCCAGCACACAGAAGAGCATCCCAAAATCCGTGATGAAGAGCATGAAGGCGTCTACGGGATATATCCGGCTTATTCCCACCAGACGCAGTACGGCGTCGTCATAAAAAAACGTCAGAAAAATTGCTGCAATTCCGGCAAAAAACCACCAGCGTTCTTTTGTGCTGTAAACCGGTTTACTGAAAAGCTGCTGGATTGATGTGAACATGAAAATATTTTATGAGGCCTTTTTTGTGACGAGATCCACATGCTGCACTTTCCCAAGAGTATGTTCCAAAAACTCGGATCCCATGGCAGAGAATTTTTCCGGATCCCCGGTGGTCAGGTATACTCGCTGTTGCTTTTTTGTTAAGTTTTTTTCGATTTCCGGGTGCCGCTGAAGGTAGTCCTGAAGACTTTTTGACAGCACCGGCCCGGGGTCAAGCACGTGGACATTCTTCCCCATAATTCTGCAAAATTCCTCGTAAAGAAAAGGGTAATGCGTGCAGGCAAGCAGCAGCGTATCAACGTTATGGGTTTTGATATTTCTCAGATATTTCTTCAGGATCATGCGGGTTTCCGGTTTTTTATGCCAGTGTTCTTCAATCAAAGGCACCAGCAGAGGGCATGCCTGTTTTGCCACACTGATTTCCGGCCTGAGGTTTTTGAGTTCAATATCGAAACTTCTGCTTTCGATGGTGCTTCTCGTTCCCACCACGCCGATTCTCCCGGTTCTGGAAATTCTGACGGCTTCTTCCACCTGCGGTTTAATAACCCCAAGGATTTTCCGGTCTGTTATGCCGGGTTTTCGCAAATATTTTTCCTGCAGGTGTCTGAGCACGTTTGAAGATGCCGTATTGCAGGCAACAATAATCAAGGTGCAGCCCTGACCAAAAAGGTACTCAACCGCCTGTTCGGCAAAACCGATGAGTGTTTCGGTACTGCGGTTACCGTATGGAGCCCTGGCGTTATCGCCAAGGTACATGTAGTCGTACTCGGGAAGATTTTTCAGGAAATTTTTCAAAATGGTCAGTCCGCCGTACCCTGAATCAAAAACACCTATCAAACTTTTTTGGTAAAGGAATGCGTGCGTATTTTACGGTTTTTTTTGACAGGATGCCATGAAAGTTTCACTTTTTACCGTTTTTTTTGTACACTGGGGGCAACTCATTGCTTACTTATGGAAAAAGAAGGATACAGCTGGAAAGTTCTTGTCGCGTTTGTTGTTACCGGAACGCTTGCGGGGTTGCTTGTTACTGCGCAGTTTCGAAGTGCGCTCCCGGCCAGCTCATACCCCTACGATGAGTACAAGGTTCAGCAAGAGCTCATTAAGAGCTACAGCGATGATCAGGGCGTGCTGAAAACCAAGATCCTGAATCTCCGTAAACAGATTGAGGATAAACAGAAAGAGTCCGGACTAACCGTCCAGAAAAACAACCTGGAAATTCTGAGCGAACTTAAAAAAGAGATTGGGCTCGAAAGCGCCAGGGGGAACGGAGTTGTCCTTACGCTTAATGACGGGCCTTTTGCCCAGCGCAACGACAGTGAGGGGTCCGAACAGTTTTTGATTCATGCTGCGGATTTGCGCGATATTGTGAACCTTGTCTTCAGTGCCCAGGCCGAGGCACTGGCCATAAACGACCAGCGGGTCATTGCTTCTACCCCGATCAGTTCGGTTGGAAATACTATTCTTGTAAATAATTTCCATGTGTTGCCTCCGTTTACTGTTACCGTTATTGGCGATCCTGATCTTATTCTGCAGAGGCTTAATGACACTACGGCACTTCCTGACCTCCATAAACGCGTCAAAGGCCAGAAAGTTCAGTTCAGTTTTGAAGCAAAGAATAACCTGGTCACTCCGGTCTATAACGGCGATTTCCGCCTGAAGTATCTTCAGTCAACTCATCCTTAACCGCATGAAATACCGTATCAAATATCATGATCTGACCATTATCATTACCGGTATTTTGCTGGGGTTTCTGGTCGTGCTTCAGTCCCGTTCTTTTGGCGGAGTTCAGGATAAACTCGCCCGTGACAGCCGGGCGAACGTTTTCCGTGAAATTCAGATTCTCAAAACAACCAACGAAAACCTGGGGGAAGAGATTGCGGATCTTGAGGTCCAGCTGGCAAAAGCTTCCGACCAGGAACTGGCATTAAAAGCGCTTCAGGATGAAATCGTAAAGGATAAAATCATTGCGGGGCATGTGGATGTGAACGGCCCCGGCGTTGAACTCACCATCAAGAACAATCTTCCAGCCCTGTGGTTCACCGACATTGTGAACGAACTGTGGTCAGCCGGGGCCGAGGCGATTAGCGTCAATGACGTCCGTCTCACCAACTCGTCGGTCGGTTTTGATACTCTCCCCAATGGCCAGATCTCCCTCAACGGTGTGATCCTGACAGCCCCTTACCATTTCCGTGGTATTGGTGAAAAGAAGGTTCTGTCCGAAGCTTTAAGCCAGCCTGGCGGAATTGTCCAACGCATTAAAGAAAGCGTTGCCGGCGCAGAAATTACCATCGACCAGAAGGACGTTATTCCCATGGAAAAAGTTCTCTAACCCTCTACTGCGGAGGAAAAAGGAACCAGAGCGGCTGGAGTAAGAGGAGGATGAAAAGCAAAATGAGGTAAATTCGTTTGTTAAAACGCTCCTCACGGAAGTTGTTGGCTGCCATTTCGATCTCCATCAAATGGGCGTCGAGATCTTTGCGTAAACGGTCTTTTTCAGCCTGTTCGTTGGCCAGGTCGCGTTTGTAGTCCAGGAGAGGGATAGACTCTTTTATACGGGCCTCCAATTGACCTACACGGTAATTGGCCATTTCCAGGCGCTGCTCTTTTTCCTTCAGCTCCTCCTGAAGTTGCTCGTAGAGTTTTCGGTATACTTCCGGTCCGTCCTGGGGGGTTTTTGGCTGTGGAGAATGGGCTGGTTTTCTTGGAACTTCCTGTACTTCGATCGTTCCATCTTCGTTCTCTACGGCGTGAAAAGTGTTTCCTTCATTGTCGATCGACGTGTCTACTGCTATAAGGTCCACTTTGTCCATAGACAAATCACGTGTCGACATGTCTACTGCGATGTCTACTCTTTTTCGAGCCCGAAGCTTTAAAATTTCTTTTTTATCAAGCCATATTCTCCCATCTCTTCGCTCGTGAGAAATTTTTTCACCGACGATATACCTGTCTACTGTCCTTACAGATACTTTTAACAATCTGCTTGCGGTTTTTCTGTCTATATCGTACATAGGAAGTTATTGTCTATACTCTTTACACTGTCCATAGACATGAAGTTGACATGAACTCGACAGTGTCGACATCGATTCTAAGCCAAATGTCGATATCAGTCCAGATTCAGTTTTGCATATTAACGCGAATCCGCGTCCAACCGACATTTTTGGACATAGACATTTCACCGTCGTGTCTACTTCGTGACGATAGACCTGACCATAGACAGTGTCGACAACGACAAAAAATTTCTGATAGGGAGTACCGTGTCCGCCCGTTGTTCGTGCACGATTGGGTGTAGGCATGGGTATGGCGCAGTTCCAATGATGCGGAGGTGGGGGGAGAACCTCTTCTTTCGCGGAGCCATAAATTTTTTTATTTATAAAATAAATGAACGAATAAGAAATTGAACGATTGATTGATTCAATAATTAAAGCCCCCCTGAAACGACACACCTTCCCCCTTCATTCCCTCCCCACGCACTCCAAACTCCAGGTTTTGCTCAATTCGCTGGTTTACATTTTTTCATTTCTGGCTATAATTTTAGCTATGGCCGTAATGAAAAAAATACAAACATCACTGCTTTTTTTGACTCTGGTTCTCAGTGGTTTTCCTCTTGCTCATGGGCAAAGTTACTCTTCTGTGACTTCAGTGTCGAACAAATACCTGACGCGTGGCGAGGCTGTTCATGAAGCGGTAGAAGCGCTTGATCTTCAAAAGAAAAATGCTGTTTTTATTGCAGACTGCCTTGCCCATCTTGATGAATGTTTTTTTGTTTTTACCGCCATGACCCGTTTTGATGGCGTAACTCTTGACCCGTTGAGGCTTTATCCTGACGTTTCTCCGGCCTATGCCTATAGTGAAGATATTCATCTGGCGACCATGCTGGGGCTGGTTCACGGCAATATTGACGTCAAAGGAAGCCCTTTTTCACCCCGCGCCTATATGAGCCGTATTCAGGCTTTAAAGGTCATTCTGGGGGCAGCCAGCTTGATGGAATGGCGCGAAAAATTTGAACTCATTCGTGATCTGGGCAATGAAGATGCGCTCCGCGATCAAACAAGTTCTTTTGCCGATGTTAACGGGCTGCGGGAAGAAAGCTGGTGGTACCCCCGTTATGTGAATTTTGCCCTTGATATTGGAGTTGTTGATGCAGGAGAATATTTCCGCCCTGATGAGCCGGTCACCCGTGATGAGTACGAAGCCATGCTCCAGAAAGCTCTGAAGAAATCTTCCAGTTATCATGTCCAACGTCCACAAGATCAGTCACGAAGAAATTCAAGCCAGCAAGCCGTCAATTGAGCAGGTCCGGGCCATGGAACGTACTCCGTTTTTTGTTGTTCTCGACAACATCAGGAGTATTTATAACGTAGGCGCAATGTTCCGTACCTGTGATGCGGTTATGGCCGAAAAAATTTTCCTGTGCGGCATCACGGGACACCCTCCAAGAAAGGACATCGATAAAGTCGCATTAGGCGCGGTTGATGTGGTTCCATGGGAATACACCCCAACCGTGAGTGAAACCCTCGTAAAACTCAAAGAAAATGGGGTCAAAATATGCGCTCTGGAACTCACAAAAGAGAGTGTTCATTACAGAAGGGCTGAATACCCTTTTCCAGTGGCGCTTGTGGTTGGAAATGAGGTCACCGGGATCAGCGATGAAGTTCTCCCTTTTGTAGATTTTGCCATCGATCTTCCCATGCTTGGTCGTGCCAATTCACTGAATGTTGCCACCGCCTTTGGTATTGCCGCCTATGAAATTCTTCACCGATGGCAGAACCGTTCTCAGCAGGTTGCCGAAAAGTGATACAATGATGGGGGAATGTTCATTCTTTTGATGTATTTCCATGATTGAGCTGGAGTTTGAAAACCGGGTAAAAAATTTTTCGGGATCGCGACGGATTTTTTTGCGGTATTTTTCCCGTAGCCTCAAGATTCTCTCCGGGATGCCAAAATTTAAGGCAAAACGTTTTCAGGATGTTTTCAGTACGAGTAAAAACAATATGAGCAAATTGATGCTTACGCTTGTGGGTGATGCCGAAATCCATCGGCTGAACCTGGAGTACCGCGGTGTTGATAAACCCACGGATGTCCTTTCGTTCAGCTATTTTGGCGAAAGAAAATTCCCGGGTGATGATGTGATTGGCGAGATTGTTCTTTCTGTTCCTACGGCAAAAAAACAGGCAAAAGATCACCGAAAAACCCTCAATGAGGAACTGCAGTTTCTGTTTATTCACGGGCTTCTCCACGTTCTGGGGTTTGATCACATTCACGGCAAAGACCGCAAAGTGATGTTCGATCTTCAGGACAAAATTGTCGGAAATACAAGCTGGAGGGCTATCGCCGATGCCGAGGCGGAAGAAGAGTATTGATTGCTACAGCTTTTCTATCGTTGACGGAGAAATGTCTATCCGCAGGGATTTTTTGCCGGTGGCTTTTTCTTTTTCCGTAACTTTTGCTTCCAGATCGCGGACAATGACTTTCTCGGCAGTGATTTCAAGAATATCGCCGCGGGCAATAATTTTTTCGTCATACGGGAAGAGTCCCAGTATATTTTTTGCCACAACAATACGGCTCAGGACAAACATCCGTGGATTAAGGCCAATGTCGTACACTTTGCCAAGAAATTTTCCCTTTTGGGTATAAACCCTGCTGTGGAGAATGGGAATGTGCAGTTTCAGAATCTCCTGGACTTTGATGATCTCATGAGTTTCCAGGACATCTTCTTCATCCTGGATAAACAGCTGGTCCTCCCAGAAAAGAATATCGGCTGGAGCTATAACATTTTCCCCCTTATTTCCCAGCAGAAAGCCGTGGATTTTCCCCGTGGCCGGGTCGATAACTATTTCAAAAACTCTTCCGGCTGCACCGCCGGAAGTTGTAAGGACTGTGGTGCCAATGACTTGAGAATAGTATCGATCCATGCTTTCAGTTTACCAAAAGGCTCCGGAGAGCGGAACATCCTTTTGTTGACTTTCCGATACTCTTCACCTATAGTTTTTTCGCTTTTCATCGGGTTGGCATTTTGAAAAGAACCGTGCATCGGGGTGTAGCGTAGTTGGCTAGCGCGCCTGGTTTGGGACCAGGAGGTCGTAGGTTCGAATCCTATCACCCCGACCATTTTGGTTGTGTTTGCTTGCGGCTAGAATTCGAGACCGGTACCAACAAATACCGGGACTTTTACCCCTGATCCAGGGGCGAAATTTACTGATGGTTCAACACTGCCGGAAATAAACCACCTGCCGACGGGGTTGACCTTCACCCCCGCAGTGACAAATGCTCCAGGGAGAAATTCTGTGTGGGTACCGCCATCGACCAGCGGGGCTCTTCCCACAACCTGCACCCGCGTGGTGTCAACGGAATGGACTGTTCCCCGCAGACCCGCACCTACAAAAAGTGTAAGGGGTTTTGCTGGTTTCCACCCGGCCTCAAGACCTACTCCGGCGCTTCCCGCCCTGTAGGTGGAATCTTCAACTTTTAATGCTCCATCACGTGTTACGGTTGTTCTGCCGCCCCATTCGTATTGCAGTGGAACCATAAGGGAGAGATGCCCGATTGGTGAGCCGGTCAACACGTATCTTCCCACGACTTCGACCCCATAATCCTCGCTGTCTTCTACCCCTCCTGCCGCCTTGGTTTTGGAACGGGGAACCATAACGCCAACCTCCAGTTCATAGGTTGGGTGATCGTCATGGGAGTCCGATTTCTTTTTCGGTTTATCAACCCCGGTGTCTACCGGCACCGATGGCGTTTCACCTCTTGCGGCGGGTCTTCTTTCACTTCCACCCCTGGAATCTTCATCAATCACTTTTCTGATTTCCGGAAAGCCGATAACTTTCCCGGCGTAAAAACGGGCATAGGTTATCGTTTCACTCCTCGAGGAGTCCACACCTGCACCTTTTTCTTTCTGTTCGCTGAGATTCGTTTTTTTAATGGTCATGGTGCCATTCTCGTTGGCGGTAATTTCATACTTGTACTCAACACTGCCATTTTTTGCTTTCATGACCATTTTTCCTCCACTGAGCCTGGAGGCGTAATCTGTTTTGAACTTTTTTTCAAACTTCTTGTTTTCAGCTGAACCGGCATCGTCCAGATTTTCTGATTTTTTCTCTTTGGGTTTGCTGTCGTCGAGGTCAGCAACCTCATGGGTTTTCATGCGGTCGTTCATGGTTTTTTGTTTTTATAAATCATAGTATTATGACGATATTCCTTGTTTTTGTCAATTTTCAGAGGTATCTTTAGGTTGTTCTCAAGCTATTTTTTTTTGCCATAATGGTTTTTAATACCCCATTACTTTTTTCTTTATGGTTGATGTGAGTGTTAACTACTTGGCCGTAGTAGTCTGCGGCGTTATTTATATGGCTATTGGAAGCCTCTGGTATTCACCGCTCCTTTTTGGAAATTACTGGGCAAAAATGAACGGATTTGACCTGAATGATAAAAAGAAAATGGCTGCGATGAAAAATAAAGCCATGGCTGCCATGCTGGTCTCTTTTGTTACTACCATGGTGACTGCGTACGTCCTGAAACATTTCATCACGTATGCCGGTGCAAAGGATGCCGCAACTGGTGCTATTGGGGGATTCTGGGCATGGCTTGGATTTATTGGAACAACTCTGCTGGCCAACAGCATGTATCAGCAGAAGCCTTTGAAACTTTGGCTTGTTGATGCCAGCTTCTACCTGGTGAATCTTCTGATTTTTGGGGCACTGCTTGTTGCCTGGGTTTAATATTTTTTGAAAAGCCCCCGCTGCTCGCGGGGGCTTTTGTTCGTAGAAAATTTCCGGAAACATGTAGTAGACCTGTGTCAGGAAAATGTTTTTTTGATGCGTTTTCTGACCTCCCGTTTTTGCTGCTGAACTAATGGATGTTCAAGTTTTTTTTCGAGGGAGGCGATATATTCATCAATTTTTTTAGCGCATGTTTCAACAACTGCGGCTATTTGGGGATCGCGAATGCCGTCAAGATACTTCTGGATGGCTGCTCTTTTTTGTTTCAGGTCAGCCACAATCTCTTCCACTGTTCCATTGATGAACCAGGCCTGGTTTTTCATGGCTTCATGGGCTGTGCTGAAAATTTCCTGCAGGGAATGGAGGAAACGGACGCACTGATGAAACAGAATTTCGTCATCGGTCCATCCTTCGTATAACGTTTCTGGTTTGTGGTTTTCTCCTGTCGACATATGGCAAAAATAACGGACATTCACCTTATCATTTTTCATTATTTTGTCAATATTCCCGTTGACAGTCGCGGTTGGGAGGAGCATAACGGAGATGAACAATCATCATCCCAACTGCTATGGAAGTGATACGATCACAGCATTACCAGGAGGCAGGGGAGCAGGCACAGGACATTTTGCGGCTGCACGCTCAGGATTTGGATCGCAATGATCAGCGTTCTTTGGAGATGGATGTTTTGCGTGCCGAAAATCTGAAGAAAGTGGAAAATGCCACGGGATTAACGTTTGATGTTTTTACCAAGGGCGATCCACACGTTGCTGCTTTTATCACCGTGGGAGAACAGAAAACTTTTATGGCCATGCATACCCTGGATAACCTGGACTGGGCCATGTACGCCGCCAAACATGAACAGATGCACAGGCGGACGAAAGATTTTATGCAGCTTCATGATCGCAAGATTACTGTATTTGAAGATCAGTATGATGTTTTGGACGAAACCCTGCGTGGCCTGAGAGTGGAAATGGATTCTGTAAACTGGATTGAAGGGTTCACGGATCTTTTAACGGCACGTGCACATGGTGAACATTCACGGAGCGGATATCGTGACCGTGAGGTTCCGGCCGCTGAAAAACTGGACGATCTTTGTATGGAAAAAACCGGCGTTTCATTGGCGGAAGCTTTTTTGCAGAACAATGTTGCGCTCTTTACCTCACGGCTTCGAAGGCTGACAGAAGTTCTGCTCATGGAAAAAGCTTTTGATGATCTGGCGAAGCAGGATTCCGGCATTGAAGCCATGCGTGGTGATTTTGCCGAAAAACTTGCCGGTGTGAAACCAATGATTTTATCCAGGGAAGACGCGGAAAAAGCCGTGACAAAAATTATCGCGGAATGTGTTGCCCTTAAGCAGGTGAGAGGAATTTTATGATTTGTTCATTTTCTTTTCATCGACATTGGTATATTGTGAGTGTCCTTAAAATGTGATGTTTATGACGAATACTTTGTTGCCAACTCAAAAGAATGATGAGATCCGCCGGCAGGCAGAAAGCCTTCTGACTCATTATCCTTCGTATGAAACACAGGCTGAACTTTTGCAGGCAATTGTGAACCAGGAAGGAATCCGGTTACAGCAAAGTCCACTGCACGACATTTCTGGGGTCCTGATCAAGGAGGATGATGGAAGGTGGACCATTATTGTGAATCAGGATGATTCTCAAACCAGGAAACTTTTTACCATCGCCCATGAACTTGGCCATTACTTTTTGCATAAAGAAAAACAAAATAAATTTATTGAAAGTCAATTTGTCCAGAATGTCTGGGCAAGGAGCGAAATAACAAAGAATGTAGACTTTGAGGTTGAGGCGAATGAATTTGCCGCAAATCTGATTATGCCTAAATCAAAGATTGATGAAATGCTTGCAGGGTTATCTGACAAAAAAATTGACCAGGTTCTTATTGTACAGCTTGCAAAGCAGTTCGGCGTTTCTTCTGTAGCCATGCTGACACGATTAAAAAATCTTGATTATGATGTCCAACCATAATGACGATTCAATAAAAGAGTTGCTCAGTAAGGATGTTGCCGGCAGAACGCAGTTTCCGCTGTTTGTTGACAGGTCTGAGAGGGAAAAAGATGCTACTGCAAAAAGAATTGAAGAAGATCTCCTGATGACAAAACTGAAAAGATGGGGACAGGGCTTCGTTGTCGGTTTTTTGGCGTGCGCTGTCATAGTCGGAATGATTTTTGTGTTTGGGCTTCGTTTGAATGCATGAGATGAAAACTTTTCAAGCGTACCAGCACAGGCCTGAATGCTTTCTTGCCGCTGAAGAATCACAATGGAATAACTGGATCTGGCAGCAGCAAAATGCTGTCCGGAACCGGTTTGGGTTGCGGAAGATTTTTCCGAATTTTTCAAAAACATGGCTTGATCTTGCGGCATCCTGGGAAGAAAGAGGATTCCGTTTTCTGATCACGCCCTATGTGGCAGCCCTGATCCAACGGGATAAAGAAGGGAATCCGTTGCAGAACGACCCGGTGTGGCGGCAGGTTTTTCCTTATTTTGCCGGTGAGGGTTCACTGCAGGCGGCCGCGAAGGCGGAAGGACTGAGCGGCGCGGCTTCCAGGGGCGCTAGAGCCGCTTCAGGAAATCAGCTCACTAGCCATGTGCGCCCTGATGAATATTCAAAAAATGCTGAAAACTGGGAGGTGGATTCAGAAATGATTTCCCCGATTGCCCAGCACAAGTATGACAACCGTGTATTGGTGATCACAAGCGATGTGTGCCTGGGATACTGTGTCTACTGCTTCCGTTCTTTGCAGTCGAATGCTGCTGAAGAAAAACACGGAGGGAAGCCATTCTGGAAAGAAACTGTGGAAGCGATCCGTCAACGTCCGCAGGTGGAGGAGGTTATTTTGAGCGGAGGAGACCCGCTTCTTTTTGATAATGCCAATCTTGGTTCCATGCTTGAAGATTTGCGCGGAATTCAGCACCTTCGTGCCATCCGCATTCATACCCGTGCCTGGCTCCACAATCCTTACCGGATTGATGATGCGTTCTGCGCGCTGCTGAAACAGTATGCGGTAACGGAAATGGGAGTTCATACTGTACACCCGCAGGAGATCACCGCGGATTTTGTTGCGGCCGTGGACCGTATTCGCCAGAGTGGTGCACGAACGCTTTTGATGTGTGATACGCCACTCATTCGTGGTGTGAATGATTCGGTTCAGATTTTACGTGAACTCTTTATGGGGCTGTATACAGCAGGAGTGAAACCGTATTACCTGAGCCATAATATGCCCAATATTCCGGCAGCTGAATCACAGCGTACGAGTGTGCGTGAAGGACTTCGACTGTGGAACTCGCTCAAGCGTCATATTTCCAATCCGGCCATGCCGGAATATATGATTACCCACCGCAACGGGAAAAAAACTGTCCCGGAATGTGAAGAAGGAACCCCCGATTTTCGTTATGAAAAGAACGAAAATGGTTGGCCCGTTATCCGTTTTAGAAATTGGAAAGGGGAATGGTGCACCTATCTGGATTCGCCGGAAGAAAAAAATTCATGACGAACCAGCCGGGAGAGATTCTCGACCAGCTGGGTGTGCCTTGCCGTAAGTCTTCTTTTTTCAGGTTGATCCCTTTTTCCGCGAACCATTGACGCAGGAGCTGTAGTTTTCTACCATCGGACTGCATCGTGATGAGGTATTCAACCCACAGCATCATGACTTCATTGTGCATTGCCGGAAGGGCGACGATGAGCTCGAAGAGCCACCATTCGACACCCATGGAAATCAGGAATTCGGGAATTTCTCTTTCACGAATGACTTCCACAAGTTCTTCCTCCGGGATTTCTTTAAACGCTCGCGTGATCAGATTGGGCAGCATGTTGACTTCAGCATCCTTTTCCATATCACTGCGACGTGCCTGTATCTTTTGCAGTGAGATTTCCAGTACCTGTTTCCGCGATGCAGGGAGGTTATCCCACATGTAACCCAGTACAAGGGTTGAGGATCCCTTGGTTGCTTTTGAGGTGAGAAAATCAGCACAAATTTCAGGCCAGTGCTCCATGATTTGTGAGATTTTCCTGATTTGTTCTGAAACATCCCATCCATTGAGTGAGAGCTTGGACAAGATGTATTTTGCGGCTTCTTTTGCGGCTTCGCCTGGTATTTTCACCAGCTCCAGAAGCTGCATCTGTGACATCTTTCCCTGCGGCATGAGCGTGATGATGGCTGCCGTGAGCTCTTCATCGCCTGATCCGGCGGCAAACAGGACATGTTCCCAGATCTCGGGTTGGTAGAGGTTGTCGGCGTGTTCCTGAATGATGATTTTCCACGCTTTTTTTTGAAACTGGGGAAAATCACGCGCAAGCAGGTCCAAACTGTAAATATCCGGTCCAAAATGCCAGATAATCTCCATTGCTTTCTGCCTCCATTCTTCATCGAGGTGTGGTGAAAGTATCGCCCCCCTCATGACGACCTGATCTTCTCCTCCAAGCTGCATGTAGCGCTGAATTACTTCAGCCTCACGGAGTGTTCCTCTGCGCGTAGTCTCATACAGCTTTTCAATGATCTCGGGGTCGGCTGACTCCAGCAGCTTTTCGAACGATGGACGTGGTACATCATGAAGCATGGACATTGACAGCACCTCCATGATCTCTTTTTTTGTTGCGCTTTTTTGTGTTGCGCATTCAAGGAGCCTTTCTATTGCTGCCACTGCAACATCTTCATTGAGGAATTCCGTGATCTCCATCAACTCTTTCCTTGAAAAGGGCTGAATTTTGACGAAATTCACGGCAAATTTCCTGAGCTCCGGTGTGTGGAGCATTACCTCGAGCGCGGCTGTGCTTTGCTGGCTGCGAATGGTTTTGATGGCTATTCGCCATACTGCAGGGCGTGTGCTGCTCCTTTTCGTTTTTGCGATTTCGTCAATCTGGTTGCGTGCGTCTGTTTTGACGCGTGGCTGCTTTACTTTTTTCGTGACCATGGTGATCTCCTCGGGTTGGGGTTGAACGTTTGAAGTTAACAGGCAAGACACTCGGGTTATGCTTTGATTTCTTTTTACTTCCACATAAAAACTGTGGAGTTCAAGAAAATACGCTGCATGCCCGGATGATTACCTGTTAACTTTCCGAATTCTCAAAGAACCTCGGCAAAATGGCCGGGATACTATGCTTTTTTTCATTTTTTTGCAAGTTAATATTGCCTAAGTGTAATGTTTTCACTATAGTGTCAACCTCCCAAGATGGGCTCATAATTCTGGTGATATGTCAGACCGCGATCGACCTTCATACGACAACATTCGGGACTCAGGGGTTTTTGACGTTCTGCTCTCGGTGGTTGATGAACCATCACTGCTTCAGCAGCTTTCAACCGATGAGTATGTGGCACGACGATTGCAGCTCCAGATGATTTATAACCGTCGTGCTGAAATCCGTAACCGTTTGCGCGGATGGATTGAACGCAATGAATGGCTCTCGGGACTTTTTGACCTTCCTCCGATTCCTGAGATGACTGGTGCCGAAATTTTGGCGGAAGATCAGGCTTTGCATGAACGCGAATTGAAAAAACTTCTCATAGCCGAACGTGATAATCACCCGGTCAAAGCCCTGGCCCATGCCGCTGCTTTTCCCAATTTCCATCCGGACCATCAGACGATGGAAGATGAAGAGAAAGCAAAATATGTTGCATCCCAGATGCAAAGATATATCAGCAGGGACCGTTATGCTGACGCCCGGAACGTTTTTACAAAAGCCCAGAACCGGACTTACAATCTGCAACAGGACGCAGCGCATCGCCGCGTTGGTGAAGCGGTGAGTGTGAAGGCGGTACGAAACTGTCTGGAAAAAGGTGATGCCGAAAATATTGTCCGGGCTTTGTTTGAACTTGGAGCGATCACCGATTTTTCCGCGAATGATTTTTACGATTTGCCGCAAGAGGTGTTGCAGAATCCTGCCATTATTTCTGCGATCTGCAAAAAACTTGGTGAAAAAATGATTATTCACCCCATGCTGTACGCAAAAGTTCGTGACTATTTTTGTGGGCTGGGGCTGCTTAAAACTGAAACCGCGGATAGATCGCCGGAGGTTCAAAGGGGAGCTGAATGGCTGCTGATACAAAGTTTCAGGAAGCATCATGAAATTTTTGTGCGTTTCAGGAATATCCTCACCAGGATGAACATCATGACGGTTGAGGAAACGCAAAAACATCCGGGAATCCAGCATCAGGCATATCTTCAACTGTGCGAAGCCATGCGTTCTTCACCGGATATTTACCTGGCCATGCGGAGCGAATTTGTTGAAAAAAATATTCTGGAACGTGAACAGCAATTTGATGATGATGAAAAAATCCAGCAGCTTTTTTTGGGGCATCTGCTCTGCTGGAAAGATGTGCATTTTTCCGCGTATGGCAAATTCCGCTTTCATTGGGCAAAACAAGGACTGAGCGAACCTCCGCATCCGGATAAGGCTGCCCAGGTTCATGCGAAAACCGAAGTGTATGAACATGGTGGAAAGTTCAGCGACTACAGCACGGAAGATGTTGAAGACGGCGATGTTGGAGATACCGTTTGCGAAGCTTTTGCAGCAGAAAAGGAGCGTGTCCGTGAACAGCTCGCACGCCAGCCGTATATTGAAAATCAGGCCCTGGAAAAAATTACCGGGGAGGTCGTTGATTACTGTACATTGT
>JAXLZP010000006.1:0-74919 GCA_046350835.1 Candidatus Altimarinota bacterium | reverse complement strand
CTTCTTTTGGCTGCAACATACGTACAAAGCCTCCCTGATCCTGATTTTCGTCTTTTGTTTTTACAATTTTTTCATACCCAAAAAATATTCCGACAAAAATACTGTTCAGAGCCCTGAGTCCCGGAATTCTGTTCATGAACGATGCGGGCTTTTTCCCTTTAAACAGTTGAGATGCCGTGGCCTCGGCTCTTTTGTTCCATTTTTTGCTTTTTATTGGCCTGATGATGATCTGAATGGATGCGTTCTCGTCTTCTTCCAGTTTTGAGAAAATATTGGTCAGATCGTTCAGCGGATCATTTTCAATGGTTTTATAGGTCTTGATCGGATACCAGAACTGGTTTTTCAGGTAGGCGTAGTAACATTTCAATACATTCCCCTTTCTTTGAATTTCATAGGGCTTTTCAAACTGAATGTCGGCATTGGTGTAATAGGAAGTAATCTGTTTTTCCACCAGTGACTGATAGTATTTTGGGACAACTACGTAGAATTCAACGACTTTTTCCTTTGCTACCAGCTCAAAAGAAAGGATGTCTGCTCTAAAAATAAATGTTCTGATAATGTTCCTCAGACTTAATTCTCCAAGCTCGTAAAGGTTACGAAACAGCTGCTCCATGACGGAAATTTTTTCCCTGAAATCCTTTTCTTCACTTTTTTCTTTGTCTTTCTGGGAATCTTCGCGGGGCAGAGTCACTTTAAGATATACCAGTGAGTTACTTCTCACGATAATGTAGATATAGCGGTAGAGAGCTACAAACACTCTGAATGCCACAACAAGCCCCACCAGCCAGATGAACCCCATGTGAGGATTTTCCTGCGCATAGGATAAGATATCAGTTACTTCTGTCGGGAGATTTTGGAGGATTTCATCAAAATTCATGGTTTTGTTTTTATTTATCTTGTTATTTTATCACAAAACTCATGTTTTAACAATTCCTTAAGCCATTTTACTGCCTTGATAGGTTTGATAATTGTTTTCCAGTATTTCCGGTTATTTTCCCCTTATTTTAGGCTTGTATATCCGTTTTTCCCGATAACGAGGTGGTCAAGGACCGGTATTTGCAGGAGTTCAGACGCTTCAGTGATTTTTTGAGCTGTTCTTCGGTCCTCTTTGCTCGGATTTGTGTCACCCGAGGGATGATTATGGGCTAAAATAATGGCATAGGCAGAGTATTCGATTGCCGGCCTGAAAATGTCCCTCGGGTGGATCTGCAGGGCATGAAGTCCTCCTATTGTCAGTGTTTCTTCATGGATAAGTTTATAGCGCGCATCCAGATAAAGTCCCCTGAGGTGTTCTTTTTGAAGTTCCCTCATCGGTTGGAGGTATTCAAAAACCTGATCTGAATTTCTGAATATCCACTTTTTTCCTGCTAAATAGAAAAATCTTTTTCCAATTTCGAAAACGGCCATCAGGCGTGAGCTCTGGACTTTTCCCAAATGGTAGATTTCTGAGAATTTTTCGATATTCATGGTGTTTACCAGCTCGTCATGGTCAAATTTCTGCAGTATGCGTTCAGACATCCGGAAAATATTCTCTTTTTTCGTTCCGTGCCCCAAAATAAGTGCAAACAGTTCATGATCTGCAAGTTTAGCAATGCTTTGCTGTTCAAGTTTTTCTCTTGGCTTCATAACAAAAAAAGATGGCTGGGGTTGACCATACCATCTTTTTCTTAAGATCTTTATAAACTCCTGCTTAATTCTGGAATTTTCCGCGCAGGTACTCCAGGAGATCGCTTACTTTTACGCGCTCCTGCTTTGTGGTATCGCGGTCACGAACGGTGACGGCGTCGTCCTTTTCAACCGTATCAAAATCAATGGTGATACAGTAGGGGGTTCCGATTTCGTCCTGGCGGCGATAGCGTTTGCCGATTGTACCAGACGCATCGTACTCAACCATGAAGTGTTTCTTGAGCTTGTTGTATATTTCGGTGGCTTTTCCGGTGATAATCTCCTTGTTTTTCACAAGCGGGAGAACAGCCGCTTTGATTGGTGCCAGTTCCGGGT
The DNA here is from genome assembly GCA_046350835.1 of Candidatus Altimarinota bacterium. Taxonomy (GTDB): domain Bacteria; phylum Patescibacteriota; class Gracilibacteria; order UBA1369; family UBA1369; genus PALSA-1335. The sequence continues at coordinate 72,918 of JAXLZP010000006.1, read as the reverse complement.
GGAAACGCATGACTACACGCTGCTCTCCTCCAATTTCATCTTCGTCATAAGCGTCGATCATGAAAGTAAGCACTGTACGGTCAGCACCAAACGATGGCTCAATAACCTCAGGAATATATTTTTCATTGGTTTCAGGGTCGAAGTACACCAGCTCTTCGCCTGAAAATTCTGAATGTCTTGTTAAATCATAGCTGCCGCGGTGAGCCGTTCCCTGAAGTTCTCCCCATCCAGAAGCAGGAACTCATATTCGATATCGACTGTCATTTTAGAATAATGTGACAACTCTTTGGCTTCGTGGCGGCGCATGCGCAGTTTATCCTTTTTGATTCCGAGGTCGGTATAGAATGAGAAGCACTCTTTTTCCCACCGTTCAAAAAGTTCTTTTTCGGTGTTGGGTTTAATAAAATATTCAATTTCCATCTGCTCGAATTCACGGGTGCGGAAAGTGAAATTCCCCGGGTGATTTCGTTGCGGAATGCTTTTCCAATCTGTGCCACACCGAATGGAAGTTTCATGCGGGTGGTGGCCAGAACGTTCTTAAAGTTTACAAAAATTCCCTGAGCTGTTTCGGACGCAGGTACACCGGCGCTGCTTTCTTCAACAACTCCCTGATGTGTTCTGAACATGAGGTTGAATGAGCGTGCTTCAGTGAATTCACTCTTTCCGCATTTTGGACATGGCAGTTTTTTTTCCTTAATGAACTCGCCGATCTCCTTGAATTCTTTCCGGCAGCCGCTTCAACCCCAAAATGTTCTTCGATCAGTTTGTCTCCACGAACGCGTTCCTTGCAGCTTTTACAGTCCATAAGCGGATCGGAGAAAGACTGGACGTGGCCTGATGCTTCCCATGTTCTTGGATTCATCAGGATTGATGCGTCGAGTCCAACCATGTCTTCCCTTTCCTGTACAAAACGTTTCCACCAGGCTTTCTTTACGTTGTTTTTGAGTTCAACACCATAGGGACCATAGTCCCAGGTATTTGCGAGTCCGCCGTAAATTTCTGATCCGGGGAAGACAAATCCGCGTCTTTTTGCCAGAGATACAATTTTATCCATCGTAACACTCATAAGTGTGGAGGGTAGTGGGTATAAAGTATAGTTTGATGTGCTTTTGACCGTTAGTGAATTACTTTTTTGATTCGATCATGAGGGTAAAGGGGCCATCGTTCGTCAGTTCAACCTGCATATTGGCCTGGAATTGTCCGGTTTTTGTTGGAACTTCCGATTGTTGAAACAGCGAGCAGGCTTTCTCATAAATGGCTCTTGCTTCATCAATTGGTGCAGCGGAATTAAAGTCCGGTCTTCGTCCTTTGTTGCAATCACCATACAGTGTGAACTGAGAAACCAGCATAAACTCTCCCCCAGTGTCCTTGACGCTCAGATCCAGTTTTCCATCCTGGCCCTCGAAAATCCTGAGGTTGGAAATTTTCTCAATAAGATACTGGATGTCCTTCTCATTATCTCCATGGGTTATCCCGAGGAAAATGAGGATTCCTTTCCCGATTTCACTGATTTTGGAGCCGTTGACGGTTACGGAAGCTTTTGTGACTCTCTGTATGAGTGCTTTCATTGGAGTTTCGCTTATTTTTTCTCGTTATTTTTTTGACGATTCCTCCAGTCAAGCATCGCATTGGAAAGGACGTTCATGAAAGATTCAGCTGTCTGATGGGTGATGTTAACCCGATCAACAACTTTAATGGTGACCGGCTGAACGTTTGGCATGATGTATCCAAAATCGAGGATAACTTCATTCTGGTTTACGTGTACGGAGACAGCATTTGCGTATACGCCCTGCTCCTGTGCCGGGTCAACTTTTACCTGAACTTGCGGTTGGTCGTTTGCCATGGTTCTTGAAAATTATTGAATAAGAATAGTACCTTTTACTTTTTTTCATTTTTCGCGTCTTTATTTGCCAGCTGGCCACAGGCCGCTGCAATTTCCTGCCCCAAGGTTACACGAATTGTTACAGGGACGCCATACTCTTTGACGATGTCCCTGAATTTCTTAATTTTTTCTTGAAGTGTACCTTCAATTCCTGCTATTCCGGTTGCGTTATAGGGGATAAGGTTTACGTGACAAAGTTGTCCTTTGATGAGTTTTCCGAGTTCATGGGCCTGCTCTTCGCCATCGTTTATTCCCTTCAGCATGACATATTCGTAGGAAATTCTCCGGTGGGTTTTCTCCAGATAGTTCTTCAGTGCCGTCATCAGTTTTTCCAGGCTGTACATGTTGGCCACAGGCATGATTCTTTTTCTGAGCTCCTGGTTCGGCGCATGCAGGCTTACGGCAAGGTTTACCTGCAGATCTTCTTCCATCAACTTTTCTATTCCCGGGCAGATTCCCGATGTTGAAACGGTTATGTTACGGGCACCGATATTGAGTCCTTCTTGATCATTGATGACGTGAAGAGCTTTCATGACGTTATCGTAGTTCATAAAAGGTTCACCCATCCCCATAAGGACGATGTTGCTGATTCTTTTTTGTTGATGATGAAGTTGCTGAGCATAGAAGAGCACCTGGTCGGCAATCTCTTCATACGTAAGATTTCTTCCAAATTTCATGGTTCCGGTGGCGCAGAATTTGCATCCCAGCTGGCAGCCGGCCTGACTTGATATGCACACTGTGTGTCTTCCATCCTGGAAGAACATCAGTACCGCCTCGATTTTCAATCCGTCCTTTAGTTCAAAAAGTGTCTTGGTGGTACTCCCGTCGGTTGAGGTGAGCTGCCGCACGGGTTTTAGACTGAGGATTGGAAGCTCCTTTTCCAGCAATTCCTGCATGCTTTGAGGAAGGGTGGAGATGGATGAATATTCAGTCTTTCCCTCCTTGCAAACGGCATGAATAATCTGAAGCGCCCGAAAGCGCGGGATTTTTTTCTCGGCCAGGTTTTTGATAAGGTCTTCGGTTGAAATCATAGGATGTGGGGTGTTGTCCAACTTTGGACAACAGAAATTATAGGTGACTTTTTTCTTTTTGCAATGGGAAAAACTCCACTTTTGACCCCTCGCCTTTTTTGACTCACCTTGGTGTTTTTCTCTACAAGTTGGTCATCTTATCAATTTTCTCACTTTTTCGCTATGCAAAGCCTCATTATCGCTGACGATCTCCATCAGGGACAGTTCGTTCTCCAGGGTCTCAAATACGAGAGCATTCCCTGCTCGTTGCTTTCGGTCCATACTCCCCCCGTCCAGATCCGTGCCGCCGTGGGATTTGCCGACTGTGTTTTTGTTCTTACAACAGATATCGCGATGATATCGTCGCTGCTTCCGCTTTGTAAAATAGAAGGAAAAAAGATTCCAGTTGTTCTTCTTGCCACCCATTATTCCCAGGATCTTTATGATTTTTTCCAGGAAAGTGCGATAGAAAGGTTTTTTGTTCGACCATTTCCTTTCCGCAGTATTGCGGGAGAGGTACGTTCGCTGGTTTTTCTTTCCCGTGAACCATCAACCTGTCAGACTCTCAGGGTCAGGGATCTTGAGCTCAATCGTGACACCCATGAAGTGCATTGGAAAGGTCAGCCGATCCATCTTCGCAATAAAGAGTTTGTTCTTCTGGAGTTCCTGATGCTGAATTCGGGTAAGCTTTTGTCCCGTGAAATTATTCTGGAAACCGTCTGGGATAGGAATGCCAACATTTTCACCAACACCGTTGATGTTCATATTAATAAATTAAGAAAGAAGATAGATTATCAGGTCAGTGAAAAATTTATCCGCACTGTTTATTGCTCCGGGTACATTTTTTCATAAAACATTTTGCATTTTTGGAACGTCTTGATATAATTCGGGATAGATTTTTGGCTATGTTTTCCTTACTTTGACTTCATGGCGTCTCTTTCACAAGCAGATCCGGCTCTTGATCAATTACGTCCGCAGATAGAGCAGTTGTTACTTCTTCTTTCACAAAAAGAGAAGTTCGTTATCCAGCGCAGATTTAACCTTGATGAAAAGAACCGTTCGACGCTTGAAGAGATCGGCCATCATTTCCAGGTCACGCGTGAACGTGTACGCCAGATTGAAAGAAATGCCCTTCAAAAACTCCGCCGCAACATTGAAAACACCGTTTTGTTTAATATTAACAAGATGGCCTATCAGTTTTTGCAGGAAGCCGGTGGACTTATGAAAGAAGACCTTCTCGTTTCCAAAATTTTACATGGACAGACCGGTTTCTCCTATTCTGCTGTCCAGCTTGTCATTAATCTTGATAAGCGTTTTGAACGTTTACCAAATACGGTTTCCTACCATCCCTATGTGAAGTATAAAACACTTCCTGAGGCCTTTATCAAGAATGTTGCTGATCAATCCGTTAAGATCCTGGCCCAGTCCTCTGAGGTCACCAAGATTTCCGCCATGGCATCTCAGCTGAAGAAAATGACACAGGAGGAACATCTTGTGCTTCCTGAGACTCTTGCATCCATTTACCAGATTAATAAGAATTTTAAGCTGGTTGATAATGATGCTGTGGGCCTGATGAAGTGGAGACACGTTAATCCCCGTACTATCCGGGATAAAGTGTTTTTTGTTCTTCGTGAAAAAGGCAAACCGTTACATTTTGTTGATATTGCCAATGAGATTGTTAAGGCGCAGTTCGACAAGAAGACGCTCAACCACCAGGCAATTCACAATGAATTGATCCGCAATGACGAGTTTGTTCTTATTGGAAGAGGAATTTATGCTCTTCGGGAATGGGGTTTTAACGTTGGAACTGTTGCCGATATTATTATTGCTGTTCTTCAAAAGAACGGAGCGATGCACCAGGATGATATTATCGCTGAGGTTTTGAAACAGAGACAGGTAAAACCAATAACGATCATCCTCAATCTCAAGAGTAAATCAACGTTTGTAAGAGTTGGACGTTTCCAGTACGCTCTTCGGGAGACAAACTCATAATCAGGCCTCCATGATAAAGCTGCCGTCCATCGTTGGGTAAGGCTGGTGCTTTTTCTGCGGTCCTGGAAGGATGCTAGATTCTCGTGAAATCTTTTTTGTTTTTCTTGTACTCTTCTTTCAGGTTTTTGTAGTTTTCACGGATCTGGGTTGTGATTTCACCATCAATAAGGTTCCGGACTTTTTTCGCTGATCGCCTCATGAAACTCAGCGCTATTTTGTTGCTGGGATCTATCTCAATGATCTCTTTTGATGCTTCGAGCGCTTTCTCATACTTCTTCAGCTGATAGAGTGTTTTTATGGCTTCTAGGCTTTTATAAATGAACTCCTTTTTTTCTTCAATTTTGTAGGACTGATACTGTTTTTTTGTTTTTTCCATGAGGCTTTTTACTGCAGCGGATTCCGGGTCTATTTTCTGCATACGGTGATAAAACAGAAGTATGTCTTCGTATTTTGTGCCTGCCAGGAGCGTTTTGTTGCTTGATATTTCGTTTTCTATCCAGAGGTGCTGGATGGATTTTATTTTCTTTTTAAGTTCTCCCCTGTGTATTCCCATGATTTTCAATTTTTCAGCCAGGAGTAACGCATCCTGGAATTTCTTTTCAGAAAGATATTTATCGACCTGTCCAATTTCTTCAGTATAACTCTTCTCCTGAACCTTTTTGAGCTGTTCAGTATACTTCTGGGTAGCCTTTGTAATGATTGGTTTAAGTTTTGGATAATCTTTGATGTACGGTTCGAGGTGTTTCAGATTCAGCAGGAGTTCTTCGTATCTCTCCTCTTTCCAGAGCGGTTTGAGTTTTTCTATGTCATCCTTTATGGCTTTTTGATTTATTTTTCTGACATTTTTTTCGATTCTGTTCTTGAGATGAATAATTTTCAGGTTTTCCGGATCAAATCTCAAAATCTCCAGGCATGCACGATGGGCATCAAGCCATTTTTCTTCTTTGATAAGGCCCTGAATTGCATGATATGCCTGTTGGAGGTTGAGTGCTTCTGCCATGTTGATTGATGAATATTGTATAATTATACAATATTTTTACTTTTGTCGCAATTATTCCAGGGATCCGAGCTCGTTCAGTTTTTCTTCGAGTGATTGAAGTTCCTGTTCGAGTTCTGAAAAGAGCTGCTTTTCTTTTGCTACAACGGACTCAGGAGCACCTTTCAAAAATCCCGGATTGGAAATTCTGCCCTGAATTCCTTTCATTTTTTGTGAAGTCTCTTCGAGCTTTTTTTTCAGACGCTGACGCTCCTTTTCAATATCGAACAGATCCTGCGCCGGGAGATAAATGTCGACGCCATTCACATATTTCCAGATGGCGCCCGGTATCTTTTCACCGGTATCTTCGATTGATAATTCCTGCAGTCTGGCCATCCTCATGATCGGTTCTTTTTTTGCTTCCAACACTTTTTTCCACTTTCCGCCGTACATGACGGCACTGATTTTTCTCGCCGGCTCAACGGATTTTTCCGCCCTGATACTTCTGATGGCACTGATCACCTCCATGACAGCCTCAAACTCCTTCTCTTCCTTGCCGTAGATAAGTTTTGCGTCAGCTTTTGGCCAGGATTCTGCTATGAGCAGCTTTTCCTGTTGCAGGTGGCTCCAGATAACTTCAGTAACGTAAGGTACAAAAGGATGAAGGAGTTGAAGAATATTTTTCAGGACATAGAGGAGTACTGCAGGATTCATGTGTTCTCCCTTTGATGTTTCAATGTACCAATCGCAGTACATGCTCCAGGTAAAGTCGTAAATTTTTGTTCCGGCTTCTGAAAATCTGAAATTTTCCATGTCGGCATCAACCTCCTGAATGAGTTTCTGGAGTTTTGTAACGATCCACTTGTCCGCCTGGGTCATAATATCCTCAACCTTAAATGGCCTGGAATATTGCTCTTCAGGGATATTCATCAGTGCAAACCGGCAACCGTTCCAGATCTTATTCACAAAATTTCTGTAACCGGCGATTTTCTCCTCGTAGAGTCTGAAATCCGTACCGGGTGCAGTTCCGATCACCAGACTGAGACGCACGGCGTCAGTACCAAACTGGCCGATCATATCCAGGGGGTCGATTCCGTTTCCGGCGGATTTGCTCATCTTTTTGCCATGACGGTCACGCACCAGTCCGTGAAGGTAAACTTTTTCAAAGGGCACCTCGTTGAGTGCATAATTCGTCATGAGGATCATGCGTGCCACCCAGAAGAAGATGATGTCGTGGCCGGTTTCCAATACAGTGGTCGGATGGAAATATTCAAGATCCTTGGTTTTTTCTGGCCATCCAAGCGTAGAAAATGTCCAAAGACCTGAAGAGAACCAAGTATCAAGCGTGTCCGGGTCCTGTATCAGCTTTTTGCCTTTACATGACGGGCAACCGGACGGTGTTTCTGATTGTACGACGATTTCTTCACACTCATCATTCTGGCAGTACCAGACGGGAATTTGGTGGCCCCACCACAATTGACGGGAAATGCACCAGTCGCGCAGGTTTTCTATCCAGTTAAAGTAGATCTTATTGTAGCGGTCCGGAATAATTTCAATGTTTCCTTTTCTTACCACATCAAGGGCTTTTTGTTTGAGAGATATTTTTTTGGCGCCGGATTTAATGACCGGTTTATTCACGTCAATGAACCATTGCTCGGAAACCAAGGGTTCAATTGGAGTGCTGCAGCGATAGCAGACGGAAAGATTGTGAACATAGTTCTCGTCCACTTTTTCAAGCAGGTCTTTATCTTCCAGAATTTTTACGATTTCGTCGCGCGAAGCGCGGGCATTTTTTCCGGCAAATTTTGGACCGACCACGTCCGTGAAATTTCCATCCGGGCCAATAATCTGAACGATGTCCAGTTTGTGCTGCTGTGCCATGTCGAAATCGATGAAATCGTGGGCCGGTGTTAAGGTCATGGCACCGGTTCCAAATTCTGGATCCACGCTTTTATCGGAGATAAATGTTGCTTCAACGTCTCCGTCAATCCAGGGAACTGTAATGTTTTTCCCAAAATATTTTTTGTAGCGCTTATCCCCAGGATGCGCCGCAATGACTTTGTCGAGAAACTTCGTTTCGGGACGCGCTGTACCAATAATGACCGGGCCGTATTTCAGATAGTAAAATTTTGTTTTTTCTTCCTTAAATTCAACTTCATCGTCGGCAAGGGTTGAGCTGCAGCGTGTGCACCAGTTTACAATCCTGTGTCCACGGTAAATGAGTCCGTCATCATACATCCTGACAAAAATTTCCCTGACAGCTTTGGATAATCCTTCATCGAGCGTGTATCTTTCACGGCTCCAGTCACAGCTTGCTCCCATTTTTCTCATTTGGTTGCGGATGGTTGAACGTGACTCCTCAACAAACTGACGGACTCTTTCAAGAAAACGTTCCCGTCCCATGGAGTGGCGTGTTTCCCCTTCCTCGGCGATGAGTTTCTCCACCTTGTTCTGAGTGGCAATGCTCGCGTGATCGGTTCCCGGAAGCCAAAGGGCTGAATATCCCTGCATGCGCTTAAACCGGATCATGATGTCTTCAATCGCCAGCATGGTGGCATGTCCCAGATGCAGTGTTCCTGTAGCATTTGGTGGTGGCATGGCGATGGTGAACGGCTTCTTTTTTGGGTTTACTTCAGGAGTAAAATGGCCGGAATCTTCCCAGGTTTTGTAGATTTGATCTTCATACTTCTGGGCTTCATAGGCTTTTTCTATTTCTTTCATAATTCACTTGAAAAAATGGGCACCATGTTTATACCATAAAAGCAGCTTCTGGAGTACTCAATCCAAGCCTCATGAAATTGACTAAAGCCTGATATTTTGCTATAATAAAACAAAATTCAGGGTTTGAACTGAAGCATATTTTGATGATCTATGGTGGATAAATTACGAAGCAGTCCGGAACATCAGGAACGTGGTCCTGCTGAAAAGGTTGAAAAAAAGCAGGATGAATCGCGTGAGCTTCGTGAACAGTCACACGAGGTTGGCGAAGGTATTGCGGAGGTCGTTGAAGGTGTTGAGTCTGCTGAAAGTGCAGAGGTTTCTGAAACTACTGGTGAGGACAAGAAAAAAGGCCCTCAGGGAAAAATCCCCCAGACAGGCGGCAAAAAGATTGCTTTTGATCTTAAGCCGATAGATTTTCCGAAAATCGAGGTTATGCAGATTCAAATTGCCACGGCCATTAAAAAAGAGATTGCCGTCCTGGAGCAGGAGGCGGCCAGAGTGAGCGATAAACCTTTTGAACTGAGTGTGGTGGTTGGGAAGATCCGTGAACTCAAAGATATGCTTTCAAACCTTACCCATGTTACGATTGAAACCATCAAGGGATGGTGGATGAAGTTTGTGAAAAAATCTTCATGAAAAAGGTTTTTTATAGCCATGACCAGCGGTCGGGACTCACTGTTCGGAATCCTCAGTATACTGAGGCTGTTCGTCAGCATCTTCTCCTTCCCTTTCTTGAAGATGCGGGCCACGGTGACATGACCACTGAACTCCTGGGGATTGGCACCCGGAAGGTTGCTGCTCAAATTGTCGCCAAGGAAAGTGGAATTGTTGCAGGCCTGGAAGAGTTGAGATTTTTTCTGGGGATGCTGAGTAAAGATCGGCAAAAATTCAAAATGCGTGGACCCGTTGTCATGAGGGCGAATGTTCATGATGGTGAGTTTGTTCGCCGTGGTACAGTTCTTGTTCGACTGAGGGGCTTCGTTGGGGATATTCTGCAAATTGAGCGCACCGTCCTGAACTTTCTTCAGCGTATGTGTGGTGTTGCGACCACAACGTCGCGCTATGTAAAAGCTGTAGAACCTTATCGTGTCATGATTTGTCCTACCAGAAAAACGCTGTTTGGGCTTTTGGATAAAAAGGCCTGTGCACTTGGTGGGGGCGGAACACACCGCCTTCATTTGGGGGATGCTGTTCTTGTCAAAGATACCCACCTTGACTGTCTTGATCACGATTTTCAGAAAATTTTCCAGAAGGTTCATCCCGCACACCATTTTGGCAGATTTCTGGAGCTGGAGGTTGAATCTCTCCGGGACGCCCAAAGTGCTCTGGAAATTCTGAAGATGCTTTCGAAAAAAGTGCTGGTCTCATCCGGTATTATGTTAGACAACATGACACCCCGAACCATCAAAACTTTCCTCCAAAAACTTCCCAAGGCTCACAGAAGAGATTTTTTCTTTGAGGCTTCGGGAGGCATTACCATGAAAAATATCCGGGCGTATGCCCGGACAGGAGTTGATATTCTTTCCATTGGTGCTCTGACCCATTCAGTAAAAGCGCTGGATCTTTCCCTGAAAATCAGCAAATAATCTTTTGCTGCAGTTTATTGTGGTGCGCTCATGAGGTGGAGATGAACGTGAAACACTTCCTGTCCCGCTCCTTTTCCCGTACTGATGAGTAGACGATAATCGTTCATTGCGTGTTTTTTTGCAAGGTCGCTTGCCACCAGCAGCATGCGGCCCAGTGTTGCTTCATCATCACTTGAGACATCTTTCATGGTCGCGACGTGCTTCTTGGGGATGATCAGAATATGTTTTTTTGCCCTTGGGTTGATGTCGTGAAAAGCCATGCAGAGAGCATCGTCATGTTCCGCTTTTGAAGGAATCTCCCCGGCAACGATTTTGCAAAAAACGCAGTCAGACATGTGGGATGAAATAATGATTCGGTCGGGCCTGATATTTCTTATCGAAAAAGGCCTCCCGTTCAGATTAGCGGAAGACCTTCAAAAATTCAAATCAACGAAAACTGCTACGCAACTTTTTTGCTTTCATCTAGCATGTAGACTGCGCGACCTACGCGGACAAACTGTGGGTTCTTCTGAAGATTCAATGAAATGGTTCCCTTTTTGACCTGGCGCTGCTTGAGCACGCCTTGAATGATTTCCTGTTTGGTCATTGGATTTTTCTTACGGAGGAGATCTTCAATGATGTCTGCAACAGTTCCTTTTTTGAAACCCCATTCTTTCAGTGCGTACAAACCACGGCCGACCAGAACAAACTGATCATAACGGATCAGTTCATTGTGAACTGCCTGGGTTGTCACAAGTTTTTTATCAAAACCGGCATCGGTGATCTTGTTTGCAATGTCAACGAAGTGGAGTGGGTTCTGGGATTTTTTGAGAATAATGTAGGCCTTGTCGCGGATACTGCGTGGATTGATGTGTCTCCAAGAGATCAGGCCGTATCCTTCTTTTACGCGCTTGATGCGTTTGTCGACTTCGAGAATGGAAAGAACCATTGGCGCGCTGTATTTTTTTCCTTTTTCAGCTGTTGCCGCAAGAACGTCGTCTCCGATCTTTTCATCTGGCAGTACATCGCTCTTTTTATTGAGGAGTTCGATGCCTGCTTCGATCACCGTTTTTACATCCTCCATGGAAATATTCTGGAATCTCCAGAATGGGCGGAAAACGTTGGTTTTTTCCGTCATGACGATTTCAGGGTTGATGTTCAGGGAGAGCTTAATGATGTTTGCATCTACTTCCTGGCTACTGGATATGGTATTTAAAATCTCAGCAGTCAGCTTGTCTTCAAGCAGAACTCCTCCGTTTTTTTCCAAAACCTCACGGGCAAGTTTGTTGATGATGCTTAACTTGGTGTTTTCAACCGTACGGCGAAGCTTCCCGAGAGCAATCTTTTCGATCTGGCGGATGCGTTCACGGGTTACTGAAAACATCTGTCCAATTTTTTCAAGAGTCTGTTTTGGCTTATTATCAAGGCTGAAACGTTTAATAATAACCTCTTTTTCCTTTGTGGTCAGAACCATGAACATGTCTTCAATGATTTCTGCGAGGTTGAGTTTCCCGGTCACTTTTGTCCCGGTTATTCCGTTCGAAGGTGTAAATTGACTATTGTCCATAACAAGCGGCGTAAAGTGATTTTTTCGCGATGACTATTGAGAGATTAGGCTGAATTAATATAGGTGTCAAGAAAGAAATTTGATCTCTTTGCAACCTTGTATCTTATATATAATGGCGTGAATTCTGCACCTTTATTTCTATCTTGTCAATGTTATTTTATAAAAACAGTGTAATAATCTATAAAATTCTGTTTGCTATGGCCTTTTTCAACGTCTTTGGTAGAATGTTCAACCGTGGGCCATTAAAGGTATTTCATGACAAAAACCCTGCCGGGGTGGTGAAATGGCAGACACGCCAGCCTTAGGAGCTGGTGCCCACAAGGCGTGGAGGTTCAAGTCCTCTCCCCGGCACCAATTTACTGCATCCCATGTCTTTTGTTCACCTTCACGTCCATTCCCACTACAGCCTGCTTGATGGTTTTGGTACTCCAAAATCCATCATTCAACGCGCCAAGGAGCTTGGTATGCCTGCAGTGGCTCTCACGGACCATGGTGTCCTTTATGGTGCCATTGAATTTTACAAGGCGGCAAAAGCTGAAGGCATCAAACCTATTATTGGCTGTGAAGTTTATGTCGCGCCAGGGTCACGTTTCGATAAAACGCCCGGATCAGAAAATAAACCTTATCACCTGATCCTCCTCGCTACGTCTGCGGAGGGATATATGAACCTCATGAAACTGGTGAGTCAGGCCCATGTTGAGGGTTTTTACTATAAACCGCGCATGGACCATGGACTCATGAAAGCTCACAGTAAAGGGATCATTGCCCTGAGCTCATGTCTTGCCGGTGAGGTTGCCCAGGCCGTTGCTTCAGGTGATGAACAGAGGCAGATCGATGTTATCAGAAAGTACCAGGACATTTTTGGTGCAGAAAACTTCTACCTTGAACTCCAGGATCATCCATTTATTGATGAACAGAAAACTCTCAATGACCGTTTGATTGAGCTTTCAAAGATCACTGGTGCTCCCCTCGTGGCCACACAGGACTCCCACTATGTCAGGTCAACTGACCACCAGTCCCAGGATATTCTTCTTTGCATCCAAACTCAGTCGACGCTGGGAGAAGAAGGCCGTATGAAATTTCAGGGTGATTTTTCCCTCCGTTCAGCCGAGGACATGAAAGAAAGTTTCGGCCATGTTCCTGAAGCCCTGGAAAACAGTTTGAAAATCGCCGAACGGTGCAATATTGAATTGGATTTTGGAAAAAACCTAATTCCAAATTTCAAAACACCGGGAAACGAAACCTCCCAAAGTTATTTGCGCAAACTCTGTGAGGAGGGATTACGGAAAAAATACGGCGATCCACCGCCTGAAAAAGCCATCAAGCAGCTGGAATATGAACTGGATGTTGTTCACCGGATGGGGTTTGATGATTACTTTCTTATTGTGTGGGACTTTGTGCGGTATGCAAAGGATGCCGGTATTACTGTTGGTCCCGGTCGTGGTTCCGCCGCAGGTTCACTTATTACCTACACTCTTAATATCACCCAGCTTGATCCTCTCCGTTACGGATTGATTTTTGAACGCTTCCTGAATCCCGAACGTGTGAGCATGCCGGATATCGATATCGATTTTGCGGATACCCGTCGTAATGAGGTTCTTGATTATGTTACCCAAAAATACGGTCGCGAGTGTGTGGCGCAGATTATCACCTTTGGTACTATGGCAGCCCGTGCTGCTGTCCGTGATGTCGGCCGTGCCATGGGATATCCATATGCGGAAGTTGATAAAATTGCCAAACTTGTTCCTCCCCCGGTCCAGGGAAGACATATTCCCCTGAAACAGTCCATTGAGGAAGATCCAGAACTGAAGAATCTTTACTGGGCCGACCCAAGAGCCAAAGCGCTCCTTGATAATGCCATTCAACTTGAAGGTTCGGTTCGTCATGCGGGCACGCACGCTTCTGCGGTGGTGATGTCGGAAAAGCCGCTCGTCAATTACACACCTTTGCAGCGTTCAACCGGAGGCGGTGAAGAAATTATCACCCAGTACTCCATGAAGCCCATTGAAGAGATCGGTTTGTTGAAGATGGATTTCCTGGGTCTTAAGAACCTTACGATCATTCAGGGTATTCTGGTTCTTTTGCGCTCAATTCATCAACAGGAGCTGGTTCTGGAAGATATTCCGATGGATGATCCGAAAACTTTTGATCTGCTTCAAAAGGGTGATACTACCGGAGTGTTTCAGCTGGAATCCGCCGGTATGCGCAGGTATATCCGCGAACTTAAACCGACAAGATTCGAAGATATTATCGCCATGATCTCGCTGTACCGTCCCGGTCCGATGGAATGGATCCCACAATATATTCGCGGCAAGCACCAGCCGGACAGTGTCCGTTATCTCCATCCATCATTTGAAAGTATTTTGAAGGAAACCAATGGTGTTGCCATTTACCAGGAGCAGATTCTTCAGCTGGCCCGTGATTTTGCCGGATTCAGTCTGGGAGAGGCTGATATTTTGCGTAAGGCCGTGGGTAAAAAAATTCCGGCGCTTCTGAACGAACAAAAAGAAAAGCTTGTAAAAGGAGCCGTGGCGAAAGGACATCAGGAAAAGTTTGCCGTGGAGGTTTTTGAAAAAGTTATCGAACCTTTTGCCGGTTACGGTTTCAATAAAGCTCACGCGGCCTGCTATGCCATGATTTCCTACCAGACGGCGTATTTGAAGGCGCATTATCCCACTGAGTTCATGGCGTCACTTCTTTCAGCAGATGCGGACAATACCGACCGTATCATTCTTGAAATTAATGAATGCAATGAGATGGGTATTGCGGTTCTTCCTCCTTCAATCAATGAGTCTTTTCTGAATTTCACCGTCGTCGACAGTAAAACTATCCGTTTTGGACTCGGTGCCATCAAGGGGCTTGGCGGTGCCACAGTTGAAGAAATACTGGCGGCACGAAAACAGGGAAAATTTGCAACGCTTGATGATTTTCTGAAGAGAGTACCTGCGAAACTTTTAAACAAAAAAACTCTCGAAGCTTTGGCCTATTCCGGAGCGCTTGATGATTTTGGCGACCGCAAGGTTCTGGCCCTGAGCTATGATGAACTTTCCCAGTTTTCAAAATATTCCCAGGAGGTAAATGCCCAGGGACAGACGGATATTTTTGGCATGATGACCGAACCGGATCAGGGAGCTTTAAGTTTTCAGCTCAAGGAGGTTATTCCGGCAAGTTTTATGGAGAAACTCACATGGGAAAAAGAGTATCTTGGTCTTTACGTTTCAGGTCATCCGCTCAAGGGTTTGCGCAAGTATCTCGCAAAAAAGGTCACACTCATAGATACCCTGACCAAGCGCAATATTGGCAAAACCGTTAAACTAGGCGGTCTGATGACCGGCATGAAACGGGTCTTTACCAAAGCAGGAAGCTATATGGCCTATGCCAGCCTTGAAGATCCAACGGGAAGAATAGAGATTGCCATATTCCCAAAGGTTTTTTCAAAATTTCAGACCATGCTCCAGGAAGACCACCTCTTTATGATGGAAGGCCGGCTCGATTTACGTCGTGATACTTTTCAGTTTTCCGTGAACAGTATTACCCCTGTTTCCCTCGACAGCATGATCAAAAATGCCCAGGCTGTTGGACTCTATGATGCGAACGAAAAGATTGTGAGAAAACTGAAAGTTCTTGAAGGTGCCTCATCTGACCCGCTCGAAGAGGAGTTTGGCCCCCCGCCGCCTCCACCGGCTCAGGATACAGAGTGGCAGGAAAACCCTTTTGTCCTTGAAGTCCCAGGTACGGTTGATCTTCCTTTGATGGAGTCCATCAAAAAGGTTTTGCTGGAAAATCCTGGTGAAAGGAGGGTTGAGTTGCATATCACCACCCCTTCCGGGATCAAGAAAATGAAGCTTCCGTTTACTGTTGGAGTGAATGAAACCCTTCAGCAGCAACTGAAACAGCTGGGAGCGCTGGTAAAATAACTGCTTGATCATCTGGTTGTTTTTCCGTGTTTACGGCTTTTTGTTGAGCACAAAATGTGTTATAATGGTAAGAAACAAAAAACCAAAATCACACAGAAAAATATGAATGATCGACACCATCCTCACCGGAAGGAAGATGAACATATCACCCGGGTTGAAGGAAAACTTTCACAGCGTGAACGTACTCCACAGTCACCCGAATCCGGCGAACGTTCAAAGGACCTCTACAAAGTTCGTGGTATCTTGAGTGGTCGGGAAATGGACAAACTCAAGGACTTTTTGAAAACCCGTGGAGGCGAGGTTTCCACGATCAGCGGTTCTTTTCGTGAAGAGGCTCAAAAGAAAATCGGCAAGATCAGCAGGTTTCGTCATGCCTGGTCCACGGAAGAAATTCACGGACAGATTGAGAAATTTGTTGAAAATGGTTCTTTCCTTGATGCATATGAGTTCGTGCAGCAAAATGAACAGTATATTGTGGAATCATGGGTTGAAGGATTACTGGAGAAAAAGCTTTACCATCAGGCGCGCGCACTGCTGCACGAATATGCCAAGTCAAAACCTGCCAAAAGAATGAATCCCCGTGATATTGAGCTTGATGTTGAAATTGATGCGATGATTCTTGGCGGAGTCTCCCGTGAGCTTCAAAATCCAGCGGACATAGGTCGCATTGGGTTTGAACTCGAGCATGACCGTGTTTGGAGTGCTGTTCACAGTGGTTACTTTGAGCAGGCGGCTGAAATGTGTGACCAACTTTATGAGAAAGCTTTTGGCCGTGGACACAAGGAGGCAAAACCTGAAACCCAGACCCAGGCCGCCAAAAGGCATGAAAAGGAGCTGAAAGAGGCACTTCCAAAAGATATGGAAAGAATGAAAGAGGCTTTTGGAAGCCTTCCTGAAGTTATCACCCATTTTCACCATCTGGCGGATATTGGCAGAGATGATGAACCTTATCTTTATGCCTTAAAGGGTCAGTGTCAGCATTTTGTTGAACGTCTTTTCAGGGAAGGCAAAATCGTTGTGCAAAGAAAGGGAATTTTTGCTGCGCAGGAGGAGCTCCTTGGGTTTATTGATGATCTTGGGTACCTCGGAATGCATCTTTACATTCATAAAAGAGGTGATGATAACGCATTAACTCTTCTGGCGGATCATGAGGTTGAGCCGGGATACGCCAAAGTGGATCTGCGGCTTCTTAATGCAAGCGATCTGATTCTCGATGATGAAAATTTCACCGAAAAAAAGGCTGCTTCCACTCCCCGGTCATCAGATGAGGAAATTACGGAAGTCATGGAACCATCAGAATATGCCTGGACTTCAAAAGTTGTCCGCATTGGACAACATAGGGCAAATGAATTACGTCGAGCGGCGTAGCCTCATGAATCTAGGCGGCTTTTCCGTCATTTGGGCTTCCCAGGACTTTTTGCGAAAGACTGTTCACCTCCGCAATGAGGAGTTCGCAGGTTTTTTCAGCAATAAGACTAAAGAATCTTTCCGGAGTCACGGTAAATTCTCCGTCAACGCGGTGTTTTATGACAAACAGTTTTTTCGCCACGTCGTATCTCACGGCGGTTATGGTTTTGTCGGGATTCCTTCTCCAGTATTCCGTGAGCCCAACGGCCGCTTTGTGGCAACGATCATCGGTGAATACTACCTTTTTGATTGAGCTCCCTAAAGTTTTTTCAGGCATGGTTACTTCCGTAACTGCTGAATCTGGCCCTTCGTCGAGAGGCATATCTGCGAGGTTAAGGCGTAAGATATTACAACTATTATTCTTTTTTGTCAATATTTCGTGTTGTGATGGTGCTTCTGGGCGGAAAAGCGGCTTGTTGCATTGATTTTCTCTCCCGTTAACCGTACAATCACCTGTGCAGCTTCGCGGCTGCATACTGATATTACCATAGCTTTTTTATGTTACGCACACACACCTGTAATGAATTGAACGCTTCCTTCGTTGGCAAGGAAGTGACCCTTTGTGGTTGGGTCCATCATCGACGTGACCATGGCGGTCTTATTTTTATTGACCTTCGTGACCGGTATGGGCTTACCCAGATTGTTACTGATCCCGTTGATTCACCAGAAGCCCACGCAAAATCGAATGAGGTGCGCAGTGAGTATGTTATACGCGTTACGGGAGTTGTCCGCAAGCGGCCGGATGGTATGACAAACCCGAAAATGGTGACGGGTGAGATTGAAGTGCTCGTGAAAAGTTTTGAGGTATTGAATAAGGCAAAAACACCTCCGTTCGAGATCGACCAGGAAAAGGAGATCAATGAAGAATTACGTTTAAAATACCGCTATCTGGATATCCGGCGCGAACGGATGAAGAATAATCTTGTTGTGCGTCACCGGCTTATTAAAATGATCCGCGACTACATGGACAGCAAGAGTTTTATTGAAGTGGAAACTCCGATTCTTATTAAAGGAACTCCAGAAGGAAGCCGTGAATACCTGGTGCCTTCCCGTCTGTATCCCGGGAAATTTTTTGTACTTCCACAGTCACCTCAGCAGTTAAAACAGCTGCTGATGGTTGCAGGTATGGATCGTTATTTCCAGATTGCCCGTTGTTTTCGTGATGAGGATCAGCGCGGTGACCGTCAGCCTGAGTTTACGCAGCTTGATGTTGAAATGTCTTTTGTAGAAGCTGAGGATATCATGCAGATTAATGAGGAGCTGATGATCCAGCTGGTTGAAGCCCTTGTTCCCCATAAAAAACTTATGGGCAAGCCTTTTCCACGCATGACCTGGAAGCAGGCCATGGATGATTATGGTTCAGATAAACCGGATCTTCGTTTTGACATGAAGATTGTCGACGTGAGTGAGGAGGTGAAAAACTGTGAGTTTCAGGTATTTTCTTCCGCTTTGAAAAATGGAGGAGTTGTCCGTGCACTGCGTGTTGAAGGCGGAAATGTCTTTACCCGCAAAGAGATTGACGACATGACGGAGGTAGCCAAAATTTACGGCGCCAAAGGGCTGGCATACATTCAAATGGCGGAAGAAGGGCCCAAATCGCCTTTTCTGAAGTTCATGAAGCCTGAAGAGCTTCAGGCTATTTTTGCCAAAACCGGTGCCAAAACTGGCGATATTATTTTCTTTGGTGCTGACGATTTTATTACCGTGTGTGAAGCGCTTGGGCATGTACGTTTGTCCTGCGGTGACCGTTTTCAGCTGCGCGACCCGAATAAATTTGCTTTTGTCTGGATTTATGAATTTCCTCTTTTTGAGTGGAATAAAGATACGCAAAGTTTGAGTTCAGCTCATCATCCGTTTACCAGCCCGATGAATGAGGATTTTGATTTGCTGGATACTGCTCCAGAGAAAGTCCGTGCAAAAGCTTATGATCTTGCCTTAAACGGCACTGAAGTCGGTGGGGGAAGTATCCGTATCCATAACCCTGAACTCCAGAGCAAGATTTTTGATATTTTGAAAATTACCAAAGAAGATGCTCAAAACCGTTTTGGACATTTGTTGCATGCTTTTGAGTTTGGCGCTCCTCCCCATGGAGGTATCGCCTGGGGCCTGGACCGTCTGGTGATGATTTTCCAGGATGAGCAGAATATCCGCGAGGTTATGGCTTTCCCGAAGGATCAGAAAGCCAAAGATCTCATGCTCAATGCGCCTTCAGAGATGCCTGATGAACAGGTGGCGGAAATGCACGTGAGGATCAATTTGCCGAAAAAATAACTGGGCATGATGAAAAAGTGAAGGAGCGCAAAGAATTGCACCCCCGCGTTTGGTGGTGCGTTACTGGCAGAAGGCCGTGCTTACTTGAACGATTTTTCCGTCCTCGTAGCGTTGTATTCTCAGGTATTGTCCTGGAAGAAGTGGTATTTGCTCAAACTCTACCCACCCAGGAGGTGTTGTTGCTGATATTAATTTCACCATTAATTTCAGCTCCCGCTTAGGTTCGGTGACAATAAACCCTGAGAACCCTGATATTTGAAGCAGCTTCTTTTCAATATCAACAAAGTTATTGGGACCATCGTTGAACTTTGTTCCGATTTTGCACTGCTTTTCCCGGGATTTTTTTGTTCCGGCCCAGATGTATATCATTTCATTTATCAGGACCTCGATTCCGTTTGTACCGGCGCCGTCCTGGCTGCAGGCTCTGATGTTATGTGTTAGTGGCTTATCCATAAGTGATAAGTCACCATCGACACACAACGAGTCAAAGCGCACCGGTGCGTTGCGGTTTTCGCCACGAGCAATATCGCCGCTTTTTGAGCAGTGAAATGACACAAATAGCGATACGAATACTGCATAAGTCTTTTTGGCATCCATGTTGCGCTCCTTTTCAAAGGTCGTGGTTAGTTTTCACGCGAGGGGATCCCGCATTAAACTAAAACCATGGCTATTATGCATTATTTCCTCATTTTGTCAATCACTGCCCTGTGGATAGATATAGATTCCTGTCCCCGCCGCATTCCATTTTCGGCTGTTTTCCTGTATAATAGATAGGAATCAGTTATTCGCTTATGGAAGACTTTTTTACGACATTGCTCATTGCGGTTGGAACCGTGGCGGCAGCCTGGGCGATTTTTAAGTACGTGAAATGGTCGATTCATCATCATAGTGACCTGGAGCGCTCACTCAACATGGTGTTTTTGAAGATCCAGGTTCCTAAAAAGGAGTCCAAAGAGGATATTGAAAAGGAGCAGCAGTCCATGTCCACCGGCGCAGATTTTAAGCAGGTGCTCGGTGTGGCGAGCCATATGTTTGATTCACTCCATAGCATCTATACCAAGAGTATTAAGCATTATTTTACCGGCCAGGATTTTATCTCCCTGGAGTATGCCGTACTTGATGGAGAGATCCATTTTTATATGGTTGTGCCCCGTGAACTTGTGAGCCTGGTGGAAAAGCAGGTCACTGGTTTTTACCCTGACTGTTATGTTGAAAAGGTTCAGGACTACAATATTTTTAAACCGGACTCCCAGTATGCCGGCCTTTACATGCAGTTGACCAAGGATTACTGGTTTCCAATCAAGAATTTCAACCATCTGAATTCTGATCCGATTAACAATCTGACCAATGTTCTTTCCAAGTTGAGTCCGGAGGACGGTGCAGCCATTCAGATCATGGTGAAACCGAAAAAGGATGGCTGGCAGGAACATGGCCGCCATGAAGCGAAGGAGATTTTTAATCAGAAGAAAGGAAAAGGACACTCTTCACTCAATCCCCTGTCCTGGATTGCGGCGCTGTTTGATTTCTTCGTCAAAGGTGAAATCAATGAAACAAAAGACCATGCCGCATCAGAAAGAACCACGCCCCTCACCGATGAAGAGGTGAAAGCTCTGGAAGAAAAGAACTCCAAGGTCGGTTATGAAACCATTATCCGTATCGTCACGGCTTCCCCGTCACACCGCGAAGCAAAGGCCAATCTTCAAAACATCAAGAGCGCATTTGCCCAGTATAACTCTCCGGCGGCCAATGGGTTTACTTACACTAAACACACTTCAGACAAAAGACTCATCAAGGATTTTATTTACCGTCACTTCATGAGGCCTTGGCCTCAAAAGTTGAAGCGCCAAAAAATGGTACTTTCTTCCGATGAACTGGCATCGCTCTTCCACCTTCCAAACATTCGTTATAACCGCACCCCAAATATTGCATGGCAGAACTATAAGGTTGCTCCGCCGCCGCATAATATTCCGAAGGACGGTATCATCCTTGGCCATAACACCTACCGTGGTGAAACCAAGGAGATCAAGATGAAGAATGAAGACCGGTTTCGTCATTTTTATGTTATTGGTCAGACGGGTACCGGTAAATCTTCCATTTTCCAAGTCATGATCCGGCAAGACCTCCAGAAAGGTCATGGGATTGCTGTTGTTGATCCCCATGGTTCGCTGATTGACGATATTATCCCGTTTATTCCGCGGAGCCGTGCCGACGATGTTATTTATTTTAATCCGGCCGATCTTGAACGTCCGTTGGGTTTGAACATTCTTGAAGGTGAGTCCTGGGAGGAAAAAGAGCTTGTGGCTCTTGATGCCATGAACATCATGATCAAACTCTTTAATGAGGAGATCTTTGGTCCACGTATTCAGGATTATTTCCGTAACGGCTGTCTAACGCTCATGTCGGATCCGGAAGGCGGAGCGCTTACCGATATCGTCCGCCTGTTTACCGACGACGATTTCCAGAGGCTTAAAGTTCAGCACGTTACCAATCCGATTGTCCGGTCGTTCTGGGAAAACCAGATGGCAAAAACCGGTGCGCGTGAAAAGCAGGAAATGATTCCGTACTTTGCCGCCAAGTTTGGTCAGTTTGTGACCAACAGCATGATGCGTAACATCATTGGTCAGGCAAAATCGGCCTTCGACTTTATGAAAGTCATGCAGGAAGGCAAAATCCTGCTGATGAACCTTTCCAAGGGTGAGGTTGGTGAAATCAATTCCAAGCTGATCGGTCTTATTATTGTATCGAAAATACAGATGGCCGCCCTTCGCCGCCAGCGTATTCCAAAGGAAGAACGCCGCGACTTTTACCTCTATATTGATGAATTCCAGAACTATATTACCGACAGTATTGAATCCATTCTGTCTGAAGCACGTAAGTACCGCCTGAGCCTGAATCTTGCGCACCAGTATATTGCCCAGCTGGAAGGTCAGGATGGAAAATCCAAGGTGAAGGATGCCGTCTTTGGTAACGTTGGAACGATGATGTGTTATAAGATTGGCGCCCAGGATGCCGAATATATGGCAAAAGAAATGGCTCCGGTCTTTAGTGACCAGGATCTTATTAACCTTGATAAATTCAAGGCGGTCATGAAACTTTCCATCGATACACAGCCTAGCAGACCATTTAGTATTACTCCTGTCAATCCTTACCTGGAGAAGGGAGATCTGGAAGCGGCTGAGGCATTCAAGCAGCTCTCAAGACTCAAGTATGGCCGTGACCGTGAGTTTGTAGATCACGAAATTATGAGGAGAATAGGCGCTATTCCTTCATAGGTCTTTTTAATATTTCTTTTGGATTTTCCCCGTTTTACTTCTGTAGACGGACTTTTGATGCATGAAAAAATTAAACAATAAGTAGGCTATTTGCCAATATTATTGGCTTTTATGGCTTTCCTGAAATGATATACTGATCTGATTCGCTCAAAAAAAGAGCTGAAGAAAAAAAATCAAAAATAATAAAAAAAATAAACACACAATTATGAAAACACAAAAGCTTTTACAGATTTTGATGTCTGCGGGTTTGACTGCCATGGTTCTTCTTCCAGGAGCAGCGGGGGCAGCCTGGGGTAGTGAAGAGGCCGTTGAGAAAACTGTTGACGGTGTTACCTACCCTTACCAGCACACATTTATTATCTCTGCGTATTACTCACCGATTGCAGGGCAGAAGAAGTACGTTACCGGATCCTATGCGGGTGATGTGCGCCTAAATGGGGAAGGTGTTCATGCCGCTGACGGTTCCGTGGTGTACCCAGGTATGATTGCAGCACCAAAGAGCTATGCCTTTGGAACCAAGATGAAGATTCCTGGTATTGGGGTAGTGGCTGTTCACGACCGCGGCGGAGCTATTGTCCACGCCGGGGAACGGAACCAGGCCCACGACCGTCTTGATGTGTGGATGGGCTATGGGGACCAGGGACTCCGTCGCGCCCTCAACTGGGGTCGCCGCACTGTTGACGTTACTGTTTATGGCATTGATGCATCGCTTCAGGAAAACGTCTATCTTGAAGGTTACTCGGAAGCTGAAAAGGTTGCGGAAACCCTTACGGGTGATGCTCCGACCACGTTTGTGGAAGACTTGAGCGTCAATGACAAGAGCGAAAACGTTCGAAAACTTCAGGCCGGACTGAAGGACCTTGGCTACTATAGTGGTGAGGCAACCGGTGATTACGATGATGCCACCAGACTCGGCGTCATAAAACTTCAGATCGCCACCGGCGTTATTGATGATGAAAACGACTTTGGAGCTGGCTACTTTGGCCCACAAACCCGCAAGAGTTTTGAAGATGCCTTGAACCGCAAAGATGACCAGGTCCGTAAAAATCTTCCGGTCACTCCGCTCAGCAGGGATGACCAGGGCGATGAGGTCAGAAAATTGCAGCAGGCCCTTCAGAAATTGGGCTACGATGTTGAGGTGAACGGTATTTATGATCATCAGACCGTTGAAGCCATCTTTCAATTCCAGAAAGACCAGAACGTTGTTCAATCCAAAACCGATTTTGGCGCAGGTGTTTTTGGACCAAAAACCATGAAAATTCTTGCAAGCAAGCTGGTTGACGTCTCTTTTGACCAGGCGAACGCTGAAGAAAGTTCCGTCCAACCGGTTGTCGTTTTCAGCAAGGATCTTCGCCTGGGCGACAAGGGAGAAGATGTCCGGAAACTTCAGGATGAACTGAAGCGAATGAACCTCCTGGGAGTTGAAACGTCAGGATACTACGGTGAAGTTACCCAGCATGCCGTCATGAAATTCCAGCAGGCACAGGGGCTTATTGATGCACCGGACGATGCTGATGCCGGGTATTTTGGACCTGGTACACGCGCACGCATTCACGCCATTATCGGCCAGCGCCAGCATGTGAACCAGCTCATGGCTGACCGCAATCCTCCAGCAAAAAAGGAGGAAACTGTTGCGCTTCAATAGTTATTTTTCCAGAAAATCGGCGACATTTTTTTCTGAAACTTCATCGGGAGTGACCCCGGCTGCGGAACAGATTTCTGCTTCGAGTTCAACGAGGGCTTTTTCAACCAGATGGTCATGTTCAGGTACATTACCGTCAGGGAAGTACCTGGCCCGTCCATCGACCAGTCGTTCTTGTATGCTCACCACTTCATCGTGGCGGACTCTTTTATCGGCATAATAGAGAATTTTTTCTTCCCAGGTGGCTGGACGATCCTGTTCACTGATGATTCCGTCAAAACGGTGGGCTCTCACGATTTTTGCCAGTTCCGGCTCGTTGAGATCCATGAGCACGTTGTAGGCAGCCTCAACATGGCCAACGCTTTGACATGATTTCATCAGGGCTGTCCAAAAATGTATATCCTCAGCGGTAACATTTTGTTCAAAGTGCTCAATATCCAGTTGCCGGAAGTCGCAGAGTTTCATGAGATCGTGGAGGAGCGCCGCCTGGCGCAGCTGGATGAGATTTATTTTTTTACTGGTGGCCATGATTTTTTGCCCAAGAAACAGCGCCACTGCTGCCACCTTTTTCATGTGTTTCTGAATATGGATGGGCACCCGGTACTGGATGATGAGTTTCTGGAGGAGATCTTCGGTCATGTTTTTTCAATAATGGTCAGGGTTCGTGTGGTTGGACCTGTCTGGGTAAAATGTATTTCCAGTCGCCGGGAGGGCAGCAGCGATGTGATCCTTTCAGGCCATTCAACAAGCGTTATGCTCTCCGGGTGTTCCATCATTTCTTCAAAATCCTCGGCCAGGAGATCGTCCGGATCGGTAATGCGATAAAAATCACAGTGGTTCAGCTGGATGGATCCAATTTTATACTTGCGGACCAGGGTGAATGTTGGGCTTTTGACAGAGCGTGAAGGAAGTCCCAGTCCGGTGGCAAAACCTTTCGTAAATGTTGTTTTTCCGGCTCCGAGTTCGCCGTAAAGACAGATGCAAACGCCCTGTGAAGCCTTTTTCTTCAGTTCTTTTGCCAGTTTTTTGGCAATCTCTAATGTCCGCTTTTCAGATCTTGAAATTATGGTCTCCATAGTTGTTTAATTGGCTTTTTTTTGCTATAATTTAAAGATTTCAAAACAAATGAAAATCAAACAAAGCATATCATAAAAACAAAAAACTATGGCATCAAAACGACCTCATGCAACGCTTGTCCAGTGGGCACTTGTGCTGGTGTTCTTTAGCGCAGCGACGTTCCTCGTGAACAAAAATGCTACAGATTTTCAGGCAAGTGTTATTCCTACCAAACAGGCCCCTGCTTTTGACGGTCTTGTCATGCCTATTCAGCGTGCCCCAATCTGGACATCACTGAGTTCCGATCAATACAAGGCCGATTACAACAGCATTCCGGCAGAGAAAATGCAGACGATTCCCGCTTACGATGCCAATACGCTCAAAACTCCAACGGAACAGCTTGGATGGAAATCAGCAACTGATCTGGCGATTCGCAATGCAAAGATCACCTATAGCACTCCGTACATGGGAAACTATAAACTTGATGGTGTAGAAAATGCCGGGAGTCATCCGGCGGTTGACATCAAGATTCCAAGAAATACTCCTGTTTTTGCCATTGGGAACGGTGTTGTTGTAAAAGTCTCCCATATCAGTAGCGGGTTTGGAACGCATATTGTGGTTCGTCACGACAACTTCCCTTCTTACGATAATCCAAACGTTCTCGCCACCTACTATTCAAGCTACAACCATCTTGGTTCGGCACTGGTTAGTGAAGGCGATGTAGTGCTGAAGGGCCAGCAGATCGGTCTGAGCGGTGACAGCGGCGATGCAACGACACCGCATGTCCATTTCCAGATCGATAACAGCAGTGCTCCATGGCATCCTTACTGGCATTTCACCTATCAGGAAGCAACAGCTGCAGGATACAATTTTACCTCGGCCATTAATGCCGGTTTTGCCCGTGATAAGGCACTGGCAACTACTATCAATCCGGTCATGTATATTCAAAAATACATGAGCCTTGGCTCTGTTTCTTCACCTTCTTCTCCGACCCCTACGCCCGTCCCGGCGCCGCAACCAACCCCGGCTCCTACCCCTGTTCCGGCTCCAGCGCCTTCACCAGTCCCTGCTCCGCAGCCTGAACCTGCGCCACAACCAACTCCGGCTCCTACGCCGGCTCCGGTTATCACCGTTCCTCTGAACTCTCCATCACCGGCACCACAGCCAGAACCAGCACCTGTTCCGGCTCCTCAACCGGTCACACAACCGGAAGAACCGGCTGCCAACCCGGCGGTCAATCTGCAGGTGACAACCGACAAAGCTTTTGTCGTTGGTGCCCAGCAGAAAATTGTTGTCAAAGCTCTTGATGCTGAAGGAAAAGTGGCTTCATCATATAAACCTAAGAACGGGGTCAGCCTTATGGTGGAAAATGGAGCGGCAGAATTCCAGCGGACAACCTACAGCCCGTCTGAAATTAAAAATGGAACTCTTGAGACCACTTTTACTCCGACAGCCGCTGTTGGACTCCGCATCAAAGTCAGTGATGGCGAACTGGTAGGTTTCAGCGATATTCTCCAGGGAGCTCTCTTCACCGATGTTGGCAGCGAAAGTGACATTGTTCCTGCACTTGAATTCCTCAAAGAACACGATGTTATTGGTGGATACCCTGATGGAACTTTCAAACCGGGCAATGTTGTTTCCCGCGTGGAAGCCCTGAAGTTCATTTTAAAGGGTATGAATAAGAACATCCAGAACGTTGGACGCCTTCCGTTTAAGGACACCAGCGCGAATCAGTGGTATGCAAACTATGTTGCCACAGCCTATAACCAGAGTATTGTTGGCGGCTACCCTGACCTGACTTTTAAACCTGCCAAAACCGTTAATCGTGCGGAATTCCTGAAAATGCTTTTGCTGGCCATGGATGTCACCGTGGACAAAAAAGTAACAGCTGACGTCTTTAGCGACGTCTCCAAAAATTCTTGGTATGCGCCGTATGTTCAGTATGCAAAAGAAAGAAACCTTATTGATAGCAGCAGCAACAGATTCAAGCCTGAAGAGGGCATGACCAGAGCTGAGGTGGCAGAAACGATTTACCGGACTGTCATGGTGAAACTCAGCGGTAAGGAAAAGTACACGAGCGGCCTGGTTGTTTCTACTGATGCCGCTGACAAATTTTTCGCGAACGCTACCTAGTCCAGTCACCGCCTCTGAATCGTTTGGATTTCCACAGGAGAGTCATGTAGAATGCTCCTGCTTTGAAACGTTTTTTTATGTGCTCCCGTAGCTCAGTTGGATAGAGCAACAGCCTTCTAAGCTGTGGGTCGGCCGTTCGAATCGGCCCGGGGGCACCATCGCCGCCCCAATCAAGAAAAACTTGATTTTTTTGCGATTTATGGTTATATTTGTTTCTACCTTATTGCTTTGGTATGCCACTCCTCAAGGAAGATGAAAGCAAAATTAAGACTTTTTTTCACCATCCGTTCCCGTATTTCATGCGGTCGGTACAGATTGCGGTTGTGAGTTTCCCTTTCTTTTTTGTGGCCAGTTTTTTCCAGGGAACCCTGGATGCAACGACCATGTTTTTTGTGTACCTGGGCATCTCGGCTGTCTTCGCTCTTATTATTGCCTATGATGGCCTCCTCTACTTTCTGGACCGTATTATTGTCACCAACAAGCGAATCATCCATGTGGACTGGCGAAGCCTGCTCGATCGTGAAGAGACCGAAGCGGACTTGAATGACATTCAGGATATATCAACAAAAGAGTACGGCATTCTTTCAGCAATTCCCCTCTTTGATTACGGGACGTTCCATGTGGAAACTGCAGCTTCCAAGGCGGCGATTATCTTTAAAGACGCCACAGATCCTGAGGGAATCAAGCACTTCATCTACCATCTTCAGCAAAAACCTTCTAGAATATTGGTTGAATCTCTTGAGTCTTCAACCTATGATCGAGCGAACGAAGAAAAAAACGAAGAGGCTGGTGTCGGCAGAATCGGCCGTTGATGAAACTGAACTGGCGGCTTCAGGACAGGCTGACATAACGCTCCGTCCTCAAAAACTTGAAGAGTATATTGGCCAGGATGAGATCAAAAAGAATCTCAGGATTTTTATCCATGCCGCTCAAAAGCGTGGCGATGCGCTGGAGCATGTTCTTCTTCATGGCCCTCCGGGGCTTGGAAAAACGACTTTGGCACATATTATTGCCCACGAAATGGGCGTGAATATCCGAGTCACCTCGGGCCCGGCACTGGAGAAACAGGGAGATGTTGCTTCAATCATTACCAATCTCCGTGACGGAGATATTCTTTTTATCGATGAAATTCACCGCCTTAAACCTGTTGTTGAAGAGGTCCTCTACACGGCCATGGAAGACTATGGTATCGACCTTATTATTGGCAAAGGCCCTTCAGCCCGTTCCATGCGTCTGAAGCTCCCAAAGTTTACCCTCATTGGGGCAACAACCAAAATGAGCATGCTCTCTTCCCCTCTCCGTGACCGTTTTGGAACTCTTTTTCACCTGGATTTTTACACTCCGGAAGACATAGAAAAAATCATTCACCGTTCAGCGCAGATTCTCAATATCACGCTTGATGAAAAAGCGGCCCAGAGACTTTCCCATTCCACCCGCCAAACTCCCCGTATCGCCAACCGCCTGCTCAGAAGAGTCCGCGACTACGCTGAAGTTCATGGCAAAGATAGTCATGTTGACCTTGAAACGGTTGAACAGACCCTGGATTCACTCCGCGTGGACCGTCTTGGTCTTGATAAAACGGACCGGGCGATTCTGGAAACCATCATTGATAAATTTCAGGGTGGACCGGTGGGTTTAAACACAATTGCCGCTGCAACATCCGAGGAAGAAGACACGGTAGAAAGTGTCTACGAGCCATTTCTCCTGAAACTTGGATTCCTGGAAAGGACCCCCCGTGGACGCATGGTGACCAAAAGAGCCTACGACCATCTGGGCATTCCTTTTCTCCGGAAAAATTAGTACAGATTTCTGCCCGGGTTCAGGAAAGTCAACTTGTTCTTTTTTTGTGAAATCATACAATGAGAATATTCATTAATTTTTGTCGTATGAAGAAACTTCGATCAACGCTCCCGCTCGTCTTATTGGTCATGGGGGCTTCACTCGTTGGACTTGAGGGCTGCCAGCTTTTTTCAAATAAAGCCGCTACCGAAGGTGACATTGATCACACCCCAAGAGACCGACGGATCGGATCCATACAGTCGCTCGGCGATGTCAAAACCAACAGCCAGGGAACGAACCTGCTTATTATGGATGACGGCAGTACAGTTCTTCTCAAGAGCCTTGCCATTAACCTTGATGACAGCAAATACTCCGGAAAAAAGGTTGAGGTCAGTGGACTGTTGACCTACACCACGGATGGCAAGCAGATCATGGAGGTTGAAAGCATTGATATCCTTGATGATGCCCCTGTTGTTACACAGCAGGCTGCCGTGAGCTGGCGTGATTATGTGAATGCCGGACTCGGGTTTCGCGTAAAATATCGCGACGATTTCCTGGTTGATGACGGTGGACTCACCATCAGTTTTGCGCGTGCCGTGAAACCGGAAATTCTGATGATGATGACGCAGGAAAAATCTTCGACCATGGAACAGGTGAATGAACACACTATTGCTATCTCCGCAAAAACGAAAACTGCCGGACAAAGTCTCGTCAAAGATGTTTTGAAATTGAGTGACGATAAAGCTCCAACCCTTCTTGCCGCCGGCATCAGTAAAAGCCGGATCGGACTTGATGGCATCGATGCCTATAAACAGACCGGCTCAAGCGGAAAAACCGTGAATTTCTGGTTCGAGGCTGATGGGAAAATTTACCAGATTACCTATACTGGTGGCCCAGACGCCCAGTCACTTGAAGATCAAAATGTCTTTTATGATTTCCTGGCAACCTTCCAGCTGCTGAACGGAGCACCATCCTCCCCTTCGACCCAGGAAGACACCGATGATAGCATCAACAATACCCCTGCTCCATCACCAAGCGGATCTGTTGGTTCAGCCATCAAAAACAGTGCTGCAGATTTTGACGACCCGGATTCCGGTTCCGACAGTCCAAGCACACCAGTTTCTTCTTCCACGTCTGGAACTTCAACAACTCCGGTTCCAGGCACAGCGCCAACTCCTGCACCGGCAATCAGCACCACCCAGGAATCGTTGCCAGGCTACAGCAGTTTCACCAGCAGCGGCTACAAATTCACCATGCAGTATCCCAAGAGCTGGTATTTTGGGCAGAGCAGTTCGAGTGAGTCTGGTGTAATCCGCAGGTACGATTTTGGATCAAAGCCTGTTGATGAAGAACCAGGCTCGGTGACGCTTGATTTGATGTCTGGCAGTCTTCCTTCCGGTACCTCGATGAGCGTTGGCGGCAGAACTGTTATCAAGACCAGCAGCGGAGACACTGTCTCCTATTACTATAAAGGCGAAAATGGAAGAATTTACCGTGTCAGCGGCCCGGCGACCCAGAGCAGCTCACTCCAAAATATGATCAGTACGGTGGAAGAGCAGTAGGAACAATATTTTTGTTCACAAGACCATTTTTTGTCTATTTGGCAGCAGAAAAGCTGTATATTTCTTGACTTCACCGCATTAGCACTCTATTATTTAAAGTGCTAATATCGATACACACCATATTTTTTCATACGTAAAGATCAACTTGTAATAGTAAATTCAAAAAAGGTCTTTCTTATGCTAGAATATCTAGAAATAAAAAAAGAATTTAATATTCACACACACTATGAACGATAACCGTTTCGAAAAGTTCACCAAAGAGGCTAAGCAGGCATTGATTATTGCCCAGGAAAAAGCCCGGGATTCAAAACTGAACTATGTCGGGACCGAACATGTGCTTCTTGGTATTTTGAGCCAGGAGAACTCGCTTGGTGCCTCCATTCTGACCAGTTTTGGCGTTTCGCTTGAGAATGTAAACCTGGTACTCAAGACCGTTGGCAGGATGACTCCGGTAGCAAACGGTTCCCAAAAAGGCTGGGGCGGACTGAGCGGTTTTGCGAAAAAAGTTATTGAAGATGCTGTCCGTGCTGCCCATGAGTTCAACCATTCATACGTCGGCACAGAACATCTGCTCTATGCACTCGTTTGCCAGGAGAATACTGCAGCGACCGTGATCCTGGAAAATATGAAGATTAACCCGCAGGACATTAAGGAACAGCTTGTTCAGACTTTTGAAAAGGCCAAGGAGGCTCACAAAGGCAATGCTGCCAACGCTGGACAGATGGCCAATCCCCAGATGATGAACCCGATTGAGTTCTTCCTGAGCGGTTTGCATGGAGTTCTCTCCGGCAACATGGAAAAAGACCAGACAGGATTCCAGAAAACCCAGAAACAGGATCAGAAGGAAGAAAAAACTTCCAAAACTCCTGCTCTGGACTATTTCACCACTGACCTGATTGCAGAATGCAGAAACGGCAAGCTTGGCCCCGTTATTGGCCGCAATAAGGAGATCGACCGTTCCATCAGCATTCTTTGCCGCAAGACCAAAAATAATCCGGTGCTTATTGGTGAACCGGGCGTTGGAAAAACCGCCATCGCGGAAGGTCTTGCCCATGCCATTGTCAACGAGCAGGTTCCGGATCATATGCTGGACAAGCGGATTCTTTCACTCTCCATGAGTTCTGTTGTTGCGGGCACCAAATACCGCGGTGAGTTTGAGGAGCGTATCAAACAGATTATTGATGAGGCTGCTTCCGTCCATAACGTTATTCTGTTTATTGATGAACTTCATACGGTCATCGGTGCCGGATCCGCGGAAGGGAGTCTGGATGCGGCCAACATCTTAAAGCCCGCTCTTTCCCGCGGACGCGTACAGGTTATTGGCGCAACAACCCTCAGCGAGTACCGCAAACATATTGAAACTGATGCGGCTCTTGAGCGTCGCTTCCAGCCCGTGAAGGTTGACGAACCTTCCGAGGAAGATTCTTTGAAAATTCTTGAAGGTCTCCGCACCGGGTTTGAGGATCATCACAACCTTCTTATTACTGACGAAGCCCTGAAAGCTGCCGTTTATCTTTCCAAACGTTATGTGAACGACCGCTTCCTGCCTGATAAAGCCATCGACCTCGTTGATGAAGCCTCTTCAGTCAAACGCATCAAGAGCAAGGTCAATACCGATAAAATCCGTAAACTCCAGAAAGAGCTCAGCAAGATTATCAAAGCCAAGGAAGAGTCCGTTGCTGCCCAGGATTATGAGCACGCGGCTGAACTCCGCAACCGGGAGCTTGAACTTCTCAATGAGATTGAAGCCTCCAAGGTGGTCAAAATTCCCCGTGATAAGCGCGACAAAGTGAATGAAGATGACATTGCCCGCATTGTTTCCCAGATGACCGGTGTTCCGGTCACCCGTCTGGTAAAAGAAGATGTCCAGAATCTTATGAAACTGGAAGATTCCCTCAAGAAACGCGTGGTGGGCCAAAACGAAGCGGTTATTTCTGTTTCCAAGGCTATCCGCCGTGCCCGAGCAGGGTTCAGTGACGTGAACCGTCCGATCGGTTCCTTTATTTTCCTTGGCCCAACCGGTGTTGGAAAAACGGAACTGGTCAAAGCACTGGCAGAAGAGGTCTTCGCAGATAAAAATGCGCTCATCCGCATTGATATGAGTGAATTCATGGAACGTCATAACACCTCACGGCTTGTGGGAGCAACTGCCGGATATGTTGGATACGAAGAGGGCGGCCAGCTGACAGAAGCTGTCCGACGCAAGCCTTATTCCGTTGTGCTTTTCGATGAGATTGAAAAGGCTCACCCTGATGTCTTCAATCTGCTTCTCCAGATTCTTGAAGATGGCCGTTTGACCGACAGCAAGGGCCGAGTTGTTGACTTTAAGAACACCATCATTGTCATGACTTCCAACATTGGCGCCAAAAAACTTACCGATAAAGCCGCTCCAATGGGTTTCAGCCTCAGCAACAAAGAGCTGGATAAGGCTGAAGAAAGTTATAACCATGCCAAAGATACGATTCTTGATGACCTCAAGGAGTATTTCCGTCCGGAATTCCTGAACCGTATTGATAAAATCATCGTCTTCAATGCCCTGAGCCATGACATGATCAAGGAGATTGTGAAACTTCAGGTTTCTTATCTCCAGGACCGTATCAAGACCAAAAATATTTCCATCGATCTTTCTCCGGAGGCCCTGGAAAAACTGGCAAATATCAGTTATGACCGTCAGTTTGGTGCCCGCCTGGTCAGACGCAAGATTCAGGACCTGGTTGAAGACCCGTTGACGACCCGCTACCTCGAAGGTGAGTTCAAGGAAGGCGACACCATTCAGATTACCGAAAAAGGTGATTCTGTAGACCTTAAAAGGATTGAATTCCCTCTTATTCCTGACGAATCACTGGAAAAATCCGGAAAGAGCGAGAAGAAAGTCAGGAAAACGACCAGGAGTTCCTCCTAAATCGGGTTTGACAAGAGAATTTGAAGCCCTTACAATGGTAAAGCTTTTGTAAGGGCTTTTTCAAAACCCAGCAAGGTCGGCCCTTCCATGAGCATTACTCTTTTAGACTTTGCTGCGGTACTCTTTATTTATGCCAACAACGGCAACAAAAAGCGGTGCTACCCATATTATGGAGCAGCTTCTTCAGAATGCTCCGGATATTATGGCACCAAAACCAGGTACTCTGGTTGACGGTAAAGTGGTCAGCATCTTCAAGAACAAAATTCTTGTAGATATTAACGGGGTTATGACCGGCCTTATTTCTGGTCGCGAAGCCCGCGACAGTGTAGACACCCTGAAAAAAATCAAAGTGGGTGACAATATTTCCGCGTATGTGATCGACGAAGAGGACGATGAAGGTTACATTGTGCTTTCACTCCGCAAGGCGAGCCAGGAGAAAACCTGGAAGCGCTTTGAAGAAGCGTTTGAACGTGGTGATGTTATTACGGTTACTGCCAATGAAGCGAACAAAGGTGGTCTTCTGCTTGAGATCGATGGTATCAAGGGCTTTATCCCTGTTTCACAGCTTGCTCCTCTCCACTATCCACGTGTGAACGGTGCTGATGTGAACATGATTCTCCAGCGCCTTCAGCAGCTCGTTGGAACCAAGTTCCTCGTCAAGATCATCAATATTGATAAAGAGAACGGGAAACTTATTCTTTCCGAAAAAGCTGCAATGGAAGAACAGCGTAAGTCTGCTCTTACCGGTCTGAAGGTTGGCCAGAAGGTTAAGGGTAAGATCAGCGGTATCGTGAAGTTTGGTATTTTCGTTGCCTTTGACGGTCTTGAAGGTCTCGTCCATATTTCTGAAATTGCCTGGGGGCATGTGAAAGATCCTGCAGACTACGGCAAACTTGGCGATGATGTTGAAGTGCTTGTTATTGGTATTGAAGGTGAAAAGATTTCCCTCTCCATGAAGAGACTGGTTGAAGATCCATGGCTCGAAGCTGCCAAGGAGTTCAAGATCGGCGATGTCATTGAAGGCGAAATCAACCGCCTGACTCCATTCGGAGCATTCCTCAAACTCGGTGATGATATTAACGGACTTATTCACCTGACCGAGATCACCACAGAAGCCATCAAGGACCCAAGCGAAGCCCTGAAGATTGGTGACAAGGTCAAAGCCAAGATCATTGCCATTGAACCTACTGAACACCGCATTGGACTTTCCATTAAAGCTTTGAGCGAAGAACCAAAGAAGAAGATCAAGAAAGAGGCTGAGGAAGAAGCCCAGGCCGAAGAAGCTGAAAAGGCAAAAAAGAAAGCAAAGAAAGATGATGAGACTGAGGAAGAAGGTGAAACCAAGAAGTCCAAGAAAAAATAGTTTACGCTCTTGAAAAGAGACCCTGAAGAGGGTCTCTTTTTTGATGCGCATTTTGTTTGAAGTTTGCCCTGTTGCCTTGGATTCGTTTGAAATTCTTTTGATCCGGCTCTTAGGCAACCACTGTTGTTTTCATCCAGATTCCAACTCCTTCATGGTCGTTGGGGTTTGGTCCGTTTGGACCGTCATTGTGAATTTCGTAACGGGCAACTCCTTCCCGCCCGTTGTACTTATATCCAATCACGCTGTTCATTGGCCGTTTGAGTGCACCATTCAAATGGAGCAGAAGGTAGGCAATGTGCCCGGCTTCAGCGAATGTTGCCGGATCGTGATTCTTTTTGATGGTTTCAACGTCCGGATTTCCGGTCTCCAAATTGACGTAGAGTTTTCCGAGTTCGAATTCAACGTAGGTTCCTTCCGCCCCTTTCATAAGGCGGGCTGGTTTTGTTGCCGGCTGACCGGCCAGACCATACTTGAAATCCAGAAGCACTTCGGCTGTTTCCGCTTCCTCTTTTGGTGTTTCCGGTTTCGGCGGTTCCGGATTTGAACCGGTGCTTAGTGCCAGCTGTGATGGCTGATCCTGAATGTACTGTTCAAACGTCAATGGACCGTTGAATTGTCCGGCTGCCGCTTCGAGACCGGTTCCTGATGTTTCCGCGTAGAGCAGTCCGTTCCGGAAAACCGTTTCGGTATGGAGAATTTTATTCTGCGGATTATCCATCACCAGAAAGTTTACCCTGCCGTCGAGTCCGGAATATTGAACGTATCCATTTTTTTGCTGCTTTGTGAGCGTGATCCCCTGCTGCTGGAAAAATGCGATCATTTCGTATGTTCTTTCATAGCCAACAGCTCCAGCAACCGGTTTGCCCTGGTAGGTGACGTTGCGGTCGTCATAGGAGATTACCGTCAAATAATGATCGTTTGTTGCCTTGAGCCATTTTACTATTTTTTCTCCCCTGGCGGGATTGTAGCTGTGGTTGCTGTCCAGGAAACTGAGTCTTTTAACGTTGTCCGGAATCTGCGGCTGTTCATCGATGTAGGAAAACTTCAGACTTCTCCCCGCGCTGTGCCCGGAAATATCGATCGTCACTTGTGGCACGGCAAGTTTCGCCCGGACATCCTCAAAAAGTTGTGCCATGACCTGGCCTCTTCCCGGCTGGTCTTTTTTCCATCCGCCAGGATTAAGATTTGGAGCTTCTACGTAGGCCACAACGATATTTTCACCCGGTGAGATTTCCCGGAGCTTTCTTACCTGGGCTCCAATCTGCTGGATTTCGTAGTGCCAGTCCTGCCCTGGCTGTTTTTTGGCGCCGATGGTTTGTTCAATGGTGTTTCCGGCCGGCAGGGTGAAGACCACCATGCGGGTTGGCTTTTTGCGGTCAAAATTTGCGGGTGCGTTGACGTGGACCCGGAGTGGTTCCGGATCGCCTTCGGGATAGTTGTAGGTTTTGGTTTTTTCCTGGAGATACGGATCTGTTTCAAATCCGGCAAGTGAGGTGCTGTCTACCGCTTCTGCCGGTTTTTCCGGAGTGGCGGGTTTGTCACTTGGAGCCGTGCGCTCACCAATGACCGATTCGATCAGGCGGGCATGTTTCACTTTGTCAGGGTGGAGATGGTCGCCTTTTCCATTATAGTTGTATTCATCGGCAAGTTTGTCCGGATCGTTTGGATCTGCCATGAGTTCGTGAAGCTTCACCACCATGTCCGGAGTTCCTGATTTCATGATCAGTTCATTGATGTCTTTGCGTTTTTGATTCACGCTGTCGAAACGTGATTCGAAATTTTTCCATCCTTTAAACGGCGGAATCGTGCAGGCGTAAACTTTAAGATTGTTGCGTTTGCCGATCTCCCAGATCTTTTGTATGCGGTCAAAAATGGCCTGTGCCGATTCGTTTCCGCCAACGTCATTGGTTCCTATGAGCACCACCATGTTTTTCATGCTCTTGATCCGGTCGGTTTTTTCATATGACTGTAACTGTTCAAGAAGCCAGGCGGTGGTTTTGCTGCCCTGGGCTATGGTGTCGATTTCGCCATCAACATTCAGGTTGCGTCTCCCGCTGGACTCCGGCATGGCCACCGTCATGGAGTCTCCACAGAAGAGGGTGTTGCCTTTGATGACCGGCCGTTCACCGGTTTCTTTTTTTTCAGCCGGCGATGTTTTTACGACCGGAGCCGGAGTTGGGCGGTAGTAGGCTTCAGTTCCACCTCCGGGGGCAGGCGTGTAGACCGCCGGTGTGTAGGAAGGGGTATAGGATGGCGCGCCCGATGGTGTGTACGCTGGGGCGCCTCCGCCGTATGACGGCATTCCACCTCCGGAAGCGACTCTTTTTCGGGGCGCGCCGGATGGCGGAAGTGCTGGCCCTGGGCCAGGTCCACCTGATGGTGTAGCCCCAGATTTTGGCGCTGCAATTGCTGTGCCCAACGATCCTCCCTCGGATGGCTTTGAATCTGGGGAAGGCTTCCATCCACTTGAAGGAATTTGTGAATACTGGTCTGTATTTTTCTTTTCCATGATCCCCACTCCCGGATGGTTTATTGATGAACTCGCATCCGGTGGATGAATCTGATACTCGGCAACATACTGCTTTCCGTTGTATTCGAATGGGATTAAATCCCCTACTTTTCCTTCGTGTTCTCTGAAATAGCGTAGAAGAATGTAGGCAAATGGACCGGCAATCTCACCACCGGACGCCGCATATCCATCTTTTTGTTTTTCGACACCGGAGGCGTTATTAAAATCGACCTTCACCTGGTACTCCTTGCCCTGCCAGTCCATGACGGCAACGTTTCCAGCGCTGGTTTTCACAAATTTCACGTGACCGCCCGGGGCTCCCTGGGCGACGGTGTAATCAAACTCCTCAACCACTTTTCCTTTCTGGATTTCTGCCTGTGGAATTCCTTCAAAAATCGGCGTATTGGCAGGTTTTGGACTTACATCGGAGGCATCAAGCACCACATCACCTCCATGTTTTTGACGGTAATCCTGAACGTACTCGCTCATCCACTCTGGATATTTATAGCGGTTGCTCGCGCTGCTGCGTTTTCCAAAGATTTCCGTACGCATTTCTGCATATTCCTCACTGGTCATGAACTCCAGAATCGGGACATTCTTTTTTCCGACATCAACACTTTTTACGACGGATGTTCCGGAGGCGTAATCAAAGTACGGAGGCTCGTGGGCGTGATGATCAACGCTGAAGTTCCCGTCGATGGATCCGTCTCCCTGAACCAACTTACTGGTTAATTCATAATCAACAATTTTCCCGTCCTGAACAACAGGCATGGCATAGAGACCTCCACCAAAAGCAATTTTCCCGTCGTCGGCCACCGGTGCAAAAACGGTTTTTCTTGAACCCACATTCACGCGGCTCCGGTCAATGTTGTGTTTATCCATCCAGTACTCCAGAAATTTGTGATGCATGTACATGTAGTCGGAAGACTTCATGGCTGCACCGTTACGGACGGGCTTTCCGCGTTCATCAATGTAGTTGATGTTCAGGTTTGTTGGGATTCCGTTTTCCTTTCTCCATGCGTTGACGGCGGATTCAAGCTGTTCACCGGAGAAGAACGGGACTTTGGGGACCGACGGGTCGGCATACATTCTGTTATAAAATTCCGGTGACGGTAAAACTCCGCCAAGCATGTCGGCTATGGCCTGGGACGTTGGTCCGTCCATACATACACGTACTGAATCCCCCGGCACACCAAACTCAATGCCGTCATACATGTTTACCCTGATTTTTACGCCCTTGGACGTTGTGGTTTCATAAGATTTTGTTTTCAAAGAGTCCGGAGAAAAGGCGTTGGCATTTGCCTGGGCCAAAATCAGCTTCTGGCGTTCTTCCTGCGTTTTGCATTTGGCGAAAGCTTCCAGAAACTGTTTTCCCGTCATGGCTTCCGGGGAACGTTCAGGGGCTCCCTTTTTCTTCTCCTTTTTTTTACCTTCATCTTCTTTGCCTTTCTTGTCCTCTTCCGGTTTGTCTTTTGGTTTTTGACCCGGTTCACCAAGCTGCGCGCGCAAGGCCGCCAGCTGATTGCGATCTTCCGCGACCACTTCCTTGCGCTCGGTGCGGTTCGCTTTTGCTTTTGCCAGGGCCTCCCGGCTTGCTTCTTCGTTCAGTTCATCACCAACTTCCGCAAAACTTTTTGGAGGTGCTTTGGGGGTATCTTCCGGTTTTCCTTCTGATGGGCTCTCGTTCGCTACAAAACACAGACGTGACGGTCTGAATTTCATTTCAGCTGCCAGCAATTTACAGGTTGTAAGATTCAGGAACATCATACTGTTAGCTTACGAAGCTTTCAAAATAGGGTCCATTTGGCAGCGCCGTGTCCCACGCTGGCTGTGCGGACTTCAATGCGGCCGGATTCATCGGTCCAGACAGTTTCACGGCCATCGGTTACCGGGCTGACACCGGGAAGCAATGAGGCAACGATCGGCTGTGCTTATCTGCCAGATGAGGTGTAGGCTGTGCGAACTTTTTTGGTTGGATCTGACGGAATTCGATGATGGATTGATCGACGCTTCCATACATGGAATCCAGCATTCCAAGGGTGGTAATGCGGTTGGCATGTTCACCGGAATCAAGAATTTTCTGCACGGCCCAGTACCCCCCACTATGTGAAGTAATGGTGATCTTGGCGTCAGGCGCCCCGGTGATGCCGTCAACAATGGACATCATCCGGGTAAATTGGCCGTTTGAAATCCTGCCAGCCTTCTGGCGGTTCTCTGGAATAACCAGAACGACCGGACGTCCTTCATCGCGCATCTTTTCACTTTGGCGGTGATCCATGGAAGATTTTCATCAATGCTGCCGCCGTTCCCGTGAAAATAAAAAATGATTTCAGGTTTTTTGCCTTTGAATCTTTCCATGTCTTTTG
The DNA here is from genome assembly GCA_046350835.1 of Candidatus Altimarinota bacterium. Lineage (GTDB taxonomy): Bacteria > Patescibacteriota > Gracilibacteria > UBA1369 > UBA1369 > PALSA-1335. The sequence continues at coordinate 33,026 of JAXLZP010000006.1, read as the reverse complement.
GTGCATTCACATACATTCGTTCTTTTCCGAACTGGTACATTTCGACTTTGGACTCCTGATCTTCTTCAGCCTGGATTTTTGCGGGTTCCTTGGCTTCATAAACTTTTTCACCCGGGCGTGGCGGTTTCACTTCAACCCTTTTCCCGTTCACCATGGCGTAACGGTACCCTGATGTTGGGCTCACGCCGCCAAGTTCGGTTGGGGCCGGATCGTTTTTGCGCCAGATCGTTCCCTTCATTTCTGTGTGATTCTGCTGTTCTTTCATCATCATTTCACGGGCCTGGGCGCTGGCTTCTGAAATCGTTTCCATGATGCTGATGGTGTATCCACTAAAAACCGGAATGTACCCCTGGGCGTCGTAATAGCCCACCCGGCCGTTCTGGATCTGTCTTGTTCCTGTCCTCTGCTGCCCCTTGGTGTCAATGACGAGGATTTTGGTAACGGTTGGCGGAAGAATATCTCCAGCGCCGACATAATTTTCAAATTTATCTTTTCCTTTCAAATCGACCTTGAAGGTCAGACCGTTCCCCATTTTTTCACCCAGAAACATGCGGGACATTCTGGTTTTATCCCATCCTCCCTGCAGGTTGTAAATTTCTTCCCCGTCGGCTTTTTGAAGATCGGTACCGGTCTGGGCCTCGGCTTTTTTCCGGACAGATTCATCTTTGTGATATTTCTGGGACACCTCGGTCCAGTATGCCCCAAGGTTCTTTTGATGTTCGTCGGTTCTTGTGTCTGTCCGTTCCTTGAGCCAGACGGCCTTTTGGACCACTTCTCCTTTTTCGTTTCGCCAGACCACCCGGTCTTTTTCACGCGTAGCGAAAAGTTTTTCGTTCTGGAAGCTGTACTCGGCTTTTTGACCTTCTGCGGTGAGCCCGCGTTCAAGAGCCATCATTTCTTTCATGGGGCCTTCCACGCCTATTTCCGCGCTCATGTCTGCCAGCATGGCACGTGGACTCGGCTGTTCTTTGCCCTCTTTTTCTTCAGGTTTTTCACTTTCTCCTTTTGGTTTTTCCGGAGCAGTTTCGTAGGTCAGACGTTGTGGGAGGAATCTGCCTTGTTCAGGATGGAAATTTTGATTAGAGTGCATACGTGCTTTTTGCTTCTAAATAATCTAGTTATTATAGCACAAATAAGCCTTTTCATGAATGCCAAATGACCATAAAACCATTAAGTCCGCAACGCACCTGCGCAGCATGCCGGAAAAAGTTCCAGCAGAAGGATCTTTTGGCTGTTACAAGGCTTAAAAACGGTGAAGTTATCGTGAATGACCCCTACCAACAGCTGGGTCGGAGCGTGTATCTGTGCCGAAATGCCGGTTGTTTGAAGAAAGCTCAAACCATGAAAGGCAAAAATCCTCTTCAATTTGGACTGAAGGTCTCAGTCCCGGATACCATCTGGGAGGATCTTGCGAAGAGAATGCAATAAATGTGGACGGAATCTGCCTTGTTCAGGATGGAAATTTTGATTAGAGTTCGTATGAAAAGGGTTTGCTTTTTCCTCTGGTATGACAACTGCACCACGTCAGTTTGAAGAATCTTTTCAGCAACGGTATGAAGCCCTTAATCCACCCCAGCGGCAGGCGGTGGATACTCTTGATGGCCCGGTGCTGGTGGTAGCGGGCCCGGGCTCCGGAAAAACGGAACTTCTGGGAGTGCGCGTTGCCAACATTTTGATGAAAACAGACACGCTTCCGTCGTCGATCCTTTGTCTGACATTTACCGATTCTGCGTCGGTAAACATGCAGAAGCGTCTGGAAACTCTTATTGGGCCTGAAGCCTATAAAGTTGCTGTTCACACTTTTCACAGTTTTGGCCGTGAGATCATTGCCCAGCATCCGGAATATTTTTACAAGGGTGCTGCATACGCACCCGCAGATGAGATTACCCAGCTCAAAATTCTCCAGGAAATTTTCTCTGAACTCCCTCATAACAGCACCCTTGCCTCCTACCATCCGGAGCATGGATACACCTACATCAAAGATGCCAAGAGCCGTATTGGTGAGCTCAAAAAGGCCGGCTATAACCCCCAGGAGTTCCGGGCGGCATTGGAGGCCAATAAAAAGTTCTTGGCGATGGCCAATCCTCTTGTTGCGGAAACTTTTGAGGAAAGAATCGGGGCTGCCATGCTGCCAAAAATTGCTGAACTTTTGAAACGTCTTGGCGGTATTGATGAGGAGAATGTTTCAACACGGAATATCTCTCTCCAGAGCCGCATTGTGCAGTCTCTTGGTGAAGCCGTGCAGCAGGCCCAGGCCAGTGAAAAGATCAGTACCAAACCTCTCACCCAATGGAAAGAAAAATACACCAAGAAAGATGAAAAAAAACGTACGGTTCTCAAAGATTACGACCGTCTCCAGAAAAATTTTGACCTTGCCGATGTTTATGAGCAGTACACTGCCAAGCTCCATGAGCATGGTTTTTTTGATTATGACGACATGCTGCTGGACGTGACACGGGCGCTGGAAAATCACGCGGATCTGCGGTACACCCTCCAGGAAAAGTTTCTGTATATTCTTGTGGATGAGTTTCAGGATACCAACGGAGTCCAGATGAAACTGCTGGATCTTTTGATCGACAGCCAGCTCCATGAAGGCCGGCCAAATATTATGGCCGTGGGCGACGATGACCAGGCCATTTACAAGTTTCAGGGGGCGAACATTGAAAATATTCTTGGGTTCCATCAGAAATTTGTGGAGCCCACGGTGGTGGTGCTGACGAACAACTACCGTTCAACCCAGCAGATTCTGGATTTTGCGCGCGGTGTGATCGTGCAGGGTGATGACCGCCTGGAAACGCGCCTGGACGGGGCAATCAGCAAAGAGCTTGTGGCGTCGAGCGCCGGACTTGCGGCGGGACAGCTGACGCAGAAAAATTTCACCACCTCTTTTGAAGAACTCTTCTGGGTGGCGGAGCATGCGCGCGACCTGCTGGTCCAAAAAAAATGCCGACCGAGTGATATTGCCATTCTGGCACCAACCAACCGTATTCTGGAACAGGCCGCCAAGGTCCTTCATTTTCTGGGGATGCCGGTGACCTATGAACGCAAGCAGAATCTTCTGGAGGAAAAACATGTGAAAGAGATTCTGATGATTCTTCAGTTTATTGATTCGGTTCAGCGCAATGATACCGCCCAGCGCGATGATCTTCTGCCTTCCATTCTGAGTTTTGAGTTCTGGGGAATTAACCGTATTGCCCTGTGGAGACTTGCCCATCAGGCCTCAAAATCACGGATCAGCTGGGTGGAGGCGCTGCTGCGTTCCGAATCTTCCTATCTGAAGAACATTGGCAGTTTCCTCATTAATCTGGCGGCAGAGGCAAAAGAAAAAACTGTTGAGGAGATTCTTGATCTTATTACCGGCGTGGAGTCTTTTGCGCTTCCTGAAAATGAACATGATGACGATCAGGATCAGTCCGCGCTCAATTTTCAGGACCCTGAGCCTTTCCGGAGTCCGTTCAAAAAATTCTATTTCAGTGAGGAAAAACTTCACGATGCCAAAAGCCGTTATGTTGAACACCTGGAAAATATGCGGGCCTTTGTGGCAAAAATCCGTGAACATAATCGCGCCAAAACACTTGAAGTCCACGACGTGGTCGATTTTATCCAGCTATTAAAAGACAACAATCTTCCGCTCAGCAACACCCTCAACTTTAGCACCGATGATGATGCCATTCAGCTCATGACCGTCCATAAAGCAAAAGGTTTGGAGTTTGCCACGGTGTTTGTGCTCCACTGCCAGGACGAAGCCTGGATTTCGCGCCGCGGGGAAAAACTTCAGTTCCCTTCCAACCTTCCGATCTCGCCGGAAAACCAGACGGCCGATGATGTGCTTCGTCTCTTTTACGTCTCCATCACCCGTGCCAAAGAGCAGCTTTTTCTGACCCGTCATAATTTTGATGACCGCGGCAGAGAACAGGTCAATCTCCGTTTCCTTGCCGGAAGTTCGGAAGATGAACAGACTTCGGGTGAGATCGACATTCAAACCCTCAAATCTCATTTTGCCCGTGAACACGGCGCGGAAAAACTTTTTGAACTTGAGGATGATGTCCGCCGTCACGAACCCTACTCCGAAGATGAGCAGCACCTGCTGAAGAAAGTTTTGCAGAATTATAAGCTCAGCGTTACCCACCTCACCAATTTTCTGAACGTTGCCGAAGCCGGTCCAAAAGTTTTCCTGGAACAGAATCTTCTCCGTTTTCCCCAGATGATTCATCCGGGTGCGGCTTTTGGTTCAGCCATGCATGAAGCGCTCGCCAACTTTTATCTCCAGTACAAAAATTCAGGCAAACTTCCGCCGAAAGATTTCCTGTTTGAGCAGTTTGAAGCTTCGCTTAAGATGCAAAGACTTAACGCCAAAGAGTTCAAGAAAAAGCTGGAAAAAGGTCTGCATGATCTTGAGATTTTTTATGACCAGCGGCAGGCCCTGATTGACCCGGCAGATAAAGTGGAAGTGAATTTTGCCAGCCAGCAGGTGGTTGTCCAGGGGGCAGTGCTGACCGGGAAAATTGACCGCATTCACGTGGATGGTGACCGCCGGGAAATCACGGTTGTGGATTATAAAACAGGTAAATCTTTCCAGAGCTGGATCCATCAGACCCAAATCTTCAATTGAAAGCCTGGAAATATAAACTCCAGGCTGGTCTTTTATAAATCTCCTCATCGAAAACTCGCGCGAGTTTAAGGGAAGATTCCGTGGAGCGCGGCGTGCTGGAATTCCTGAACCCAAGCAGGGTGAACTTTTCATCTTGATCTTGGCATTCCTCCTGAAGAGGTTGGAAAACTGACCAAACTCATCGGCGTGGTTTTCCAGAAGATTCAGCGGTTCGACTTCCCGGACATCAGCCGGTATGACCGCGACCTTTTTGGCATTGGCGTCTTTATTGACGATCTGCTTCACGAAAGAGTGTAATTTCCTTGACGGTGAGTGAGCACTCACCTACACTAGAGTTATCAATTTTTTTGCTGGTATGGATATTCTTTGGTGATTATCGGTCTTGCCATTGTTGGCGCGCTCATTTACCTGATTTCTGAACTTCAAAAGCTCAAACAGCCCCAGGACGACCAGTCCCAGAAGCTCATGCTGGACGTCATGGAAAAGCTGCGTGTGTCTGTGCAGGATGGTGACGACAAAACGCGCAAAGCCCTCCAGGACCAGCTGGATAAAATGACCCGGCAACTGGCGGAACACCAGAAAGGCTCACTGGATACGCTCCAGAAACAGTTCGGTCAAAGTGCCAAGATTATTGAAGAGGTCACCACCAAACTGACGAAACTTGATGAGACCAATAAGCAGGTGGTTGGGTTTGCCGAACAGATGAAGAGTCTGGAAAATATTCTCAAAAATCCAAAACAGCGCGGTATTCTGGGTGAGTATCTTCTGGAATCTCTTTTGGGAAACGTGCTTGCTCCTCAGCAGTTTCAGATGCAGTACAAATTCAAGAATGGCGAAATTGTTGATGCCGCCATTTTCTTTAAGGAGAAAATTATTCCGATTGATGCCAAATTTTCCCTGGAAAAATATAATCTCATCATGCAGGAAAACGACAAGAAGCGCCGGGAAACCCTGGAAAAAGAGTTCAAGCTTGATCTCAAAAACCGCATTGATGAAACGTCCAAATATATCCGTCCCATGGAAAACACCACCGACTTTGCCTTTATGTTTGTTCCGGCGGAGGGGATTTACTACAACCTCCTTGTCTATAACGTTGGAACCGTTGAGATGAACACGCAGGATCTTATTGAATACGCCTTTAAAAAGCACGTCATCATTGTGTCTCCGACCTCATTCTTCGCTTACCTGGAAACCGTGCTTCAGGGTCTGAAAGCTTTGAAGATGGAAGAATCCGTTCAGGAGATTGTCAAAAAAGTTGGTGAGCTTGGCCGTCACCTCAAAAGTTACCAGACCTTCATGGGAAAACTCGGAAGCAATCTTGGAACTACCGTGAGCATGTATAACCAGGCTGCCCATGAGTTCAAAAAGATCGACAAAGATGTCTACAAAATTACCGACGGTGATGAAAAGATCGGTGTAGAGCTTCCCCTGCTGGAAAAGCCGGGAGTTGATGATTAAACGGCCTGCTGCTGGCCGGCATCCGGAGCATTCTGAAGCATCACGGTGATCTGCTGTTTTTGCGATGCGGTTGTGGTTCCCCAGAGCTCAACGAACGGGTGAATGGCAATACCTCCCCGGCTGTTGAATTTGCCGTAGATCTGCAGGTAGCGGGGTTTCATGAGCTTGAAAAGATCCTTGGCGATGCGGTTGGTGACATCCTCATGGAACTCGCCGTGATTGCGGAAACTGAACAGGTAGAGTTTTAAGCTTTTACTTTCAACGCAGAGCTTGTCCGGCACATAGCGGATCAAAAAACTTCCCCAGTCCGGCTGGCCTGTGACCGGACAGAGCGAGGTGAATTCATTGCAGTGAAGATTGATGACGTAAAGATTCTGGGGGTGCTGATTCCGGAAACTTTCCAGAATTTTTGCATCGGGTTTATCAAAGGTGTACACCGTCTTTTTTCCAAGGGCGCTCAGGTTCTTGTTGGCGGATTTGAGAGATAATTTCTTTGGCATAACAGGTCACAATGTATTTGCTCGTTATTTGCTGATAAGCGGATCCATGAGCTTGTTGTGCTCAAAAGCTTCAGCTCTTTCTATGCAGCTCCCGCATTTCTGACAGGGGGTTTCCTGACCTTCGTAACAGGTCCAGGTGTGCTGGAAAGGTACTCCAAGACGGGCTCCCCTGGCAACAATTTCTGTTTTATTCACATTCGCAAACGGGGCAAAAAGACGGAATTCAACATCGTTGGCCAGGCTCAACGTTTTTTCCTGGGCGTCCAGAAATTCGGGTCGGCAGTCCGGATAGATAAAATGGTCCCCCGCATGAACCCCAAGTCCAAGCCCGTAAATTTTTTTGGAGATGGCGTATCCGGCGGCAAGATTGATCATGATGGCGTTGCGGTTCGGGACAATGGTCTGTTTCATGCTGGCTTCCGTATAATGGCCGTGCGGAGTGGCAATATCTGCGGATGTCAGGGAGCTTCCCTGAAGCAGTTCCTGCAGGTTGCTGATATCCGCAACGCGATGGGGCAGGCTGAGTTCTGCACAGATTTTTTTGGCGCATGCGATCTCTTTGCGGTGCCTTTGTCCGTAGTCAAAAGTTATCGCTTCAACAACCGTGTGGTGCTGGCGGAGTTCATAGAGGGCTGTTGCGGAGTCCAATCCTCCGGAAAGAATGACAAGGATATTCATGTGGCGCGGGTGTTGCCAAAAAGATAAATGTGAAGACGTGGAGAAAAGCGGAAACCGTTTCTGGTACAGAATTTTACAATATCCGGATACTTTTTTTCCATGGCTTTGACGGTTACTCCTTCTGGCATGATGTAGACCGTTGGGGTGGAAGAACCGTTCGTTGAGGGTGAAACAGCGGAAGTTTTTTTGATTTTTTTCACGGCTGCCAGGATGAGTTTTTCGCTTTCTTTTCTGACGTAAACAAATTTGTACACTGCGTTGGGGATATTGCTGAAAGGCGTAGGGTCTGTTGCCGCTGTCGGCCAGTTTTGGAGAGATGGTGAAATGGAGCGGTGTGAGTCGTTGTTCGGCTCTTGTTGCCATGAGTTCTTTCATTTCCGGCAGAAGCGGCATGCTTCCATTCGTTTCAAACTCCAGATTCATGGTACGGAAGAGTGGCCGGCTCAACAGGGCGGCCAGCTGTTTTTGTTGCAAAAGCGGTTCACCGCCGGTGATGACCACATGGTTTATGGACGTTCCAGCGACAAGTTTTCTGATTTTCGCCAGAATCCAGGTTTCGGTCCGGGCAACGTAGTCGGTCATTCCCTTTTTCCAGGTGTAGGGTGTCACACCAGCTGCACTGAGATTGCAGATTCCCAGGCGGAGAAACACTGATGGTGTTCCAAGGTTTTTGCCTTCGCCCTGAACAGATCTGAAAATATCGGCAATGAAGAGCGTGTTCGTTTTCATGGTGAAAAAGTACATCACATTTTCCGGAGCGGCAACCGGTTGACTTTGTGCACTATTTTCCATAGACTTATGGGGCTTTTTAAGCCAATTTCCCCGTGCCTACCAAGAAACCAGCAAGTTCCAGCAAGAAAACAACAGCCAAAGCCGCTTCTGCCAAGTCAAAAGCGCCAGTGAAGGCAGCCGCTAAAACCAAAGCTCCTGTCAAAAAAACTGCCCCGAAGGCTGAGAAGAAGACTGTAGTTGTTAAAAAAGTTGCCGAGAAAAAGAGTCCGGTCAAAGCCAAAGAGGTCAAAAAAGCTCCTGTGAAAGAGGCGGAACAGCCAAAGACCGTGAAAACACCGAAAGTTGAAGCATCAAAAGCCACTGTTACCCAAAAAACACAGGGAAATGAACCAAAGGCACAGACTCCAGCTGTGAAAGTTGAACAAAAGCCAAAAATGGAGGCTGTGAAACCCCAGGCAGATTTTGCTGAAGATATTTTGGGGCCAACCGATGAAGCTCCAAAAGAAGAAGCTGAAATTTACGATGAGCTGATTGCGCAGGAAATGGAACGTGAAATTGTCCGCAGCCAGCGCAAACAGACGGCAGGAAAAGACAGCGGGAAAAAACAGCACAAACGTCAGGATTTCCAGATGCCGCGCCCCGTCCTGGACCGCACGGTTGAAATCCCTGAAGTGATCACCGTAAAAGAGTTTGCAGAAAAAACCGGCCTTGGCGCGGCCAAGGTTATTGGTGAACTCATGAAGAATGGCGTCCTTGCCAACATCAACCAGCAGATCGATTACGACACCGCCCAGATTATTGCCGATGACCTCCACATCAAGATTAAAAAGAAGCGCGGCGAAGGCAGCGCGGAGGATGTGTTCAGCGGAAATCTTGAAGCCCTTTTGAAACAGGATGAAGCAGCTGATCTGCAGACCCGTTCCCCGATCGTGGTGGTTATGGGTCACGTTGACCATGGAAAAACCAAACTCCTGGATTACATCCGCAACACCAACGTGGTGGCCAAAGAAGCGGGTGGTATTACCCAGCATATTGGTGCATACCAGGTAGAAAAAAACGGCAGAAAAATTACCTTCCTTGATACCCCGGGCCATGAGGCGTTCACCGCCATGCGTGCGCGTGGTGCCAAGGTAACGGATATTGCCATTCTGGTGGTTGCCGCTGATGAAGGGGTCAAACCCCAGACGGTTGAAGCGCTGCAGCATGCCCAGGACGCAGGCGTTCCTATCATTGTGGCGATTAACAAAATTGATAAAGAAAATGCGGCTCCGGACCGTGTGAAAGGTGAACTTGGTGAATACGGACTGGTGCCGGAAGAATGGGGCGGTACCACTATTATGGTGCCGGTTTCAGCCATGACCGGTCAGGGCATGGATACACTTTTGGAAATGGTGTTGCTGGTTGCAGACATGGGTAACCTCAAGGCCAATCCAAATCGTGAAGCCGTTGGAACCGTTATTGAAGCCAATCTGAACCCAAGCCTTGGTCCGGTGGCAACGATTATTGTGAATACCGGAACATTGCATGTTGGCGATAATTTTGTTCTTGGAAGCACCTATGGCCGTGTGAAGGTCATGAAAGACAGCTCCGGCAAGGGCATCCAGTCTGCCGGACCTTCCATTCCGGTGTTGATTGCCGGGTTGGCAGCAGCTCCACAGGCCGGTGATATTTTGCATGTCGTGGCCAACGAACAGACGGCACGTACCCAGGCGCTGAGTGTTCAAACCCTGAAAGAGGCTGAACTCCTCAAAAAACGCGGAGTTGGAGAGATTATGTCCCAGATCAGTTCCGGTCAGCTCAAGCAGCTCAAACTGGTTTTGAAGGCGGACAGTAAAGGTTCTCTTGAAGCCATTAAACATTCCATTGCCCAGATCAAGAACGACATGGTGAGTGTAAAAACCGTTTTGGCCAGCGTGGGCAATGTGACGGAATCTGACGTTTTGATGGCGGCTGCCGCCGGAGGCATCGTTATGGGGTTCCATGTTGATGTTCCGCTCCAGGTGAAAAAAGTTTCTGAACGTGAACATGTGGAAGTTTTGCAGTACACGATCATTTATAAACTTCTTGATGACATCAAGAAGATTCTTACCGGTCTTCTGGAACCGGAAATTGTCGAAAATATTCTGGGCCGCGCCGAGATCAAAAAAGTGTTCATGACCGAAAAACGTGAAATGATTGTTGGTTGCCGCGTTATCAAAGGTCATGTGGAAAACAAGTCCAAGGTGCGGGTGTTCCGCATTGTGGACGGCAAGGAAGAAAAAGTCGGCGACGGTGTTATCAATACCCTCAAGAGCTTTGAAAAAAACGTGAATGAGGTGAATGAAGGCAACGACTGCGGTATCCGCTACGAAGGCTTTATGCCGCTCTTGGAAGGCGATATTCTGGAAGCGTACAAGATGGAAAAGAGAATTCGCACGCTGTAATTCCTGACCAATGTCTGAAAAATTCACCAAGATTAAGATCCCGACCCATACCGACCCGCGCGGCAGTTTGAGCGTGGTAGAGATGAAAGACTGGGTGGATTGGCCGGTGAAGCGTGTGTACTACGTTACGGGGGTCACCCTGGACCGTGGCGGGCACGCTGTGCGTGGTGAAAAGAAAATTTACCTCTGCATGCAGGGAACCATGACGGCACGGATCCACGATGGCAAAGAGTGGCACGAAGTGAAACTGACCGGACCGGATGACGCAATTCTGATGGAAGGAATGTGCTGGCGCGAGTTCAAGGATTTTAGCCCGGGCGCAGTGTTATGTGCGATCTCCAACATGAACTACGAGAAGGAGAAATATATTTACGATTTTGAGGTGTTTTTGGGGGAGGCGAAATAATATTAATAATTATTTTTAGATGGCATTACTTGCTGAAGAAATAGTTGAAGAATGGCTCAATCGCCAAGGTTATTTTACAATTCGTGGAATCAAAATCGGGGTAGATGAAATAGATATCCTTGCCATTAAACCATCTGAGGATGGCAGAATAGAATGCAGACATTTTGAAATTCAATGTTCAATGAGGCCTGTGGGTTATATATCAAGTGTTCCAAGGGAAATTCAAAAAGCAACCGGGCGAGCATCTGGCAGTGCAAAGGCACGTACTGTGGAAGAACTTGCAGCTGGAGTGAAAGAGTGGATTGAAAAAAAATTCAATGCAAAGAAAAAAATTGATTTGATGAAGCGTCTATATCCATCTACTTGGTCTAGAGAATTGGTCATTAACGTTGTTAGAAGTAACGATGAAATTGAATTTATGAGAAAAAATGGTATAACAATACACAACTTTAAGGACATCGTTTCTAACCTCAGTCAAAATGTGGGCATGCTACAATCCGCAACAGGAGCAGATTTAACGGATCTTATAATGATGGGAATTCAAACTAACCATAAGTTTTAGGTAGCATGTGGTTCCAATTAACCCACTTGTAACACCCAATCTTGGAGGAACATATCAATCCTATTGATATCATGATCCGATAATACATTGCTATGCGCCAAAGCGTTTCTTGACTGTTCTAAGTCACCTAAACGAGTCTTTACCCAATCTTGGGTGGGAAACAAATCTTCAAAATCTGACCAGCGGGTTAAGATTATGTCATTCAGGTCTCCAAAGTCACAATAAGCGATTTCATTAGTTGCGCGCGGGGCGTGCCATTTATTTTTTTGATCCTTGTCCATTCTATCCGTAACACGTTTTTTAATTTTTTCTGAGACACATTTTTCCCACCATTTAGGTCCATTCCGCTCAAGTAGTCTCTCGGAAACTAACTTCCTTACCGAATTTTCAAAGCAAAAAAAGGCAATGTAAACATGCGAGGTCTTAACAGCATCCATCCTTAGGTCCATTGGAAAATCATCGATAGAAATTCTGTTCGCTTCCCGCTTTTCTTCTGGTTCACCTCTAACATCCAAGCCAGAATCGGCAAATGCACCTAAGCTCGAATCCAGCAAAAGCCCACGAAAAACGAAATTTTGAATTTTACTTACATCAGACATAACAGTTTTACATTAAATGATCTTTTAAGCTTTTGAAGATTGCATTATAAACGGAAATATCCCTTGTAACTGGTAAATGAATCTGAATATTGTAGTGAAATTCGTAAGATCCTGAATTAACTTTTGGCGCTTTAGGTAGCGCAAGGTCAGGTTTTACTTCTACACCAACCTCCTCATCAGGAGTTTCACTCGATACATTTACCTGAGAAAAATCAGACAGAGTACATAAAGCTTTAAACGTACCTGCCATTTTCGTTGCGACTGACTCACTTTTGCCACTTAGAGTTGCAAAAATACCCTTGAGAGCTTCGGCGCTGAGGGTGTGAGCTTGCTCATTGGCCAGAAAAACATCTGAGTACGTTGCTCTGACTCTCTCCCCCATAACTTTTTTTGCTTTTGCCGGATCCTTGTAATCTCTATACGCTTGGGATGGTGCACCGCTTTGATTGAGAAAACCAAGAGATTTTAAAACGGCAACAATAGGTCGGTCATTAGTACTCTTGAAACCTAGTGAATTAAGAAAAGCTAACGTGAATTTTTCAGGCACTCCCGCTTTCTGGACTGCCTCCATAATCGGCTTGAGCTTAGATTGGACAACAAAATACGACGTAGGTACTTTCGACATATTTACATTTTAAAAAAGTAAAATCGCAAACAATTTACATAATTTACAGCAACGCGTCAAATACGTTATAAATGTGCATAATCTACGATATCCCCCTATTCGGACACAACATTATCGTGGCTTTTCTTTGAGCTTTATCTATACTATAATCGTTTTCTAAGTAATTTATAACTATGTCATATCCACTTATTATTTTAGGGGCAGGGGCTTCACATGATTATATCCATCCTTCTTTGAGAGGGGGTCAATTAATGCCTCCCACTACAGACCATCTCACTGATGTTAGCTATATTGATGACCACATTGCGCGCAGTTACAAAGAGGTTGACGACCTAATTTCTGTTATAGCTCCGAGAGTAAATTCAAAAGTCAAAAGTCTTGAAGAGTGTCTAAGGGATATTAAAAATCATGAGCAACTTGTTGCTTTTCGATTTTATCTAAAAAACTTTTTTAGAAAATTTCCTTACTATCCTAGAAATAATTATTGTTTATTGGTGGATCATATCAAGCGAACTTCAACTCAAAAAGCCTGCGTTGTTAGTTTTAACTATGATACTTTTTTTGACAGAGCGATTGGCGCGGATTTTACCGAAATGCCTTCGTATATTTATGGAAAAATTCAACTCGTTAAAGTCCATGGTTCATGTAATTGGTCATATGTTCATAGAAGTGATTTTCAAGAAATTGGACTGGTTTCTGATGATCCTTATGAATACTTAAAATCAACTCCACAATATAAGCCTGGTGAGCCGTATACAGATGATAAGATCGCGACTTTACCCGTTGGAATGATGGGATTTCCTGCAATTGCAATACCTACTGGTGAAACAAAAACTTTTGTTTGTCCAATATCTCATATAGAAGCTTTAAAAAAATCTATGAGGGAGGTTGATCGCATTTTAATTATTGGTTGGAAAGCCGGTGACCCCCACCTTTTAAAACTTATGGAAGAATGTATTACTCAACCGGTTTCAATTGTTATAGTGTCAGGAACCTTAGCTGGAGCTGATAAAATTTGGGAGCAATTAATAAATATAAAACACAAAAAACTTTTAGGTAAAATTGAAGGGTTTAGTAAGTTTGTCTTAGATCCATTGTTAGATACTTTTTTTGACTTAGACTCTCGGTGAGTCTTTTATAGCTTTCTTTTCGCTTTCGGTTATAATATAATCACTTTCCACCTAACTTAGGCCTATGTCCAAAAAAGTCCTTATTACCGGCGGAGCTGGGTTTATTGGCTCCAACTATGTGCATCTCCATGCGGAAAAATATCCGCATGATGAGATTATTGTGCTGGATAAACTGACCTATGCCGGCAATCTGGATAACATTGCGTCGCTGGTAGAAAGCGGACGGGTCCGGTTTGTGGAAGGAGATATTGCTGATCAGGAGTTCATTAATAAGCTCTTTGGGGAAGAGCAGTTTCATACGGTTATCAACTTTGCGGCAGAAACCCACGTAGACCGCAGCATTATTGATCCGCATGTGTTTGTGAATACCAACGTGATGGGCACGCACAATCTGCTGCTGGCCTCACGCGATAACGATGTGAAGCGCTACCACCAGATCTCCACCGATGAAGTGTACGGCGATCTTGGCACAGGCTCCAAGAACTATTTTACAGAAACTACTCCCATCAATCCGAACTGCCCGTACGCGGCTTCCAAAGCTGCCGCTGACTTGCTTGTGCAGTCTTATTTTGAAACCTACAAGATGCCGATCACCATCAGCCGGTGTTCCAACAACTATGGCCCGTACCAGTTCCCAGAAAAGCTCATTCCGTACTTTTTCCGTCTGGCAAGCCAGGACAAGCCGCTGCCGGTCTATGGTGATGGCTTGAATGTTCGCGACTGGCTCTATGTGTACGACCACTGCACCGCCATTGATCTGATTGTTCAGAGCACCAAGTATGGCGAGGTTTATAACATTGGCGGGCATAACGAGTATACGAATCTTGAGATCACCAAACATATCCTGAGATTTTTGGGCAAGAGCGAAGATCTGATTACTTTTGTGGAGGACCGCAAAGCGCACGACCGCCGCTACGCCATGGATCCTTCCAAGATTGAACGTGAACTGGGATGGTCTCCGAGTGTGAATTTTGATCAGGGCATCAAGAAAACTTTTGACTGGTACCAGCAGAACGCTGGCTGGGTCGCAAAATTAAGCGAGCGTCATCATCAGCCACTCTACAGCACCAAAACGGTCAGCAAGGTTCCGCTGAAGACAACACGATAAACTCAACGTAAAGAGCCCCGCTCGTTATCTCGCGGGGCTCTTTTGTTTGTGCCGGTACTACATCTGGCTTGGCTGGAGCATACCTACATGATTTCCTTCCGTATCAAGAATCATGATGAACTTTCCGACGGTTGGAATATCCATCGGCTTATCAAGAAGTTTGCCGCCGCTGGCTTCAACTTTTTTCATGGACTCTTCCAGGTTCTGAACGGCAATCACAATGTGCGGAACGTTGTTCATGGCCTCACCTCTGCGGTCGTAGAAGCCGCCGTTAATGTTTCCTGGATTTTTCACCATTCCTTTTTCGTCGGTTTCCGTGGTTTGGGCTACCACGTAGTTCCCCATCTCCGGGCCCATTTGTATGGTCTTCCAGCCAAAAACGCTGGTATAGAATTCTGACATCCGTTTTTTGTCCTCGGCGGACATTTCAAAGTGTACGACTGGATCCATAAAAGTTTGATAAGAAAATAGATGCGGCACCATGCCGTAGGGAATTAGCTTTTTGCGGCATCTTCCAAAGCCTGAATGTCGAGCTTTTTCATTTTGAGCATGGCATTGGTGACTTTTTCGCCGTTTGGTCCACCCATGAGTTTGCCCATGACCGAAGGCACGATCTGCCATGAGACGCCAAATTTATCCTTGAGCCAGCCGCATTGCTGGGCTGCCGGGTCCCCTCCTTCACCGAGTTTTTCCCAAAAGTAATCCACTTCGTTCTGGTCAGCACAATCAACAACAAAAGAGATGGCTTCGCTGAACGTGAACTTGTGATCCATTTTGCTTTCCAGGATCATAAAGTCCTGCCCGTCCAGCTGAAATGCGGCGTGACTGATGGTTCCTTCGGGTTCAGGCTCACCTGGTCCGGCGCGATAGATATCGCCAATTTTTGAATTTTTGAAAATTCCACAATAGAGCTTCATAGCCTCCTCTGCCCTGCCATAATTGCCACCAACAAAGGCAAGGTACGGGGTAATTTTCTGTTCAGTTTCGGTCAGGTTCAGCTGCCAGGAAACACCGAATTTATCCTGAACCCATCCAAACTTTTTGCTGAACGGATACTCCTGAAGTGGCATGAGTGCTGTGCCTCCTTCCATGAGTTTGGCCCAGAGCCCATCAATTTCGGCTTCATTCTCACAATTCACAGCAAAAGAGATCGATGGATTGATGGTAAAAATGGGGCCGCCGTTCAGCGCGGTAAAATTCATCCCGCAGATCTGGAACATGACGGTCATGACGGATCCGTCAGGTCTTCCGGAAACTTTTTCAACCTCTTTTCCCTGGAAGCGGGCAACAAAACCGATTTTGGAATTTTTGAAGAGTGAGACGTAAAAGTTGGCGGCTGCTTCGGCCTGATCATTGAACCACAGGAATGGAGAAATTTTGGACATGCAAAAAAATGAAAGGCTTTCGTACACAATAACCGGATGGCTGTGGTGAAGTCAAACCGGCTCGGTTCATCTGCCCGCAATCTGCTACAAATCAACCTCCAGCTCGTTGATGATTTCCGTAAAAGCTTCCTGTAGCATGGCCTGGTCAAAACGATCCGGCTTGCCCGGGGTTTTGCCGAACTTATCAAGATAGATCACGCCTTTACTCCAAAGCTCGGCATAAATCCATCGTTTGTATTCATAGAGTATCCGGCGTTTATCGGTCATGGGGATCTGCTTCATTTCTGGTTCCCTGGCGGCGTATTCGGTGAGTTTTGCCGTCAGCATGCGCAATCCTTCCTTAAACTGTCCGTCCTTATCCATGGCAATGCACCGTTCAGGCGAGTAGTGGAACGCAAAAAGTGCCGGAGTTGGATTTTCGCTGAGTGGTGCCATAAACGTTCGTAAGGGAATGGGAATTTCAGTGCGGCATTCGCGCCGGTGACGGTCGAATTCTGACGACGTATTTATTATTTGTCAACTGCGGACACAGGTAAAATTTGGTTAATCTTGCCCCGGGCTTATGCTAAGATACTCCCGATTGATTTATCACGTGATTTTGTATGCGTTATTCCAAGTTTTTCGGGAGAACCAGTATGACCATTCCACACGATGCGGACAGTGTGAATGCCAAATATTTGACCCAGGGCGGGTTTGTAGAAAAGATGGCCGCGGGAATTTATAACTATCTGCCGCTCGGCAAACGGGTGCTGGATAATATCCTTCAGATCATCCGCGAGGAAATGAACGGGGTTGATGGTCAGGAAATTGCCATGCCGGCGCTTCACCCGATTGAGCTCTGGCAGCAGACCGGACGCGATAAAACTGCCGATGCCATTTTGTACCGCACCAAGGGCGCCGGCGATAAGGATTTTGTTTTTGCACCAAGCCATGAAGAAGCGGTCACGCCGTTGGCCAAGAAATATATCCAGTCCTATAAAGATCTGCCGCTCAGTGTCTACCAGATCCAGACCAAATTCCGGAATGAGCCACGCGCCAAGTCCGGAGTGCTCCGCGGGCGTGAGTTTGGCATGAAGGACATGTACAGTTTCCACGTTGATGATGCCGATCTTGATCAGTACTACGAACGGGTCAAGCAGGCCTACCTCAATGTGTACGAACGCTGCGGCGTGAAAGCCTACGTGGTGGAAGCTTCCGGCGGAATTTTTTCCGACAAAATTTCCCATGAGTTTTCCGTGGTCACTCCTGCCGGTGAAGATACGATCCTTGTCTGTAAAAAGTGCAACATTGCCCAGAATCTGGAGATTGCTGAAGGAAAAATTCACAATCCTCATGATCCGGAAGAAAAAGAGTTGCCAATGAAAGAAGTGAAGATTGAACGCGGTGCCTCTGTTGAAGAGAACGCCAAAGCCCACAAGGTTGAAAACTCCAAAATCCTGAAGAGTGTTGTCTACAAACTGCAGAACGGCGGGTTCCTGGGGGTATGCATCCGCGGAGATCTCCAGGTGAATGAACACAAACTTTCCAAATACGTTGGCCAGGAGGTTCGTCCGGCAACCAAAGAGGAACTGGAAAGCATGGGGCTCGTGGTCGGGTTTATCTCTCCGGTTGGACTTCCTCATGTAAAAGGCGGGGTGAAGCACGCGGCTGAGGTCAGCAAGGACGGTAAAACTCCACTTCCGTTTGTTGCCGATCACTCTATCCGTGATGTGAAAAACTTTGTTACCGGCGCCAACAAAAAGAATGTGGATCTGGTGAATGTGAACGTGGGCCGTGATTTTACGATGGAAGATTTTACCGATCTTGTTTCGATCCAGGCCGGGTTTGCCTGTGCCAAGTGCGGTTCAAAACTGGAAGAGGTCACTGCCATTGAAGCCGGCAATATTTTCAAGCTTGGAACCAAGTACTCTGAAGCTTTTGACGTGAATTTCACTGATGAAAAAGGTCAGCGCAAACTGGCGATCATGGGATGTTACGGTATTGGAACCACCCGCCTGGTTGGTACGATTGTGGAAGCAAGTCACGATGAGAAAGGCATTATCTGGCCAAAAACTGTTGCTCCGTTCCTGGTTCATCTTATTAGCCTTGGCGCGGAAAAAGATGCCGAAGTGAAAAAGGCCGCGGAAAATGTTTATGAGGTCCTCCAGCATGAAGGGGTGGAAGTGCTCTACGATGACCGCGATGAGTCTGCCGGCAAAAAATTTAATGACGCTGATCTTATTGGTATTCCACTCCGCATTGTGGTGAGCAGCCGCACACTCAAAGAACAGAGCGTGGAATGGAAACTCCGCAGTGAAAAGGATGGAAAACTTGTGAAATACGAACTGGCTCCGCAGGAGATTCTGGCCTGGGCGTACGAAGGCTGCGAATGTGACTGCGAGTGCGATGGTGACGGAAAATCCTGTTAACTCCTCTTCATGAGAGTACTTATTCTTGGGAAAAACGGCATGCTGGGTCACGACCTTCTGAAAGTTTTTTCCAGGGAGGATGTTATTGCCCTCGGATCAACGGACCTGGACATTACCGAACAGGAACGGGTCTTTGAGGAGTTCATGACCATCCAGCCGGATGTGGTCATCAACGCCACCGGATACACCAATGTCGATCTGGCCGAGAAAGAAACGGAAAAAGCCAACGAAATTAACGGGTATGCTGTTGGGGTTTTGGCCAAAGCTTCGCGCGAGGTTGGCGCAACGCTTGTACACTTCAGCACCGATTACGTTTTTGACGGGCAAAAGGCCGGCGGGTATCGCGAGGATGATGTGACCAATCCGGTGAACGCCTACGGCCGTTCCAAAGAGCTTGGCGAAAAACTGCTTATTGAAGAGATGGAGGTTCAGCAGGATATGTATGAACCGGAGGGAAAATATTTTTTGATCCGGACCTCCTGGCTTTTTGGCAAACATGGTAAGAATTTTGTGGACACCATGGTGAAGCTTGGCAAAGACCAGCCTGAACTGAAGGTTGTGAACGACCAGCACGGGAAACCTACCTTCACCCTGGATCTGGCCCGACAGGTGAAGTTCCTGCTGGACACCCATGAATACCCTTCCGGAATTTACCATGTCACAAACGAGGAAGAGACGACCTGGTACGACTTTGCCAAAGGCATTTTTGGTCTGTACAAAAACAAGGTCAGCGTGCTACCATGCACCTCCCGGGAGTATGTGAGACCTGCCATCAGGCCCCAGTACTCTTCACTGGTCAACACCAAGCTGCCACCGCTTAGACCGTGGAAGGAAGCCTTGGCAGAATACTTATCAGACACACTATGAAAGGAGTTTTACTTGCTGGAGGAAACGGTCGCCGACTGAATCCCCTCACCGACATTACGAACAAACATCTGCTGCCGGTCTACAACAAGCCGATGATTCTTTATCCGCTCCAGACCCTGGTTGATGCCGGAATCAAAGATATTCTGGTTATTACCGGGCGTGAATACGCCGGCGGATTTTTAAAACTTTTGGGGTCCGGACGCAACTACAGCTGTTCATTGACCTATGAAATTCAGGACGAAGCCGGCGGGATTGCCCAGGCTCTTGGCCTGGCGGAAGATTTTGCCGATGGAGAAAACATTGCCGTGATCCTGGGTGATAATATTTTTGAGGACAGTTTCAAAAAAGATATCGATGATTTCAGAAGCCAGAAAGGTGCGCGCGTTTTCCTCAAACAGATCAAGGATGCCAGCCGTTTTGGCGTGGCTGAACTTGATGGTGACCGGATCGTCCACATTGAGGAGAAACCAAAACAGCCCAAGACTGATATGGCAGTGACAGGTTTTTATCTTTACGACAACGATGTGTTTAATGTCATCCGCACGCTGAAACCTTCCGGGCGCGGTGAACTTGAGATTACCGACGTGAATAATCACTATATCGATTCAGGCCTTATGAAAGCCAATATTGTCCAGGGGTCCTGGACCGATGCCGGAACTTTTGAAAGTCTTTACCGTGCCAACCGTGTGGCGCGCGATATTGAACTTGGCCGCCTTGGCCTGACCCCAGAACAGATTTTACAGCGGGACGAAGAGTTGCTAGAGTAGCTCCATGAATCCTGGACATAAAATTCTGGTTGCCGGCTCGATGGCCTACGATCACGTTATGACCTATGACGGTCTTTTTAAGAATGCCATTCTTCCGGGAAAAATTGACCACCTGAGCGTGGCTTTTACCGCATCAAAAAAGGCTATTCACTTTGGAGGATGCGCCGGGAATATTGCCTACACCCTGAAACTTTTTGGGCAGCAGCCCGTGGTGCTGGGCGCCGTTGGGAGTGATTTTGATTCGTATGAAAAATGGATGAAGCAGTGCAGTATTGATACCTCGGCACTTTTTCATCACCCGGAAGAGCTCACTGCCAGTGCGACCATTATCACCGACCAGGAACAGAACCAGATTACCATTTTTCATGGCGGAGCCATGAGTTTTGCTCCCCAGGTTTTAAGTCTGCGTGATCATCAGTATGACGGCATTGGCCTGGCGATTATTGCTCCGGATGCTCCGCAGCGGATGGTGCGTCTGGCCCGCGAATGCAAAGAGCTGAAGGTTCCGTATATTTTTGATCCTTCCCAGCAGCTGACGAGCATGAGTTCTGAAGATCTGCGGGAAGCGCTTACCGGGGCCGCCATTCTGATTGGCAATGAGTATGAAGTGGAGCTCATTTGCAAAATGCTTGGGTTGCCCAAGGAAAATCTGCCGTCACTCGTTCCAACATTTATTGAAACTTTTGGGGCAAAAGGTTCGAGCATTGTTTCCCCTGAAGGAATGTTTTTTGTAAAAGCCGTGCAACCGGGGCAGGTTGTGGATCCAACAGGCTGCGGTGATGCTTTCCGCGCCGGGGTTTTGGCCGGACTGCAGCTCCAGCTGGGTATTGAAAAATCCTGCCAGATTGGCGCTCTTGCCGCCACTTATTCTTTGGAAAATGCCGGAACCCAGTCCCACCGCTTTACACTTGATGAGTTTAAGCTGCGCATGGAAAACCATTTTGGAGAAAGTTTTTAGGGTATAAAAAAATGCCTCCGTGAGGAATGCATAAGTGAGAAGGAAGAAAACTCGCAGAAGACAAGTCCGCGGTCCGGTGAGGAGGAGGCGGCCGCACAATTGGGCCGGGATCACAGGGATCCTTGGTTCCGCGTTGAAGCGAAACTATCCTCCATCCTCACAGGACGTTGGGGTTAACAGTTGGTTATTCCCGGGCCAGCGTATGAGCGTGGCACCGGTACGTTTGATGTGGAAGGGTGAATGCTCCTCAAGCGTGGACAGAACCTGTCCGTTCACGCGAAGAGCGGGTTGGACATCTCACTCGGCGGTGTAGATGTCGTTGATCGGCAGCTTCTCGACCTCTGCGGGGAACTCGACGTCGAAGACGAGCTTCTCGAAGGACGAACGGGCCACGAAGAAGCCGGTGTTCGTGTCGATGAACTCGAACGGCGAGACGAACACCGGGGCGTTGAAGCTGAGCGACTGGGGGTTGAGTCCGGTCCCGCTGCCGCCGCCCGTGCCGGTCGACATGCTGTAAGAGTAGACCTCCGCGACGCCGTTGTTGGGGACGAACGCGCAGTGGATGGCGCTCTGGTTGCTGCCGACTGCCTCGGGGTCGACCCACGAGTTGGAGGTGCCGCCGGCGCGCCAGTAGAAGGCGTTGGCCGGGCGGCTCCCGACGCTGGTGTTGCGGTACGTGATGAGCCGCGACGCCGAGTCGATCGAGGCCTGCTTGGACGTCATGTAGCTCAAGTCGTCGGGGTTCTTCCCCACCTGGGCGCCGAGCCAGGACTTCGACGGGTTCCACCAGTCGCCGGCCCCCATCAGCGTCAGGATCGTTCCCGACCCGTAGCCGATGAAGCACACGGCCGCGCCCGTCTCGGACTTCGCGAACGCTGCGGTCTTGCCGAGCACGTAGTCGCCGTCGGTCCCGGAGGAGACGTCGACGAAGCCGTTGCCGCTGGGCGACACCCTGTTCTTCCAGGTGACGCTCGCGAACGAACCGGTGGTGCCGCCGCCGGAGCCACCGCTGCCGCCGCTGCCGTCCACGCACTTCCCGCCGGAGCAGTAGGTGCCGGGACCGCAGCTGTTGTTGCAGCCGTCAGTTGGTGCCGTTGGCCACGCACTTCTTGGTGGAGGCGTCGCAGTGGGTGGTGCCGCCGCAGGTGTTGCCGCATGCGTCGGTGCCGCTGGACTCGCACTTCTTGGTGCTGACGTTGCAGGTGGTGCCGCTGTTGCAGAACCCGCCGCAGACGTCCGTGTTGGTGCCGCCACCGCCGCCGCCCGACCCGCACGTGCCGTCCTTGCAGAACGGCGCGTCGGTTTCGTCGCTGCCACCGCAACCGGTGATGACGCTGGTGAGCGAGAGGGCGAGAGCGAACGTGAACTTCGAGAGGCTGTTGGTCTTGAACATGGTTGTGATCTCCTGGTAGAGGGCTTTGGGCCCCCCGAGGATTGTTGGGCTTGGGGCCCTGAGTTACGCCACCATGGCGCAAATCCGGTCCCCACTTCCTCGAAAGGTAGGGCCCGAAGCTGACTCCACTCATCATGATTTCATGAACAGAGAGCCAAGTTCGGACCCTATCTTTCGTTAGTAACTGTTAAAAATTCTTCTGCGAGTTTTCAAAGATCTGTTCTGACGCACCACTTGCATAATGCACAAGAATGCATCAGAGGACGAATGATACTATATTTTTACATTTTTGTCAATACTCATGACCCACAAAAATACAGATCTCATTCGGGGTGATAACCCTCAAGTAGTAATGAAGATTTTCCTGAACCATTACAAAAAAGACACAAGGAAAAGGGCCGCCTTCGATCACGATGAAGTGATGAAAACGACCCAAGTCCTGTCCTGCTGTCTTTGACCTCCGCCTTGCGGGGTTCGTGCTGGGCAATGCCGCTACCACGGTTGATTGTTCCAGCACATTCAGTTCATGAAAGTCTCTTCTGCCTTGCTTCGGAAGGCTTCGTGTTCAGAAAAAGCTGAACGGCTTTGTCAGAGTGCTGTCTGACACAGACACCATCCGTCTTCTAGTAGCTCAAAACGAAGACGGCCCAGTTCGACGGGCACGAGACGCCGAACGTGAGGGGGTTGCTGACGGGCGCAGCAGCAACCTGAACGTAACCGCTGGTGTAGACGGTTCCGTAGAGCTGGTCCCTGGTGGGCGCAGGGCCAGGGACGGGCGAGGTGACGCACTTGTAGTTCACGTACTTGGGGCTCTTTCCCGCCGCAAACGTCCAGGTGATGAGCTGGCCGGGGGTGAGCTGAACCGCGTACGCGACGTCCTCGTTCGTGCTGGGGTTCACCGTGAAGGGCGTTCCCTGGCACGTGCTGTCGTTGGGTGAGCTGTCGGCGATGATGACCGTGCCGAGGCTGAGGTGGATAGTCTTACCACAACCGGGGTAGGTCGCGCAGACCGCCGTGGTGCCCGAGCAAACTCCGCCCGAGCCACCGCTGCCTCCGCTTCCTCCGGTTCCGGCATCGCTGCCACCAGAGCCACCGCCACCGTCAGGGGTCGCCACACAGACTCCGCCGACGCAGCTCGTACCCGGTGCACAGAATCCTCCGCAGGGGAGACCGGCATCGCTGCCGCCGGTGCCTGCGTCGGTGCCACCGGTACCCGCGTCACTGCCACCACTTCCACCGTCGGGGGTTGCCACGCACATGCCGCTGACACACGACGTCCCGGGTGCACAGAATCCTCCGCAAGGGAGGCCTGCGTCCGTTCCGCCGGTGCCTGCGTCGGTGCCACCAGTCCCGCCGGATCCGCCGCTGCTCACGCACTTGTGAGCGAGGACATCACAGGACGTTCCCGGTGCGCAGTGTCCTCCGCAGGGATCGCTCCCCGCATCGGTACCACCGCCGCCGCCAGTTCCAGAGTCGCCCCCGGTCCCAGCACCACCGCTGCCCGCGTCGCTTCCACCACTTCCGCCCGAGCCACCACTGCCGGAAGGCACGCACTTCCCCGTCACAACGTTGCACGTCGTGCTGGGGCTGCAGAACCCGCCGCAGGGGTCGGAACCCGAGCCGCCCGAACCACCACTTCCGCCGCTGCCACCGCTTCCACCACTGCCGGAAGGCGGGTAGCAGTCGTTGTCGACGATGCCGTCACAATCATCATCCTTGAGGTTGCCACAGACCTCAGGGGTCGGGGTGCACGTGCAGATCCCCAGGCCCTCGTCGACTTTGTTGTTACAGTTGTTGTCGTGCCCGTCGCAAACCTCTGCGGTCGGGCTGCCAGGGATGGCGTCACAACGCGATGCCCACAGGCCATCGCAGATCACGTGACCGAAGCTGATGCAGTCACCGGTCCCCACCATGCAGGGTGCACCGATGGACCAGCCTTCGTCCTTCTGGCCGTTGCTGTTGTTGTCGATCCCGTCGCAGCGCTCAGCAACGCACTTCGCCGTGACAGGATTGCACTCCGTTCCTGGGGAGCACTTCCCGCTGCAGGGGTCAGAACCGCTGCCACCGTCGCCACCACTGCCGCCCGTGCCGCTGTCCCCGCCAGAACCGCCGGTCCCAGAGTCGCCTCCGGTTCCGCTGCTGTTGGGGTCGCACTTGCCCGTGCTGGAATTGCAGTGGGTGCCGTCGCCGCAGTGCCCTCCACAGGGATCACCGCTGCTGCCGCCGTCACCGCCAGCACCGCCGTCGCCACCGCTGCCGCCCGTACCGGGGACGCACTGTCCCTTGTTCGGGTCGCAGACGGTGAGAGGAGGAAGGCAGTGACCCTTGCACGGATCGCCGCCCGCAGGAGCTTCGCACTTGCCCGTCCCCACGTTACACGTGGTTCCGGGAGAGCACTTCCCTCCGCAGGGGTCGAGCGTTCCGCCAACTTCGCACTTGCCGGTGTTGGGGTCGCAGGTCGTTCCCGGGGAGCACTTACCATCACAGGGGTCACCCGTGGGAGGCAGACACTTCCCGGTGTTCTGATCGCAGGTCGTGGGAGAGGCGCACTTGCCTTCGCACTTGTCTGCGGTGTTGCAGTTGTTGTTGTAGCAGAAGGGATTTTCTTTCTCCCCGCTGCCGCTGCAGCCGACGCCGATGGCGACGGTCAACAGCATGGTGGAGAGGAACACCCTCCACCAGCCCATTTTCTTCAACATGACGTACCTTTCTTTGTCCCAGTCGTCACTGGAACGAAAAATCCTTGTTTCTGCCCCGGTCGTCACCCGGACAGTTTTCGTTGTTGCGCTGACCGAAGTGACAGCGCGATCTTCTCTTTTTCTTGAGTGATCTTACGCTGTCCTTTCGTTGCGCTTGAGTTATGGTTTTGCAAGCGACGCACTGGCAGATGTTCAATCCGCCAGTACGTCACTTACGCGAGGGGGCTTCAGGTCGGTTCCGTGATCAGAGACCGAAGCCCACGTTGATGGTGCCAGCGAAAACGAATTTGTTGTCCTTCTTGTCGTCGCCGGCGACCTGCTTCGTGGGGACCAGCTCGATCCCGGGGTACGCGTCGATGCCGATCATGAAGCCGCGCCTCACCTGGTTGCCGGGCCAGAACCGGACACCTGCCTGACCAGTCAGGATCATGCTGAACATGGTGCCGGAGGGGTGAACCCCCCAGACCGTGCCCGTGGCAGGATCCTGACCGACGGAGGTGCCGGGGTAGCTGTCCCAGGCGAAGAGGAGACCGCCACCGAGGAGGAAGTCAACGTACTTGCCTGCCGTGATGTCGGCCAGCCCCACCGGGCCGATCCAACCGCGCGAGAGCGGGACTTCGGTCTCCGTGTGAGGGACGCCGAAGACCGCTCGGGTGGGGAGGGTCTGCTGGGTGTAGCCGCCGTTGAGCGCGAGCTGAAAGCCCGTCTCGCCGGGGTTGCCGAAGCGGTACGCCACGTTGGCCACGAAGCCGATGTTGACGTCGAACTTGGGCCGGTAGTACATCGCCGGCGCCGCGTTGATGATCAACCTGCCTTCACCTCCGAGGAGGGAGAGGGCATCCTTGGGCGCGTAGCGGTCGTCGGACTCCTGCTTGGTGTAGCTGTCGCCCTTGTCGGCCTTCTTGTCCAGGTCGGTGCGATCCGCCTTCTTGTCCAGGTCGGTGCGATCCGCCTTCCGGGCCTCGAGGCCGTCGACCGCACCCTGCTCGGCGTACGAGTCGCGGATCTTCACGGTGACACTGAAGGGGTTCCCGCTGATGTCCCGGAACGTGAAGATCTTGGTCTCACCGACGTTGCCGTCGATGGTGCCCTCGAACTCCACATACGCGGTCCTCAACACGGTGTGCTTCTCCTTGTCCAGGAGGCTGCCCTTCTCCGTCTTGGTGAAGCCCGGGGCGTCGCCCATGACGCAGGTCACGCGCCCGTCCTCGTAGCTGAAACTATTGAAGCGGACGCGGAGCTTGCGCCCCTTGCCGCGCGCGACGAGGATGCCGGTGGTGCTGGGCCCGTCGTACTCCTGGACGCCGTCGACGAACGCGAGCGGGGGCTTGCAGCCTTCCGCGGCGTAGGCGTTGTTGGTGCCGAGGAGCGAGACGAGGATGGACGACGAGACGATGAGAGCCTTGGTGATGTTCTTGATGGCCATGGTTGGTGATCTCCGTGTGGAACTTTTGTCCTTCCGTCGCTAGGCGTACGGTTGGACGAACTTTGCGTCTGGCTGCACCATGCGAACCAGACAAACCCCTGAAACTCCGCCATGTGGGCGGTCGGCCGTTCCGGCCTAACTTATCCTCCAGTGAAGGAGAACTTTCGTCAGGCCTTTCGGCCCTACCGCCCCTTGCGGAGCGGTTCGCCCTTAGAGCCTGCCTCCCTTTCGGGGTTGCATGCTCGCGGGGCCGAGGCGGATGTACTGGCGCTTCTTAAAGCGCTGCATACGGACTCCTTTCCTCATACCCTCTTGCTTGCCATAACTCACCTCAATGTGAGTAGGTAGGCGAACCTGAGAGCTCAGAACCACTTTCCAGAGCAATGCTCCATGGGCCCCTAACTTTGGGCCGAAAAGCAGCTTTGAGCTCTCAAGTCGCCAGAATTTCTTTCATGAACTGAATTTTCAAAGATCGGTCAGTACAGGAAGCTCAACGTCCTATCCGCGCGGGTGCGCGAACCAGATGTTTGAGCTTGTAGAAGACGCATAAAATCGAGCGTTCCTGACCCCGTTTTCCAGAGAGAAACCCCGCCCGATTCCTGATTTGTGTCTTCTATAAGCCCAAAAAGTGTTGAGTGATGTCGTAAAGGATTAAGGAGCAATTATAACCATAAAACCTATTTTTTGTCAATACTTTTATGGCCGCAATCGTGGTGTTACTGTTCTTAATCCTTTTTGGCTTGGGTTATTACAAATCTTTGTGTTGAAAATTTGCAAAAAGAGGAGCAATGTTTTGAAGTGCGTAACAGATTCGCTCTTCCATCGTTTTAGCGTTACAATTTGCCCATGAAGCACTCGCCAAACATTGTCATCTGCGGCAATTATGGAGCCACCAACCTTGGTGACGAGGCGATTCTTGAAAGTATTTTGCAGTTTGTTCACAAAGCTGTTCCGGGCGCGCACGTTACCGTGGTGAGCGCCAATCCTTCACTTACGGCAAGTCAACACCATGTGAATGTTGTGCCCAAAATCCCTTCAGGATTCCGGTCTTTTTTTAGTGCCTTTTTTGGAAAAAAACTCAGAAAAACTCTCGATGCATACCGGCATGCCGATGCGGTTATTTTTGGCGGAGGCGGTCTTTTTTCTGATGAAAAACCCCGCGCCATTTTTATCTGGAGCATGCAGATTTTGCCCGCACTGCTCATGAAAAAACCTGTCTTCTGTTTTGGCCAGAGTGTTGGTCCGCTCATGATGAAGATGAGCAGAAGAATGGTGAAGTTTTTATTCCGGCGAATGAAAGTCGTGATTGTCCGTGACGAGGCGTCACGGGGGCTACTGGAAAAAATTGGCGTACGGCACGCAGTAGAATATGTTCCTGATCCTGTTTTTGGCTTAAATATAGGCAAAAACTCATCACTCTTCTGCAGGCGACCGGGACCATCATGTGCTATTTTCAATCCGCCCCTGGCTCCGTCATCCTGAAAAAAATTATGAAACCCTGGCACGGTTTATTGACTGGCTGTATGAAACGTATCATCTGAAAACTTTTTTTGTCCCTTTCCAGTCCAACCAGGATGATGATTCCAAAGAGATGCTTGCGATTGCTGCCCGGCTGGAACACCGCGAGGCTGCCAAAGTTTTGGCCTATAATGAAGATCTCACTGATGTTGTCCAGCTGATGAAAAAATCGACGGCTGTTATTGGTGCCGCAGCTCCATTCGCTCATTCTTGCCGCCATTACTGAAACACCGTTTTTGGGGCTTTCCTACAGCCTTAAAGTCACGGAAGCCGTGCGGCAACTGGGCATGGGAAACTATTTCTGTGAGTACCGGGATCTGGATCTTCAGACGCTCAAAAAAAAGTTTGAACTTCTCTACACTTACCGTTCCAATGTTGTAAAAGAGCTTGCGGAAAAACGCCGGATGCTCAGGGAAAAAACCGATCGATACCAGGAAATTCTCCGGGGGCTTTTTACCTCGGACGAGAGAGTTTAGATTTTTTGTACGCGGCCGGGTGGACGCCGAGCAGAAGACTCACATGCACGGTGGCAGGGGTTTTAGTCGATCGTGAGTTGCAACAACTGATGAACCGGCGCAAAACTTTTGCGATGCACCGGGCTTGCTCCGTGCTCTGCCAGCGCAGCCTGATGTTCACGGGTTCCGTACCCTTTGTGGCTTTCAGCCGTACTGCGGGTACTGTTTGCCCAGTTCGTCCATAAGCCGGTCGCGTACCACTTTGGCTATAATGGAAGCACAGGCGATGATTTTCACCTTTTCATCACCTTAATGATGGTTTTCCACGGGTGAGGTTCAGACGGTCACGACCGTCAACGAGCAGAAACCGTGGGACGCCCCTTGATTTTGAGCTCGTCCAGTGCCCGCTGGAAGGCTAAATTATTGGTTGATACCCAGGCGGTCGATTTCTTCGACCCCGGCCTTTCCAATGCCAAAGTGCGCTTTTTGCTCGAAAGCTCGTAGAATTCGCAGCGCGCTGGGCTTCTGTAAGGTGTTTGAGCTTTCAGGGAATACAGATTCAGCTTTTTCGCGCGTCCCATCCTCATTTGCCGGGAACATAAAAGCACAGGCCACAACGGGTCTCTGCCCAGGGCCCACGGCCCACTTCATCAGATGCCGCACACCAGGTGCTCCGGAGTGCCTTCGGGAATAAGTTTTTGGATGGGCGTAAACGGCATAAACTCTTTACAGAAACTTCATCCAGTCAGTCAGGCATGAACGAAAAAATTCAGCCCGGGGGCTGGATTTTTGTTGCTGCTCAAGAATTCGTGTCCTGATTTATTCTGCTTTCTGTTCAGTCTGTGGTGCTGGAGCAGTTTCCCTGAGCCGGAGCTTCCATCACCATTTCCATCTGTTCAGCTTCTGCTGCTTTTGCTTCAGCAGCAACTTGCTCCCATGCCTTCCATCAAGCAGCTTTTTTATTGCTGAATTTTTCATCTTTTGCGGCCAGACCAACCTGAGTGCGCAAACGGGTAGCTTTTTCCAGCCAGGCCACGCATGTAGAAGAGCTTGGCACGGCGGACTTTTGGAGTCTTGGTGATCTGAATCTGGTGATGAGCGGAGAGTAAAGGGAAAGTTTTTTCAACGCCAATACCTTCCACAATCTTGCGAACAGTCATCATTTTGCTGGCACCATGACCTCCGTTAAAACCGAGGACCAGGCCTTCAAAAACCTGTACGCGCTCTTTTTCACCTTCGCGGATTTTCTGGGAAATGCGGACCGTATAGCCCGGGCGGATAACTGGAAGTTTTTTCACAAACTTCTTTTCGATATCCTGTACGAGAATGTTCGTCATTGTTTTGAAAACTAAAAATTTGCCTTTAGAGTGTACGGATTGAAAGCGGAAAAATCAAGGGGAAAAAGGCTGACTCAAGCTCCGGCACCTATTTTTTCTCCAAATGGTTTATCCCGATGATGTTTTCCTGGTCGTCCACGAGGTCGTGCAGGAATTTGTCTTTACACTGGCGGCGGTAAAGGTAATCGTCGCGGGTCAGGATGGAGTAGCGGACAGGGCGCTCCGTTTCCAGCTCGTTATTGAGGTAATTTTCCAGGGATTCACGGTCAACTTTCCCCACCAGTAAGAGGTCGAGCGGGCTTTCCTTTTCCACAAAAAGCCCGGAAAGCACCATAACATCAATGTCTCCAAGCTGGGATATTTTTTTGATCAGAGACTCTTTATCGCCCATCGCCTTGAGAATAATTCCCTTCAGTTCGTTGAAAACAATAAAATTCTTGTTCACCACATAATATTTTTTGCGATTCTTCTCTTTGCTTTTGAGCAGGCCCATTTTTTTCAGATTGTCCAGCTCGCGCCGAACCGAGTTGATCTGCTCATCCAGGCGGCGGGTCAGCTCACGGATAAAGTACTCCTCGTCCGGGTTTAAAAGGAAGAGTGTGAGGAGTTTGACGCGAGTGTTTGAGGTAAAAAGCCTTTTGAGCATAGGAGCTGTATACATATTTTATACAAGCTGCCTGCACTGTATAAGTTTTTTTATCAGATTGCAAGGTGAAGAACAGGCGCCCGGGCAGGCCGGTGGCCACTCCCATTTTTGCCCGTCGTAAATTTATTTATTGATAAAATAAATAAATAAATAAATAAAGAACCCTGCGTAAAGACACACGGCCTCCTTCCTCCATTTGCCTGACTTTCTACCATTCGTTTCCGGCGGACTCTTCGTCTTTGCCGCTATTCAGCAAGTTGGTGACCAGGCCGGTATAAAAAACTCCTGTCACACCGCCAAGAAGCGCAATCCCCATCACAATGAAAAAAGGGCTTGTGCTCTGGTCCAGAGAAGCAAAAAGCAGCAGAAATCCCTGGCAGGCACCGCCAATATTTTCAAAAGCGATGATAAGAATGAGAACTGTCAGGAAGATTGAACCAGTGAGGTAAAAACCGCGCATAATAGGCTGTTAGTTTGTGTTCCCCGGCAGTCGGGGGTGCAGAGCGGGCAGATTGCTGTCATTGGGTTTGTACCGGTAAGCACCGGACGCCCGCAGCTGTGCAGGAAATCTTGAGCAACTCTATCACTTTCCCAAAAATCTTTCAAACAGTTTGTCCATCTTCATCTTGTTTTCCAGACGGCGTTTCAGATAACTTCCCTCCTTATATTCCTTCCGCACCTTGTACTGTTCTTTGGCAGGATAAAGATTGATGATGTGCTCCATCTCTTTTTCAAGTTCATCTTTTGTTACGTCAATTTTTTCCAGTTCAAAAAGTTTCTGGAGTCCAAACCGGAGCGTCAGGCGTTTTTCAGCTTCTTTACGACGGTCATCGCGCAGTTCTTTCATCTCTTTCTTCGTCTGTTCCATAAACTGCTCAAGGGTCACGCCCAGCTGCTGGCTCAATTCATCCTTAAACTCTTCAAGCATCATGTCGATTTCCTCCTCAATCAACGAAGCGGGAATTTCAAGCTTGGTGTGCTCAATAATGGCATCAAGAAAAGCGTTTTCGCGGCGAACTTTTTCCGCCTGTTCCTTATCCTTGGCCAGGTTTTCCTCAATGATTTTTTTGACCTCATCCATGGATTTTTCCTCACCGGTCACTTCTTTAATAAATTCCGGAGTCCAGACTGGCGCCGTGCCTTCTTCGATGCGGTTCATGGTCACCTTGAATTCGACCTTTTTATTCTGGAAAGGTTTGCAGGATAATCTTTTGGAAAGTAATCTGGAAAGATTTTTTCTCCTCTTTTTTCATGCCAACGAGCTCATCCTCAAACCCTGGAATCAGGCTGTTGTCGCCAATCACCAGCGGATGGTTCTTGCTGGAAGTGTTGTCCAGTGGCGCGCCACCGTCGTCAAAACCGTCAAAGTCGACCTCAACACGGTCGCCCTTTTTGGCTTCACGCTCTACATCTTTGTAGGTGGTGTGGCGCTTCTGGATTCCGGCCAAAACCTCATCAACATCTTTTGCTTCAACTTTCGGAGTCTCTTTCTTTACTGAAATTTTCTCATACCCGCTCACGGAAACTTCCGGAAAAACCGCAACCACCGCCTCGTACACCAGCGGGCTCTTGGTTTTAATCTCTACCTTGGGCCGGCTCACTACCTGGAGTTTCTCTTTCATAACCGCCTCGGTGTAGGTTTCCGGCAGGGCAATGTCCAGCATGTGGGCTTCGATCCCCTCTTCGTTTACGTGCTGTTTCAGCACATCAAGAGGCACGTGCCCAGGACGGAACCCGGGAATTTTAAAGTGCATCGAAATCTGTTCAGCAGCCTTTTCCATATACTTTTCAAGACGTTCAGCTGGAACTTCAATGGTCAATTTCACTTCGGACTTCGGGAGTTTTTCTACGGTAACTTTCATTGTATGGTACGGTTAAAATGCCCAACAAGCTTAGCGGGAAATGTGCGTTTGATCAATGGATACTTATTCGATTTTTTCTCCGATGTGCAGATTCTTATCGAGATTTCCTTCAATTCTTAATCCACATACTTTTTGATAATGACTAAGGTAAAATAAAATTTGTTTTATCGCTTGTGGGGGTACAGTTTCTAAAAAAATTTTTTCTTCAGCAATGGCAATCTCGTACTCTTTTCTTTCGTTTTTTGCATCGGAATTCCTTCTACAGTCGAGTTCTTCGCACTTACAAATACATCGGGCAAGCCATTTTTTCCGTGTTAAATCTCTTCTTTTCTCGAAAAGTGATAATTCATCAAGTGGTCCCACTATATACATGGCAGCCCCGCCTTCATTCAAGATGATGGAGGTGTTATGGATTTGGAGCGGAGATAATGAATAACTAGGCACCAAGGTTATGATTATCTCATCCTCGGAA
>JAXLZP010000005.1:0-113214 GCA_046350835.1 Candidatus Altimarinota bacterium | reverse complement strand
CAAAACAGCGGTAAAATCACAGGATGAAGTGCCCGTAACAGTCCACATCAAAATCCCGGCAGATGCCAAAATGGGAGACTACGAAGGCGGAATTGCTGCCGTCAAAATCGAACCGAGCAAAACCATGAAAAACATCAGCATTGCAGTCCGGTACGTTATTGACGTCAGGATCAAGGTAACAGACAACCCTCAGCATATTGAACGATATTCAGAAGTAAAATCAGGACCAACACTCTACTTTTACCTGTCAATACTGCTCTTTGGCGGAAGCGTCGGGTATTATTTTTTCGCTACTAACAAAGAAAAAAAACGGAAAAAGGAAGGTGGACAAAAATAGCGAAATACGGTATAATAAAAAGAAATAAAAATAAACTCATGAGTCAGCAAAAAAAACTTCTTATTGGCGCTTTTCTTGGCCTCAGCATCAACCTATTATGGGCTGGTTCTGTCTATGGCCAGAGCAGCAATCAGTCCACAGTCAGTGTAAACCGTGCAGGATCACTCTCTTTTACAAGTATTCCTTCCAGTTTTGATTTTGGAGTAAATGCCGTTCCGTCACAACGGACAGCTGCATTTAGCGATGGCGGCGTGACCTCAGGAAACCTTCCTTCCAACAAAAAAATCACCATTCAGGACACCCGTGGTGAAGGTGGATTCATGGTAACCATCAGCGCCAACGGCCCATTCCATGATGAAAACAATACCCATGAACTTGCCATCAGTAACACGAGCCCCAACGACAATCTCCGCGTGGTAACAACTCAGTCTTTTGATGGGGCGGCAGGAACGACTACTGGCGGAATGGTATACGAAAACGGCTTCGTTGGTGATCAAACCGTTGTAGCCAGAATTGCCACAGCTGCCACTAACTTTGGTGACGAAACAACCTTCTCAAGCGTCAGCAATAACATACTGGACACACAAATTCCTGTAGACGTCTTTGATGGAACACTGCCCGCAAGCTCCGGACGCATCGGACGCGTGAGCGCTGCAGCGGCAGCGATGCTCTATATTCCTCCACTTCAGGCTTCCGGACAGTATGTCACAACTCTCACCTGGACACTTTCTGACTCAACAACATAGCCATGAAAAAAACACACCCTACAATTCAGTTTTTCATGGTTGCAACATTACTGTTGGGCCTGAATATACTTATTCTGGGCAAAACCATGGCCCAGAACCAGAGCGTGTCACTTGCCGTCATGGCCGGAAACCTTACCCTTGCCGTCCCGCAGTCGGTTTCATTCAGCAGACTGATTACCACTCCCGGCAATGCCAGCGAAACAACAACTGTCTTGAACCCGAACAATAATTTACAGACCATTCAGGTTATTGATCCGTCAACCGGCGGACAGTTCCACGTCAACCTGACGCTCAAAAATCTTTCAAATCAGGGTGGGGACGTTATCCCCTACACCAATTTTGGCGTTATCACCCTCCATACAAACCAGGTCGGGAACACCATCGACTATGGCAGCAACAACAATCCTCCAGGATCCAACAATGTCAGCAGTGATGCCGGGCTGAGTTATTACTTTGGAGGCAGTGCGGATCCTTCTGCGTTCCCGGGACAGTATTTTACCAGCTTCCCCGTAGACAGCCTGGACCCGGATCCAAACGATGCCGGATCAGTGAGCATTCCAGTAACACTCATGCAGCGGACTATAGATACGCCATCCGCAGGAGTCTATTCAGTCGGACTGGCACTTCGTGCTAATATACCGGCAGATCAGCCTAGTGGAAATTTCTCAGGAGAACTCACATTCAGCCTTGATCCATAAACACAGACATCAATGAAAAAAATCTTAACAGCCATCACTTTCATCGCAATTTTCACCGGCATGATCCCGCTAACTCAGGCCGGTTTTAGCATGGTACCATCAAAAAATGAAACCCGCCGTCAGTTCAACATGGAACTCAAGCCGGGAGAAAGCAGAAAGGACAGTATCGTGATTGAAAACAACAACGAACAGCCACTCACGCTGCTTCTCTACGGAGCCGACGCGACTCACAGCAACCAGGGATCCTTTGCGCTGGTCAATCGTACAGCCACTCAAAGAACAGTAGGGAGCTGGGTGAAATTTAAAGAAACAACCGTAATGCTTGAAGGCGGAGAAAAAAAAGAGATACCATTCACGATCGATATTCCGGATAAAATTACTCCCGGGAATTACGCCGGAGGAATTGCGGCAGAAACAACAACTGTTCAGAACGGCGATACTGAGAAAAAAGCCAACACTGGAGCCGGGGTTGTCATCTCTTCCAGGCTTGTTGTAAAACTTTTCATTTCCATTCCCGGTGAGAAAAATCTGAAATACGACTGGCTGGATTACACTCACGGGGTTACTATGGGCGATAAGCAGCGCTTCGTGATGAGTTACTCCAATGGAGGAAATGCCGCCGTAACCGTAGAGCCCAAAATTGAATTCAGCGGCCTTGGAATCTCGCCTCAGGAGGTAAACATTCCGGGAACAACACTGCTGCAGAACGAAAAAGTGAGCATCCCCTACGACTGGGACAAAAAACCACTTTTTGGAATCATTACCGCCAAAGCGACAACCGTTTTTTCTGAATACGACATTGCCAACAATCAGAATTTGAACCCGACAACCATGACCAAAACGGTAACGTTCTGGATCATTCCATGGAACATTGCCGGAGTTCTGCTGGCTGTTTTGGGAGTGCTGATCCTCTATTTTGGCATCACCACATTTTCCATGAAACGGTTGAAGAAAATCTCAAAGAGCTACGAAGTCCAGGAAGGAGAAACCCTGGTGAGCATTGCTGAAAAAGCCGGAATAAACTGGAAAAAACTGGCAACCATCAACAAAATGAAGCCTCCGTATACCGTAAAAAAAGGTGACAAACTCAAAGTACCTTCTAAAAAATAACATGTTCAGAAAACTCTCTCTTATCTTCGTGGGATTCTTTTGTACTGGACTCTTTGCGGCACATGCAGCGTCAATGCCCGTTACCCAGCAAAACAGTACTTCCTCCCAGCAGGAAATCAACCGGGACCGGTTCAGTTTCTCCATTGCCAATCCCAACACCATTGAACCGAAGAAATTTTTGTTTGAACTGAGGCCTGGGCAAAGTGCGGAAGATTCCGTCTATCTGAAAAACTCTTCGGACGTTCCGCTCAAATTCGAACTGTACGGCGCCGACGGAACAAAAACAGCCCAGGGCTCCTTTGCGCTTGAAACAAAAGATCAGCAGAAAGATGATGTGGGGAAATGGATAAACTTCAACGAAAAAACGGTCAGCCTGAACCCTGGTGAAGCAAAAAAGGTAAAATTCCGGATCGAAATACCAGGCGATGCCAAGGAAGGGAGCTACAGGGGCGGCGTAGCTGCTGAAAAGACAAAGAAAGACGCTGGCAACCCAAATGTAACCATCGCCGTTCGCATCGGTATTGGTGTAGATGTCAACGTAACATCAAAACCCCAGCCGATACCAAAGCAGTACGAAGAAGTAACAGAAAACCCATTCTTTCAGGGCTATTTCTGGGCTTCACTCGGACTGTTTATCGTAAGTGCTGGAGCACTGGCGTGGTCCTATATTCAGGAGAAAAAGCCAAAAAAACATCGCCATAAGTAAAAAAAATAGCTAAGATGGTCATAACTCCTACCGTCTTTTTGCGATGTCAAATACCGTCAAAATTTCCATTATCATTCCCTCGGCTCCGGACCGTTCCGTCGAGCCGATTTTGCAAAACCTGGAAAAAATAAGGCCACAGAACCTGACATTTGAAATATTCGTTATCAAAGGAACATGGCCTCCAGTACAAAGAAACATGGGGATAAAGGCTGCGACAGGCGAATACACATTCCTGTTCGACGATGACATTATTATTCCCGCAGGAAGTATTGAAAAAGCCCTGGAAACTTTTGAGCGGAATCCGGACATACAGGTTGTTGGGGGACCAAACCTTACCCCACCGGAAAACGATTATATCCAGCACTGTTTTGGATTTGCCCATGCATCACCGTTTGTAGGTCTGCAAACAGCTGCAAGATACCGTCCTGTCAAAGGCATAAACCGCGTAACGGAAAAACACCTCATCAGTTGTAACCTGGCTTTTAGAACCGCTGTTTTGAAAAAACATCCGTTCGACCTGGAAATTTTCCCAAATGAAGAGAACGAACTGCTGAGCCGCATCTCAAAAAATGGGCACCTGCTTGCATACAATCCGGAGTTTTTTGTTTATCACCACCGGCGAAAAAAGCTGTCCGCATACATGAAACAGATCTTCTACTGGGGACAGGGACGGACCATGCACATATTAAAAAAGCCCATGAATTTTGACCTGCTATTTTTTGTCCCGCTGGCTTTTGTGGTGTATCTGGCAAGCCTGATCTGGATTCAATATTCCTGGTATTATCTGCCGCTGGCAGCGTACATTCTGCTGAATCTGGTATTCGTCATCGAAACAGGACTGAAGTTCAGAAAATGGTCCTCAATGGCCGTGATGTTCTGGCTTTTCCCGCTCACACACATCATCTACGGACTTGGTTTGCTCACAGGTTTTTGGGGATACTGGAAAGATGAAGGTAAAAAAATTCCCGAGGAAAAAGAGTTCCTGCTCATTAAGATCGACATGACGTGACACCAGCGCATCAGCCAAAAATCAGCGTTATCATGACAGTCTACAACGGCGAAGAAACGCTTGATGAGAGCGTCGCAAGCATTCTCCGCCAGACTTTTCCTGATTTTGAACTGCTGATCATGGATGACGGATCAACGGACAAAACCTGGGCGATGCTTGAAAATTTCAGCAGAAAGGATCCCCGTATAAAAATATTTCGACAACAAAAAGCCGGGAACAGTAAAGGCAGGAATACACTCATAGAAAAATCTTCCTGTGATCTTATTGCCAACATGGACGCGGACGACTATTCCCACCCGGAGCGCCTCAAAAAACAGCATGAGTACATGGCCAGTCACCCGGACACGATTCTAGTGAGCACCTACGCCAAAATCATCGAAATGAACCATCCGGGAAAATGGCGGATGAGTACGGCGTTCGAAGAAGATATCCTGAACCGATGGTACCTTTCCATCATCCCTCCATTTATCCACAGCTCCGTGATGTTCCGCAAAAGCGCGTTCATCAAAGCCGGAGGGTATAAAAGCGAGGAGTTTCCAGCAGAAGACTATGGACTCTGGATCCGGATGAAAAAGTTCGGAAAGCTCAACACCATCCCCGAGGTGCTGGTAGAATACCGCATGTATCCCAAAGGAGTCTCCGTGAACAATTACAGAAAACAGCTGGCACTGCGTGATGAAATGAATTTTCAGAACATGAAAGAGCTCTACGAAAAAAACGAGATACCCGGTGTAAAGGAGGCTGTCTCGCTCCTGAAGCCCTACAACCTGAACAATCATCAACGGCAGGTGCTGGCAAAACTTGCCTGTCTGACAGGATGCTGGTTTGTAAAAAACAATGAGAGAACAAAAGCCAACACGTACTTCAAACTTGCGCTCACAATGGACTGGCGAAGATTTGATGCAGCGTTCAATCTGATCCTGGGACATATGAATAAAGCATTTCTCATTTCCATCGACCGTTTTCCACTGCGCAAAAAATTTACAGGAAAAATTTTCTGGTTTTCGCCTTCATGACACAGCAATCTCACCCCAAAATAAGCATTCTCATGCCGGTATATAACGGCGAAAAATACCTCCACTCAGTCATGAAAAACATGATTGATCAAACATTCAAAGAGTTTGAACTGTTGATCATGAACGACGGCTCAACGGACAGAAGCGGCGAGATATTGGAAACTTACGCAAAAAAAGATCATCGCATCAAAATATTTCATCAAAAGAACAGCGGGATTGTAAAAAGTCTGAATACACTGGCCACTCATGCCAAAGCCGAGATCATGGCCAGAATGGATGCCGATGACAAGGCGTACCCTGAGAGGCTTCAGATTCAGCATGAATACATGACCAAACATCCCGAAACAGTATTACTGGGAAGCGGCTGCGTCGTTTTCCGGGACGGCGTGGAAAAAACCGGCATCAACGACGCTTTCAGCGAAGACTTCATGAACAGGTGGTTTCTGGTCTTTAACTGCGCATTCACGCACAGCACCATCATGTACAGAAAAAAGGCCTTTATAGCTGCGGGCGGCTACTGGCAAAGCGAATACCCCGCGGAAGATTACGGGCTCTGGATCCGCATGAAAAAATTCGGAAAGATAGAAAATCTGCCCAATATTCTTGGAGAATACCGTCTCAACAGCAACAGCATCAGCGCAAAAAATTTCAGGAAACAGATCAGGGCACGCAACAGGCTGAACGGAGTCAATTTTGAAGACATCTACCAGGCCAATGAGATTCCAGAAATACCATTGGTGCAGAAAACACTCAGCCATTACTGGATGGACAGGCATCGCAAACAGGTATTTGCAAAACTCAGCTGCCTGACCGGATGTTTCCTGGTCAAAAAAGGTGAATTGCAAAGAGCAATCCCCTACTTCAAATGGGCCTTCCACATGAGCAAAAAACGCCTGGATGCCCTGCTGAGTCTCCTGTTGGTAAAAACCGGCATTGCGGTATACGTTTCCATAGACGCATACCTGAAACTTCGCACACTGACTCCGCAAATCCGCTGGTTCAAACGTGAAAAAACACCATGAAGCACCAAAGTTACACAGCAAAAATAGCGAAAAACAGTTTCTGGGCCACCGGAAGTTTCATCGTTGCCTCGATATGCAATTTTGTGATGTCCGTAGCAATCACGCGTTACTTTGGAAAAGAGGTTTATGGACAGTACAGTTACTTCTTATGGCTCTCAGGCGTTTTTGGCATTCTGGCGGGATTTGGTTTCCAGCAGACACTCAACAAATTTCTGCCCAAATACTTCTTTGCACATGACAGTGCCGACAGAACGGGGAAGAGTACAGCTTCAGGAATTTTCAGAAAACTTCTGGGGGTTCAGGTCGTGGGAGCAATAGCGGTCGCCGCACTGAGCATAGCTGCGGCCAGATATTTCGCGCAGCTCATCAATTTTGACCATCCTCAAAAAAACACCATGGTGATCATAGCCTTTCTGGCAATGATTCCGTTCAGTCTGAACACGTTTCTTAGCAGCAGCCTGGCGGCAATTCAGGAGTTTAAGAGTGCATCAAAAATCTACATCGGAACAACACTGCTGAACCTCATCATGGTCATTATTTTTGTCACAACCTCCAGGGACATCGTGAGCTTTTTATGGCTTTATCTGGGGCTTAGCGCAGTATCATCGGGAATACTTTTACACCATACTGGAAAAATCTTCAAAACGGATAAAAAAACTCCACCGGCGCAAAAGGGAAATCCCGGGCGGCACGAAAAACTTTTTGCCTACAGCGCCTTCGCCTACATCAGTATCATCTGTACTCAAATCGTATGGGAAAGATCCGAACTGCTATTCCTTGGCATGTTCAGTGACAGCAGCCAGATAGCCATCTATACACTTTCCTACTCCCTTGCGGTACTGTTCATCAGCGTCTGGGGTCCGGTAAACAGCGTACTCAACGCAACAACCGCAGAAGTGGCGCAGAGTGGAAAAGACGACAAGCTCATGATGATCACCCAGCACGGAACAAAATACATGGCCATGCTGATGCTGCCACTGGCTTTGCTGGCAAGCCTGTTTCTGGGGGATGTCGTAACACTGGTTTACGGAAAAAGCTTTGCGGATGCCGCAATGTTATTTCCATTTTTAGTAGTCGCACACGCCATGGCCGTCATCATCACTCCCGCTGGAAGCATTCCAATGCTCAAGAATGAAATGAAAAAATCCATGTATTTCAACATCACAACTGCCGCAGTCAATATTCTTCTGGATATTTACCTCATCGCAAAATACCAGGCCGTAGGGGCAATGCTCGCGAACGTCATAAGCCAGGGGGTTTCCATCATGCTTTCCCTTATCAACGCAAAAAAATACCGCCTCGGCATTTTCAACAAAAACATGATAAAAGTGCTGATCATCAACTTCTGCGTGGGAACAATCTTCTTTTTGATTCTCCCGCTGCCTCTCATTGTCCGCATCATCATTGCCCTTGCCGTCACAACAATCTACGCTGTGGTAACAATAAAAACAGCTCTCAACCTGCGCGACGCCGACATTTTGACTACACTCAAAACACACCTTCCAAAACCACTCCGGTGGATAACAGAAAAAATCACCCACCAGATCCCTCGGAACACACAAACGTAATACAGACCCCTTACAGTTGTCCCGCCAGCCAGTCATGCACCTGTTTCATGGCCTTTCCGCGATGACTTATGGTGTTTTTCTCTCCTATCGTCAGGGCCGAATAAACCTTGTCAAAACCCTCTGGCTTAAAACAAGAACTGAGCGGCAAACCTTCATAGATGGGAGCTTCCAGCGCCTGGGTAATTCTTCCCGGGGTTTCCCCGCGAAAAATATAGTCGTTGCCCTCCAGATCAATAATCGCCGAGCAGCAGACAAATTTTGCTCCCCGCAGCTGATAAGGAACGTCTTCCATCCGCTTTAAGAAAAACTCAATCCACTCCTCATCTGTTGCCTTCTCGCCAGCACCCCAGCGGCGCGTTTTTATGCCAAGTTCTCCTGCAAGCGCATCAACCAGAATCCCGGAATCTTCAGCAACAGTCACCAGCCCGGATTTTGAGGCGTAATAATGAGCCTTCAAAAGTGCGTTTCCTTCAAACGTTTCTGCGTTTTCCTCACAATCTCCGGACAAGCCGACATCGTCAAGCCTCAAAAAACGGTAGGGCAGCGTCCCCAGAACTTCCAGCATTTCCCTGAACTTTCCCTTATTTGAGGTGGCAACAAGTACTTCCTTGAACTTTCCCATAAACAAAACAAAAGGTAGAATACGCCTGCCCATTCTAATTCAGAAAAAAGTGAAGGTACAACAAAAAAAACAGGCTCCGCCAACTGGCCACATCTTCTACTGGGGTCTGATTGGATTATGCTCGCTTGGACTGGCATGGACCATTGCAACCCGGATCAGCCTCGCAGTGATACTGTTAACCATGACACTGATCGTCCTCATCGTCAGGAAAAAAATGCTGTGGGGAGTCTGCGCCATTCTTATGTTGCCGGTCATCGGGGAACTTTACCGGCTTCCCATTGGCGGCGAAAGCGGCACACTGCTGAGTGACATTGCCATTGCAGGACTCGTGACCATCTGGGCAATCGAAAAATTCCGGCTACGCAAAAAAATCAGCAACAATAAATTTCTCGTCCCCCTTGGATATTTTTTCGGCGCGGGAATTTTTTCGCTCATTTTTAGTCTTACGTTCCTGAAATTTTCAGAAATGGCCGCCGGATCACTGTACCTTTTCCGTTTTGCCGAATACGTGTTGCTTGGGATAGTAACGTTCGACAGCATCAAAACAAACAAAGACCGGCATACCATTGTCACCTGGATGGTGATCGCCGCAGTATGTATTGCAGTTGCGGGATTTATCCAGCTCATCATCTACCCGGACCTTGGAAAACTGGAAGAGTACGGATGGGACCCACATCAAAACAGACTGGTTTCAACGTGGCTTGATCCAAACTTCATCGCGGGTTTTCTGGGGTATATCACCTCAATACTTGCAGGCATAACGGTGTACACCAAAAATTTCCTAAAAAAAACCGGCCTGTTTCTGGTTATTGGCATACTGGTCACGGCATTATTCCTCACCTACTCCCGCTCCGGCTACGTAGCAGCCGCCACATCCCTTGGCCTCATTGGAATCCTCAAATCAAGAAAACTCCTGATTGGAGGCATCATTCTCATGATGATTGGGCTTAATTTTTCGCCCCGGGCACAGGAACGCGTCGAAGATCTGATGCACAGTATCCAGTCATTGGTTTTCAACACGAATGAAAATCCCGACGCCACCGCGCGCCTCCGTATTGTTTCGTGGAATCAAACCCTGGAACTTATCCAAAAACGGCCATGGTTCGGAAGCGGCTACAACACTCTCAAATATGTCAAATACAATGAAGGTTTCGTCAGTGATCCTTCCGTACATTCAGCCAGCGGATCGGATTCCAGTATTCTGACGGTACTGGCAACAACCGGTATTGCAGGGACGATTCCATTTCTCATACTGCATTGGGAAATGATGAAGCTTGCGTTCTTGAATTGGAAGAAAAAAAACACAGGCGACTCAGAAAAAGAAACCTCATTCCAGGGCTATGGATTAGGCGTTTTCTGTGGACTGACGGGACTGGCCGTTCATTCCCTTTTCGTCAACAGCCTGCTCTTTCCACAAATACTCATCACGCTATGGATAAGTGCGGGCCTGCTCAAAACTCAAAAACAAAACTGAAAAACTACTGCTGCACCAGTTGAAGGGTACCGGTCTGATCGACCTTATAGTCATACACGGCGGTTTTGCCATCAGCATATTGAAGCTCAATGACAACAGTCGCAGCATCTTTCTGGTACACAGACACATAATCCACATCCTTACCCTCAACCAGGTGCGGAACAATGCTCTGCTCTAAAACCGTACGTTCATCGCCTGAAAAACTGCCGTTGTAGTAAACATCAAGATCAACCTGTTTTGGCGGAAGCTGAGCCATTTCGTTCAAACTGTATGTTGCACTGGTGACGGTTTTGGGAGCGGTTTTTGCCGTACGCTGCGGAGTATAAACTTCAGATTTTTGAACAACAGTTGCCGCTTTCAAAGGCTGATCCGCAGCAGCACCGGCGGAATTTTCCGTGTTCATCAGGGCTGTTGAAGATTCTTTAGAAACATCAGCAGGAGTTTTTAATGCGGTAACGGAAGGCATCGACCCGGTGACTGAAGGATCCGCACTGTTCAAAGGAGCGCTTCCTTCAACACTCGGCGCAAGGGTCACACTGGCGGAAGAACCTGCATCCGCTGAAGCACCATCCTGGGCAGTCTCTGAATATTGCGAAACAGGAGCGGGCTGAGTAACCGGCTGATAAGTGAAATACTGAAGTATTTGCTGAGGAACATTCAAATTGCCGATCGAATCAGACGAGTCTGATGACTGAACTTGGAGAGGAGTCTGCTGTTTTTGGCTGGAATCCTGCGGAACACCACTCTTCTGAACAGAAGTATCTGCCGGCGCGTCAGAAACTGTCATGGCCAAAGACGAAGGCTGGTTTTCCCCAACGAGATTCGCTGCCGCATCACTGTTTTTACCCTGCGGGATAACAAACCGGCCCGGAAAAGTAATAATTGAGGAACTGTTGGCAGCGTTGTCCTGGGAAGGACTTCCCTGATCCTGGACGACCGCTTTGGGGGAAGCGTTCTGCTGGGAAGATGGCCCAACCGGAACAACCACATCACTCTTGAACTGAAGCGGCAATTTCGAAATTCCCACAACAGCAATAATCACAAACGCAAGGGCGGGAACAACCCCAAGGTAAGCTTTAAAAGGAGCAAGTTTCTCAAGCCAGCTTGTCTTCTGGGGCTGTGAAGTCGCAGCAATTTTCACCATGAGCTGCTGACGGAGCTGCATCTTAAACCCATCGTCAATGACGATCAGTTCTTTCTTCTTGGCGTCGCGAATTTTGGTGATAACGGAAGCAAAGTATCTTCCAGCCGGTCGTGCCATGACAAAGGAAACGGTTAGGATTTAAGAAGTTGTTTAACTTTTTTTAGCGTACGGTAGACTTTAACACCAATGTGGTTTGCACTGAGCCCCATAATTTCAGCAATCTCAATATTCGACACTTCCTCAAAAAACTTTAATCTGATGATTTCTCTTTCCTCATGGTCAAGCTGATCAATAACCTTCTGGACCTCGAGCTGCTTTTCCTTTCGGGACGCATCTCTCACCTGGTCAACACTCAGATCAGCCAGCTCCCCAATTTCATCCAGCCCCACATTGTGTCCTTTGCTC
This sequence comes from Candidatus Altimarinota bacterium, assembly GCA_046350835.1. Classification (GTDB taxonomy): domain Bacteria; phylum Patescibacteriota; class Gracilibacteria; order UBA1369; family UBA1369; genus PALSA-1335. The sequence continues at coordinate 101,357 of JAXLZP010000005.1, read as the reverse complement.
TGCTCTCTATACCATTTCAGAACATTATTATGGGCAATCTTGTAGAGCCATGAAGAAAAGGGATACCCTCTCCATTCAAAACTCTTGATGTGTGATAGAGCATCAAAGAAAGTCTGACTCACCAGATCATGAACCGTCTCTTTATCGCTGACCCGACGGTACACATAGCGGTAAATCTGATCAAAATACTTATCGTACAGGGCGGCAAAGTTTGCCGGGTCCTGTTGAGCATCCTGAACCAACTTTTGATCTTGCTCTAGCACAATTTTGGCCCTTTAAAGGCTAAGGAGCGGAATTATGCTAAATTTCTACCAATTTGTCAACTATTTCTTGTTGGGTAACCAACAGCTTGCACCATCTTTAAGCCACTCCAGGGGGAACCATTACAAAAATGGACAGCAAAATGACCATTTGGTAGAATGATAGGGATTTTTTGGCTCTAATATGAGAAAACACATCGCAAAAATTACAGGAATACTGACCGCCATACTGATGCTGGCCGGGTGTGTCGTCAACATCAACATTGGTAAACCAACAGCTGACGAGCAGACATTAATGGATATCCAAAGCCAGGTGAATCAGGAAATCAGCCGGTTAAGTCAAAAAATGCAGGGGGGAAACTTTTCGGTTGAACAGCTGCAGGGACTCATAACAGAAGTGAAAAAGGTCGTTGATGAAAACATGAAAAAGATCGAGGGACTCAAGCTTCCTGAGCGGGCCCGGGATCTGGCAAACAAGACCAAAGACTACCTCAAACAGGCGGAGCAGACGTACGAAAATCTTCTGCAGATGTCGAAAAAAGCAAACACCAAGGTGCAGGAACTGATGTCGAATCTGCAAATTATGTCTCAGCCGCTCGTGAATATGGCCGGGCAGATCGAACAGATGAAAAAACAGTTTCTGGATGAACTCCAAAAAGCAACCGGGGGGCTAAGCCAACAAAGTTAGCGTAATAAATCCCGGGGAGTTGCGTTGTAATAATGTGGAGCACGGGTTAAAATGCCTAAGGTTTGAACCTTCATTAATCTCGTATTTATGTCGAAGCAACGTACAGCAATTCTTCTGGCGGCACTGGCAATCACCATGATCCAGTTTCAGATAGTATCAGCCGCCGGCATGGAAATTATTCCGACTCCAACCGATCTTCCTCCGGGCGCAATGAGCTACGGCAACGTAGCCAAGGGAGGCCTGGATCCAAACATTGTAGCTGCCGTCATTGGTGTTGTAGGGCTTTTGGTGGGCAGCTTCCTGACCATTATGGGAACATACTTCCTGCGGTTTCTTGACGTACGCCGTGAAGATAAGCGCGAAGAAGCTTTCATGGTAAGGGAAAGAAAAGAAAAAGAGTTCCAGATCAAACAGGAAATTTACAAGAACTTCCTCACCGACCTCGGATTTATGGAGGGATTCCTGTTGAACAAAGCTGATGCCGCAAACATGAAAGATACCGAAAGCTTTAACGCCGAATGGACAAAAATGGAGATCAAAATGAACCTCGTATGCTCGGCAAAAATCCGCCAGCTGCTCGATGAACTTCAGGAAATCCTGGTCGCGACAGCAAAAAAACGTTTTGAAGGAGGCAAGGTTGAACTGGCCGGTGCATATCTTGAAAAGCGCGGCGAGTTACTGGACGCCATTCGTGAAGACATCGATCTGTTTCAATCGAACTAATTCTCAATGAAAAACTCTTCAAGAATCATCATTGGCGTTTCCGTTCTGACCCTGATGCTCCAAAGCCAGTTGGCGTTTGCGCAAAACACCGCAGGCGTGACTTCCGGCGAACCGGTTCCCCAAACCGGCGGAACAACAACAACCGGGACACGCAGTGGAACAACGACCACAGGGCAAACCCCGGGGACAACGACTGGAACCACTGGAACAACCGGGACACGCAACCAGCCAACCGGAACAACCGGGACACGCAACCAGCCAACCGGAACCACCGGCGGACAAACCTCAACCGTTCCAACACCTGCCGACATTCCTGTTGTCCCATCAATCACGCAGGAAACCACTACGGGAAATCAAAATAATTCTTCGCTGGTTTGCGATCAGGACAAATGTGTCTCCAGCGTTCGTCAGGCCATGGGGAACGAAATTATTGTCATGACTATTCTTTTCCTGGGATCGCTGGCCGGAGGAATTTTATGGATTCTGGCTCTGTTAATGATGAAAAAAGGCGTAGTTGAACGTGAATCCCGCCGCATGGACAGACAAAACCGCATGCACATGAAAAAGGTCATTGCCGCTGAAAAAATGAAAACGTATGACCGGTATATCAACACCGTCATGTCGCTGGTAAACAGCCTGCAGCACAAAAAAAATCCGGACCAGGGAACATTCAAGGATTTTCAGGAAACATCAGTGTTTATCAACATGCACGGATCCAAGCACCTCAGAGCCATGAACGAACACATCGGTAAACTTATTGGCGCAGGAAAACCTCTTGCCGGACCTGACCTGCTGCACCTTAAATCCGAGCTCAGCAAAACCATCAAATCTGACCTGATGGTATAAACGGCTAACGGCTTAATACCCCGTAACAGGCCCCCTGCTGGCCTTTATTTCACCCCTCATCTTTTTAGCCTGAAGGATTTTTTCTTTTGCCCGTTTGGTTCTTTTTTGTTTCTGCTTTTTGAGTTTAAAAATCTTCCTGGCACGCTGCGATTCATGGCCCTTCACCTGCTCTTCAATCTTCAAAATAAGCAGCTTATAGGCAGACAGCCGGTTTTTACTCTGTTCCCGGTGTTTCTGGCAACGCACCTCAATGCCCGTTGGAAGATGCTTCAGCAGAACACAGCTGGAAGTTTTATTGATTTTCTGGCCACCTTTTCCACTTCCGCGCACAAACTGCTCAACAATATCCCAGGGGTAAACCTTGAGCTCCTGGGCCTTGGCTAAAAAATGGGGAGGTAATTCAATCGCAAAACTCATACCCCAATTCTAAGGGACACGGCAGACATAAATCAACCAACAATCCCGTGATCTCGTCTCCCCTGCCGCACTTCCTCATCCGAAAGGGTCCGGCTCACTTCCTCCCCCACTTTGACAGTAATCCCACGCACCCGGGGATTTGGAGGGGACGGAAGAAACGCTTTATTATCCATCAGCTCACGCACCTGATCCATAAACAGCCATCCCACAGAAATATCGGGCTGACCATGAACATCAGCATCAAATTGGCTGTGGTTAAAAAATCTGGCGGCTTGGACCTGCTCAGCCGCCCTCTTCTCAAAAGTAAAATGGCACTGTGTTCTATGGGCATGCTGGCTGTACGCAATTGCCAAAACTTTCAGCCCAAACCGCTGAAAAAACTCCCGCATTCTGAGACTGAAAACACGTTTCAATTCCAGCGAAAGTTCACCAAATCCATGAACAAGATGGAACTCATCAATTAAAGAAACAAGCTGATAATTATCGAGCCGCTCAGCATCAACCTTCTCGGCTCTACTGGAAATATCAAAGATCGATTCGCGAAGCTTTTCCGCAATGGAAGCTTTTTGAGCCTCAAGAGACTCTCTTGCTGGATCTCCTGCGGGGAAACTTTCCAGTTTCTTATCAAGATCATCGATCTCCCGCCGCCACAACGCATGATAAACAAGTTCGTTGCCATGAAGCACCCGCGGTTCGCCGGGTTGTGACTCACGTTCAGCCATGAAGAATGAATATAAAAAATAAGAGCCCATGATGCCGTTCATGGGCTCCAAATGTCAAGAAATATCTGGGAGAAAACTACTTGCGGTCAGCTTCCTGAACACACTGAAATTCCTGCTCCAGACAGTGGAAAACTGTCGGCTGCAAATCGGCATAACATCGGATACTGCCCAGATTTCCGGTAAAAAAGCTGTGAGTCTCCCCGGAGTGAGGGGCCATAGAGTGGGTAAAATAGCTCGGGGCAACTAAAAGTCTTCCCCGACAAACCTCTGGAATCGGCTTGGCGTCTATGCATGAGTCAACCGCACTGCGACAATCCTGGACAACGTTCATGAACTTACGGTCATCCGGACGGTGTTTTTGGACTATTTCAGCCTCTTTTGCACGAACATTGGCTTCCCGGCCTTCCCAATCCTTGGCCTTTTCAATAGCCGCCATTTCGTCCCGTTCAAACTTCTTTTCACAGGAATATCCTGCTCCAAGAAGAGCCATACCACCTGCCATTGCCGCCGCCTTGTAGAGTGTTGAGTTTTCCATAAAAAATGGGGTTAATGAATATTTCACTCAAGGCTAGCAGATTTTGCGAATTTGTCAAGGGTCCTAAGGGCACTCTGGACAGAATGCGGCACGCCCAAAACGGCTGGCCTAAAAGCCAGAAAAAGCAATAGCAAGCCAAAACACCGGCACTAGAAATCACGCCTACGCCACCTCATCAAACAAAGACGTCCGTACGAACTGGTTATACAAAACCTCCGTAGACTCGGTATTTCTGCGCTTTTTCTCGTGAACCAAAAAGAGTGCGGCCAGATGTGCCTCCATATCATCCTTCGGAAAAACTTCAGGAGGAAACTCCTTCTGGACGCGATCAAGATGAGCACTCACAAGTTTATCCATGCCATCACCAAAAGCCTCTTCACGCTGAACAAGCTGATAATAATATCGGACGGCATACCCACGATACATATTGGCACAAAGACCAAGAAACTGCTCCTGGGTTATTGCGGGATTCTGCTGTCTGAATTTCTCTGCCGCCTCCAGGAGTGATTCCAAGTGCGTCCCCATGGCCAACAGCAGATAGGTTTCCTCGGGAAGATCTTTGTAGAGAAGCCGCTGCTTCATAGTAAAGTTGTCAGCAACTTCAATGGCAATATTTGGAGTAAACGCCTCACCATGAACATCCAGGTTCGTAACCGGGGTCACGGCATCGTCCGCAGCGTCACGCACTTCATCAGAAATTTTCTTTATACCCGATTTTGGTTTGTCCTTTTGAAAGAAATCTTCCCAGTCAATTTCGAGCGGAGTAAAAACCTCTTTGGCAACCGCCCTTTCAACTTTTGCAGGCTGGGAAAAATCTTCATCATCAAAAACCAGTTCAAGACGGGGACGGACTCTCTTCAAAACAGTCGGTCTGCGCTTCAGCCCATCAGAAAGAAATGTTAAAAGCCGGCGCATCTCCTTCATATCAACCCCCATCTCAAGTTTCCGCATATCTTCTTCCGAGACAAAATACTCACAGAGCAAAGGCAAAAGGTGCGATGCATCAGCCTCGTCGGACGCATCGTCTGCTGCAGCCAGCAATGCTTCTTCGATGGTTGCAGCGCCTGTCGGATTTGTCATAAATATAGAATTAAAAAGCCGGCGAAGATGGTAATAGAAAACTTCGTGAGCGTCCACCCTCAAAACAGGATTCCACTAACATCCGTTACTGATGGCAACCCTTTCACAGGCTTTGAGAAGATAATACAGCTTGCTCAGGTCACGAAAAAGCCTCCAGAAACTCACATGAACCATGAGCGTACTTTGCCGAAAATCTGGCGGCATGATCATCAATTGGGAATTTTCCGAGGCGTCATCATTTGCAACATGGATACGCCGTATCAATGCACCAACAAAATTTTTATACCAGCCCAAAGAAGCCGCCATTGAATCATTGTTTTCAGATGTCATTGGACCTAATTCAAGTTTCTGCCAGAGTTCACGAACGGCACGCTGGGTTGACCCTTTCCCGATATATTCCTTCAACTCATCACGATCAAAAAGGGCCTGCTGGAGTTTTCCATAGGTTTGGCCCTGTCGCGAAAAAAGCGGGATAACTTTCGCCAAGGCGGCCTGAACAACCTCAGAGGATTCTGTCCCTGCCTGCTCTTCTTTTGGCGCAGTCTGAACCCCGCGAATATGCGAAAGCTCATCATCACGCAGCTCAACCTGTGGTTGATGAAGATCTTCCCGGGATGATGGTGAGTAGTCCATAGGCAAGATTTTGGTGGAGATGCCGGGAATTGAACCCGGGTCCAAAAATGTCTAGCCCAAACGTCTACAATCATAGTCCGAATTTATATTGTCGGCTGGGTGAATAAAAATCGGACCAAAAGCTCACACAGCTTAACCTTTAGAATTTTCGTCCCGGTAGCAAGGTACAACAGGGCTTAGCCTACTATTGGCGCCTTCTCTCCCTAATAGACATCAGAAGGAAGACGACATTTCCCGCAAAGGGGGAAACGGATTTAAGCAGCAAATGCAAAGGCTGGAGCCTTTACAGAAGCGGCTTCGCGGTTCATGGCGTTAGCCAATTTCGCGAGAAGTTTAGAGTTTGCACTCTTGATGCGCTGGACGGATCTACGGGGAGACAGCGCGATCCCCGGATTGCAGTTTGTGAAAGAACAATTTTCGTCGAAAGCCTTACATCCCCAGGCAAGAACAAGATACCAAGAATATAAAGAGAATTTACAAGAAAAACTACAGGCTGTCAACCTGTCGCCTTAACGGTCAGCATATTGGATATTGCCGTCTCTCAAAGCTGCATCAGCAAAAACATCCATACCGTAATTTTTTCCGGAGTTAACCAGCTCCCATGTCCAGCGAACCTCCCCATCCACTTTCTTCAGTGTGGCAAAAACACCTGGTCTGGAGTCTCCTTTAAAAGTATCACGGATATGACGAAGTGTTACCGTCGAAGCAAAAACATCCGAAACAAATTTTCGCAGAGTTTTATCCGGAAGATCAAAAAGATCATCTGGATCAACTGCATCAGTTCTGACTATTTCCCCATGTACTTTGGAAGTTTTTGGGTCAACGCACCATGAATCAAAAATTTCTGCTGGTTTGTTTGCAGAACCAAACTGGTATTCGCAATAGCCATCACCAATCTTGGAGCTGGAGACCCAGACTCTTAAAAGAAGAGCATCCTTATCCCACTTGATCGCCTGCTCACGCGCCGCATAATAGTTGTCATTAATGTAGTTGATCCCTTCAAATCCGTTCTGATACAGCCAACGGTTAAAACTCAGAAGCGACTTGATGGCAGGCTCCATTGTGCGGTTTGGCATGCCATACACCTCATCTGCAGCCAGTGCCGTCGAAGACTGAAAAAGAAAAAATGCGCCGAGAACAAAAGCAAAAGTTTTTTTCATAAAAAACAATGAGAAAATCTACTCAAAATATATCACGAACAAAGCTATTTCTCCACCAGTACAGTGGCAGATCTAGCGTGAAACACGTTCAGCGTATTCTCCGGTATCGGTATTCACGCGAATCACATCGCCCTCTTTGATAAACAAAGGAGCAGAAACTTTCGCACCGGTTTCAATCGTCACATGCTTGGTTCCACCGGTTGCAGTGTCGCCTTTTTCACCCGGAGGAGCATCAGTAACTTTGAAGTCCATTTTCGGCGGAAGCTGAATGGTAAACGGCTGTCCATCAATATAAACACAGGTAACTTCCGTACCGTCCATCATATAGTCTTTCATGTCTCCAATATTGTCGGCCGGAATGGATATCTGTTCAAAATTGGTGTTGTCCATGAAATAGAAATCCTTTCCGTCGTTATAGAGATACTGGCACTTCCGATACTCAACCTCAGCTCCCTCAATCTGTTCACCACTCTTGAATGTTACTTCAATAACTTTTTGTGATTTTGCATGCTTGATCTTGGTGCGGGTAAATGCCGTTCCCTTGCCCGGATTCACAAACTGGTATCCGACAACAATATATGTTTCGCCGTTATACTTGATTGGCAGACCTTTTTTGAAATCTGATGTTAACATAATAAGAACAAAAAATTATAGATCTCTGTGGGGAAAGGCGAGGATGTCACGGATATCGGTAACTCCTGTCAAAAGCATGACCAAACGATCCACTCCAAGAGCGATGCCTCCCGAAGGCGGCATGCCGAATTCTAATGCACGGATAAAGCTTTGGTCAACGGGATAATCATCTTTCCCCAATTCCTGCCGGGCCCTGCGCTCCTCTTCAAGGCGAAGCCGTTGTTCAGCGGGATCATTGAGTTCCGTAAAAGCATTGCAGAGCTCCATCCCCGCGATGTAAACCTCAAACCGTTCAGCATAACGGTCATCATGTGAACATTTTTTGGATAACGCCGCCATGCTCGCAGGGTACTCATACACGATCGTGGGGGTTTTTAAACCAAGGTTTGGTTCAATCACATTCAGAAACACCATGAAAAACATGTCATCAAAAGAGGTATCTTTGGTAACGCTGTACCCCTGTTTCTTGAGAACCTTGCGAAACTTTTCAACATCCTCAAAATCTTCATATTCAATATGGGCGTACCGCCTGAAAAGATCTTTCACTTTCACTCGCTCCCACGGAGATGAAACATCAACCCGGTGACCGGCATAGGCAAGATGCTTTCCGTCCAAAAGCTGCGCCGTCAGCTTTCTGACCAACTCTTCAGTATCATCCATAATTTCTTCGTAGGAAGCGTAGGCGCGGTACCACTCCAAAATGGTGAACTCCGGATTGTGGAGCGTGCTTTCATGCTCTTTATTCCTGAAACTTTTGGTGATCTGAAAAATTTTCTCATGACCTCCCACCAGCAGCTTTTTCATCGCATACTCTGGGGATGTAATAAGAAAAAGGTCCTCTTTTTTTGGCGGCTCTCCCTGAAGAGGCAGCCCGGTAAATACCGTCCGGAAAACATCCAGGTACGGCTCCATTCCGGGTAACCGCACAAGTTCAGGAGTCTCAACTTCTGTAAAATCCTTCGCCCAGAAAAACTCGCGGATTCCGCGCACAGCCCGGGCACGTTCCTTTAAAAACTCTTTGAGTCTCAAATCGATGACCATCCGGAGATAATTCGGATCCTCCCTCCGGATATAAAAGTCGGACTGACAGGGTGTCAGCACATGACATTTTTTAGCCAGATAAAAAGGAACAGTCCCCTTCCCTTTCACCATCCGCTGCTCCCCCTTCAAATCAATCTCAACAATATCACCTACCGTGCATGAAACAGGAGAGAGAAGAACATCCATCCTCCCGGACTCATCCTGTAAGACAATCCCTTCATCCAGCAACCCCACAACTCTTCCGGCTACCCGGCAGTTTTTCAGAACGCTGTCCCGTTCAAAAGTCCGAATTGCCTCAAGAATACTGCTGTTTCTTTGTGTACGTGCAGGAAATTTTTGCAAAGTTTTGAACATTAAGATTTTTTCTGTGCCGACTTTTCATCAACTTTTATACTTCCGGCCAGCCACTGTAAACAACTTTTCAACATATCAACCCACTGGGTCGTAAGATCTTCAATTTTTACGCGCAGCTTATTTCCGCTGATCATCCATTTTGGATTGTGCTCAAGAAGGTTCATGATGTTTTCCGGCTTCACTTTATTGGACATCAGCAGCACAACCTCTTTGCCCTTGCTCAAATAAACACTCTCGGCTTTCACCGAAGCAATGCCCGCTTTTTTGGCCAGAATTTTCAGTTCGATCACATGGAAAAGATTGGCAACCTCCTTCGGCAACTTCCCGTAATCTTCAACAAGTTCATCACGGATCTCTTCAAGATACTCGCTGTTATCAACGGATGAAAGTTTCTGGTACACGTTAATTTTTTCTTTCGAACTCACAATATATGTGTCTGGAATATACGCAGTTAATGGCAACTCAATAGAAACATCTTCGGGACCCTCTTCTCCGCCCTGTTGAAGTTTACCAGCCTTAAGATCCTCAACCGCCTTATTCAGCATGCGGATAAAATGGCTGACTCCAACGACATTAATAACTCCGTGCTGTTTTGCTCCAAGGATGTCACCCGCGCCACGGATCTCCAGATCTTTCATGGCAATCTGGAATCCGCTCCCCAGTTCCGTAGCCTCAACAATCGCACGCAAACGTTTCTTGGCACTGAGTTTTAAACGCTGTCCGTGATAAAGGAAGTAGGCATATGCCTGGGTTTTACTGCGTCCCACACGGCCGCGAAGCTGGTAAAGCTGGGCCAGGCCAAACCGGTCTGCATTGTTCACAATCAGCGTATTGGCGTTGGCCAGATCAATTCCGTTCTCAATAATTGTGGAACTTACAAGCACATCAAACTGATGCTCCTTAAAAGCAACGATACGGTCTTCAAGATCGGAGCTTCCCAGTTTGCCGTGCGCAACACCAAAGCGGGCTTCCGGCACGAGTGACCGGAGTTTTTCCGCCATACCATCAATGGTTTGAACACGATTGTGCAGGAAGTACACCTGCCCGCCTCGTTCAATTTCACGCAAGATCGCTTCCCGGATGATCCCATTGGAGAATCTCCGAACCTCGGTAATAACAGGCAAACGACCCGGTGGCGGCGTGGTGATAGTACTAATGTCGCGCAGCTTGTTCAGGGCAATATTCAGGGTGCGGGGAATTGGCGTTGCCGTCAGCGTCAGCACATCAACCTCTGTTTTGAGTTTTTTAAGAGCCTCTTTTTGTTTCACGCCAAACCTTTGCTCCTCATCAATAATGATCAATCCAAGATTCTTAAATTGGACATCGGGCTGCAGCAGGCGGTGTGTCCCAATAACGATATCAAGCTCCCCTCGCTCCATGGCCTTAATAATTTTCTTCTGGTCACTGGCGGACTTGAAACGGCTGAGCATTTCAATCCTCACATCAAACTCCTCCATGCGCTTGCGGAACGAGCGATAATGCTGGTCGGCCAAAATGGTGATTGGCGAAATGAGCGCCACCTGTCTGCCATTCTGGACAGCCTTAAACGCAGCGCGCATGGCCACCTCCGTTTTGCCAAAACCCACATCTCCGCAGACCAGGCGGTCCATGGGAATTTCACGCTCCATGTCATGCTTCACATCAGCGATGGCTTTCATTTGTCCTGGCGTTTCTTCGTATGGAAAGGTCTCCTCAAAACGTCGCTGGGCCGCGGTGTCATTTTTAAACGCATAGCCATGAGCACTTTTGCGCTGGGCATAAAGGGCCAAAAGTTCCTTTGCGATAACTTCTGTTTCCTTGCGGACTTTATGGGTAATCGTATTCCACTCAGCCGACCCAAGTCTTGTTAAATGGGGAACAATCTCGTCTGAACCAATAAATTTATTCACTTTATCAGCCTGGTCAATCGGTACAAACAGCTTGTCATTTTCGGCGTAGCCGAGCTTCAGATACTCACGGGTAATATCGTCGATCGTCTTTTTTTCCAGCCCAAAGAAGCGCGCAATCCCATAATCGGAATGCACAACATAGTCGTTATTCTTGAGACTGGTAAGAAAATCCAGATAAACCTTCTGGTTAAAATACTTCTTTTTTTCCTCTTTGATACTCGAGACCTCACGGTCAGAAATCAAAGCGAGGCGGAGCTCAGGATTCTGAAAGGCGTGAGGAAAAACTCCCTCTTTATCAACCTCAACAAGGTACACTCCCGGGGAAGATATGTTGGCTCCATGGAGGTCTGTCGTATAGGCGACTTTGTGCTCGGTAAAAATATTTTTCATTTCCTGGATATCCTTGGTGAAAACCAGTGTTCTCCAGCCATCACGCAGTTTTTCACGCAGATCGTTGCTCAGATCATAAGCTCCACGGTACTTCAGAACGGAAAGGTAATGAAGATGCTGATGACGCGATTCATCATCATTGAAAGTAACAAAACTCAAATAATGGATTTTTCCGTGCAGCTCATCAAAAACACTGTTCCAGGCATCATAATATTCATCAACAACATCCACCTCATCCTCAAGCACCAGACAGTTCAACCCCAGGTGATCACCGATACTTTTATAGGCTGAAACGGTTCGTAACGGATAGAGCTCAATTTCATCAAGCACTTCGAGCTCCTCCTGGGTCTCCTGATCGTAAGTAGAAATTTTCTCAATGGCATCAAAAGCTATCTCCACTTTTACCGGATGATTAAAATTGACCGGGAAAATAGAAAGAACATCTCCGCTCCGGTGATAGGTTCCCTTTTCCAGATGCTGGTCGTCACAAACCTCATACCCCTTTTCAATAAGGTTCTCAAAAAACTGCATGGGGTTAATCGCCTGACCGTTCTTCATGGAAAACTTTCCGTCCATCATTTCCTGATAATCAGGGAAATTCACCATCAGGCTTGTGTAGGGCGCAACAATAACCTTTCTTTCTTTCCCATGAAGCCTGGAGACCATTTCAATCATATTAAGCTTGTTGTTGCGTTCAGTTTCGCGAACCGTACCGGCAGCCGCCGTTTCATGATCAAAACCGTACACATCAATATCGCTCCACAGCTTGAGTGATCGTACAACATGTTCAAGCTCTGTATGATCAGTAACAATCCAGAGCACAGTCTTATATTTCGGCAGTTTCCGGACAACATCACTGAAAATAAAAACCTTCGAAGAGTAGTTCCCGGCACCGGAAAGGCTCGCGCTTTTTTGACTATCCAAAAGGTCCAGAACGCGGCCGTTCTGGATCGAAGGGAAAAAATGGATCAGATTTTTCAATGTTTCCATAAAGAACCTGGGCTGCGGAAGAACCGCTTTGGCTAAATCTTGAGTGGCATGATGATGTAGACGTAATCTTTGTTTTCAGCAGGACGAATGACCGCTGGAGCAAGCTTATCGTCCACCTCGACGAGCACCTTATCAGCCTGAATAAAGGTGAGTACATCTAACAGATATTGGGCGTTCAATGCAATCTTATTATTTTCACCCTCTACTTTTACGCTTACCTCAGCCTTTTCTTCACCAATTTTTGTCTCCTCAGTAGACAACACCAGTTTGCCGTCGTTGGTTGCGGCAACTTTAATACTGTTATTGTTCTCACGGGCAAAAAGACTCACGCGTTTAACAACCAGGGACAAATCCTCCGTTGAAACGGTGATTTTGGTCTTGCTGGACTTAGGAATAATCTTTTCATAATCAGGGAATTTACCCTCAATAAGCCGAGACATAAGCTCAACACTCCCAACAGTGAATAGCACCTGGTTCTTGGTAAGATTAATCTCAACCTCTTCTTCTTGAGATTTTGAAAGAATTTTCCCCAACTCAGAAATAGTACGTGCAGGAATAACCGACTGAAGTGAAATGGAGGTTTTTCCTTGAGTTGAATTTGACGCTCAGCCAAACGATAACTGTCAGTTGCAACAACCTTCAAACTTTCACGATCAAGATCAAAAAGAACTCCCGACAAAACAGGCCGTGAGGTATTCGCAGAGGCCGCAAATACAGTTTGAGTAATCGCACTGTTAAGATCTTTACTGGAAACCTTTATGGTGTTCTCTTTAGGAACACGTGGAATAACTGGAAACTCCTCAGCAGCAATACCTTTAATTTTGGTCTGGGAAGATGTGGATGACAGTGTAAGAGTATTCCCTTCTCCTAGTGAAGCTTCAATTTTCTCATCTTTTAAGAGAGAAATATAACTCGTAATCAGTTTAGCTGGAACGGTTACGGCACCTTCAGACCTTATGTCGGCCGGTATGGAGTGCTGAATGGCAATCTCAAGGTTGGTTGCTGAAAAAAGAAGTTTCTTTCCTTCAGCCTTCAGGAGAATATTATTTAATACGGGAAGTGTTGTATTTGGGGTGATAGCCTTGTTAACAACATTAAGGGCTTCCTCGAGGTCAGCCTGAGCGCAAAAAAACTTCATAACGTATGAATTAAAATAAGAACTGGGCAGAAATTTCTCACTCATTATATCGAACTTTTTTTTCAAAACAATCTGATTTCTATAGATTATTTTTTATTTAGTTTTTATTGATTTAATAAGACGTAGTAGGGTTTGCTTTTAATAAGAAATATGATTTGGTATGTGGAAAACTTTATACTGAAAAGTTAGGGAAATGTGAGGGAAATAATGAATAGGGTGATGTGGAAAAATATTGCCATTATTTGTACAGATTGAATATTGTTAATAACCTGTGAAAAACCCCGGATTTTTGGTATAATATAGGGATTCTTTAAGGAAGTTGGTGTTTGGAAAGCAAAAAAATAAACCACGCGAAAACCCCAACCTTAAAAGATGTTCAAAAATAAAACTTTTCAACATGGGAGAAAATGAACCTATTGAACAACCCGATGTAAACGAGCAAAAAAAAACTCCAGGAGTGAAGCCGGAAGATTTTGGGTATAAAAAATTTGAGCCGGGAAAGCACCAGGAAGCCATGAAGAAAGCAAAAGAAAAAGGGGACAAGGAGGGGGAGGAGGAGGTAAGAAGGTTGGAAGCGGAACTCGCGGGTGATGGGAAAAAAGATGCTAAAAAAATTATGAAACCAGGTGATCTCCATGCGCTTGATGATACAGTAAGACTCCCGGAAGAAGGGAAGAAGCAACCCAAAAAGAATATTGAGGAGATGGAAAAGAAAGCATTTATGAAAATAATGAAGGCGCTTCAAGAGGCCGGAAAGATAAACATTAAGGCTGAAGGAGAAGATCATGTTTTTGAGTTTAAATCACTCACAAGGGATTCTAAAGAAATGAAGCCCGAGGAGGTTCAAAAGCTTATGGAACACATTGATCAAGGGGGAAATATTCCACCCAATATTGAGTTTCAGTTTCATACCTCGTTCAAGAAAAACAGGCTGGATACCGAAGTTGTAGATGTCGATTATCGTTTAAATCTTCACCAGATTATGAGAAGCGGACTGGAAACAACCCTGAGTTCCCTTCTTTCCTTGAGTTATGCGGCCGCCTCTACATACGATGCGCAAAAAGCCAAAAGGGTTGAGGGTGGCGAAAAACAGGAAACCGCAGAAGTGAATAGTGATGGTATCCGTGAAAAAATGGATGAAATGCGTAAACAACTAACAGGGAGAGGGTTGGAGACATCGGTTATCCAGACTGGGCAGTGGCAGGCTTTGAATGTTGTTTCACCGGAAAAACAGAAACAGTTCACGGTGGTATATGATGGGAATATTTTTCAGCTCACAGAAAAAAGACTCGATAAAACTGTTGAAATCAACATCGCAACCCCGTCGGAGGTCCTGCAGTACATCGACCGGGAATTAAAATAAACATAATAAAAAATAAATAATCATAAAAAATATGAATGAAAAAGAACCCAGAATTGGAATAGCCCTTGGTGGTGGGGGTGCAAAGGGGGCAGCCCACATTGGTGTTTTAAAGGTTTTTGAAAAAAATGGCATAAAAATATCCGCCATAACGGGGGCATCCGCGGGGGCAATTGTCGGAGCCGGATACGCTATTGGACTCACCCCCGATGAAATTATGGAAAAAGCGAAAAAGCTGAATAACCGGAAGTTTCTCCGGTTGTCCAACTTCCACCTTTTTCATGAAAGCCTTATTAAAAGCGCTGACATCGTAAAGTTTATCAAGCAGACAGTTGGAGAAAAAACTTTCGCCGAAACCAAAATACCTTTTCAGGCTGTCGCAGTTGATCTTGAGTCCGGGCATGAAATAACCCTCAAGAGCGGAAAGCTCTGGGAAGCTTTAAGGGCCTCTTCGGCGATTCCGGGAATTTTTTCTCCCTATTTTCTGGACGGAAGGTATCTGGTTGATGGTGGACTGGTGAACAATGTGCCGGTAAACCTGCTTCGCCAAAATAAAGATATTGATATTGTTATTGGTATAGAGATGGGGGCGTTAACATCAAAACAGTATATTGCCGGCATGATCTGGGAGCGGTATTACCATAAGCCAGAAGCCTTCAAGCTCTACCCGGGTAAATTCAGCAGAATGAAGCTGCAGTTCACCCTCATGCTGCACATCTTACTGCGCTCAATCGATATTATTCGCGAAGAGTCACAGCAGCAGAGGTATTCCGTCGCAAATCCCGACCTTATTATCCGGCCAGACGTTGAGGAAATTTCGCTCCTGCAGTTTGATCGTTATGAGAAGGGAATAAAGGCGGGAGAAATGGCGGCTGAAGCGGCCATGCCAAAGATCCTGGAACTCATACAAAAAAAGAAAGAGGAGTTGAATAAGTAAACAGCTTATGGTAGCCTTGGATGGCCCATAAAACACTTAAAAATGAACAAACACTTTCTCCCGGTGCTGACAGGGCTGGCTCTTGTGATGACAGGTTGCAGCACGAACAACGGTACGTATCAGTACCCTTTTAAAAGCGCAAAAATCGAATACGCCATCAGTGGAACAACCGAGGGAAAATCGGTCGTTACCATGAAGGGTGACAAGTCCGTAAGAGAAGCGCATATTGTCTTTCACAAACCGGCGGGCGATGAGAACCAGAGTAACCTTTATATAGACGAAGGAAAATACGTGTACAGCATCGATCTTGAAAAAAAGACAGGAACAATGACCAAAAACCCTCTCTATGAAGTGTTGATGGGCACTGAACCGGCAAGAAGACAGGAACTGCTGAAAAAAGTTGCAGTTGGAATCTCACCAGACGAATCATCCAGCAAGGAACTTAAAGTTGTTGGACATGAAACGGTTGCCGGCAAAGAGTGCGATGTTTACGAAACAGGTGGTTTTGGCCAGATTTGCCTTTGGAACGCCATTCCTCTAAAAACAAGCATCAGCATTCCTGACTTGGGATTGAATAACAACACGGTTGCGACATCAATCCAGATTGACCTGGATGTTCCGGATTCAGTATTTGAGGTTCCAGCGGGTGTCACAGTACAAAAAATCAATGTTGGCGATGACGGCTCCCAACAGACCGCAAGCCCGGAAGTGAAAACCGGAACGACACAGCAGTAACATGATTTATCTCGATCACGCAGCAGCAACGCCGGTTGACCCAAGAGTGCTGGAGGATATGCTCCCCTACTTTGGAGAGAAATTTGCTAATCCTTCAAGTATTTACCAGTTTGCTTTGCAGAACCGTCAGGCAATCGATGCGGCAAGAAAAAGCGTAAGCACCATACTGGAATCAAAACCCGATGAAATATACTTCACGGGCAGTGGAACCGAATCGAACAATTGGGCAATTTTTGGCGCTGCAGAAGCAAAAAAAGGAAAAAGAAACCATCTGGTCACCAGTGTGATTGAGCATCATTCCGTGCTTCATCCATACGAAGAACTTGAACGAAGGGGGTGGAAAGTAACCTACTTGCCGGTTGATGAAAAAGGCCATGTGGACAGGAAAAAACTGGATGCTGCCGTACATGGGCAAACGGCACTGGTAAGCATCGCATACGCCAATAACGAAATTGGTACGGTAGAAAATATTTCTGAAATTGCAGCGCTGGTAAAAGACAGAGGCGCATTATTCCATACAGACGCCTGTCAGGCAGCGGGGGCGCTCCCTCTTAGCGTAAAAACGCTCGGGGTTGATATGATGACCATCAATGGTGGCAAGATATACGGACCCAAGGGATCGGCCATTCTTTACATCCGTGACGGGATAAAAATTACCCCACTTCTTTACGGTGGCGGACAGGAGCATCGCCAGCGCGCGGGAACAGAAAACGTCGCCGGCATCGTTGGATTCGCAAGGGCGCTGGAAATAGCTGAAAGCATGCGCGAAAAAGAGGCCGCGCGCCTGGCCGGCCTCAGGGATAATTTTATCAAAAACCTCCAGTCGTCAGTCAAAAACTGTTCGCTGAACGGAGATCCCCGGGAACGTCTCCCCAACAATATCAATATCAGTTTTTCCGGCATCGACGCCGAGTCGTTACTGCTCCGCCTCGACATGGCGGGCATCTGCGCTTCTGCCGGGTCAGCCTGCACCTCGGGAGCCCTGGAACCGTCACACGTCCTGATGGCGCTTGGCGTAGAAAAAGATCTGGCCAGAAGCAGTATCCGCATGACCCTCGGCCGTGAAAATACCGCACCACAGATGGAAGAAGTCCTCAAGGCCATCCACAACATCGTCAACGACCTGCGCACAAAAAAATAGCCCAGAAGCCCGGATTGTGTTAGAGTTGCCTCTCCCCTATAATATCAAAGAGTTTACACGAGAATTTATGCAGATTATCGCACCGCTAGGCGCACTTATCCTGGGATTTGCCATCGGATTTATCGCCATCAAATCGAAAAAAGGTGAAAACATCGCCGCTTACAAACATAAAGCGGAGGAACTGATTGCAAAAAGCAGCCAGGAGGCTGAGGCGACCAAGGCAAACAGCAAAAAGCGCATAGAGGAGATCCACACCTATATGGCCGACTTTGAGGAAAAAAACAAAAGCCAGTGTGAAAAACTCGAAAAACTCATCGCTTCCAAGGAAGAACAGTTTGCTGGGAAAACCGCGAAAAATCAGGAGGTCCAGGCTGTGACGGATGAAGAAACCCGCCGGGTTGAGCACCTCAAGTTGCAAATGAAAGAGCTGGAAAAAAGTCTGCTTCAAAAGCTGCTGGGAAAAACCGGCATGACCTTTGAGGATGCAAAAAATGAAATTATTCATGAGCTGCTCCGTGACCTTGAGCTTGAACGCGAAGATAAACTCAGAAAGTATGAGGAGTATCTGAAGGAAGAAAAAGTCAGAATCGCAAAAGACCTTATAACCTCGGTCATTCAGCGTTATTCAGCGCCAACGTCCGTCGATAAAAAAAGCAGTGCACTGGAGGTTGCCCGTGACGAAGCGAAAGGCAAGATCCTCGGCAGAAATGCTGCAAACATTCTGCTGCTGGAAGAGCTCACCGGTACCGACATTATTTTCAATGACGCCCCAAACACCATCATTGTCTCCTGCTTTGACCTAGTACGCCGGCACATTGCCAGAGAAACCATCGTGAAACTGCTCAAAGAAAAAGCAGTAACAACCGACAAAGTGCGTGAAAAGTTTCACGAGGTGGAGAAAGAAACGGAAAAAACGCTCATCAGAATCGGGAAAGAAACGGTTCGCATGCTCGGGCTGGACAAGCGGAACTATCCGGACGAATTCATGAAAGTTATTGGAAGACTGAAGTTCAGAACCAGTTACGGACAGAACATTCTCAAGCACTCCTTTGAAGTGGGATACTTCACGCTGATGCTTGGCGGAGAACTGAACCTGGACATGCTGACCTGTAAAATCGGAGGATTCTTCCACGACCTAGGTAAAGCAATCGACCAGGAGGTTGGAGGCTCGCACGACGTACTCACACGAGAGATCATGGAAAAATATATCTTCAGCGAAGATGAGATCCATGCCGCGTGGGCCCATCATGATGCGGTGCCTCAGCGTACGGCAGAAGCCATGCTGGTAAAAGCCGGCGACGCCATCTCTGCCGGAAGACCGGGTGCCCGCCAGGAATCCATTGAGAAATACATCGAACGCATCCAGGCCATTGAAAAAATCTCAAGCTCTTACGAAGGTGTCAGCAAAACGTTTGCCATTTCCGCAGGGCGCGAGGTGCGAGTTATGGTGGAGCCTCAGCAGTTAAAAGATGCCCAGCTTCTGCCGCTTGCAAAAAGCATCGCCAGTGATATTCAGGCAAACGTCGCATACCCTGGAAAAATCAAAGTCAACGTCATCCGCCGCACCAAAAACGTTGATTACGCCAAAAAAGAATTTACCAAATAGCAGAGATGGAAACTATCACCTGTGATGTCGCAATTATCGGCTGTGGCCCAGGGGGCTTAAGTGCTGCCATTTACACGGGACGTGCACAGCTGAAAACGATTGTGTTTGGAGACTACCGCAAAAGTAATCTCTACAAATCCCATGTCATCGCAAATTACCTTGGGTTTCCCGAGCCTGTAACAGGCCCGTTTTTGGCTGAAAAAGGGGTAGAGCACGCCAAAAAATTTGGCGCCGAGCTCATCCCTCACGAGATTGTGCATCTGGGGATGAACGAGGACGGGAGCTTCAGTCTGAAAGATGACAAGAAGGCTCACTACAAAGCAAAAACTGTTATTATTGCCACAGGGCAGAGTTACGCCCTCAGCGGGATCAAGAACGAAAAAGAGCTCACGGGTAAGGGTGTTTCATACTGCGTGGTCTGTGACGGATTCTTCTTCAAAGGAAAAAACGTGGTGGTGATTGGAAACGGGAACTACGCCGGAGAAGAAGCGCTCCAGCTCCTGAACTACACAAAAAACATCACCGTGCTCAGTCACGGTAAAGATTTTGAGTTCAGCCATGAGATTAAAAAAGATCTTGAAGAAAACAATATCACCCTCCAAAAAACCCCGCGCATTAAAGAGATAAGCGGCAACGGGAAAGCAGAAAAACTTATTCTTGCCGACGGTGGGGAGATTGAAACCCACGGCGTCTTTATGGCTGTTGGGGTTGCAGGCGCCACCGCCTTTGCCAAAAAACTTGGTCTGGAAATGCAGAACAACTATATCCGGGTAGATCATGACGGAAAAACCAACATCCCGGGGATATTCGCCGCCGGTGACTGTACAGGGGCAGCGGCCCAGATGGCCACCAGCGTGGGCAACGGTTGTAATGCCGCCCTAAGTGCGATAAAATTGCTCAGAGGGGCCAAGGTTTATATCCAATATAACTAATCCACATGTTTGGTTTTGGAAAGAAAAAAAAGCAGGAAAAGCTCCAGAAGAAGAAATCAAAAATTGATAAACTCATCATGGGGGCAATTGTGGGAGGCGCCGTAGGTTCGGTTATTGGAATGAGCATTGCTCCGCAGAAAGGAAAGGAGACCCGTGAAATGATCGCACAGAAAGGAAAAGAGCTGATCAAGAAAGGTCAGGATTCGTTGGAAAAACTCACCGACGGTGCAGAGAAAAAGACACAGCCGGAAGAAGAAATGATCAGTGAAGCCCGGAAGAACAAAAAAGGAGTTTTTTCCAGACTGAAAGATAAAGTTCTTGGCCCGGGAAAGAAAGTAAAAAAGGGCATCATGGAGGATGACGACATGCGGAAAATCCCCAATGAGGTTGAGTAGTCAAAATGCGCCCTTCACAGCTGAAAGATAAACATGTAAATTGCCGCTTCCAAACGGCAAATTTTTTGGTATAATCGAATTCCCCACCCGATTTTCTTGGATGGTCTATGTCAAAGAAGAAAAAAAGCGACAACCAGAAATCTGAACAGAAACAGGGCCCAGCACCGCTACTGCAGGAGAAGAAAAGCCTGCTGAAACACGCAACGGAAACATTGAACGGTGCCGTGAAAACTGTTGATCTCCGGAGCATAACAAAACCCATAGAGAATGGTCTGAAAGGTTTTGGCAAAATAGCGCTGTTCGCCGTTCCCGGAATCTTTGTCGCATCCGCGACACTGACAGCCACGGACATGCTTCTGCACGGACGCGTCATGCCCGGCACAAAAATCGGGAGCCAGAATATTGGACTGCTGTATGCCGATGAAGCAGGGAAAATGCTTGAAGATTCTGCTGTAAAATACACCCAAACCCCCATGCCAATCACGGTAGGGGGAGTCGTCGCACAGGTCACTCCGCAGGAGCTTGGAATGCAATATGCATCTGCTCGTACTCTCCGGAGCATGCCAGTATACGATATCCGGAAAAACTCCGTCCTGGATCTTGCCTTTGCGGCTGTTTTTCCAAAGGAGCTGACTCCAGCAATCGACGTTGACGCAGAAACAGCCCAGGGTGTCATTGAACAGAAACTGGATCTGAAAAAATACCGGGCCCAGGACGCATCCATCACGCTTGATGACAAAAAAAATCCAACAATCCTCGGCGAATCTGCAGGAAAAACCATGAGCAAAAAAGAGCTGATGGCAGCCCTGAAACAGAGCATCAAAACCCTCGGGCCCATCAGTGTCAATCTGGAGCTGATAGATGAACAGCCTTCCATAACGGCGCAAGCCCTGGAGCCAAAGAAAAAGACCATCGCCGATGCTTTGAAAAAAAACATCACCCTCTCCTATGGAGGAAGGCAGTGGAAATTCGACCCATCAAAACATTCCGAGGCGGTCACATTTGAAAAAGCTCCGGAGGTCACCATTAAAAGTCTCAACATCACCCTTCCGGTGGTGCTGGATGATGGCATGAAAATGGAAAATGGGAATATCAGCCTGAACGCATCCCCTGCCATTGTGCTGGATGAGGAAAAGGTCAAAGGTTTTCTCCAGGATGAAATTATCGCCAAAATTGACCATCCAACTTCTGACGTCAAAATTTACACCGATGCCAACAAAAAGATCATCATTGAAGGTAAGGGACAGAACGGGGTAAAAGTTTCACCACGCGGGCTGATCGAAAGCATCAACCTCGCCATGAACCACAACATCGCCAAGCTTCAGGTCCCAGCCGCCGAAGAAAAAGCAAACGTTGCCGTTTCAGAAGATCTCCAGAGTCTTGGCATCAAGAACCTCATTGCCACGGGGCACAGTGCCTTTGCAGGTTCACACGCGGGAAGAATCAAAAATATTAACGTGGGCATCAGCAAATACAACGGGCTGCTTGTACAGCCGGGCGAGGTTTTCTCCTTCAACGAGCATCTTGGAGAAGTAGACGCGGCAAATGGATTTGTTCCAGAACTGGTTATCAAAGCCGAAGGTACAGTTCCTGAATACGGCGGAGGACTTTGCCAGGTGTCCTCAACCATGTATCGCGCTGCGCTCTATGCAGGGTTCCCGATTGTTGAACGCGCTCCGCACTCCTATGCGGTTTCCTACTATGCCCAGGTCATGGGATACGGCATGGATGGCACTATTTATCCGGGAGTAAGAGATGTAAAATTCAAAAACGATTCTCCGGGTGCAGTCGTAATGCAGGCCTACACCGAAGGCGATCAGGCTTATTTCAAATTCTACGGAAGTGATGATGGCCGCAAAGTCAGGATGGAAGGTCCTTACGTCAGCAACTACCGCTCTCCTGGCCCAACCCAGGTCATTCAAAGCGACAAGCTGCCTCCAGGGGCCCGCAAACAGGTTGAAGTCAACCACACGGGGTTTGATGTTACCTGGTACCGCTACATTGTGAAAGACAGCCAGGAAATAAAAGAAACAATCTTCTCAAGATACCAGGCAACCCCGGCGAAAGTCATGGTAGGCCGTGGAGGCACCAGTGAACAGGCTTCAGTGCCAAGTACCTAGGAATCAGAAGTTTTCTTTGAACTGCGCCCGTTGGCCTTTTCCATCAATTCACGGGCCATCTGATGGTCAGGATAAGCCGCAAGAATTTCCCCCAGCAGCGAACGTGCCTCATGCAGCATGTCGGTTTCAATATACGCCTGGGCGAGTGTGAGAAGATAATCAAGGTTTGAAGGATCCATGGCGATCGCTTTCTGAAAATGCTCAATGGCTTCCTGCATCTCTCCGAGTTCCTGCAGTACCTGAGCCAGGCTGAAAAATCGACCAGCCCTGGACGCATCAAGTTCAATGGCTTTTTTATAATGCTTCTTTGCTTCTCCAAGTTTTTTCTGCTGATAAAGAGCCACGGCAAGATTGCTGTAATACACGGGGTCATTTTGCGCACTGTGGACAAGCTTCTGGTACATCATTTCCGCTTTTCCAAATTGATTCTGGCGTAAATAGAGCAGCCCAAGTTTATGATAGGCATCAAGGTTGCTTGGGTCGAGCGCCAGCGCCTGGATCAGAAGTTTTTCTCCAAGAATAACGTCTCCCTGGGCCATTGCCGCGTCCGCCTTTTTCATCATGGTGTCCGCTTTGGCAATTTTCTTGAGTTCAACCGTCGAACGGTCAGGAATCATCTCATCAACAGTCACCTCATTGGACTCCCCCGCCGTCGCCATATTCAAAAGATCCACAGCCTTCTGTTTCCGTCCAAAGACCGAAAAAGCTGCCACCCCTTTTTCCACGAGCATATACCGGCGCACAAAAATGGAAGCGAGCACGGCAAGACCGGCAAGAATAACCAGAAATTGAATCATGTCAGCAGCATTAAGTTCTCAAAAAGTAAACGGGCATTAATATTTCGTTTTTGGAGTCTGATGACCTCCTGCGCCTGCAGAACAGCCCCCAGTGTACGCTGCAGCCGTTGAGTCGAAGTCCCCTTTTCTGCCTCTTCCAGCATTGTATACCTGACGGCCAGGAGAAAAATATCAAAAAATTCCTGCAATGCCTCATCTTCCTGGACAGCATCGGAAACCAGGGAGAATTTTTCAACAAGATCATTTTTTCTCAAAATCGTCCTGATGCGTTCAAGCATTGCCGTAGAACTCTGGAGCAACTCAGTATCTTCCATGAATCTCAGGGCCCTTCCTGGCAGTCCAAAAGAAAGATCTGCAATCTGGGAAAGTTTTTCTGGTACCTCAAGAGGGTGACGGTCTTTCAGATACTCCAGGATTTTTGCCGTGGAAATGCTTTGAAATTTCAGGAGCCTCACGCGGGAAAGTACAGTAGCAAGAACGCTTTCCGGCTGGGAAGTTGTGAACAAAAACACCACACTGCTTCCAGGCTCCTCCAATGTTTTTAACAGCGCATTTGCGGCTTCCGGGGTCATGCGCTCAATATTCTTGATAAGAAGTATCTTGTGATTGCCGGGCGTCGTTGTTGCAAGCTTTTTTAATACATCCCGCATGGGTTCAATTTTGATCGTCTCGCCGTCATCAGTCATTTCAAAAGTATCAGGATGGTACCCTTTGCTGATGTTAATACATACCTGACATTCGCCGCAGCCGTGCTGGTCACACTGCAAAATTTTCGCCAGACGTCCCGCGAGCGTATATTTGCCAATTTTTGGAGGGCCGGCAAACAGGTAAGCATGGGGAAGATTCCCGGAAACAAGATCACGTTCAAGCGATGCCAGCTGCTTTTCGTGTCCAAAAATATTCCAGTTGTAACGAAGTTTTTCCATGATTATTCAATAGTTTTCCAGTATTTGTCCTGGCGTGCCAGAACATGCTCAGACTGTGACGGA
Source organism: Candidatus Altimarinota bacterium (assembly GCA_046350835.1). Classification (GTDB taxonomy): domain Bacteria; phylum Patescibacteriota; class Gracilibacteria; order UBA1369; family UBA1369; genus PALSA-1335. The sequence goes on along the minus strand of JAXLZP010000005.1, from coordinate 76,846 downwards.
TCGGCAAGGAGTGAGGCAACCAGTCTTTCCAGCCGGACACGGTTTTGGGACCCCTTGACCAGAATGGTGTCCCCTTCCTTCACCATTTCAGAGAGGAGTTTCATGGCAACCTGGGCATCTGCGCAATGATGAATCGACTCTGCGGCGAGCCCTTCTTTCTGGGCCTCCTCCCCGATATATTTTGCCATGTCCCCTACGGTTACCAGAATGTCCGTTCGCCTGGAAGCGTGGCGCCCGGCCTCACGGTGAAAACGTTCGGACTTCGCCCCAAGCTCGTTCATGCTCCCAAGCACGGCTATCTTCCTGCCGGGCGCGATTTCATGCAGGACATTCAGTGCCTCCCGTAAAGCATCAGGAGATGCGTTATAGGTGCTGTCCAAAATAGTGCTGCTCCGTATCCCCTGAAGAGCGCTCATTCTTCCCGGGGGAGGCGTAAAATCACTGAGCCCTTCCATGCACTCCTGCAGCGTAAATCCCTGCGTCAATCCTACGGCAATCGCAGGGAGCAGCACATAAACCTGATACCCTCCCAGCAGACGGAAATTCCCGGCCAGGACCTCCTGCTTATACTGGATGGTACAGCGAATGCCTTCCAGCGAGGTCTCAGCTTCAAGCACGCGCAGATCGGCAATTTCAGATCCGCCATAAAAAAACTGGCGACACGTTGTTTTACTCCGGAGCCCAACAATATAGCCATCATCCGCATTCAAAATCGCCATGCCTTTTTCCGGCAGCGTATCAACAAGCTTTCTTTTTTCGGCAAAAATATCGTCGAGGTCCTTAAACTGTCCTTCAGCAAGGTGTACAGGTTTTACCGCGGTAAAAACGCCAATCTGGGGCTTAACAATATGCAACAGATCGTTCATGTCTCCGGGCTTGTCGACTCCCATCTCCAGGACCATCATCTGAAGATTTTTTCCTCCGATAAGCGCTTTCCATAATGCCTTCAACAGGATTCCAGCCCACTCCGTCGCGGAAGAAAACCCGGAAGGCTGTTCCAGAATTGCCAGCGGCAGGCCAAATTCACTGTTAAAACTTTTCTCATTTCGTATGACCGTATAGCGTTTGGAGAGCAGATGATAAATGGCATCCTTGGTGCTCGTTTTTCCAACAGAACCGGTAACGCCAATAATAAACGGGCGGAGCCGGCGCACCCGCATCTTGGCCAGTGATCTCAGGGCGCCCAGGACGAGCTTTCTCAAAAAGGTCTTCATAATGCTTGAAAACAGGCTTAAAACATAGCAAAATACTTCAGGAAAATCAATGACCCTCCAGATATTTTTTAACGCATCAATATGATAAAAAAAGCACTTCCATCTCTCCTGATTTCCGCTATGCTGGTGGCCAGCGGTTGCACTCCGGCAACCGAACAGAAAAATGACTACTATATGAAAGACTCACAGGGCAACACCACCGGCATCCCAAAGTTTACGGCGGGCAAGGATCCTCAGCTGGCCATGCCGGGTGAAGGCGAAAAAATCGCCGTCATGGAAACCGACTTCGGAACCATCAAAATCCGCCTTTTCACCAAGGACGTTCCAACGCTTACCAGAAATTTCATGGGCCTCGCCAAGTCGGGCAAATATGACGGAACGCCATTCCACCGCGTCGTGAAAAACTTCATGATTCAGGGCGGAGACTTCACCAACGGTGATGGCACCGGCGGATACAGCTACAAAGGCCCAGGAACCAATCTCCCTAACGAAATTAATCCGGCCTATCACCATCTTTACGGCACACTTTCGATGGCAAAAACGAACGAGCCGGTCTCTATTGGAAGCCAGTTTTTCATTGTAACCAACAAAGAGGGCACCTCATTCCTGGATGGAAAATACTCCCCAATCGGACAGGTGTTTGAAGGGCAGGATGTTGCTGACAAAATTGCAGCTCTTGAAATAAATAATACCGAAAAACCAAGCCAGATTGTGAAAATAAAAACGGTAACCATCACGACCTATACCAATGACAAAACGGGTTCAACTCAAAGTTAAGGGGAAGGTTCAGGGAGTTTTTTACCGCGCCGAAACACAGTCCATGGCCCAGTCCCTGGGGCTCAGAGGGTACGCTCAAAACAACCGTGACGGTTCAGTCACGGTTGTTGCTGTTGGAGAAGAGTCTTTGCTGCTGGAACTTATTGAGTGGTGCAGGAAAGGCCCGTCGAGGGCGCATGTTGACGAACTGGAGATTACCTTTGACGACCCGCCCGGAGACGAATCTCTCGAAGGTTTTTCAATCTATTAGCCCACAAAAAAAGACCCTTATTCAGAGGGTCTTTTTCATCAGTACGGTTGAAACTATTTCTTGGCAACGTCTACAAACTTCTTAAACACTTCAGGATTGTTCACGGCAAGCTCAGAAAGGATTTTGCGGTCAACCTTCACCTTTGCTTTCAGCAGACCGTGCATAAGACGGCTGTAGCTCAGGTCCTCAGCGCGGCATGCAGCATTGATACGTGTGATCCAGAGAGAACGCATATCACGCTTGCGGGCTTTGCGGCCAACATAACTGTTTTGTCCAGCCTTGTTGGAGGCATTTTTTGCCCATTTGACAATGCGGCTGCGAAGATTTTTATAACCCTTGGTAGACTTGAGGAGCTTCTTGTGACGGCGGCGGGAAGCGACACCACGTTTAATGCGAGTCATGACTTATGAAGAGTAATGAATAAATTTATGCGTAAGGAAGACGTTTTTTCATATTCGCCTCATCTGCTGCAAAAAGGCTGACGCCGCCCTTGTTCAGACGTTTTTGGCGTTTGGACTTGTTAAAAAGCAGATGTTTTTTTCCAGCTTTGTTCGCCATGAGCTTACCGGTTCCGGTAACCTTGAAACGTTTCTTGCTGGCGCTGTGTGACTTGAGTTTCATAAAAAATTATTTAAGTGGCACGAGAACCATGAACATAGTATTGCCCTGTTTCTTTGGGGCTTCTTCTACCTGGGCAATATCTTTGAGGGCGTCAATAAACATCTGCATTTTCTCTTTCCCCAGGTCGGCATGAGAGGCTTCTCTTCCCTTGAACATGAGCGAAACCTTTACACTGTTGCGGTGTTTCAGGAACCCCTCTGCCTGGCGTATTTTAGTTTCCAGATCGTGCTTGTCAATGCTATAGCTCAGACGGATACCTTTCATTTCACCCTGTTTCTGCATTTTCTTGTGCTTCTGCTCGATCTTGTTCTGGCGGTAGAGGTACTTCCCGTAATCCATCAGTTTGCAGACCGGAGGAACTGCTTTTGGTGCAACCTCCACCAAGTCAAGCCCGTGCTCAGAAGCCAGCTGAAGAGCCTCTTCAAGGGTCTTTTCGCCGAGCTGTTCATCGTCTTCCGTGATCAGCCGCACGGCCGGGACACGAATCTGTCTGTTGATCCTTAACTGCTTGCTAATACTGAAAAAAAGTTAAGAAATAGCAAAAACCGCTAAAATTGCTTCAGGATAATAGGGTAAAGTTTCTGGCAAGTCAACAGGAAAGAGCTTGTTTGTGCGGAATGGCAGGATTTTGGATCTCCGCAGAAACCGGGGACGGTGGACAAATTTGGACACGGAACTATAATGAAGACTCCCCCGCTGAAATCCGATACGGGAGAAAGCCTGTCAAAAAGCCAAAATATGGGAGGAAACGACAAGGAAAATACCATGGAACAGCTGCTCATTCGTGAGGCAGTTGAAGGAGAAGAAGAGGCATTTATCCAGCTCTATCACCAGCACGTCCAGGCGCTGTACCGTTTTGTGTATTCCAAGACCAGTAATCAGCAGGATGCCGAAGATCTCACTTCAGAGACCTTTTTTCAGGCCCTGAAAAATCTCAGGAGTTTTTCAGGAAAATCCACATTTAAAAACTGGCTGTATGGAATAGCCAAGCACCTGATTCTGGCAAAATACCGGGAAAGATACAACACCGCGACGCTCGAGCTGGACGAGAACGCCTACATTCAGGAGCCGGTCGGTCAGACGGAAGAGGTGGCTGCCGAAAACCGCCAAAAAAATGAAGCCCTTCTGGAAATCTTAAGTGCCCTGCCCCAGAACTACCGGCAGGTACTTGAGCTCAGGTTCCTGAAAGGCTACACCGTGCTGGAAACAGCCGATGCCATGGGGATTACGGAAGAAAATGCCAAGGTGCTCCAGCATCGGGCGCTGAAGAAAGCCAACAGTCTGGTGTCCGCCGGCAGCAGCGCTGCCCCATAATCCATGTGTAACCCTTGCCACACATTATAAACGACCATTCAAATCATATGAAAAAACCATCGCCACAATTTGTCAGTAGGCTTGAAAAGGAGCTTCGTATGGCCTACCGGGCCGAATACGCAGGTGATCAGGTAAAAAGCTCCTGGTTTTTCCGTCTTCCCAGATTTTTTGTTCCGGTATTTTCCGGAGTCATGCTGGCCGCAATTTTTGTTTTGAATAACCAGGGAAATTTCACGGCGGGTGTAAAGACCGATCTTCCCCAGCAGGGCGGCCTTTCATCACAAACTTCCACAAATCCAGGTGGTCTGGAGGATAGGTTTGTAGTTTTTAACGAAGGAACGGATGAAGAGCAGTTCCTGAAAGCCTTCGAAAATGAAGACCTGGAAACAATCGATAACACTGCCCGTGACGTTACTGAAGCCAATTTTTAATCTCCCATGAAAAAAACAACTATTGCAGCCATTACTACCTTGACAATTTCACGTCGGCACAACCGCCATTCCCGTCACCGGCAAGGCGAACATGATGGGCGAAAAATACGAACAGGCCGCATCACGAACACTGACGGCAGCATTGCAGCTCTCAAAAAGATATATGCTAAAACCAGGTTTCTGCGCTCTCTGATGTATTCGAGGCTCATTTTCAGAAGCTGCGCAACAGAGCGGAAGAACTTCAGAAAATCACGGAGCCTTCAGGCGTTGATATGGTAAAGACCATAGATGAATATCTCGCCCGGGTTCAGGCGCTGAAAGACAGGGTAAATGAAGCGGAAAACGCACAGGAACTCAAGGCGGTCGCCCAGGAAATCCGCACCATTATTCAGGAGGTGAACCACGAAATGAAAAAAAATATCGGCCAGAGAGTGGAAATCCGCATCGACCGTTTTACCGAAAAAATGAAGCCCAATCGCGAACTGATGGAACGTGCCAAAGTCCGCCTCCAGAACCTTAGAAACAGAGGGGTGGAACTCAATGGCATGGATACCTCATTCGAGGAATGCCAGAGAATGCTTGAAGAAGGACAGGGGCTGCTCGACCAGGCAAAGGGGAAATTTGAACAGCTTCAGCAGCTGCCTCTTGAGAACCAGGAACAGGGCTCCATACTGATGCATGATGGAATGACAATGGTACAGGGCGCACGAAGGTCCTACGAAAAGGCCAGGCTCGAGTGCCCGGGCGTCATGAGAAAATTGAAGGTTGAATAAACCGGCCCGGGGCTGTCCAAACAGCCGGGCGTATCGATCAAATACGACAGAAATTTTGGGGTAAGGAGGGAAAGAGTCCGTAAGGAATAAATACACCTGCGGGCTTCTTTCCTGTGGCCAAAAACTATACGTACTCTGCCCGGCCGTTGAGTGCGCGTGAAAGCGTCAGCTCATCAGCGTAATCAAGGTCGCCTCCGGCGGGTAATCCGCGGGCAATGCGGGTAATCCGTACCCCCATTGGTTTCAAAATGCGCAGCAGATACATGGCAGTGGTCTCGCCTTCCAGGCTTGGGTTCGTTGCCAAAATAACCTCGATGCCAGGAGCGGTGGAACCGGATTGTCCTGTTGTTTGTGGGCGAAGATTTTGAGCCTGCTCCTGAATCCTCTGGACCAGTGCCTCAATTTTCAGCTGTTCAGGTCCGACGCCGTCCACGGGAGAAAGCACCCCGTGGAGCACATGATAGGTTCCCAGGTATTCAGAAGTTTTCTCCAGGGCCATGACATCCAGGATGTCTTCAACTACACAGATCTGGTGCTGTTTTCGCATCGGATCCGCGCAGATTCTGCAGGTATCTCCCTCCGCAATATTCCAGCAGGTACCACAAAACTGCAGGCCTTTTTGAAGGTCACCAATCGCATGGGCAAGTGATTGCACCCGGACCTGGGGTGTGCGCAATAAATGCATTGCCAGGCGCTGGGCTGACTTTGGTCCAACCCCGGGAAGTCTGCTGAACTCCTCAATAAGCTGCTGGATGGATTTTGGAAGAAATGCGGTCATATCGTCATTATACTAACCCGGGTTGAATGCGCCGCACAATCTCTTTCACGACTATTTTCCCACATGACGCAGGAATTCACTCCGGGTATTCAGTTCGCGTTTAAACAGGCCAAGCAGTGCGGAAGTGGTTACTTCGCTGTTTTGTTTTTCTACGCCGCGTGCCATCATACAGAGGTGTTTGGCTTCCAGAATAACGCCAACGCCCTTGGGTTTCAGGATGTCCTGCAGCCCCCGGGCGATCTGATTGGTAAGGCGTTCCTGATTCTGGAGTCTGCGTGAAAATATCTCAACAAGTCTTGGCATCTTGGAAAGACCGATGATTTTTCCGTCAGGAATATATCCAACGTGCGCCCGTCCAAAAAAAGGCAGCATATGATGTTCGCACATGCTGTAAAACTCGATGTCTTTCACGACGATCATTTCGTCGTAGAGCTCGTCCCCAAACACGGTTAAAACATCTTCAGGTTTCTGTTTATAGCCTCCGAAAAGCTTTTCATAGGAAGCAATCATGCGGGCAGGAGTGTCTTTCAGTCCTTCACGCTGGGGGTCCTCTCCGATGTGCTCAAAAAGATTCCGGATAAGCCGTTCAAGGTCAATCTTGTTCATGGCGGTGAATAAGAAACAGAAATAGGCCACCGCCTTTATAGCACTAAATTTTCAGGCCCGCCATAACATAAATAAGCTGATGCGGTTTCAATTCCCCGGAAACGGTATTTCTGGACTGTATGGAGGGCGCGGCAGATTCAAGATCCTCGCGCGAACACAGTTCCACCTTCCAGATAGCCGACTGCCCATTTTCCTGAACCTGAAAATTTTCACGGGTGAGTCCGTGGGCCAGCCGTGGCACAAAAAGGAGTTTTTCCCTGACCGGTTTTCTTTCCTCGGCATCTTTAAGTTCGCGAAGTTTTGCATAAAAATCAACACGTCGGGAAGCATCCTGAAGCCCAGATTTTGCCAAAGTGATAAGGTCTGCTACAAGCTCTGTCCACTGCGGGCGGGCATCTTCTGGAAATTTCCGGATAAAGTCGGACTCGGCAAGAAGAGCGGTAAGGAGCCTCCGTAAAGCCAGGCTTTCTGTGCTGCTGCGCACAGCCTCAAGTGACGTGGAAAAACGGTCAACGGGGTCGTTGCTTGGCTCAAGCTCACGCCCTGGTAAAGGAGTACGCGGCGCTGCCGGTAAGGCCTCAGGCGCTTTCGCCGGGTCATCAAGATCAAGCCGAAACGAAAATAAAGATTTGTGACTCATATAACCTATAAGCCAACAATCTTCATGAAATTACAAAAATCCGACTAGTCAGATCCGTATTCGGACCATTCCTTGATCTTCAGGTCGTCCATGCTGTAACGCTCCAGGGCCTCAACAACATGCTGGGCCAGCTGGAGATTGGTGAGAAGCGGAATGTTAAAATCAATGGCCTTGCGGCGGATAAGATAACCATCGGTCACCTCTTCGCGGCTGTAGTTTTTTGGAATATTGATGACGAGATCAATGATTTTTTCTCCAAGAACATCAAGGAGATTCGGCTTCATATCGCTGCGGATCTTATAGAGGAAAACATTTTTTATCTCATTCTCCGTCAAGAATCGTGAAGTATTCTCGGTGGCATAGAGCTCGTACCCCATGGCAACCAGCTTTTGCGCAGATTTCAGAAACGCCGCCTTGTCTTCAATTCTTCCGATGCTCAGGAGAATCTTTTTCTTTGGAATCTTGAATCCGGTGGAAATCATCGACTTCAGGAGTGCTTCGTACATGTCGTCACCAAAGCAGGCAACCTCGCCGGTAGAAGCCATTTCTACGCCAAGTACAGGGTCTGCTCCCTTGAGTCTAGAGAAGGAAAATTGCGAAGCTTTAACCCCCACGTGATCAAGATCAAGAGTGTTGTAGTGCTGCTGTTTAAAGTACTCAAGCGGTTTCTTTTTAAGCATCGCCAGGGTTGCGATCTCAATAAAATTATATCCCGTGACCTTGGATGAAAACGGAAATGAACGGCTGGCGCGCAGGTTACATTCAATAACTTTAACCTGATTGTTTTTTGCCAGAAACTGAATGTTGAACGGCCCGGTAATCTTGAGCTCCTTGGCGATTTTTTTCGTGATATCCTTAATGCGCCGTATGGTCTCAATGTAGAGTTTTTGCGGTGGCAGAACGATGGTGGCGTCACCGGAATGAACTCCGGCATTTTCAACGTGCTCGGCAATGGCGTAAATAAGAACATTGCCATTCATGGCAACCGCATCAATTTCTACCTCTTTTGCTCCCTGTTCAAACTTGCTCACTACCACGGGAGCGTCAGTGGAAATCCGGGTAGCCTTATTCAAAAACTGCATAAGGGCATCGCGGTTGTGGGCAACGCTCATGGCCGCGCCGGAGAGAACATAGGATGGTCGTACAAGGACCGGAAATCCAACGTCATCAGTGAATTTCTGGATCTGTTCAATCTTGGTAAGCTCCTTCCATTTTGGCTGATCAACTTCAAGTTTATCCAGCATCTGGGAAAACTTGTGGCGGTCTTCTGCGCGGTCAATATTTTCCGCAGCAGTCCCAAGGATTTTTACTCCTGCATGGTAAAGTTTCAGTGCAAGATTATTGGAAACCTGGCCTCCCGTAGAAACAATCATGCCGTCCGGCTTCTCTTTTTCATAAATATCCAGAACACGTTCAAGTGAAAGCTCATCAAAATACAGCTTGTCAGACATGTCATAGTCCGTGGAAACCGTCTCGGGATTATAGTTGATCATGATGGTTTCATACCCGTACTTTCCGACTGTCTGAAGCGAGTTGACGCTGCACCAGTCAAACTCCACGGAAGTTCCGATGGCATACGGCCCGGAACCCAGAACCACCATCTTTTTCCCGCCTTTTCTCCGGTAATCAATGTCATCTTTCTCTCCATGGTAGGTCAGGTAGAGATAGTTCGTTTTCGCCGGGAACTCAGCGCCGGTTGTATCAATCTGCTTCACAACCGGAACGATGTTATTTTTCTTGCGCAGTGCGCGGACGGCATCTTCAGTTTTACCGGTGAGTTCAGCAAGTTGTTTGTCGGAAAATCCGTGACGTTTTGCCTTTCGCAAAAGATCTTTTGGCAGATCTTTGTGCTTCAAAATTTCCTGTTCAGTTTCAATAATGTTTTTCAGTTTTTCCAAAAACCAGGCGTCGATGCCGGAAAGTTTGCTGATTTTTTCCACTTTCATCCCCTGCCGCATCGCCTCGGCAATAGCCAGAATGCGTCTTGGAGTCGCTACCTGAATCTCACGCTCAAGGTTTTCCGGCTTAATATTGACGTTGCTGTTGGCCACAAATCCATACAGTCCAATCTGAAGCATGCGCAGACCCTTCTGGATGACCTCTTCAAAACTTCTGCCAAGAGCCATAATTTCGCCCACCGATTTCATTTCTGAACTGATTTCATGGGAAACCATGCGGAACTTATCCAGGTCCCAGCGTGGAATTTTCAAAGCGATGTAATCAAGCGCCGGCTCAAAACATGCAGTCGTTACTTTTGTCACAGCATTGCGGAGTTCCGGCAACGAATACCCCATGGAAAGCTTTGCAGCAACATAGGCCAGCGGGTAGCCCGTCGCCTTGCTCGCCAGGGCGGAACTGCGGCTTAAACGCGCATTCACTTCAATAATACGGTAATCATCAGATTTTGGGTCGAGGGCAAACTGAATGTTGCACTCACCAACAATGCCCAGGTGACGGATGGCCTGAATGGCACGTTCACGCAGCCGGTGATACTCTTCATTATTCAGAGTTTGGGACGGGGCAACAACAATACTTTCCCCGGTGTGGATGCCGAGCGGGTCAAAATTTTCCATGTTGCACACCACAATGCAGTTATCAAACCGGTCGCGCACCACTTCATATTCAAGCTCTTTCCAGCCTTTGAGATTTTCTTCAACCAGGACCTGGTTGCTGTAGGCAAAAGCGGTGTCGAGCAGGTCACCAAGTTCATCTTCACTGTAGGCAAATCCGGAGCCCTTTCCTCCAAGCGCAAAGGCGGCGCGCACAATCACCGGATACCCTACTTTTTTGGCAGCAGCAAGGGCAGATGTTTTGTCGTTGCAGGCAATACTCTTAGGAACTTTCATGCCGATCGACAGGATTTCCTTATTAAAAAGTTCACGGTCTTCAGTTTTTTCAATGGCAATAACCGGCGTACCAAGAACTTCAACACCGTATTTTTTCAGTACACCGCTCTTGTTCAGCTCCACGCCGCAATTGAGTGCGGTCTGCCCGCCAAAGCTCAAAAGAATGCCGTCAGGACGTTCTTTTGCGATAACCTTTTCAACAAAATAGGGGTTCACCGGCAGGAAATAAATCTTGTTGGCAAGCCCTTTACTCGTCTGGTTGGTGGCAATATTTGGATTCACCAGTACCGTAAAAATCCCCTCCTCTTTCAGGGCTTTGATCGCCTGAGATCCGGAATAATCAAACTCCCCCGCTTCACCGATTTTCAACGCCCCGGACCCAAGGATAATCACCTTTTTCATTTTCTTGGGACCTTGATGGCTGCGTGAAATCTTCATGATACAGGAAAGGTTCTTGCGCGAGTATAGCGGAAGCAGAAACACGACGCAAAAGAAAATTTACCCGCCAAAAAACCGGCCGGAGTAAACAAAATTACTCTTTCCCGAAGATCTTTTTGACACGGGCAACAAGGCCTCCAGTACTTCCTTTTGGAGGGTCACTCTTCCCCGCTTCAGCCCGCTGAAGTCCCGTAACATGGGCACGAACAGCTGCAGAATCTATGGGAGTAGTAACAATGTCGGCCTGCGGGTTGGTTCCCGTCCGGCGTGAATCCTCAACAGCCTGCGTGAGTGCAGCCTCATTGCTGATCGTTGCACGTTGAGCCATCTCTTCGGGATTGACCGTCGGCCGGCTGTGGATCTCATCTTCCTCCTCTTCAGAAAAAGTAATTGCGGGAGCATCGGTGCCGGCGGGAGTGCCAGTATCTGCTGCCGCCGTATCGACCCCTGATGTGGAATCATTCAGAGGTTTTTGTTCATCAGTCGGGGTTGCAGTGGCTGGAACAGCAGGTTGAAGTTCGGCCCCAGAGGCCCCGGTAGCTCCGGAAGCAAGAGTGGCTGGTGCTACATCAGCCGGTGGAGGGAAAGAAGAACTTCCTGAACGTTTACCACGCGCACCTGCAATGGCGCGTTCCATCTCCAGACGGGCACGAATGTCTTCAGAACGGATCTCATCACCCACAAGTGTTTGGAGCGGGCCACGGCGCTCCGAGCGGGCCACGGCCGCACGATTGGCTTCCTGGACTGCTTCACCAAAAAGCAGCGAAGCGGCAGTTCTCGCAGAAATGTTATGGGCATCAAGATCTTTTTGAATATCCGGAAAACGGCCAACAAGCTCTTCAATATGTTTTTGGAACCATAAAGGGTCCCCGGTTTCCTCTTCACCCGGACCGCGAATAAGTCTCATACGGAGGGTCTGAACCAGGAGTTCCCGCATGGTTGGAAAAATTTTCTTGATCGCCCCCTCAATTCCCAACCCCATTACATCCGGAACGCGTGACGGTTCCTGGGGTGCCACGGCCTCTTCGATTTTTGAGAGAGCGGCTGAGGCGCTGACTTGTACAGCATCAGTAACAACCGCAATAGGTGCGGAAGGTTCCGGAGCCGGTTTATCAGAAACAGTTTTAACCACAGGTCCTGCGGGCGCGGTTGTCTCTGCGTCACTGATGCTTGCGCGAACAGAGGCTCCGAGCTTTTTTGCGTACGCTTTGATCGCCGTATGCGCTGGACTTAAATTCCCCCGTTTTTCACAGATAAAATCGACAAGATTTTCAAGCACAGCCTGCAGGCTTTTTCCTTCACCCTCATTCCGGGCAATTCTCACAAACTGCGCCAGAATATAGTCGGTCGTAATTTTCGGCAGACCATGCTCCATTTTAAGCACAAAACTCATATCAACCTTGGCTTTTTGGAGGTCAAAACTTACACCATTTTCTTCGGTCTCCAGGGGTTCCTGAATGTCTTCGGGTTTTATTTCTGCCATAAAAGGGGGATATAATAACGAAAGGGAGATAATCTAACACAGTTTATTAAAAAGTCAACGATTCTGACCAACTTCGCACAAAAAATTAAAGATTTTGCTGGTTCCATCGGCGTAGACCTTATCGGTATCGCCGCCGCTTTGCCTGATGAAGAAGGAGAACAAAAACTCCGGAACTTCCTTGGAGAGGGGCGCCAGGGGTCGATGCACTACCTGGAAGATGCCCGCAAACGCACACACCCGGACGAGCTTTTCCCAGGCGCAAAAAGTGTAATAGTGATTGCGGTAAATTATTACCGTGAAGTTCCGGAAACGCCCGTGGATCACGGAAAATTCGCCCGGTATGCTTACGGGCGCGACTACCACAAAGTCATCAAAAAACTTCTCCTTCAGATTGAACAGTACATTGTGCAGGAGTTCCCTGGAACAAAATGCAAACCATGCGTTGATTCAGCTCCAATCATGGAAAAATCTTACGCCGTAAAAGCAGGGCTGGGATTCCTGGGGAAAAATACCACGCTTATCACACCGGAATTTGGTTCGTACGTACTGCTTGGCGAACTGCTCACCACCCTTGAACTGGTTCCGGATAAGCCGAGGGACGGGACCTGTGGAAACTGCACCCGGTGTATTGATGCCTGCCCAACGCAGGCACTGCTGGGTCCGGGACAAATGAATGCCGTGAAATGTATTTCCTACCTCACCATTGAAAATAAAGGCCCCATCCCCGAAGAGCTTCACCCGTCCATGGGTACCCTGATTTTTGGCTGTGATATCTGTCAGGAGGTTTGCCCATACAATAAATCTTTCGCAAAACCGCTCCAGCTTGAGGCTTTCAAAAACGTAAAAATTGCCGGACACTCCATGGAGCTTCAGGAAATTTTAGACATAGCGACTGATGAGGATTTTACGCAAAAGTTCGCAGGATCCCCGGTCATGCGCACCAAAAAAGCGGGATTGCAGCGCAACGCCCGCATTGCTTTGGAGAATATCAAGAAACAAAAATCCACTTAAGGAGCCACATGGGCAACAAACGCAACCCCGTTGGCGCAGCTGGCGTTGTTCAGTTCAACATTCGGAGCCGTGCCCGCATTGACCGTTGAACTGTATCCTGCAGAGACAAGCTCGGCGTTCATTTCTGAATTTTTTGGAGGAACGCTGTAGGCACTGCACTTGGTTTTATAGGCATTAAATGTGTATCCGGAAGTAAATGCCACCGCATTATTGGTTGGCACATCTTTGGACCAGATATAAAGGTCATAGGATTTCCCGAGAGGCATGGAAAAACTGTACGGTTTTGGTTCGCAGTTGTGGTCGTCAGCAGAAGCTCCCTTTTGAACACCGAGCTCAGCCGTCATCCATTTGATGCAGACATTTTTCTTGGCATCATTGGAAAATGAATCGGCCAGTGCGGCATCACCGTCAGGCCCGACATCCTTAGTCGAGGCATCTTTTCCGGCATCGTCACTGTCACTTTCCATCATGGTGTCGGTCATGCCATCAACCCCACCTTCCGTTCCGGCATCTTCGTCAGAAATGGCTATGTCAAAGCGTTCCCCACTGCATCCCGCCGCCGCATCTGCCGCAAGAGCAATTACAGCTCCTGCAAACATTCCCCTCATTAATCGTTGGACGCGGTTTACTCTTGAAACACCTGGCTTTCCGGATTCGACGGGCAAATTTGCGGGCGTCAAAGGGGCGGCACCGAATTGTTCACGTTGTTGATCCATAAGAAAAATTGAAGATACAAAAATGATAATAAACTCAGGAATGCATCATTACACGAGGAGTTTATTTAAACACATTATTAAAAACATGTCAATACCCTTGAAATGGCGTATTCATGAATAAGTTATGGCTTCCAGGGTTCTTCGGAGTGCTTTTCAAGCATGTTGGCGTATCTGGCCATGGTAAAGAGCAGGTCGCCCAGCCGGTTCATGTATTTGCCAACGTTTTCACCGATATGCTCAGCTTTCTGAAGCGCAACAATGGTCCGTTCAGCTCTGCGGCAAACGGTCCTTGCATGATGAAGATGTGAAGCCGTAACACAGCCTCCGGGCAAAATAAAATGACGCAAAGGCGACAATTTTTCATCCATGGCATCAATCCGTTGTTCAAGACGAACAACATGCTCGTCCCCAACACGCGGCACTTTCACGGGTGAATCCAGCGGCGTCGCCAGGTCAGCCCCAAGATCAAAAAGTTCGCGCTGGAGCTGGTGAAGCACGGCATCAATTTCAGGATGGGACTGAGAACTTCTACAAACACCAAGAACGGCATTCAATTCATCAACGTCACCGTAAGCCTGAATACGCAAATGATCTTTAGGCAGTCGATGCCCACTCGCGAGTCCGGTTTCGCCCTGGTCACCGGTTTTCGTGTAAATTTTCATGAAAACTAGGGCAAAAGTGACTTCACGACTTTGCTCACCATGTCTCCATCTGCCATCCCTTTTACCTTCCCCATCATGGCCCCCATCACCTTTCCCAGATCAGCTTTGGACGAAGCTCCCATGGCGGCAATAACCTCCTGAGCAACTTTTTTCAGTTCATCTTCGCTCATTTGTGGCGGCATGTAGCCAAGAAGCACCTCAATCTCCTTTTCCTCTTTTTCTGCCATCTCCATGCGTCCACCGTTCCGGAACTGTTCAGCCGAATCCCGACGGGCCTTAATCTCTTTACCAATAATACCCAAAATAACCTCATCAGTAGCCTCCTTGCGTTCGCCGGAAACCTCCTGTTTTAAAACTGCCGCTTTCAGCATGCGGAGTGTTGATACCTTGATTTCATCATGCGCCTTCATCGCCGCGATCATATCGGCCTGGATCTGATTTTTAAGTGCCATAGGAAAAATTAAAGTGTTTGCTGGGTAGAAAGTACAGACTGAAGTTCCTGAGTCATAAGACGGTTCTGGATTTCACGCTCGGCCTGACGGCGTTCTTCCGGGCCCGGACTGTAGAAATAGTAAACGGCAAAAGTGACTGCGTAAAAAAATACAACAACAATCAGGATGGTTCCAAACGGACTCCTGAGAAAATCCAGAAAATTTTGCTTTGGCTGTTTCATAAAACGAAGGCAAAATGCACCTGAAACTTTATCACGATCAATGTTGAACAGGAAACTGTTTTTTCAAAGGCCCACAGAAAAAATCGTGCTGAACCGTACGGCGGTTCTCAGGGGGAAATCTTACGAGTACCGGCTTATTCAAAGTTCGGCTGCCCGTACGCTCCGCTTCAAAATAAGCCTCGACCACGGGCTTGAAGTAACCGTTCCAAAACGTTTCAATCCGTCCCATCTGGACGAAATTGTGCACGAACATGAAGCATGGATTTTACGCCAGCTCGACAAACTTGAATCCAGAAGAAAACTCCGCGATGAAAACAGCCTTGCTCACGGAGCAACGATTGCCGTGCTCGGAACGCATTTCATAGTAAAGATTCTCGCTGCAGCGGAGAAAAAACCTTCCGTCAGAAGGGTGCAGCAGCTGGTTTTTGCCGAGGAGACAGCTTCAGTTCAGGGCTACGAACTCCACATCACCTGCGACGGAACCATGCATCACGCCAAAAAAACACTGGAAAAATATTTAAGAAAAACAGCCGAGAAATTCTTTTATAGGCGAACGGAAGAGCTGGCTGAACAAATGGGCGTATCCTTCAAGAAAATCACCATAAGAGGCCAAAAAACACGCTGGGGAAGCTGTACGCGTGACAAGAGCCTGAACTTTAACTGGCGTCTCATTCTGCTCCCACTTGATGTGGCTGAGTCGGTGATTATCCATGAGCTTGCTCACACGGTCCACATGAACCATTCCAGGGCTTTTTACAGCCTGGTTCTTGCCAACTGTCCGGAATACCGCAGGTTACAGAAACACCTCCGTAACCCGCAGTTTCCGCTCTAAATTGAATGTTTAAGCAGCCTTTGAAACCGCTGGATCAATAACCTCAATGATGTCGTCATCGGTGAGCTCTTCCAAAACCTCTTCCTGGGCAGGCTGGGCAACGGCAACCTGTACGCCTGCTGCTTCATGGAGTTTCGTTCTCCATTCATCTTTCAGGGTAAGGTCACGGCTTCCGTCGGCATGGAGTTTATATGTCTCAATGAACGCCCCATTGGAACGGATCATGTCCTGGACAGCCGCCATGGCTTTTGCCTTGGACTCATCGTTGAGTTTGCTGGCCTGGATCTGACGTTCAAGAACGAATTTAATGCTTTTATCGGTCGCGGCAACTTTATAAGTTTTCTGAACCTCAAGCGCTGGAGCTTTGGCTCTTTCAGCCTCCATGGCTTTCCCCTTTGCAAAGATTTTCGCCATCTTGGCATCAAGTTCAGCCTTCAAAGCCTGTTTGCGTTCAACAGCCTTCTGGTGCTCTGCAGCAATGGTATCCCAGGCGGCATCAATCTTATCCATTTCATAGGAAGCCAGAATGCTTTCTCTTTGACGAAGGAGATCCTTTGCAGTTTTGGCATCTTCAACTTTCTTGGCTTCACTGGCCTTCCAGTCATCAAGGAACTTCGTACGAACATTAGCGCTGGAGCCAGGATTAACTTTCTGAGGAGCTGCAAATCCAAAGCGCAGTTCAGGGTCCTGTGATGGGAACGATCCAGGAAGAACGTTGGCCGGAATATTGCCCGGAGTTCCGTTGCCTGGAGTGTATTCATTGGAGCCGCCTTTGTCATCGCCCTTGCTTCCATCATTGGCAGGTGGATTTCCGTTGCCGTTCGTCCCGTTATTCACTCCTCCGCCCGTAGCACCGTTCGCCGGTACGGCAGCCGCTGTTACCTGGAGTGCTTTTGCAAAGCGCAGTTCAGGAGCCATCGCCTTTGCGCCAATGCTAAACTTGATAACTGTTTTATCTTTGACGATTTTTTCAACATCGCCGCCATAGAGGTTCACAATGCGCTGGAATGCAAGGAGGTTGTTATAAAGACCTTTTGCTCCAAAAATATCACCGGCTTTATAGCGTCCTTCAAAATCTTTTTTAAACTGGGCAGGAGTAAAGGTCGTCTGTGCCGCCAGGTCACGGAGCATGGTTTCGTGGCTGCTGATAAAGTTCACAACATCTTTATCAAGGAGAGACTTGTTCGAATCGTAAATCTTCAAGAGCGATTCAGCATTTTTTTGCTGACCTGCATACCACGTAGCATTCTTCGGTGTTGCGGCAAATGGAGTAGCATCAACGCCGCCTTCTGCTACGGAAGCTGTTCCGGTAAAGACAGGGGCGCCATCGGCAGATCCAAGGCCGTAGCTGTAAGTACCAAGCACCGTTTCAACCTTTGCGCCGGCCTCAGGAGCTTTGACGTCAGTGCCAGCTGCCTGGGGAACCTGTGGCTGTTGAGTAACTGTTGGGGATGCAGATGCAACTTTCTGTTCAGCACTTGCTGAAGGCGCGGCAGTAGCAGTCTGGGAAGCAACAGCAGTCGGGGTCACGCTTGCAGAAGCTTTTGCCCCTGGATTTTTTTCAGGAGTTTTTGCAACTTCAGAAGAAGCATCTTTCTGGTCGTAGGTGTTGACCGCCTTGTAAGCTGCAACACTTCCTACTGCTCCAATACCAAGGACAGCAGCAATGGCAATAGCGTTACGTTTCAGCCATCCAAAGACACCACCACCTTTCGCTTTCTCAGCCATGGCCTTCTTGTGGGCATCCATCTGGGTTACCTCATCACGGTCACTGCGGAACTCTACATTCGGACGCTGAGGCCGTGTAGTTGGAGGAATGGTTTTTACTTCACGGCTATTGGGCGCTGCTGGCTGGGAAGTAGGAGCAGCCGCAGGGGCAAGCTGTCCTTCCGGAACAGTTACACGATCCTGTGGTGCTGGAGTAGCAGGTTCTGTCGTAACACCCGGGAGATCAACAATAACTTTTTCTTTTGGTGCAGGGGCTGGCTGTGAGGCCGGCTTCAAAACGATCGGACCGCTGGATACGGCAGTTGGATTGCTGCTGGCGGCAGCTTTTTGAGCAAGCTGGGCCTGCATTGCGGCAATATCATGAACTTTTGCTCCCTCGCCTTCCGGCAAAGCCGCAGGAGCCGGTTGAGACGCTCCACGTCCTTCACGAACGGTCGGAGGAGTGATCTCTGCAGCAGCTCCACCATTATTCAGGGCAGCCTTTGGTACCGTAACCTGTGGAGCGATATATCCTGCAAAATAATGAGAGTCCTGGGACAAACGGACCTTGGTTTTAGCGACCTGTTTGTCTTCATGTTCATCTTTTCTTAACGCCGGTCCCCAGTACTGCTGGACCAGATAAATCATATTCTGACGCAGTTCAAAGATACGATGATGGTCATCCTTTTCAATCTGCCAGTAGTAAGCAAAAGGTTTGTATTCCTGGTATTTACCATTCGCTTTTTTGAAACGAAGACGGATATGATCCGTAATCAATTCATCGGCAATGCTTGAGGCGGTTCTTCCTTTGACGCTGGATTCGGTCGGAAAAACTTCCCGCATCAAGGGATCAAAAACATCTTTGGTGGCGCGCTGGGCGTCACGCTTTAACGCCTCACGGACCATAGGCAGAAGCTTGGCTTTCATGACTTCAGTGCGGCGTTTTTTCTCGACATCATCAAGTTTGAACTTGTCTGCGACACCAAAAAAGTAGGAAACCGGACCACCCTGTTCGCCGGCAACAACGCTGGTGAGGTACTCAAGACATCCGGCTACAACCTTCTCAGTATCGTAACCAGCATCCCTGGTAACAGTGGCATACATCGTTCCAAACCTGGACTCAACTACGCGTGAAACAGCCTCAAGCTGCTCCTGGTAGGTCTGTTCTTTTGGATTGTCGGTATGCGGGTTTTCTTTTTCCCAGATATCCAGACGGGCACTGAGCTCAATCTGAACGCCGAATTTTCTGGCAAGAGCATAAAAATGTCTGACCAGTGCTTTTCTGGCTCCGCTGTAATTTGTAGAAGCAAGGTCGCGGTTTCTTCCAACCGTACGGAGAGATTTTGTGGCAATAGCCTCAAGCTCAAGGACAATCTGGTCTTTGGAAAACTTGCCCTCTTTAACGCCACCAGCAAAATCGTTGAGGTCTCCGGCCAGGTCACGGAGGCTCGCCCGGTCATGGCTGTACATAAGGTCACGGAGAAACTTGTCCTCGCCCATTTCGGCAATACCAACCTGTACGGCATCAAACTGCGCCTGACCTTCATTGCTGAGAGGTTCATTGGATGGACCGTGTTGCATCATAGTTTAGGAGAAAAATTGATTGGAGGTGATTATAACAAAAAATATAGTTTTGTCAACAGTCTCAGGAAGTCACGAAACCGGACACGTACTATAACGCAAAGTGAAGAAAAACATTACCAAATTGCCAAGGGGGCCTAGGCGACAATTTTACGAAGATCCGCAAGGTCTTCCGCAGAAATTTTGGCGTAAATCTGACCGTTATCCAGGACTTCATATTCCGCCAGTTTGCTCATGCGGATTTTGGCCACACGCTGCTGAACTCGGTCCATCTGATATGTGCTGGTGCACTCCTTGAGGAAGCCATTTTCAATCGCCAGGAGGACACTGCCGCTTTGTGTATCGCTGACGGGTGGCACTACAAGTTCACCGCGTTCCAAAAGTGCGGCCTTGCGGTCCATTTCTACAAGTTCAGCCGGGTGAAGATCAACTTCGCTCACCTCAATATCAGGAGTGTCATCGACCTGAGCCGCCGGTTTCACGCTGGCAAAGAGTTTGGCAACCTTGGCGTTCAGTTCAGCCCGGAGCTGCTGATGTTTTGCAGCTTTTGAGGCATGTTCATTGGCAATGGTATCCCAGGCCGCATCAATCGCGTTCATATCAACACCCTGGTGCAACATGTTATACCCAAATTTTTCACCGGAAGTTTTAGGAGCTTTCTGGTTAAAGCCATGCTGATCTTTATCCCCTGCCGGTGCCGGAACAGGAGCCGGGTCCCCACTGCCGGCCGGAGTTTTCAAATTCGTCGCCGGGTTGGCGGCCGGTTGGACAGCCTTAGCATAGCGCAATTCAGGAGCCATCATCCTGGAACCAACAACAAACTTGATAACCGTTTTATCTTTCAGAATCTTTTCAACGTCACCGCCGTAAAGATTCACAATACGCTGGAAAGCCAGAAGATTGTTATAAAGACCGTTTGAACCAAACACATCGGCCGCATCGTAACGTTCTTCAAAATGTTTCTTAAACTGCACAGGACTAAAATCGGACTGCGCCGCCAGATCACGAAGCATGGCTTCATGCCCGGTGATAAAGTTCAGAGCATCTTTATCAAGTTGAGTTTTATTGGAACCGTAAATTTTGAGCAGCGTTTCGGCAGTTTTTTTCTGATTCTCATACCATGTTGCCGATTTAAGTCCGGTGGCAAACGGTGTCGCGTCCACTCCACCTTCAGCCAAAGCGGCCGTTCCCGTGAAAGGTTTGGCGCCGTCAGATGATCCCAGTCCATAGTTATAAGATCCAAGGACTGTTTCAACCTGAAACAGACTCCGGGGCCTTTTTTTCAACGACCGGAACCTGTGGAGCCTGCGGCTGCTGGGTTACGGCAGGAGCGGATGTTGCCTGTGGAACCTGTGTGCCGGCCGCAGAAGGTCCGGTGCTCAGGACAGAGGAAACCTGTGAAGGGTTCTTTGGTGCGTCGCTGGAAGTTGCAGTAGTTGAAGCAACCGGAGACTCTCCTTCAGGAGAAGTTCCTTTGGTTTGGGTAACGGTATAAATTCCAACAGCTGCGGCAGCAGCCATGGCCGCACCAACGATCCAGCGTTTCGCTTTACCAAAAAATCCAGGTTTTTTCGCTGGCTCAGCGGCCGGTGTGCGGGGAGTTTGTACAGGTGCCTGACGTGCCGGCGGGGTTACGGCTGGAATATGTGAAGATTGAGGGAGCTGCTGTTCAGGGGCGCCCGGGGTTGTCTGGAAATGGGTTGACCCGGCAGGTGCAGCCGGAGGAGCACTCGCGCCTTCCCGGTACTGAATGACGGGCTCTTGTTTGAGAATATCTTTGCTGGAAGGTGGCAGCGGAATTTCCGAAACTGGGCGCGGAAGAGGTTCGTAGCCCTTTACAATTGGAATAGGCATTGGCGCTGGCCGTTCAGAAGGTTGAACGGGGGCGGTAATTGGATTTTGTGTGACTTCATCAGGATCACTGAAAATATCTGCAAGCATCCGGCTGGCTGTTCCTTTGGCTGGCTGCTGTGTTGTCTCTGAGGTTATCGGCGGCACTGGTGCGGGCGGCGAAGATTCCGATGGCGAACGTGAAGCCGCAGGAGCCATATGCTGGGGAATAAGATCATCATCGCTTCCGGCAAGAGGTTCCATGCCGGCAGGGACGGAAAATTTGGGAATATCAACCTGTGTTGGCTCATCGTCCATGGGGGTATCAGCCGCACCCTTTGGAAGATCGCGGACAAAATCAGGAGGACGCTGGGTTTTCAAATAGCGCGGAGGAACGTTGATCGGAACAGGCGCCGCCGGAATATTTGGAGAAGATGGAGGTCTGGTACCGGCTTTCGGAAGTGGCGCAGCGAGAGGCTGCGGTGCCGGCATGGCGTGATTGCTCGGGCGTTTGGTTGGGGTGCGGGTACCCGGCATAGTTGTCACCGGAGACTGGTGAACTTCACGGAAATAGGCACCAACCTCCTCGTGGATTTTTTTCTCAAGTTCATTGCGGAGCGAATCTTTTCCAGTTGAATAAAAATAGATAATGATACCCGAAACCGGTTTATCCTTATGTTCCATGGCCATATCCTGGAGTTTTCCAATAATCTCAACCGTGGTTCGCTGAATAAGATCTTCAAGATCACGATGTGGTGTCCGACGAATAATTGAACGGGAAAAACGGCGGAGAGCAAAATCGGCAACGCGCAAAATTTCCGGAATGGCCACCTTGGCAATATCATCATCGGAAAAATTTTCAGCAGTTATCCGCAGCCCCACTTCATGAAGCATCTGGCGTATAGCTCCCTCACGTTCAAAGCTGATCGTGATAACTTTCGCACCCTTCATTTTTGATTCAGAATCAGGTGTTTGGGGCTGAGGAACAGAAGACGGCCTCATATCCAGAATCGATGCCGGTGGAACAGAAGGCTTTGGCTGGGCGCTTCCTCCGTATGACATATACGCAGGAGCAACTCCTTCCAGGAAATGGTCTTCAGCCTGAAATGCGGAATCTTCAAAAATCTTGGAAGCTTTCACCAGGCCGCGCTGAAGATGACTCATAAACTCAGCCTTGGTCAAATGAGCCTCCGCAAAAATTGCCGCATCGGTGCTGGCAACAACGCCTCCCGCCTGATTAAAAATGACCAGAAGCCTATCAATAAGCTTCTTGCCGTCAACAAGTCCGTCACTGTCTTTGGAGTTCTCAAACAAGGTGCGACCGTCAAGCTGGTGCTCCAGTTGTACAAGCCAGTGGATGAATGAAGCATTTTTATCATTCCGCTGAAAAAACACATGAAGTCCGGTCTGATCATCACAAAAAAGACTTCCAATGATCTGCTCATAATGACAGGAACGCTCCTCATTTAATAGTTCCACATCATCAGCATCAAATCTATCCGGTGTTGTCATGGGCAATGAGTTAAAACGTAGGACATCCTATAACATATTAACCAGAACCTGTCAAAGTTTTGTGATAATAACGGCAGGATGACACCTTTAATAATCCTCCTCATAAGGATTCCTTACAGGTAGAAAATAACCAGTGCCATTATAACCGGAGTGCGTTATTTATAAAACTTCTTATATTTCTCCTTGAACTTGAACAGTTTGGGCATAATAACCAGCTGGCAATAAGCCTGGTCCGGGTTTTTATCAAAATACTGCTGATGATAATCCTCCGCAGGGTAAAACTGCTCGAGCGGTAAAAGCTCCGTCACCAGAGGGTCATCATAAAGTTTTTCATCAGACACCTCTTTCATGATTTTTTCAGCGGACTCTTTCTGTTCCTGGTTGAGGTAAAAAATAACCGAGCGGTATTGGGTGCCAACATCATGACCCTGCCGGTTGAGTGTGGTTGGGTCATGAATGGTAAAAAATATTCCCAAAATATCCTCATAGGTAATCACTGATGAATCAAATTCGATTTCCACAACCTCGGCATGGTGTGTTTTGCCGCCGCAGACTTCACGGTAGGTTGGATCGGGAACGTCGCCCCCGGCATACCCGGTGGTCACATGTTTGACTCCTTTCGTTCTTGAAAAAGCGGCATCAAGACACCAGAAACAGCCGCCGCCCAGGACAGCTTTTTGAAAATGTTCAGAATGAGTATTGTGATGTTCAGCCATGCGCATTCATTGGAAAGTATCCCCATTTTATCATGGACAAAAAATGTTTTTGAGCTAAAATGCTGGCTCATGAAAAACAACACAGGAACAAGCAGGAATAGCGGATATCAGCCATTCGGAAGCGAACTTTGGGAAACGCTCGAAATGCAGATTGAAGCAATAACAGGCGCAGAAAAAAATCCCATTGCCGCTTTTGATATTGATGGAACGATTTGGGATGGAGACATTGCGGAAAGATTTTTTGAATACCAGGTTCTTCACCGCCTGCTTCCAAATCTGCCCCGTGATCCCTGGGCACACTACTACAACCTGGTCGCAGAAGATGAGGAAAAGGGCTTCATGTGGCTCGCCCAGACGAACGCAGGATTCCCCGTAGAAACCGTACGGAAGTGGGCAAAAGAGGCATTCATGGCCAATCTTCACAGCATGCCTTTTTTTGAAGACCAGCAAAAACTCATCACCAGGCTTCTGGAAAAAAAATTCAGAGTCTACTTTATATCAGGCTCCCCGCTCTGGGCCATTGAGCCAATGGTCGAGTATCTTGGTGGAAAAACCATACACGCCCTTGGAATGAGTACACGTGTTGAAAACGGGATCATCACTTCAGAGCCCGTATTCCCTCTCACCTGGAAAGCAGGAAAAATCGAAGCACTCCTCAAGGCAACAAACGGCAAAAATCCAAATCTTGCAGCGGGGACTACCATGGGAGATTTTGCGCTCATTAACGCGGCCACCCATATAAAATTGGCGGTAACAAGTCAGCCAAGGCAGGGACGCCTTATCACCAGTGAACAGCAGCTGCAGCATGAAGCAGCCGCACGGCAGTGGCTCACTCACAGTTTCGCTGCCGCTGAATAACTACTGACCGTGGAACGAAGCCATGCGGACTCCCGATGCCCCGACCGTCGTTGCGCTCACCGCAGCTTTTTCTCCGTGACCGAGCGGAAAAATTTGGGGAAATCCGTCAGTATAAAAACAAAGCCCATCCGGACAGTTTGCATCAACAGTGGTCCCCTGAACCGATGGAACTTTTTCTACCTGGTAAAGCGTCTGGCCTGAACTCAAAAACATTTCTGCCGTCAGCGGGTTGGACATGGCAACATGCCCGCCTAGCATAATAAGGCTTGTTTCAAGGGCATTCCGCCCGGAAGACTGCAGGCGATAAAAAGCTTCATCAGCAAGCGTATCCACATGTTTCGGAAAACGCATAAGTCCAAAATACGGGATGGTCACTAAGGTATCCAGACGAAACTTTCCGTCCTGAAACCAGATATTTTTAACACCCTGGATCGTGGCCCCAGCAACATTCAGGGCCCAGTGTCTGGCCCGGCTCATCTCTTCATTGATTTTCACCATGGTCGCGTCGGTTCCTGTTCCAGCGAACAAAGCAAAAGGGTAGGTCTGTGAAAATCTACCAAGAGGATCGTCGCCCAAAAAATCTTTGGTAATCGTGAGCTGTCTTCTGCGGGCCTGCACCGATCGAACGGCATCAGGTTCCCGGACAAAAGTTTCTAGGGCATCATCATGGTCGCTCCCTAGGTGTTTGGAAAAAAGATTAAGTGATCCTCCTTTGGCCACCATAATCGGATGCTCATCAATCCCGGCGGCATCTTTCAGGCCGGGTTCATCGGCAGCGTCTTTAAGTTTGCCAACAGCATTCACCATCGCTCCTGCAAAGCCGTCACCACCAAAAAAAATTTTGTGGGTTCCGGCAGTACGTTCAATATTTTTTCGAACCTGTCCCGTAATATCACGATGAACCTGTTCAGGCGTTTCCCCGCGAAAATATACAGGCACAAAATCAGGCTTCGCCTCATAAGATTTCAGGCGATCACCAAGTTTTCTCAAACGATCAACCTGCCTTGGATACTCTTCAGGATTGCCCTGGTAGGCCCCGTTAAAGAAAATTGAAACGTTTTTCATGGTAAGAAAAAATATTGGCGCGATACTAGTGATGAGCCAACGAAAAAGCAAACAAAAAATTCAGATATTAATCCTCTGCGTCAGTCGGGGCTGGGACATAATCTTCAGCCAGTGAGCGGAAACCCGCGTCTTCATCAGGAATCATGGCAAGTTTTCTCGTTGATGCCGTAGGCATTTCTGAAGGATCACGGCCGGCCAGAACAAGATCACCCTCTTCATCCAAATCTCCCGAGTCGCCATCCAAAACAGAACCGATCCGCTGGGAAATCCGGGCGTCAGGCAGTTGAACGGTTTCTCCGGCTTGCGGTCGATTTTTCAGCTGATCCTCAAAATCTTCAATGGTCAAAATGCCGTGGGAAACCAGTTTACCCTTATTGAGAGAAAAATGGTAAGGCCCCCGATTGTCGCAGGTGACAAAAAGATGCTTCTCGTAACTTTTTCCGTCAAAAACCCATCCCAGATCAAACCGTGCGTCTTCAAACTTTTTCCCATCGGTGATGAATCGGAGATCTTCACGAATTGATTCCAGGCTTGCGGCCGCGGCCTCTTGCTTGACCTCAAAAAATGCGGCAATGGTTTGGAGTGCCTCAGCGTATCCAATATTCAATGAGAGCTGTTCCTGTTCACCAGGTCCTTGCGTCAACATATGCTGAAAAAATAATGATATTTGAAGGAAGTATTAATAAAGTGCCCATATGGTAAAGTCAAGGACCATGCCCGGAAGAAGACATAAAACATGCAGGATATTTGGAACGGATCCTGGCTTAAAACGTGACTATAGTGGACGGTGCTCTTTCAGTAATCTGGCGTAGGCCGCAAGGTTGCGGGCCATCTTTTTGGCAAGCGTATCAACGTACTGGTTTTTTGCACGAAGCGCCCGCTCCTGTCCGGCAGCCGCGCCGACTTCACCCGTCCAATACGCCGCAGACTCAGGCGGCACGGTAAGGCCCAGCCACATAAAAAAACCGCAGATCTGATCGATAACTTTCAGTGCTCCATCCTCGCTTCCTGTGGTAACCACTCCACCAACTTTATTATACAGAGGTGAAATTCCTGTTGAGCGGTACTCTTCATCAAACGCGTCCATGCGTTCGATGGCACGCTGCAAAACAGAGCAATGCCCTGTCCACCAGACCGGACTCGCCAAAATAAGAATATCGCACGCGCGGATCTTTTTTGCCACGAGCGGCCATTCATCTCCTGGTCCCATATCTTCTTTCACACCCGGCAAAACATTGAGGTCAAAAAGCGAAACAGTTTCACATTCAACAGTATCTTTTTTCAGATATCCGCAAACCTGTTCAACCAGCTCCCCGGTATTGGAAGGCTCATGGCCGGACTTTAAATTGCCCAGAAGTACCAGGGCTTTCAACGCGTATTTTTGATCACTCATGCCCGCATCTTAGCACAAAACCCAGACATGGCGGAACGGAGGGGACTCGAACCCCGACAGCCCCCCTACAAGAGCGACAGAGAGGCTAGCCAAAAAAACGAACATGGCGGAACGGAGGGGACTCGAACCCCGACAGCCCTCCTACAAGAGCGACAGAGAGGCTAGCCAAAAAAACGAACATGGCGGAACGGAGGGGACTCGAACCCCGACAGCCCTCCTACAAAGAGCGACAGAGAGGCTAGCCAAAAAACGAACATAGCGGAGCGGAGGGACTCGAACCCCGACAGCCCTCCTACAAGAGCGACAGAGGGAAGCTAGCCAAAAAAACGAACATGGCCGGAACGGAGGGGACTCGAACCCCGACCTCCACAGTGACAGTGTGGCGTTCTAACCAGCTGAACTACCGCTCCTTGCTTTGTACGCTCACTTCGTGGGAAACCCACTCGTTCGCCCTCGGCCCGTGGCCTCGGTTTGTACTCTACTTACTGTCCCGCCTGCCCGCTCACAAAACCAATGTCACATGTGTGGGGCGCTGAATTGAAAATGTCACAAAGCTGGCTGATCCAGCAAATTGCCCGCCAATAATAATAAAGCGTCTCATTTTTGGCAAGCCCATTACGCAAAAATCTCAAATATGATACATATGGTCGTGAACACCACCTGAAGAAACCATCCCTGTTATGAGAATCGGCATCGACTGCAGAATGTATTCATCGCGCTTTACGGGCATTGGCCGTTATGTTTATGAACTCACCGAAAATCTTTTCCGGATGGATCATGAAAACGAATACGTGCTGTTCTTTAACGAACCGGAGTTCTCCCATTTCTCGCCGCCAAACGCCAGGGTGAAAAAAGTTCTCGTGGATGCTCCGCATTATTCCATAGCAGAGCAGACAAAATTTCTCCGGGCACTCAATAAAGAAAAACTGGACCTCATGCATTTCACGCATTTTAACGCGCCAATTTTTTACCGGAGGCCATCTATTGTCACCATTCACGACCTGACGCTTTCATTCTATCCCGGAAAAAAAATGTCTTCGCCGCTCTACAGGTTCGGCTACCATGTCACCATCAAATCCGCCGTAAAGAAAGCCAAAAAAATCATAGCAGTCTCCTGGAATACCAAACAGGATCTGCAGAAGCTTTTCAAAACTCCGGATCAGAAAATCAGTGTCATTTACGAAGGGGTCCATGAAAAATTTCAGCCGCTCTCGTCGGCAAAAGACCAGAAAAAAATCCAGGCAGTCAAAGAAAAATATCACCTGCCGGAGTCCTATCTTCTCTACACCGGCGTCTGGAGAAGTCACAAAAATCTTCCCAATCTGCTGCACGCTTTCCATCTGCTGAAAACGGAATATGGATATGAAGGAAGTCTGGTGATCACCGGAAGAAAAGACCCGGTGTACGCTCCGGAACTGGAAGAGAAAACGCTTTCGCTCAAACTGGAAGACGACGTTATTTTTACCGGACTGGTAGAAGAAAAAGATCTCGTGCCGCTGTACAACGGCGCACAGACATATGTTTTTCCTTCACTCTATGAAGGGTTCGGTCTGCCCCCGCTTGAAGCAATGCAGTGCGGCGTCCCGGTTGTTGCTTCCAGTATTTCTTCCATTCCCGAAATCTGCGGGAAAGAGAACGCGGTATTTTTTGACCCCGCGTCTCCGGAAGACATGGCGGAGAAAATTTTCACCGTTACCAGCCAGCCTTCGCTCCGCAAAAAACTCATTGCCAACGGACTGGAAAGAGTGAAACAATTCTCCTGGAAGACCATGACGGAAGACACTCTAAAAATTTACACGGAAAGCGATGTTTGACGCCTTTCAAAAATTCATCCCCAAGGCCGCTGCGGAATACAATGTTACAAAACAGCTCCAGGCCGCCCATGTCTGCCAGGAGTTCAGGAGCCTTTCCAAAACCATCTTTCCGGCAGAAATTGCCGACCAGGCCTTCCCCAAATCCTATGACGGGAAAACCCTGACAGTCGGAGTAGTGAATTCAGCCTGGGCGCAGCAGGTCGCCATGCAGAAGCACCAGATCCTTGAAGCCATCAATAAAAAATTCGGCCCCAAAACTCTCCTGAACGTGAAAATCGAGATGACCGAAAAATCTCCGGAAGCCGAAATATAGGCTCAAAACCCGGCCCGAAAACTTGACAATCCCCTTTCCTGCGCTAAACTTGAACCGTTTTTACGATGTCCGGAATAAAAATCCGGGCCTCCCGCAGCCCTTCAAACTCGGGAGTCCTCCCTCCTCGAAAAACGTACATTTATACCATAATCAGGCATAATCATCACATGTTAAAGATCAGATTTACCCGTACAGGACGTGCAAAACAGGAATCATTCCGTATCGTAGTTGCAGAACATACCCGCCCGGTAAAAGGAAAATTTATTGAAGTCGTCGGCCACTATCAGCCGGCAAAAAGCGCCAAACCCTTTGAGATTGAAAAACAGCGCATTGAATACTGGATGAGCAAAGGGGCACAGCCTTCCAGCAGTGTTGCAGCTCTCCTCAAGAAGCACGGTTTCGCAAACATGGAGAAATACATCGCAAAGCGTCAATCCAACATGAAAAAGAAGGGTGAAGAAGCTGCTCCAGCGGCAGGTGCACCAGCTCCGGCTGCTGCTGCGTAATCATGCTGACAAAGCTCACATCATAATCCCTAATCCACATTCCTATGGATGCAACGAAAGACTTTTCTCAAGGATCTGACCGTGACTTTGTTGAGTACATTGTAAAACAGATTGTCCAGAACCCTGATGATGTTGAGGTGGTACGCACCGTTGATGAAATGGGCGTTCTCATCACCCTGAAAGTCAATAAAGACGACATGGGGAAAATCATCGGCAAGAGTGGACAGACCGCAAAATCCCTTCGCATTCTCCTCCGGGTTATCGGTTCAAAAAACAACGCCCGCGTAAATCTGAAAATCGTTGAACCGGATGGCACCGAAGTGAAAACCGAGTAAATTTTTCTATTTCTTAATCTTCACAAGAGCATGGCAGAAATTCCAGCAAACTCCATTTTAGGGGCAGCACAGCGCTACGACATTGTTGAGATTATTAATAAAGGATTGGCGTACGCCATTATTATTGCCGGTCTTTTATCCGTCATTTTCATCTTCATTGGAGGTATCTCCTTCATTCTGTCCGGAGGACAGGAAGACAAAATCAAACAGGCGGTCAGTACCATCCGCTACGCCATTATCGGTTTGATCATTACGATTTTGTCGGTTGTTATCGTTGGAACCGTTGGACGTATCATCGGTCTCGACATCATCAAATACATCAACTTCAACGACATCATTACCAACATCCAGGGTCTTGGAAACAGCGCCAGTGGCGGAACATCACTGGATTAGTCATTTCCGGAAGAACTCAATCACACATCAAAAAATCGCCCCCGCACAGTGGGGCGATTTTTATTTCCACAAAAAACTTTTTTATCTCACCTTGAGAATGCTCCGGATAATATGCTGCCAGTCGTACGGGAACTGGAACGTTTCATAGGCCCGGACAATCGCGGCAAAAACGCCCCATGGACCTTTGTCCGAATAGGTAAAGCTGTTTCCGGTTTCATCATTTGGATGGTAGTTCTGAAGATGAGGAGATTTTTCATGACCGACGGGAATAACACCCTTATCAAAAAGTGTATGGATCGTGCTCTGCTTCTCATCAAAAATCACGGCCATGTCGGCGGCCAGTAAAATATCATCAAGTTTTTTTGCGTTGCGGCCACTCTCCGGATTGAACCAGGTGATTCTGCTGGAAGGGTGGTGAACGTTCTCACCAGGCTCATCCTCACTCACAACCACGGTGTGCATTGGCAAAATAAAAAGGCCTTCCAGGAGCTTGAACACCAGCTCTTTATTGGCCTTTTCTTTGGTTGTAAAAAGAACAACCAGAGGATGTTTATTCATCGTGCGTGCGGAGTCAGGCCAGCATTCATCAAAAAGATGTTTCTTGGCAGCCTTTTTTTCGTCGAGAAGTTTTTGCAGATCGCTGCGTCCCATGGGCTTAGGCACATGAATAATTCTTAATATTATAGCAAAAAATCGCTCCAAATGCTATCCTCCACCCGTATGAAAAAACTCCTTGTGATTGACGGAAACGCTATTTTCCATCGCGCTTTCCATTCGCTCCCCCTGTTCAGGACGAAAAACGGTGAATACACAAACGCTGTTTATGGCTTTTTGAAGATGTTTATCGAGATTGTGAAGCGTGAAAAGCCGGAATATCTTGCGGTGGCCTTTGACCGCGCCGCGCCGACCTTTCGCCACCAGGAATACACAGAGTATAAGGCCAACCGTTCCGCCCCTCCCGAAGAGCTTTATCCCCAGCTTCCACGGCTGAAAGAAGCCCTCCAGGTCTTTAATGTGCCGGTTTTTGAGCTTGATGGTTACGAGGCGGATGACATTATTGGGACCATTGCTTCCAAGGCTGAGGAAGACCCGGAAATCCATACGATCATTCTCACCGGTGATCGTGACGCATTGCAGCTTGTAACTCCCAAAACTCACGTTGTTGCGCCTCTCAAAGGCGTTTCCGAGGTCATTGAATACACCCCGGAGACAGTCAAAGAGCGCACCGGGCTGCGCCCGGACCAGATTGTTGACTATAAATCACTCAAGGGTGACCCATCAGATAACATCAAGGGAGTCCCGGGAATAGGAGAGAAAACCGCGGTTGAGCTTCTTCAGAAATACGATCATTTGGAAAATATCTACAACCATCTGGACGAACTCACGCCCGGACAGCAGAAAAAACTGGAAGAAGGGAAAGATGACTCGGTCATGAGTAAACGGCTTGCCACCATCCTTACAGACGTACCACTGGAAATCAGAATTGAAGAACTTCATCGCACGCCCGCTGAATACGAATCGGCCAAAAACCTTTTGGAAAAACTTGAATTCAGAACGATGCTCAAACAGATCGACACTATGCCGGAGCTTGTGGCGCCCAAAGAAGAGCAGCAGCAGAGCATGTTTTAGCCTTCAACCGGTGTGGAGTGTTTCAGCTCGAAAAGATTGACAACCTGAAGAAATTCAGTAAAATAACACTCTTTATACGTCGTAATAACAACCATGAGCGAAGTTCTGACGCCCAAAAAGTTTTACCGTTTGGAGAGTGAGGCAAAAACGGACGAAGAAATGGCAACAAAGCTCCAGGGGTATATTGACCGTGATCCCACGTCGGTTTTGCCGGTTCTTGACGCGATGACCCGCTACTTCAACGTGAGCGCCATCCGTGCGATGCTGGGAAAAGTCATTGAACTTCAGGACCCGCGTGCTTACGTAAAACACATGCCGGAGATCGGAAGATTTTTGGAAGATCCGGATAAAATCAGAAAGCATTTCATCAGTTACCATGCAAAAAATCCCTGGTATTTTTATTGCTACAAAGATCAACTGAAAGATTTTTTCACCCCGGGATATTTTGAAGAACTTCTCACCAGCGGGGTGGATTTCTTTAACGATCCCCAGCTGTTCGCCATTTTCAGAATATTCAACGCCGATGTCGCTGTTGAGGCACAGCCGGCCATTATTCAGGTGCGTTTACGCGCACTCGTTCCAAAAGAAAGTGAACTCGGAGCCACCGTTCTGGCGGCCCGTGAACCCGGATTTGCATGTGGAGGGCTTGAGAAAAACTACATGGAAGCAAAGGCAAGAGGTGAAGGGTTATGCGTTGTAAACGGTGAATACATGGCCAAAAAATTTCATCGCAAAAGTGAAGCAAAAAAAGTAACACTGGTTCCAAAAGAAACCCGTCGCAGTGCGGACACTTTTGTCTGGGCAGATCATGTCTACGCACCTTCACAGGGCATGCACCAGGATATTGAAGAGGCGCTCAATGAAGGAAAAAAAGAGGTTGAGCTGCCGCATTTGGCCATAAGACCGGTCCGGCCGCTCATCAATTTAACATCCGAACAAATCTTCAAATAAGCCCGGATTCTGTTGTCAAAATGGCATTTTTGATCTAAACTCCTCTTTGCAATGTCGCCTGTAAAGAAGGCGATTTTCCACTCAATTTTTAATTTGAAAGAATGGCAAAAGCACGAGTCATCGCAAGTCTCGACATTGGCAGTTCAAAGATCAGAACTGTTGTTGGCAATCTTGAAGAAAAATCCCAGGTCCCAAATATTATCGGCGTTGGCATCGCTCCATCAACTGGAATGCGTAAAGGCGCAATTATTGATGTAGAAGAAACCATTAACAGTATTTCCGCATCACTCGAAGATGCCGAAAGAATGGCCGGAGAACCTATCAATCATGTCTTCCTTGGTATTGGAGGAACCCACATCGAATCCATCAACTCCAAGGGGGTTATTGCGGTTTCCCACGCAGGAAATGAAATCACTGAAGACGATGTTGACCGCGTTCTGGAGGCCGCCCAGGCCGTTTCCATTCCGGGTAATCGCCGTATTTTGCGCATTATTCCAAAGTCTTTTACCGTTGATGAACAGAAAGGGATCAAGTATCCGGTGGGCATGACCGGTATCCGTCTGGAGGTTGACGCGCACATTATTACCGGACTGGTTCCTGCAGTTAAAAACATTGAAAAATGTGTTCTTCAGGCCGGAGTCGATATTGATGACATCATTCCATCATGTCTGGCCAGCGCGGAAGCTGTCTTAAGCAAGCGCCAAAAAGAACTTGGAGTTGTGGTTGTTGATATCGGTTCGGGTGGAACTTCCCTCTGTGTGTTTGAAGAAGGCACAACGCTTCACACCGCGGTGCTTCCGGTTGGCGGCGAAAATGTCACCAACGATATCGCCATCGGTCTGCGTACATCCATTGATACTGCCGAGAAAATCAAAATTGAATATGGAACCTGTCTGCCATCGGATGTCAGTGAACGTGAAGTGATCGACCTCTCCCTGATGAGCAAAATCGATACCCAAAAAGTTCCCAAAAAAATGATGGCGGAAATTATTGAGGCCCGCTATCACGAAATTTTCATTCTGGTGAAAGATGAACTTGCCAAGATCCACCGTGACGGAATGCTCCCGGCGGGTGTTGTTTTGACAGGGGCAAGCGTCAAAATGCCTGGAACCATCGACCTCGCCCGTGAGACCCTGAACCTGCCGGTCCAGATCGGCTTCCCTCAGAACTTTGATGGCGTGGTTGATAAGATTGATGATCCGGCATACGCCACAGCCATTGGTCTCATTCTCTGGGGCAGCAGACTTGAAAACCGCACCTATGGATTCTCACTGAAGGGTTTAAGCCTAAGAAAAGCCATGGGAGGCATGAAGGACTGGTTCAAATCCCTTTTCCCATAATCCTGGCAGGTAATTAGAATATTTTATTGACAATTAATCAAAATTCGTTTAACAATTGTACTCCGTTTAAAAAAACATACTCTTTACTCCTCAATGTATGGCAACTCCTCATCAGCACCAGCAAAAAGACAACCTCCGCAATCTGTTTTCAGGTGGAAACCAGATTGGCAAAAAAACACTTGAGGTCATTCCAGAAATGAACCCGGTAGCTTCCATTAAAGTCATTGGTGTCGGTGGAGGTGGTGGAAATGCCATCAACCGCATGATCAAGGCCAACCTGCGCGGTATCGAGTTTATTGCTGTGAACACTGATGCCCAGGCCCTTTACCATTCTGAAGCCCCAATCAAAATCAACGTTGGTAAGGCAACAACCCGTGGTTTGGGCGCAGGAAGCAACCCTGATGTTGGACGCCAGGCTGCCGAGGAGAATGCTGAGGAAATTCGCCAGGCACTTGAAGGAGCTGACATGGTGTTCATCACCTGTGGTATGGGTGGTGGTACTGGTACAGGTGGTGCTCCAGTTATTGCTGAAATTGCCAAAGAGATGGGTATTCTGACGGTTGCGGTTGTTACCAAACCGTTCTCCTTTGAAGGTCACCGCCGTCGCCAGCAGGCCGATGATGGTCTTGAGAACCTCAAGAGCAAGGTGGACACCCTCATCACCATTCCAAACGACAAAATTCTTTCCATTATCGATAAAAAGACTCCGATTACCGAAGCCTTCACGGTGGTTGATGATGTTCTCCGCCAGGGTGTTCAGGGCATCGCCGACCTTATTACCGTTCACGGCATGATCAACGTAGACTTTGCCGATGTGAAGACCGTCATGGAAAATGCCGGCTCCGCTCTCATGGGTATTGGTTACGGTACAGGCGAAAATCGCGCAATTGAAGCGGCAAAAGCTGCTATTGAATCCCCTCTGCTTGAGCTTTCCATTGATGGTGCCAAAGGCGTACTCTTCAACGTTACTGGTGGAAACGACCTTTCCATGTTTGAGGTTGATGAAGCAGCCCGCATCATTACTGAAGCTGCGGACCCTGAAGCAAACATCATCTTTGGTGCCGTTATTAACGACTCCTACACTGGTGAAGTAAAGATCACGGTTGTTGCAACAGGCTTTGATGATACCCCTCGTGAACGTCCAAGCATTCTCCGCCAGCACGTTTCCCTTGGCCAGCAGAACGGCAGCGTGAACGCTACTCCAAACAGCGCCAATCAGGGCATGAAAACGAGCGATAACGAACTCGACATTCCTGCGTTCATCCGCAAGAAGATGAACTAATCAGGAACTTTTGAATGCATCAACGAAAAGAGACCCGTACGGGTCTCTTTTTTATTGCAAACGGACGGTCGGCAACAGCGAACAGGATTTTTACTGCTCAGGAGCCGGAGGAGGTCCCATGGCGATTTTCATTTCTGCTGGACCTTCATCAGCCGGTGACTCGCCTGGAACGCCAATACGGATCTCACGGAGCTTCAGTTTTTCTACTGATCCTCTGGCATCGGCCATCATGGCTTTGGACTGGTCAAACTTTGCCGCATCATTGGTGGCGTTTGCATTCGCCCGCAGGAGCAGGGCATCAACAAACTTTGTCGCAGATTTATAAAGTGGTGAGTTGTTATCAACCTGGGTCCAGGTTTCGTTGAAAGACTTGAAGTTGGCCTTCATCAGTTCGGAAGCAAACTTCACACTGGCCAGGGAATCTTTAAATTTCATTTTGTCGATCGTATCAATATCATCAGACAGTTTGGCATAAACATGCTCTTGAATGACGACATTGGATCCGTTGACGCCGGCAAGTTTTTGTTCAAGCCCTTTGATATCTTCCATCTGGAGTTTGGACGGGTCAGAATCAAGAATGCTCATCAACGCAGCCCGGTTACCGGCCATGGCCTTGTATCCTTCCTCGGTATGGATTTTCGATGTGCGCTGGAGCTGCATGGCATCGGTAATTTCCTGCTGTTTTTCTTTGTAATCTTCGCGGGCTTTATCAATGGCAGCTTTCGCTTTATCGCGGGCTTCACGCAGAGGCTGAATATCCTTATGGCTTTCATACTGGTCCGGAAGATAGAACTTTCCGTCACCAAGCTTTGGGTTCACGACCGGATCGTTCATGATCTCCTGAAACTTGGCATCTACATCTTTTTTTGCAAAATCCGCTTCTGAATCAACGAGGAGCTTTTTGATATCCTCGTCACTCATGGAGTCGAGTTTTTTCTGGAAATCCGCACCTTTTTTCTCCAGTTCCGGGGCTTTCGCCTTAATGGCTTCCCGTGCAGCCAGCTGATCGGATTGTGATGGTATTTCTCCCATAAAAAATATGTTAAATGTTTTTGATAAGATTTTCTGCAGCAGACTGCTCGCTACTTTGAACTTTTACTTCAGCCTTTTTTACCATCTCATGGCGAACAGCCTGGGCCTCTTTTTCGTAAACTGCTGTGGCTTCGTACGACGCGCGCAGATAGGAGATCTTCGCAGTTTTTAAATCTCCTTCGGCAAGTTCAAGCATTTTCAGATTGGCGTCATAGCTTGATGGATCTGCTTCAAGGTATGAAGAACGGAGGAACTCGCTCATGTTGCCCAGAACGCTGAACTTATTGATACTCTCGATGTACTGTTCTTTCGTCATGGTGAGGGAGGTAATCAGGCAAGAACAACTTTTTCAACCCGGTAACGTTTTTTCCCGGCTTCAACGGTCCGGCTGACAACAAAGGTGTCGCCGCCAACAGTGACACGTTTTGGCGCAGGGTCTTTATCAAATTGTGGATCGAGCGTTTTATACTGGCTCACCACAGCAGGAGGAACATCATTTTCAGGAACCGGCCAGGTACGTTCAACCACAACTTCTCCCGTTGTTTCATTGTAAGATTTCACATATTTACGATCCTCAGGCGCAAGGTATTTCACAAACGAGGCGCCATACTTTTCAACAATATGGAGATAAACATTATTAATTGTAGTTTTGAACTCGCGGCCGGGTCCCTTGGTGATGGTGATGTTAAAACCTGCTTTATCAAGAGTCCATGAAGTTCCTTCAGGGACACGGGTAAAATCAAAATGTTTGGCAAATTTTAATCTGGAGGCAATGCGCTCGAGCAGCACAGTATCTTTTTGTGATGCTTTTGAAAGATACAAAAAACCTTTGCCACTTGGTG
The DNA here is from genome assembly GCA_046350835.1 of Candidatus Altimarinota bacterium. Taxonomy (GTDB): domain Bacteria; phylum Patescibacteriota; class Gracilibacteria; order UBA1369; family UBA1369; genus PALSA-1335. Next base: position 39,682 of record JAXLZP010000005.1, on the reverse strand, counting down.
AACCATAGAAAGCTTCTTCAAGAGCCCACCCCACATGGCCACGCCCTGTATCTACAACAAGAAGTTTCTGAATCTCTGCCTCCATGCCTTTCACTTCCATGGTTGCCGCCTGAATGAAATCCAGGTTTGTTGAAGTCGCAACAACATTGCCTAATGAGCCAATACGGGTTTGCAGCATTTCCAGTCGCGCAAGGACCCCCGGGCCACGCAGATAATCATTCGTTTCCGGATTTTTTTGATTGGCGTCGCCACCCAGAATTGGATGAATGAGTTGCTGCAGTCTGCCGAACATAACACTTGATGCTTCATTGAACTCTTTTCGGGGCTGCTTGGCCACGGCTTCGCGAAGCCATTCCGGGGCATTGCCTTTCTTCTCGCTGCCGTATTTTTCGATAATGCCATCCAAAACACCAAGCGTACTTTTTACTCTTTCAGCGTCAACAACATCGCTGGTGTAAATTTTCTCTGGATCAACAAGTTTTTTATCAGTTTGAACTTTTTTCAAAAATTCATTGGCAACGACTCCTGCACGGGCCGAGAGTTTCTGGAAGTCCTCCTGTTTAATCTCACCACGAACGCTTGGGTCCTGATCACGGAACTTTTTTAGCGTATCCCACCGTTCACTGTAGTCGCGTTTTGCCTGTTGCAGATCACTTTCGCTGGCAGTTTCAGAACCGGCAGCCGGTTTTTCTTTTGCAGCATCATTTGGTTTTTCTCCATAAAAAACCCCGCGTGCTGGGAACGCCGACAATGTTGCAAATGCGGAAAATTTGGTGCAGAAAAGTTTCATATTTCCACAATTAAATTGACTGGAGAATATTTTCAGCAGGGCCTTCCTGTTGCACTACAGCGGACTCACGGGCGGCATTCACTTCCATTTCAAAACCACGACTGGACGCGGCAAGTTCAGCACTGGATTTTTTGATCATCTCCATTTCCATAAGGGTAGTGACCCCTTTTTGCGCTCTGGCATTATCGATCTGCATACGTTCATTGCGGAGGGCAACAAGAAACTCCTGCTGACCTTCTTCAGGCAGCGCGGCAATCTTGCCAACCATGACCTGACGGCGATCTTCCGGAAGAGAGTTCATACTTTCAGATGCCATGACAAGAAGTCGAAGTTCTGAGTTTTGAATAATATCGTAATCAACCATAAAATTTGCATAAAAATATCTAATAATTATACTATAAAATGCAAAACATGGCAACATTCTCCATTGGCTGAATGCAGGGTTGTGGTAAAGTAGGCAGGTACGTAATTATCACCATGAAAGACATTGAAATAAGCGAAAAACAGGAAAAAAGATACGAAGATTTTGTCGGGGAGCACGCCCACGGTTCAATTCACCAGACATCCGCCTGGGGAGAATTTCAGTCTCAACTTCCGGGCCGCAATAAGCATTGGCGGCTGGCTGTTGAAGACGAAAACGGCAAAATAATTGCCACAGCACTTATCATCCGCCAAGCATTACCCCTGAAGAAATGCTGGCTGTATTGCCCGCGCGGACCACTTGCCGATTATCAGCATCCTGAAGCGCTAAAACTGTTGCTCCAAAAAATCCGGGATATAGCAAAACATGAACGCGCTGTTTTTTTTAGGATGGATCCTCCGCTGCTGGCGGAGGAAAAAATTGACTGGAAACATCTTGGTGCTCAAAAAGCGCACGCCCATTATCAACCGGAAAACACCCTGATTCTCGATCTCGATCGTGATGAAGAGGAGCTCCTGAAACAGATGAAACCCAAAGGAAGATACAACATAAAAGTTGCCCAAAAAAATGGCGTCATTGTGAGAAAAAGCAGTAATTCCCCTGAAGATATTGATGCGTTTTACCGCCTCCTTCAGCAAACAACTTCACGCGACGAATTTTCGGGACACCAGAAAAAATTCTACAGTGACATGCTAAAAACACTTGGAGAAAAAGCACTGCTCTACCTCGCCGAATACCGGGAAAAGATCATTGCCGGTATCATCGTCACCCACCACAACGATACGGCCATCTACTACTTTGGAGCATCCGGAAACGAATACAGAAATGTCATGGCGCCGTATCTTTTGCAATGGCAGGCCATAAAAGATGCCCAAAAATCCAGAATGAAATACTACGATTTTTTGGGAATAGCCCCGGAAAACTGTCCACGCCACCCCTGGGCTGGCGTCACCGATTTTAAACTCAAATTTGGCGGACGGCGCGTCGACTACCAGCCGGCACAGGAAATACCATACCAGCCGTTCTGGTATCTGGCGATCAAACTTCTCAAAAAACTTCGCCGTTAAACGGCTCAACGGAAACTACGCCGGTTTTGCCACAGGGGCCTTTGGTGCGCGTCCGCCTGTTCGTGGTTCTTTGCCCGTTTTGGTGTCTGATGAAGGGGCTGCGGGCGGTGCAGCCTGTGGGCCTTCTCCAGCCTTTTTACGCAGTGCTTCAAGGTCCTTAAAAATCGTTTCCAGATCGGGCGCACGTTTTTCTCCCTGAATAATGCCGGCACCCTTAAAATTCACGATGTAGCTGACTGAACCATCATCATTGATCCACAGATTCAAAGCCGGATTCAGGTTGATATCGGTTGCGGATCCCCCGCCCCAGTTCAAAAACATGCGTGTAACGCCGTTGGTGAGAACGTCAAAAGAGATGGGGCGTCCAATACGATCCTCAACTACATAGAAATTCCGGGGATCGCTGGTCCACATATAACGGAGTTCATTGTCCATCGTGAGTCTGCTCATTTTGCCCGCGTCCCTGCGGTCGCCAAAATTTTCTGACCAGGTCTTAATGTGGGCCAGATGGTGCATAAAATCATCAAAATTTGCCGCAAAGCCGGTGCGGTCACTCTCCCCGTTTGGGCCAACAAAATCACGGCGGATCCGGTAATCAATGCCCCCATAAATTGTTGGACGGGCCCAGACCTGGGCATTCCCTTCGCCGCGTCCGCGGCCAGACCAGTCGAGCTCAAAATAAATCTCTCCATTTGGTGAAACTTTTACATTTTCCTTGAACTCATCAATCATTTTTTCATAAGGTTTGTAGTTTTCCTGTTTGGACATGGTGGAGAAAGTCATCTGTTGGACAACATATCCGCCATTAAGCGCGCGCATTGCATCCAGAAGGGTCTTGAATGAAGCCCGTATGCCGGCGTACTCAAGCTGATAATTTTCCGGACCAGCTTTTACAAACGTACATGACACCTGCTGCTTGTTATACAGAATGCTGAATTTGACCGGTGAAGAAGATTCACCTTTTTCCTGGATAAGTTCCAGGGCGGTAATATATTCGCTGTTAATTTTTCCCAGAGCATCCAGTCCGGTCTCTTTTGTTTCAGGCTTGGCCGGGGCTGAGTCAGGTTTTTTTGCAGCCTGTTCAGCTTTCAGGGCTTCGTCGTTTTTCTGCAGAAACTCCAGCGCAGCGTAATAAACCTTGCCCTGGTAGTTGACTTTCACATAGGTGCGGTCCTCAACCTGATGGGCCATACCGTCAGGTTCAGCAAGAGTAATTTCAGTGGATGAAGCCCCGGTTCCTCCCGGAACGTCCATCAGCGGTTTGTGGGTATCAACATCGCGGAACTTGATAGTCTCAACTGCCGGTGAAACCTGGAGCCCTCCCTTAAAACCCTTGAAACCTTCCGGCATCGGAACATCTTTCCCTGTATCCCATTTCTCACTGTAAGGGTCCAGACTTGATGGCGTTGGATTGGGAACATCGGCTCCCGTGTTGCCCAGAAATCCGCCGCCAACTGTCCCTGATGGCTGCTCGCCGCCATTTCCGCCGCTGCCTCCACTGGCCCCCGGAGTTCCGCCCGGTGCCGCATTTGAGCTGACCTGGGCATCAAAATCTTTTCCGGCTTTTTCCCACGCCGGAACAAATTTTTCTTTATAGGCTTTTTGGAGTTCATCCAGTGACGGACGATGATCAAAAGTGAGAACACAGTCCAGTTTTGCCTGGTTGCTCAGACGTTCAATCGTCTGGAGCTTGGCAACATCTTCCGAGGAAAGTTTTGCGGTAGTTTTTCCAATGAGATAATCCATCGCCTCTTTCATGTCGGCGTTCCATTGGGCTTTATCATTTTCATGTTTCTTGGCCTTTTCCAGGATGGCGCGGTACTCACGATTTTCCTGTGGAGTAAGGCGTTTTTTGGCATACATGCTGTTCGCAAATGCGGAAGATTTTGCTTCAAAAAGTTTCTGGACATCGGGGTTGTTGTAACTTGCCGAAATTTTTCCGGCATTACCGCTGTAAACCATGTCGCCGAGTTCATACCTGTACTGTTTGCCGGAAGCATCAACAGACTCCTTCATGTTTTTTTCACCCAGGAATTTCATGACGTACGGTTCTTTTTCTTCAGCATCCTTGGTTTTCTTTTCAAAACTTTCCAGCTGGGTCTTGACCAGACCACTACTGTCACGCACAAAGACCAGTTTGTTCCACATTTTTCCAAGATCTTCCAGGGAACTGTTTTCCGCAAACGCCGCGGCATCCAGATCCAGTGACTGCTGGGCCATACTGGCATCAAAAGCTTTCCATTCTTCCTCGGTTACGCCCGGCCCATGGAGGGCTTTGTTGCGGACTTTCAGGTCTTCAGCCTTCTTCTTGTTGGCATCAATGGTTTTGGCAAAATCGTCCTTCTTGCCTTTCATGTAGGCATAGATCTCTTTTGCAGCTTTGGTGCGTGCCTCGGTCAGTTTTGCGTCATCAAGATACGTGACACTCGTTTTTGCCAGCATCTCCTGAATCACCGGATCGGTAAAACGGAAATCCGGATTGGCCGCCAGAAGCGTATCGCAGGTTTTTTTGAACGGCTCAAAAGATTTTTGCAGACGTTCTTTCCATGCCGTATCCCATTCCTGAGGGTTGAGAATAGCCGCGAATGCCGCAATTTGCTGCTTGCTTTTCTCCGTTTCCACAACCCAGTCTTCCGACCGTTTTCCGTCTTTTGCCTTTGGATCAGTATAGGCGAGTTTTCCGTTATCTTTTAATTCTGTGAGTTTATTGCGGACGTAGTTTTTATAGGCTTTGGAGAGATTGGCATCAGGAAATAGTTCGTCTGAGTAATGCATGTAACCGGCAATGAACGCCTTGCTTTCCATGGCCAGATCAAAGCCATCGGCAAGGGTAAGATTCTCGTGCCCGATAATTTTTTTCACATTCTCATCACTGAGATGTTCATCCATGGTGAATGTTTCTTCAAGCCACGCCCCAAAACCGGTTCCCGCATTGTTGGAAGCCTTAAAAGCGGCAACAGCTTTTTGAAAATCACGGTTCGCGGCATCAGGACTCATGGACTGCATGGCAGCCAGATAACCGGAAAGTGACTGGCGTCCAAATCCATAGGTGTCATAATTTCCTGTGCCTTCGTAATCATCGATCGGGCCTTTGTCTGGATCGGTTTTTTCACGGCCAAATTTCAGTGAAGCATCAAGACGAACGCCGCGTTCTTTTTCTTTTGCCTCATTCACGGTCGCCTGTTGCTTGGCTTCGTACTCTTTGCCCAAAACTCCAATACGTTCAAGCTGCTTATTGCGGAGCTCGCGTGCGGCATCAAGAAAAGCTTTTTCATCCTGTTCAAACTTTTCGTACGTGCCGCCCTTGGCAAGGTACTCTTTTCTGCGGGCATCAATCGTCCTGGTATAGGCATCAGCAACTTCTGAGGCGTTCACCGCTTCATTTTTCTGAATGCGCTGATCAAGTTGTTCAAGAAAATTTTCAGCCACAGGTCAAAATTAGGTTGTCTTGGCGTCAAAAACCCGGACCCCGATTCCGCTCTTGGAAACGGAAACAGTAACATTCTTCGGTTGCTGATTTGGTTGAACAAAGCCATATTGATTCACAAAACGTGATTGATCCAGAATGGAAAGATTCAATCCGCTTCTGCTCACAAAGGCCGAGAGTTCAGTCATGAACTTGCTTGCGACTGCCGTGCCGTCTTTGGAAGATTCAATCCAGGAAATATAGTTGGCGTTGGAGTAGGCAAGAATTTTTCCAACCAGTTCATCCCGTTGTTTTTCAATTTCCTCTTTTGGTTTGTCGGGGCTCGTGCTGTCCGGACCGGCTGGAGCCGCAGCCTCTTCCTTGGCCTTGGCAAAAATTTTCTGTGCCCATGGCGCAACATTGATCAGCGTAACTTTTCCTCCATTGATGGTAAGCTGCGCACCCCCACCGGCCACGGAGATAACCTGATTTTTAGCTTTGGAAAGGTCAATGCCGGCAACCCTCGATCCAATTTCCGCACTCACTTTTTGAGCCAGAATTTCTGGAGAAGTAATGCCGAGTTCGGCAAACTGTTTCATTTTTCCAATATAGGAGGCCAGCACGCCAACAAGTGCGCCTTTGGCCTGTTCAGCCGGAGATTTTGGAGCGTCTTCCTTGGCTTCAGGTGTGCCACCCGGAGCTGGTTTTGGCTTTGGCGCACCGCCACCCGGGCCAGTTTTTGGTGCCCCTCCACCTCCTGATGGTGTGCCGCCGGGTGTACCACCACCGGTACCACCGCCTGCCCCTGGGGCAGGTTTCTTTTTATCTTTGGAAGCTTCTCTCTTCTCGGCAATGTATTTGCTGTACACATCATAATCTTCTTTGGTGTACGGGCGTGCTTTGTCCGGAGCTGCGGCAGTCAAGGCGGCAACCTGGTCAGCAAGCACAGCTGCGCGGTCTTCATCCTTGGCGTCTTTTACTTTGGTCAAAGCATCCTGGACTTTTGGATCATCCTCTTTAAGTCCAAGGAATTTTGCCATGTCACGTACATATTTATCAGATTTTTTCTTGTCGGTGCTGGCATCAAGAATTTTAGCGGTTGCCGTATATTTGCTGGCAACATCCTGGTAGCGGCTTTCACTATCATTGAGTGATGTGGAGTAATCCATTGCGCGTGCCAGAATGGCCAAACGGGCTTCCGGAGTTTTTGCCTTATCAAGCTCCTTCTGAAGATCTTCCCTCTTTTTCTTGATGATGTCTCTGTTCTCATCGGAGATTTTCACCTTATCGATCGAATCAAAGATGGCACCAAGAGAAGTTTTGGATCCCTTTGGATCGAGTTTGTCCTGTGTACCGTACTTGTCCAGGAACTCGCGGTTAACCTTCTGGACCTCTTCCTTGCGGGTTCTGTCAAAATCTTTATCAAAATCCTCCGGCCACTTGGTGGCTTTACGGGACTCCATAAAGATCTCATCGCTAAGTTTGGCAATACCGTCCTGGTAGGTGCGCTTGTCTTCCTCGGTCAGACGCTTGGAAAGAACAGGATCTTCAAGATAATCCTGGTACTTCTTGATCTTGGCGAGTTTTTCTTCAGTCGCGGACTTGAACCCGTCAGAATTGAGCGAATCCTGAAGGTGTTTTTTGTAGGCAGCCAGGAATTTTGGATCATCCTTGTATTTCTGTTCAGCCTGGTAGAGCAGTCCGGCATAGTAACCCTTGGAAGCTCCATCAAGTTTTTTCCCGTATTCAACAATTTCGTTGCGGCCTTCAAGAACTTTCTTGAAATGATCTGCTTCGGTGACATCTTTCATGTTTTCTTCTTCAGTCCCATGGCATCCAGGATCACCGGCAGCCGCCATCTGTTCAGGAGTTTTCACGGTGCCGTCAGGATTTTTTTCTGTACCCAGGGCAGCCATCAACATACCGCGGAGCATGGAGCGTTCAGCACCTTTAGCATCCGGAACATCGGCGAGCATATCGTCCACAAATTTCTCACGTGGGAAGTTCTTTGCCTTTTCATCAGCTTTGTCTTTTGCTTCTGCGCCGAATTTTCCTGGAGTTGGAAGCTCGGCCCTTGCAACGTCAAAGAGTGCATCGTTGGCGGCACCAAGCTTGCGGTTTTCTTCCTCGTTCCGTAAATTCATCGCCTTTCCCTCGGCTTCGTTCCATTTTCCCCAGACCTGATCCTTCTGACGTTTGGAATAGTAGTCGGAATCCTCAAGGCTCTGGCCAAGTTTTTTCTTGAAATCTTCGGAATCCGTAACACGGCGAAGATTCTCCTTATACTGTTTCAAAAGTTGCGGCTGATCCTTGAATCTTTCTTCAGCTTCCATTAAAAGACCGGCAACATACCCACGGGTTTTGCCATCATGATTCTTCCCAGCGTCCAGAACATACTGGCCCATTTCTCCTGTCTTTCCACCAACAAGATCATTAATGCCGTCGATCTTGATCTTGGCGACGTCGGTGATGCTCATGTTCCCTACATCATCGATTCCCAGGCATTTTTTTCCGGTGTCAGCTATAATGCCATCCCATTTCTTTGGATCCGGTTCAGATTTCAAACGCGCCAGCAACATACCCTTCAACTGTTCACGTTCCCAGGTTCTGGAGTCTGGAATGAATTTCACAACTTCATTCACTCTGGAAAGGCGTTCCTGATCAAGCTTGGCCTCATCAACCTCTGCAGCTTTATCAACATGCTGTGGATTGGCTTTGACCCATTCATCCGGTGACAGAATTTCTTCTACCTGTTTGGCATCTTCCGCCTTGCCTGCCCTGCGGCCGGCTTCAGCAAGATACGCTTTATACGCCTCGCGCGCGGCCTCATCCTTAATAAGGTTATCAGCAGCGTGATTGAACCCGAAAATCTTTCCGGCAAGTTTGCGGCTATTATAGTCACCGCTTGTTACATCCGGGTCAAACTGGATCAATGGTGGCTTATGTTCAGCGCCCTGGGCAAAATTATAGTCGGAATCATATTTCATTTTCTCAAAATCCGGTTTTTCTTTCTTCATCTTTGCAGAAAGTTTGTTTGCGGCCTCTTCGCCCTCTGCAATATACACAGCGCGAAGCAACCCAATAAGGATCTCTTTATATGCACCATCGGACATATCTTCATTGGTGTACTTTTTTCCTTCAGGTTTCCAGTCAAGGCTGCTAGTTGCCAATGCTGACACTCTCCAAATGGCTGTCGCGGAATTTATATCCTGCTTTTGCCTTGCGGTCCGCGACCAGTGTGTTGGCCATCTCGTTGGACGAAGTCTGGGCATTGCGCTTCAGCGTTTCGGTTGAAGCCTTATACTTGGCATCAAGTTTTGCCTGTGCACTTACGCGGGCAGCTTCAATCGCAGCTTTGGCTTTATCTGCGTCATCTTTGCCTTCGTATTTTTTCTTGTACTCATCAGCCTTGCGGTCGATCTCTTTTTTGCCGTTGTCGAAAGATCCATCAAGACCCTTTTGGCCTTCAGCCATTTTGGCATCAATGTCGGCTTCCTTGGTCCCTTCAAAACCTGCAAGCGCCATGGCTTCGGTTTCTCCCGGATTTTCAAAAACTAAGCGGTGAACGGCAGCAAGCCCAAAAACCTGTGGGAAAGCAATGTGGAAAAGTTTTTTCATATTGTTGGTGTTAGTTTTTATTTTTATAAAAATTAAAGTTTTTTGAGAATATCTTCTGCGCGGTTTCGCTCACGGCGCTCAGCTTTTGCGGCCGCCGCCTTCATTGGCCCCTGAACAATTTTCTTTTCAATGTTCACGGTTTCAATCATGAATCCGTCGAGAATTTTGTTCTTGGTCATGACAAAATCCCGGACAATATCCTCGCTGTTTACCTGTTCACGGAGGAGGATCTCGTAAAGAGTCCCCAGGAGCATAAGATCTTTTTCCTCCACCGCTTTGCGGACCTGTTCCACGTCCATATCGGACATGTACTGGCGCGCCGGCGACTGGGAAAAAGCTTTGCGGAAATTCGCAATCGTAAACGCTTTCCCGCTGTTGGTTGATGTTGATGCCATAAGTTTTGTTTTTAAGTTTTTATTTTTTCATATAATAATAGCATAAAACGCACAATAAAACAACACCCGCGGCGGGTGGAGAGGGTAAGCAGGAGGTCCAGGCTATTTTTGTTCCTTTGCGGCCAGTTTTTTCAGTTCCAGTGTTGCCGGATCGCTGAGATGGTCAATGTACAAATGAGCATCAATATGATCAACCTCATGCTGGACGATGCGCGCGTTAAACCCGCTGAGTTTCAAAACGTTTTCCCGGCCCTTTACATCGAGATATTTCACGGTCAGGGATTCGTGGCGGGCAATGGAGTCGTATTTTCCTGGAAGGCTCAAACAGCCTTCTTCACCCAGGACCATCTCCGTGGATTTTTTGGTGATCACCGGATTGATCATGGGAATAATCAACTCATGCGGCGTATCATGATTAAATTTGCATATTACGACGCGGTCGTTCACGCCAACCTGTGGAGCAGCAAGTCCAACGCCCCGTTCATGGTCCATGGTGACCTTCATGTCTTCAATAAATTTCAAAGTTTTACGGTCGATCTTTTTCAAAGGTTTCGAAACTGTCCGCAAAATCTCGTTATCTTTTCCGCGCTGCATGGTTAAAACCGCCATAGAAATTTACAAAGAAACGCCAGCAGTATAAAAAGCCCGGGCCAACTTTGCAACCTACTCCTTGGCCCCTTTGAGTTCGGCTTCAATGAAACCGTCAATTTCACCGTCCAGAATGGCGTCAACATTATGTTCTTCGTGGTCGTTGCGATGGTCTTTCACCATGGTATACGGATGCAAAACATAGGACCTGATCTGGTTTCCCCAGGCAATTTCAATTCTCTCTCCTCGCAGCTGCTGAATCTCCGCAACCTGCTGTTTTTCCATCATGTCCACCAGTTTGGCATGGAGGATTTTCATGGCCCGTTCCTTATTCTGGAGCTGACTCCGCTCATCCTGGCAGACCACCACAATACCGGTTGGCAGATGGGTGATTCTCACCGCGGAAGAGGTTTTATTCACGTTTTGTCCGCCGGCTCCCCCACTGCGGAACGTATCAATTCGCAGGTCTTCCTTGCGGATTTCCGGAACCTGTTCTTCCGGAATTTCCGGCAAAACATCAATAAACGCAAACGAAGTTTCCCGGCTGTGTTTGGCGTTAAACGGCGACTGGCGAACCAGGCGGTGAACACCACGCTCACGTTTCAGATACCCGTAAGCCAGATGCCCGTTAATAAAAATAGTGGCACTTTTAATGCCAACTTCTTCCCCCAGGGATTTTTCGTACATCTGAACCTCAAAACCCTGTCGCTCCGCATAACGTACATACATTCTCAAAAGCATTTCTGCCCAGTCCTGGGCATCTTTTCCTCCGGTGCCGGCGTGAATGTTCATGATCACATTGCAGGCATCATACTTGCCGTTCAGAAAAGTTTTTATCTCTACTTTGTGCCAGGCAGTTTCCAGGTCATCGATCATTTTCTTGAACTCCTCAGCCCCCGCCGGATCCTCTTCCGGTTTCACAGATGAAAAAAGCGCGGTGAGCTCATCGCAGTCGCTTTGCAGTTTTTCCCAGGAAGCGATCTCTTTTTGGAGGTCATTCAGCTCTTTGGTTACGCGCTGGGCCTCTTCCTGGTTCTGCCAGAAATCAGGTTTCTGGGTAGCATCGGTAAGAAGTTTTATTTTTGCATGGAGCGACGGAAGATTCACTTTTTTCACGGCGTGCTCCACCTCGGTTTTTATGGTTTCAAGTTTAAGTTTATATTCATGCATAAGCTTATTTTAGCACAAAAATCTAAAATTTTCCTGAATCCCACCCGGTCTGGCATTTTCATCCGTTTTCCATTAAGCTATGCAAGCTTTTTGACCACACTATGACTGCACAGGCCGCCCAAACTTCCGGCTCATCCACAGCCCGCAAAATTCTGTGGAATACGATCGCCCAGATCATCGGTAAATCTTTCATTGCCGTCCTGGGAATCATCATCGTAAAACTTATTACCAACTATCTCGGGAAAAGCGGATATGGTGAATACACGGCAGCTTTTGAGTTCCTGGCCTTCTTTACGATTGTGGCCGATCTGGGCCTCTACACCATTGGCGTCCGTGAAATGGCCAAGGATGAGAAAAAGATTCCAATGATTATCGGCAACATTTTGACCATCCGCACGGTTGTTTCCGTGCTCATGATTACGGCAGCATCTGTTGCTGCTTTTTACATCGACAAATACCAGGGAACCCGCATCCCGGTTGCCATTGGCATTGCCGGAATCGCCATGCTCTTCAACATTTTGACATCAACCGTTTCCACCGTACTGCAGGTACATTTGAAGATGCAGTACAACTCCCTGGCGTCGGTCGTCGGGAAGATCGTCAACGTTGGATACATGGTGTTTGTTATTTACGTTCTCCATCCCGGGGATACGACCGAAGGCCTGTACCAGCTGGTTTGGGCGGGTGTTGCCGGGAACGGCGCCATGCTTTTGCTGACCTATTATTACTCTTCAAAACTCACCAAAATCCGCTACCGCTTTGACTGGGAGTTCTGGAAAGACGTGGTTGTCAAAGCCCTGCCGTACGGCATTGCGCTAGTGTTGAATACCATCTATTTCCGGATCGGTTCAGTGCTGCTTTCCCTCATCAAAACGCCGGCGGATGTTGGAGTCTACGGCGTGCCCATGCGCATTTTGGAAGCAGTCGGCATCATACCGCTCTATTTTATGAACTCCGTTTTGCCGGTCCTGACCCGCTCGCTGGAGCGCAAGGACGGCAGCCACCAGAAAATCATTCAGTTTGCTTTCGACTTCCTGGTGATGGGGAGCATGCCGCTTGTGGCAGGTACCGTGGTGCTGGCCTACCCGATTATTTATCTCATCAGCAGCCCGGAATTTCTCAGCAACATTCCCGCGGGTTTTTACGGATCGGACGTCGTACTGTCCATTTTGATTTTGCGCTGGCGTTTCTTTCATCAACAGCCTGTTTGGATTCATCCTGGTGGCGGACAACAAACAAATGAAAATTCTGACCCGTAACGCCTTTGGAGCCGCGCTCACGTTGTTGCTGGATCTGACATTCATTCCTCATTTTGGAGTCAGGGCTGCCGCATTTGATAACGTCATTACTGAATGTTACGTTGCAATCGCATCCTACGTTATTGCCAAGAAATACATCAAATTCACTCTGAAACTCAATAACACACTCAAGATTGCACTCTCCGCTCTCGTTATGGCCGTCGTCATTTATCTTCTGCGTGATCCGACCTACCAGTTCATCCAGAACAAAAACGTTTTTGTTCTGATCCCGGTCGGAGCTGTCGTGTATGTAGGGATGCTTTTCTTCACCAAAACCATCACCCCGGAGATGCTGGCGATGATTCGTAAACCAAAGCCGGCACCCGCCAATGCCCAAAAAATCACTCCAGACGGGGATAATTTCTAAGATTGACCGTGTCCGCCCATCGCATTGGCCAGGGCCTTAAACTGATCCCCGCGGTCTTTATAGTTTTTGAACATATCAAAACTGGCCGCAGCCGGTGAAAGCACCACAACATCACCCGGCACAGCCTTATGGTATGCCGACTGCATCGCATCTTCAAAAGTTTTGCAGCGGACAATTTCCAGAGGATAATGCCTGCCCATGCCACGTCCCGTGAGTGTAGTTTGAGCACTTGTGAGCGCATGTTCCATCTTGTCGGCCATCATCCCGATAAGGATGACGCACTTGAGGTTCTGGGCCTGCTGGAGAGCCAATCCCCAGTCCGTATAGTCGGCGCCTTTGTCGCTGCCACCGGCAATGAGAATCACCGGCTGTGCAAAAGCATGCACTGCTGCAATAGACGTTTCCGGCGTGGTTGAAATCGAATCATCATAATATTTCACATCGTTGACCGTAGCCACCTCTTCTAGGCGATGCGGCAACCCCTTAAAGGTGGTGAGAACTTTTTGTATCTGCGGAATGGCAACGCCAAAATGCCTTGCCACTGCCACGGCGGGCAGAACATTTTCCAGGTGATGTTTCCCGATCAGGGCGACTTTGCTGGAATTGCAGATCATCTCACAGGTGCCACCAGTCTGGCCTTCTTTTGGTGGAGTGCAGTTGACAATCATCGGTCCGCTCAGGTGCACACCATCTCCTTCGGCCTTCATGGTGCTCACGAAAATTTTCTGTCCACGGGCAAATTTTTCATAGTATGCCGTTGATTCATAATCAACATTCATGACGGCAAGATCTTCGGACTTCTGAAACTTCACGATGGCAGACTTGGCGTCCCAGTACTCGTCCTGGTCATGGTGATAATCCAGATGGTCACTCGTAACCCCCAGCAGTACGGCAACGTTTGGACTGCGGTCAGCATCCTGGAGCTGGAAACTGGAAAGCTCCAGAACCACCACAGATTCGGCGGTAAGTTTATCGAGAAATGTTAACGGGGATTCACCAATGTTCCCGCCAATATAGGCATCTTTGCCAGCCTCTTTGAGCATAAGATAAATGAGGGTCGAGGTCGTTCCTTTTCCTTTCGTTCCAGTAACCCCGATCGTTTTACAGGGAGCGTGTTCCAGAAAATATCTGGTGGCACTCGTAAGCTGAACGCCCTTGGACCGGAGTTCTCCAAGTTTTTTCAGATCGATCCCCGGGCTGCGGAAAACCACCTCGCACGCTTCCGCACGGGTAAGGTAATCAGGGCCATAGACAGTCTTCACACCGGTTGGGAGTTCCACGTCCACCGCAGAATTTTGATCATAGAGGGTGACGTCGCCAAACGCATGGGCTGCCAGATACCTCACCATCTCAAGACCTTCAATCCCCGCGCCCAGAACCCCGATTTTGGTATTTTTTTCCATAATGGCAATGGTTATGCTTGGGCAGCAGAATAGCACATTCGCGCCGGATGCAAAATGTGCACCCCTATCAATAAATCCGGGAAGGGGTTATAATGCCCATACTTCTAAAAAAACAAAAACTGTGATATACTGATTTGATCATTACCCATCTGTATGGTGGCGCCCAGCAGATGAATAATAAACACTATTTTCTAAACACATTCGTAAATGAAAGACGAACAACAAGGGCAAACCCCTGGTGGGGACAAACTCGATCAATGGATCGAGCAGAACCTCCATATGGACGCGCATAAAGCACATCCTGCTCCTGCTCCAGAGCACAAAACAAAACCGGAGCACCATCAAAAACCGGCAGCCGCACACCATGCGCATGCTGCCTCCAAACAGCACAAACCTCACGGCCAGCACCAGCACGGACGCAAGCCTTTTGTGGGTAACCAAAAAATGGCCGCGCCAGGTCATACAGGCCACAAAACTCATGCTTCCCACGCAGGCCCGGCCGCGCATAAGGCTCCGCATGGAGCCCGCGCCTCCCATCCTGCAGCGCCTGCAGCAGAACCCAAGAAAAAATTCTTTGGGATTTTCGGCAGCCGCACCGGTCAGGACAAAAAAACATCACTGTCCCCATTTGGTAACCAACGCGCGCACTACCGCGGCAAACTCAGACTTATCCCCGTGGGAGGTCTGGATGAGGTCGGAAAAAACTGCATGATCCTGGAATATGGAAACGACATCATGCTCATTGACCTTGGTTTCCAGTTCCCGGAGGAAGATATGCTGGGAGTGGATTATGTTATCCCCGATCTGAGCTATCTTGACGATAAAATCGACCGGATCAAAGGCATTGTGATTACCCATGGCCATCTGGACCATGTGGGCGGAATTCCCTACGTGCTCCAGAAGTTGAACTTCCCTCCCATTTACGGGACCAAGCTCACCAATGGACTTATTGAAAAACGTCTCGAGGAGTTTGGACTCCTCAAACAGTCAAAACTGAGGAACATCACCAAAGACGATGTGATCCAGCTTGGACAGTTTAATGTCAGTTTCTTCCATGTAAATCACAGTATTCCTGATGCCGTTGGCGTTGTTGTAAAAACCCCGGCCGGCAATATTGCCCACACCGGTGATTTCAAATTCGATTTCACGCCTTCCGGTGATCAGGCTCCGCCGGATTTTGCCCGCCTGGCTTCCCTGGCCCATCAGGACATTGCGGCGTTCTTTATGGACTCCACGAATGCCCTCAAGCCCGGCTACACTATTTCGGAAAAAAAGGTGGGGGCTTCGCTGGAAAACGTCATAAAAAATACGGACGGAAGAGTCGTCATCGCCTCTTTTTCCAGCCAGATCGGACGTATTCAGCAGATCATTGATCATGCCAAAAAATACAACCGCACCATTTACACGAGTGGCCGCAGCCTTGCCGACAATATTTTTATTGCCAGCAAACTTGGCTACCTGAAGGTTCCCCAGGGCATCATTCAGGACATCCGCAAGATGGGGAAAATGCCGGAAAACAAAGTCATTATCCTCACTACCGGAAGTCAGGGCGAAGCCACATCTGCGCTCACCCGCATTGCGCTTGAAGACCATCCGAACATCAAGGTGAAAAGAGGTGATACGGTAGTATTGTCCTCATCTCCGATTCCTGGAAATGAACGCGCGGTCACCACGGTCACGAATAATTTGTGCAAACTCGGAGCCAAAATCATCAACAACCAGATCATGGATGTTCATACCTCAGGTCACGCCCAGCAGGAGGATCTCAAACTGGCTATCAGCCTGGTAAAACCAAAAGCGGTGGTTCCTGTCCACGGTGAATATTTCATGCGCTATGGCCTGAAAGAGATCGCCATGTCCATCGGATACGCCGACGAAAATGCCATCATTGTTGAAAACGGCGGAGTGATTGAAGTTGAACACGGAAAAGCCAAAGCCACCGGCGAAGTGGTTGAAACCAAATACATTCTGGTGGACGGCTTGGGAGTTGGCGACATTGGCGCCCAGGTCATGATGGATCGCCAGACTCTGGCGGAAAACGGGGTGCTGATTCTTGTGGTAAGCATTGATGAAAAAACTCGCAAGATCAAAAAAGATGTTGATGTTATTTCACGCGGATTCATCTACATGAAAGAGTCGGAAGAGCTTGTGAAAGAGATCGCCAGCATGGCCCGTGATGCCTACACCCGTGTTTTGGATAAACGCGGAGTGGAAACCAAACGCGGTGACATCAAAAAATACATCAAGGAAACGGTTGATAAATTTGTTCACCAGAAAATCGAGCGACACCCGCTGGTCCTCCCGGTGATCATCGAACAATAGTCGCCACCTGTAATAATTTCTCTCAAACTGCCTTTACCATTCCGGAAGGGCAGTTTTAAAAATGCCAAGAAATAATTGACAAATTAACATTTAGTGTTAAACTAACGAACCAATGTTTTAACCTGGGTAATATTTATGGCTGAAGAAACAAGAAAACCAGGAGAAGAGGCAACAGATCAAAATCCCGGTGCACAGAATGAAAGTGGAACGATGCCGGGGGCACAGGAAGTTCAACAGCAGACAGATCTGCCGCTTGATCAGATCGATGAAGCAAATTTTTCCCGCCCGGAAGTACGCAGGTTATTGAACTATGCCAAAGCCTTCGGTCGTTTTGGGTCCGGCGGTGACGGTAAGAATTACGTTGCGGATTTCAGTGCATCTGAACTGGCTGAAAAAATGATCGATAACGCCGGTGGATACCGCCGTTTTGACGGGATAGCTGAAATACTTTTTAACGCCATCCTTCAGGGAAAAATGAAAGAAGAGGAGGTGACATACCGGATCGATAAGCTGGTCGATAATTACAAATATTGGCTGTTTTTCCACACCAAAGCCGCTTTTGGAGCAAACGCTACATCAGCCCAAAAACAGGCAGAGGCGGTGAAAGTGATTGAGCTGCTCATTGATCAGAGGGTTTTTGGCGATGACCTCATGACATGCATCACAAGAATTTCCGAGGCATCGGCAATGTCCGCTGAATCAAGAGACACCGTGAACGAAGCGCTCCGCGTCCATGCCCAAAAAAGTGAGGAACTCCAAAGAAAACTTGCCGATGAAGAAGCAAAATCCCGTGAAGCTTTTGAACTCTGGAAACAGGGAATGAATCCTGCCGCTCAACCCGGACAGGCAAAAGAAGAAACAACTTCGGATGTCCAGGGAGGCACTGTGGAAGAGAAACTCGAGCCACCCCAGAACGATAGCCAGGAAGTGGTATCAGCCCCGGAAGAAAAAGAACGTTTCACCGTCATCCAGGCCCATGTCCGTTTTGATGTCTGGAAATCAGGAGAAGACCGCGCCAGCGCCAAAGAGATAAAAATGATCCGGAATGGTCAAAAAGTCGACCCGGTCGTTTCCATGCGCCGGCCGATCAGGCTCATTGATAAAACCGGCCCGGAAGCCGCGGAAAACGGACTTGTGGAGATCGATGGCGACAAAATAGTCATTGTCAGCAACGGCAGAACTCCCATCGTTGATGTTGCCAGTGGCATTGTCATCCACAGACTTGAATTGGAAGAAAATGAACCAACGCAAATTATGATCGGTGGTGAGGTCATTGAACTCACCGCTTACGGTGTTCACCGTGAAAAGCGCACGACCATACCGTTTATGCCACCCATGGTTCAGGCAAACAGCGGTGCGGCCGCGGGTGAACAGACTACAGCTGGAGAACAGACAGCTGGAGGGGACGACGAAATGCCAGTCATTCCTCCTCCGGATGACGTTCCGGTTATTGAATCAAAAGAGGACACCGAAATTTACAAACTCCCGGCTGTTCTGACATACGATGCAAACGGCAACATCACTGATGCCTACGCCTGCCTGGACGACACCGACGACATCAAGAGGGCAGAAAAGCTCTTGGCGGATTTCAAAGCAACTGTGGAGAGATATCGCGGGAAAATGGATATAAGCACTGTTGATGATGGCGTCCAGAATGCGGAATACACTGTTACCCAGATGAAGGGTATTATTGAGCAAAAAGAGGCCCATGAAAGAGAACAGAAACTTGCAAAAAAACGTCATTTTGTCGCTGAATCAGGAGAAACAGCGGACACTCCGCGTCCGTTCAAATACGCCGTCCTGGTCGACAAAAAGAACAAAGATACTGCGGGGAATTATGTTCTTTATCCTGTTTTCCCTCCGGGACGAAGCATGGGGACGGATAAAGTAAATACCCTGGAGCTGGCACCTGCACGGACATCCAAATATGGTGTGCAGGAGTTTGAATGTACGGTAGTGCTTGATGAATCCGGAAGTTTGCGTCTGCCCCTGGAAGTGAGAACACTGAAGAATTCCAAAATTCTCGTAAACGGCCAGATCCCGGGAACGCGTGATGGAAAAACCAAAGAGCTCGATATGCTCCGTCCGTCTCTCCACGATGGAGACGAACTGCAGATTGGGCCATATTATTACGGCATTGAAATGGGCCACGAATTCAGCGTGATGGCCCTCAAACCTTACGTTAAAA
Source organism: Candidatus Altimarinota bacterium (assembly GCA_046350835.1). Classification (GTDB taxonomy): domain Bacteria; phylum Patescibacteriota; class Gracilibacteria; order UBA1369; family UBA1369; genus PALSA-1335. The sequence continues at coordinate 20,649 of JAXLZP010000005.1, read as the reverse complement.
GATACGTCGAGGAGATCATGGAAGTACTGGTGCTTTATCCTGATCATGGTGATCAGGGGGACCGGAAAAATGCTGAAGAAACGCTGAAGCACTTCCTGGCAAAAGGCCTTACAACCGATGAAGAGATCGCAAAATACCGCGCCGTTTACACCAGCGAAAAAAACGCTCTTGAAACCACGGCGAAAGTCGCAACGCTCATGAACGAAATTCGCGGTGAAAATCAGGCGCTGCTCGATTTTGTGGAAAATGACGGAAGTGGAACTGTTGGCCTCCCATACGACAGCGATAAAATCAGGGCCGCAACATTGCTGGCTGATGACCCGTCCGTGCGCTGGGAGAACACCGGCTGGACTCGTGATCAGTTTGTAAAAGAGTTGAAACAGTGTGCACGGGCACGTTTATTTGCCTACGATAAAAAACTGCTGGATGTCCGTACAAGGCTCGCCAATCCCCGCCTGGGTGCGCGCATTATGGCAACATTCAGCGCCGACAGTGAACGCGAATATCAGGATGAAAGAAACTCTTTGCAGCGCAGTGCAGAGCAGATTATTAGGGAAATAGCCTCGATTATGCATCTGGGAGTCGCCGGGAAAGAGTACGAGAAATCCTGGTTGAACAGCAGAACATCGGCAGAGCAGTACAATATGGCAGTGGACATTATGGAGGTTCAGGCGGCGATTTTGGAAATTGTCCGGGGTGTACATGTTGCCCCTGAAAAAATCACCCAGCTTATGGCTGCGATGAACGGCAAAGTATACGCCCAGTACTACAACTCCCGTGAAGTTGATGGGGTAACGCTGATGACAGATTTCATTTACAAAAAAGTCCGTGAAGCAGCCAGTGCTCTTCTGGAAAAAGCAAAGTCAGGTGAAAATATCAGCGGGAACCTGGCCAAAATCGAAGGATACATCCATGAAGGCATACTTTCATATGAAAACATTGGAGCCACCGCCCAGCTGTTTGATGATTTGAGAGAAGACGAAAAGTACTTTGAACGCCTCAAGCTGGGTGAAAAACAGCTCAACGAATTGCTGGGTCAGGCCGGAATGGATCTTGAAACCGTTGTCGATTTCGGCCGCAGAATTACCAAGGATGAAATTGCACTTTCAGACGAAAATGAAGCCAAATTCAGGGCTTTTGCCCGTGAACAGTTTGCCCACGGATTGCGTGAAGCGCGCGTCAGTGGAATAACCGGATATTTCTCCATGATGATGGCCGGAGCGGTTCGTCAAAAATTACTCAAACCAAAGGAGATTGGCGCAACTTCCGAAGAGCTCGCTGCAATGCAGGAACAGCGGGAAACAACAGAAAGTTCACCAGAAGTCACCGGAGTACTTGAAGAGATCCGGGCATCGAATATTCACAACATTCATCCGCTGCTGAAACTGAAAAAACTGCTGGATCAGCAGGCAGAAGGAGGCAAAGACAGCTCAGTGGAGCGGCTCCTGGTAAAAGTAATGGAAGAAAGGATCAAGGCGGTTGTTGCCGAAGGTATTGATGAAAATAATCTGAGCCTCTATCTGATGGTGTTTGAAGACATGCGGACATACGGGCTTGAGGACGCCATGCGTGAAGCAATACGCGGCATGATGGATGAAGTGTTCAATGGACTTTATTATGAGGAAAAAACAGTCGAAGAGGTTCGCCCGCTGATAACAACTCTCCGACTGCTTGATCTTGATGTTCTGATGATCGACGTGCTCGTCGATGTGCGCGATCCGTACATCACCCGGTCTTTCGAAAATCCGGACGGGGCGGCCATGACTCATTTTGAAAAATTCCAGGCGAAAATTCTTGAGCTTGGGCTGAACTAATTTTTGCTGCCAAGAAGGAGTGTAAGAATCTTTGCAGCTTCAGCTCGCGTAAGCAGATTCCCCGGACCACAGAGCCCGGTAGTTTTTCCGGCACTGTCTTTGTACCCGTTGATAATCTGATCATTCAACGCGGCAAAGAAATACTTGGCATACCAGGATTTTGGCTCAATATCGCTGCAGACACTATTCGGAGTTGCATCATCTCCTACAGGAAATTGAAGACCCTGGAAAATGGTAAGGGCCATCTTCATGGCTTCCGCGCGATTGGTCGTGCGATTCGGTTGGAAGTTTCCATCCGGATAACCATCAACCCAGTGACCTCCTGATGGTGTTGATTGACTTTCAGCAAGTGCAATATACGGTTCTGCCCAGTGTCCTCGGACATCAGCAAAATGTGACTTGTTCGTTAAATCAATGGTTGAGCCGGCATAACCACATTTCATGAGCATAATGACAAATTCAGCGCGGGTAATGGTGGCATCAGGATGGAACTCATAAAGAAGTTCTCCTCCTGCATTTTTGTACCCGTCAACGTTGCATTGGGTACGAAGGTTTTCAATGTATTCCAAAGCCCAGTGTCCAGATATATCGTGGAAAAATGGTGCTGTGGATTGCTGGTTTGTATTTGATGAAACCGCTGAAACGGTGCCAGTTTGATTGGTGGTGCCCGATGCACTGGATCCGGTCGATCCGCAGGTAGCGCATCCTCCGCCACTGTTTCCTCCTCCCCCGCCGCCACCGCTTGATCCTGAACCAGAACCTGATGCGTCAGTCAGGTTGGTAAGAACCACACTGGTTGGATAGTAGTTAACGCGGAACTGATTGCTTCCAACTGTAAAAATTGCATTATCCGCCAGTCCGTTCAGGGTACCCGTTAAAGCACCTGTTGTCTGGAAAATAGTGAATGTTTGGTTAACGGGCGGAACATAACTTCCGAGTGAAATCTGCAGTGTTGAATTCCCAAGATCGATCGCGCCGGAAGAAACGAGCTGGTCATAACCACTGCCTGCTGCAGCCCCACGAAGGTCAAAATGGGCGACTGCCGTTGCGCCAAGCGCTATGCCGTTTTGTGCCATCATGGTGGCGGTCGCGGCTGTCGTCCCCGGGTCAACAGTAGCCGTACCGGCAGCATGGGTGATAGATTCCACTGTCCCGGAACCACCCAAAAATCCGCTCCCGCCGGCAAAAACCACGCTCACTCCCGGGGAGCTTCCATTCGCATACACCTGCCCGCCGTTGATGTTGAGTGTCGTCCCCGTTGCCGTATTGGCACCGTTCAGTTCCAGAACACCACTGTTGTATTTTGCAACGGTTCCTCCTGGATTGCCGCTCAAAACACCGTTAACTTTCACAGTTCCATTCCCTCCAACATTCAGGAGATTCGAAGAAATATCAACGTCATGGAGTATAAGCGTGTGGCTGGCCTTGGGGACACTGATGCCAACCGGAGATGCAGAAAGAAGAACCGGCGAGGTAATGGTATTCGTCCCAGATGATGCCGAATCATTGATAGAACCGTTCATGTAGAACCCGTTAAATCCGGCATCGTGAAGGTCATACCCCGGTGCAAAAAAGTTCAGACTCCCAAACTGAAACACGATCGGAAAGTCATTGGTGTTCGTCAGTTGCAGGGCTCCTGCCGGGAACAGAAAATGATTTCCAGAAACCGGAACTACGTCCCCCTGCCAGTTTTGCGCCGTTGACCACAAGTCATCAGCACCTCCGCCATCCCAGATAGAAGTTGAAATAAAGTCGGAAGCCTGGGCTTCAAATGCTCCAATGTCATAGGCGCCGGACTGGGGCCGGGCAATATTGCGTGCATCTGTACCAGGAATTCCGGAGCCCGGCCCGGCCCCTGCTTCAAAGGCTGGACTATCAAAAGAGAATCCACGGGTTTTTACCGGACCTCCGTTCAGGGCCAGTGGCAGCAACAACGGGTCAGTGTTCGTCAGATCCCCCGCCAAAGAAAAACCGCAACTGTCCGCTCCCTCAATATTATGTCCAAGCGAGATGTTGGAACCGCCTCCGGCATTACTGCAGTTGGTATTTACACCATTAAAAGCGAGTACCGAATTCTGGACGGTTAACGCTCCTGCATTGCCTCCTGTAATACCAAAACGGTTTGGCTGTGCTGGTGAATTGTCGATAATGGTGGAATTAGTGATGCTTAATGTGCCATTGCCTAAAAGTGAAATCCCCGCACTGAAAACACCCAGGGTATTATTGGAAACGGTCACGTTGGAAATGCTCATGGATGGATCAGGAGAAACACCAATGACTGCCCCGCCGTTCACGGTGTTATTATCAAACGTGCTGCTTGTAAGAGAGCCTGCGGCAGAACCGGGAGCCGCAAGAATTTTTAGGGTATCGCGCCCGGTGTTTCCGGAAAACGTCGACCGGTAAATGGAAAAAGATTTATTATTTTGCGTACTTATTTTTACGGCTGAACCGGGCGTGGCACCAATATCAGTGCTGGTTTCAAAGGTTGTCTGGTCAATGTTCACGCCACCGCCGTTGATAACAAGCGCAGAGCCTTCATCGGCTGCATTGGCTGAAAAAAGCGAGGTATTGATGATAGCGGTGTTATTTCCATCCTGGGTATAAATGGCTCCGCCCACGGCAGAAGCAACATTGCCGGAAAATGTTGATCCCAAAATATTCAGAACAGAAGCCACGGACCGGATAGAAACAGCCCCACCAAGTTTTCCAGAGTTTGTCGCAAACTGGGAGTTGGTGATTGTCAGATCCTGTTGTGCTCCGCCGGCAAAATAAATGGCTCCTCCTTCAGCATTTCCCGATACATTGTTATTGAGAAAAGTAACGCTGTTCACGGTGAGCAGTGTGGCACTGCCACTGGCAATATTGAAAACACCTCCACTGGTTGCACTGGAAAAATTACTGAACTTGATATGATCCAGCGTGATGTCGGCTCCGGAATTAACGGTGGCAAAATTGGTAGCCGAACCTCCATCAAGCGTCACCAGGTCCGCGCCCTGCATCGTTGTATTTGCTGAAAGCGTCCGCGGCCCGGTTATGGTAATAACCACTGGAGCTGCCCCACAATCAAACGTCACAAGACCACCACCCGCAAGTGCGGCGTCCAGCGCAGCTTCGGTACAGCTTGCCGGTATACCTGTACCCACCGTGCCAGCTGCAAAAGCGACAGGAGTTCCTGCCGCCAGTAGAAATGTTACAAAGAAGAGAGAAAGAAATCGTTGAAATTTCATCACAATAAAAATGAAAAATAAAAGGTTTCTCCACCGTAGTTGGAGGAGGTTTTTTCGTCAAAAAATTAGACGAATAGTATTATTTTAGTTAAAATGTAATAAATAATACGTAAACAGTTTTTATGATGAAAGTTTCTGTCGCGGTAAAACAGCTGCTGCTCCTGCATGAAGAAGCAATGGTCGCGCTGAATAACGGATACCTGAATCTGTCCGCTTTTGGGAAAAAAATTCTTCCGGGCGTGGAAAAACTCTGTAAGAAAGAAGTAAAACTGGGAACAATTGTTGCGGCGCTCAACCGCATGGAAAACAAAATTGAAGGCACGAACCCGGCCAAAGGCCCCCTGGTTGTGGAGGATATTGCCATTAAAACCGGATTGACCGAACTAACCTATGAAAGGACCTCGGAACTGGCAAAGCAGGTAAAACTTTTATACGAAGGAAAAACGCTTGGAATAGAAGAGACGCTTTTTATGTGTAACGGTATAACGGAAGTCACGTTCTTTGCGTACGAAAAATCGAGCAAACAGCTCCAGAATTTTTTCAAAAAATTTAAACTCAAATTCAACAAACCAGGGCTGGTAAGTATCACCGTTCGTCTGGCCGAAAAGTGTATACCAACCCCAAATCATACCTACGCAATTTTGCGTTCCCTGGTGATGAAAAAAATCAGTGTGATCGATAATATTTCAACGTACAGCGAGCTGACATTTATTGTCGATGAAGCGGATATGCACACAGCGGTAACGGCGATCAATGAGCTGCTCAAGGATCAGGAAACGCTGAGTGAGTGATCAGTCCTTGCACCATTTGCGTTGATTCTGGAGTGCGGGATGCTGCGAATCAATCAGTTCTGCAATAATTTTTCTGTAATGTTTGCGGGTCATTACCAATCCTTGCGCGATGGTTTCATGTATCTTTTTCTGTTGAAGAAGCAAGTATTCATAGCGCGAAGGAGCCGAATTATTGTCGAAATAAATGTAGTCATCATGGGAAGGGCCGTATACTTTACCTTCCAAAACATCAAGTTCTTTACGGATGGAGTCCGTGAGCGAACACAGATCAGCAGCTGAAACCTCTCCTCTTGGTGTATCATTATTGATCGGATCAGCACATATCATTTGAGCATCCAGGCCGGTTGCAGGATCTTCAATTTCCTTTTTGAGAATGGCAAATTTTTTGTGGACGCTGAACGTCAATTCGTTGCACGGATCCGGATGGGACTCTACATAAGCTCTGAATTGCGCAATGTCATCGAAAGGTTTAGGTGAAAGCGACGGAGAGCATCCTGCAACCGCCGAAACGATGCTGGCTGCCGCGAAAGTGTCACGAAGTGGTTTCATAAAGGAAAAAAATGAATGTATTCATTAAAGTGAAGATTCCGGTTTGAAGGGCAGGTTTCTCCTTCTGTACATGCTGCTGCAGTATTCTTCGGCTGTCCTGACAATGGTGGACTCTTCGGGACCGGCAGGTACTGGACGTGGTATTGGCCTGATACTCATGTCACTGCCACCATCCCCTCCGTTGCCGCCGCCTGGAAAAAATGTTTTCTCATGCAAAATAAAATAGTAAGGCTTATACATGCGCAAATGACCCATACGCTGGTAATCGATATCAGGTGCCACATAGTAGGAAGCAGGATCTTCGAATTTTTTCGGGTAAGTGCAAACACCTTTTTTCGGCTCATTGAAAAGTAAAGTTTGCGCAAGACGTCTACACGCCGCATCTCTCATGTATTCAATTCCATCAGTTTCATAGGTCGTGAAATGGTAATTCGCGGGGAAGAAGCAATCCCGAAGGCCTTGCATTGCCTCACCACACAGAGCATTTTTTTCTGGAGAAGCCAGGCGGCCGGGGTCATCATTTTCAATTGAGGCTATCTTACTGGCGCTTGCAATACATTGGCTATCAACAAGGGTCGTATTGATTGAAGCTTGAGCAATCTCGACAAAATTCGCAGGGTACCTGCCGTGGTTAGGCATGAATTTCTCCTTACGGTAGTCTTCATCAAGATAAGGGCGAGGGTGTGCACCTTTGAGGACATAGCCGTAACGATCCTTGAACTCAGCCCTCACTCTTTCAATTTCAATTTTTTCAAGAGTATCGATTGATACAAGTGAACCAGTAACGGCCCCAGTAATAATGCCAACGCCGGCAAGAAGAGGGAGATATTTTTCGAATTTTTTCAATATTTCCTGGTGTTCATGATCTGGTGAGTTTCCCATAGAGGAAATAAAAAATGATAAGAAACGACAATATCATCAATTTACTAATATGTCAAGAATTCTACACAAAGTAATAAATAATACAAAAAGACAGTATTTGTCATAAACAAAACAGCACGGCAATTTCCGTAAAAAGCGCAAACGGAAGCTATTTTTCTGTGTCAGGTTTTAAAATCCGGCCAATCCTGGATCGGATGCCCCAGTTCCTGCTCACCGGGGTCTGCCGTGGGGCAGATGGTTTGCCGGAAGCATCTCTCGGTCTGGAAATCGGAACAACATTGGGAGGAAAACTTTATTCGCACCCCGGGGATTGTGGGATCACTCCTTTGTGGCAACAGCAGTTGAGTGAAAAAAGGAAGTTCATCATCGGGTGTGGCTGCAGGATTTTCTTCCGATGTATGCAGCGGAACTTCTTCAGTGTGGTCTTTATTGGGATTGGATGGAGGCATGGGAGAAGAATGATGGGAAGCCATCATGAACTTCTCCTGAATGTTTTTGCAAAAAAATACCGGAATCAAACAAAAAGCCCCAAAAAGTCAGATCTGGGACATCAATGGTGGGCAGAGAGGGATTCGAACCCCCGAAGGCGTAAGCCATCAGATTTACAGTCTGACCTCGTTGGCCGCTTGAGTATCTGCCCGAAAGCCATGCCAGTATAAGATAAGACTTTCAAAAAATCCAGTGGCTTGTTGCAGGGCCATTTTAGCCTTGTTTTGGCGGCAATTTCGCCTTGTCGGCAATAAGCTGGTTCAGCCGGGCGATCGTATCCGTAAGGTGCGTCATGCGTTGTTGGATAACGGCATAGGGCGTGCTGTCGCGCTGAACTTCGCGGGTAGTCAAACGGGTAAAAAAGCTGTTTTCACGCGCCTGGGCTCTTTCATCAAGCAACCGCTTGGTTGCCTTCTGCTCTTCCAGCGCCTTTCTCCCCTGGTGGGCGTCACGCAAAACTTTTCGGATATCATCAAGGTTCAGTTCAGAAGTGTTGTAGCGGACATTTTCGCCATACAGCTCATGAACGCGAACAACCGCCTCCGCAAAAACAAGCTCAATTTCAGTCAAAAACCTTCCCATGATGCAAGAGTTTCATCATCATGTTCAAGGCCAAAAACCTCAGCAGCTTCAGCCTGTTCATGAAAACTCCCGCCGCTCCCTGCAGATGGCTGATCTGCTGGTGAGTAGACAAAACAGTCGAGGCAATTCCAATACCGGTATTTTCGGTGACCGCGCGTAAATAACGGTCAACAACATTGAAAACACGGATGACATTTTGTGGATTATCCAGAAATCCCTCACGCATGGTCATTGCCGTAAACAGGTCGAGCAGTTCACTGTTCGGAGTCAGTTCAATTTTTCCATGGACCGGCCCTTCGGATTTCATCCCGGGTAACAGGGTCATTCCCTGGCGGGCGGCATCAAGACGTGTGCGCAGTTCTCCCGCATTCGTGGTGTTCAGAGCCGGCATGTTTGTTGCCGTGTCGATTTCAAGCGGAACAAGAAAATGCCGAATAATACCCTGGAGGCGATTTAAAACATCACGAAAGACCCTGTTAAGATCAGCAATAGCAATAACAACATCCTGTTGACTGAGTGCGCGATCAATCGAACTTTTGAGCGCGGTTTCACGCAGCATGTCCAAAAACTGGCCTGCCTGATAATTGGAAAATTGCAGGTCGGTAACAGTTTCCTGAAGTTTTCCGCCAACTTCCGCCTGGGCCCCCATGCGCGCGGCAAGGTGAAATTCCCCCTTATCAGCTACAATCGGCTGCTCATCAATAACAATATTTTCATCGCCCTGCCCCGGTTCATGTTCGCCTGCCATATGTTTTGAAATAAAAAATAAGCGCGCGAATTTTAAGAAGACCGGGCTCAGGAATCAAGCCCTTTTTCATTGCTTTCTTGAGCCAAAATAGTTAACATATAACCAGAATAACGCATATGTATGGGAAAGCCTGAAGAATTATCACCAGACGAAATGACTCCGGTACCATCAAGTACCGAACGAGCCATTGAAACCAAACGCCATGCACCGGTGCGCAATAAAGAAATTGTGGTAAACCCCGGGAAAGAAGATCCGGCACTGGCAGCGGAGGTCGATGCTTTTTTTGATGAACTGAATGGCTTAAACCCTGCAGAAAAAAAAGCCCGGGTCGCGGAGTTAAAATCCGCGGATTTTGAACTGTTTACTGCAGTGCAGGCGCGGGTAGCAAAGCAGAGCCGCGAACGTACTGCTGCAGCAAACGAGAGTATTCAGGCATCACGTGAGTCACGCCAGGACGCCCGCGCCGTCGACAGTGTTATTGCAGGAACCCAGCGCCAGGCGGCGGCCGCCCTCAAGAAACTGAAAAAGTCCGCATAGAGATTTTTCGCCACAAAAAATACAGAGCTCAATATGCTGAGTGTTGTTTTTGCTGGTCAATGGAGGCAGGTTTGCCGAAAACTTTGGGAAAAGGAACACATACAAAAATGGAGCCGCTTGTCGGACTTGAACCGACGACCCACAGTTTACAAAACTGTTGCTCTACCAGCTGAGCTAAAGCGGCACCAGGAGTTTTTCCCTGCGTGTTCTTTGGAATACCTGCTGAAAAACCTGAACACACACCTCAAATCAAGGCAGGGAGATGATATTGGAAGAAGCTTTTACTGTCAAATAATCAATCGTGGAAACATGTTGCCCCTCGTGGTATCCTTTTTGCCGTACCCCTCAATCAACGAATCAATAAAGAAATGAATACTCTCTCATGGAAAAAACACCAGAATCGCATGGCCAGCTCATAAAAAAGTTTCCGGGAACCGAGCAAAATAAACCGCTTGCACCTTTAGTAACTTTTGCTATTGGCGGTCCCGCGGATCTTTTTTTCAACCTCACGAAAACTGAAGATTTTCTCCCGCTCATCAACACAGCAAAAGAGTTGAACATTCCATATTTCATTCTTGGTGGAGGCAGTAACACCATTTTTGCAGATGAAGGTTTTCGGGGGCTGGTTATTCACATGGCGGCAAAAAATATCCTGGCTGATGGCAATATTGTTGAGGCAGAGGCTGGAGCGCTCCTTTCCCAGGTCATTCAATTTGCATTAAAGAACGGCCTGACGGGAATGGAAAAAATGATGGGACTTCCTGGAACCATCGGTGGAGCTGTTCGAGGGAACGCCGGCGCCTTCGGTATTGAAATCAAAGATATTTTCGAAAAAGCTCTCATGTACAGCCCGGAAAAAGGACTGTACGAAGCGGGCGCCGGCGCCATGACCTTTGACTACCGCACTTCATCGGTGAAAAAAAATCAGGTCAAAGCCCGGAAAACACTGGAAACAATTCTCAAAGTCTGGCTCAAACTCAAGCCGGCAGACCCGGAAACGGCAAAAGCAGCTCTGGCAGAGGCAACCGATATCGTCAAAAATCGCATCAGCAAACAGCCAAAAGGCAAATGTTCCGGCTCTTTTTTCAAAAACCCGGTCACCCCCGACTATCAACATCCCCAGCCTCCGGAAACGAAAGCCGGCTGGCTGCTGGAACAGGTCGGGGCCAAAGGAACAAGGGTCGGGGGTGTGCAAGTCTCCCCTCACCACGCCAATTGGCTTATGAACATTGAAAACGGCACACAAAAGGACGTTCTTGAGCTCAGTAATCTTCTCCAAAATAAGGTAAAAGAGCGCTTCAGCATCGCATTAGAAAGAGAAGTTCAGCTTATTTCCCCTGACGGAACCCTCCTGTGAGCTCACAATAAGCTCTCCCCCTGTTGCTTTTTTCAGCAAAATTTGGTAGAATAGAAGGAAGTTTAAACAAAATCAAATATCTAACCCCATATAAATATGTCAAAAAAATCCATCAAAAACATTGCGGTTGGCATTGTTACAAGCCTCGCGCTTATGATGTCATCTTTCACCGCAGTTCATGCACAGGGTTTCATTTCTCCAGGTGACAGCCCACAGGCAATTCAAACTGCAACAGGTGGTACAGGAAGTTTCCGCCAGCTCGCGCTGACCATTGTGAACTTCTTCCTCACCTTCCTTGGTTTGATTGCTGTCGTTATGATTATTTACGGAGGTTTCCTCTATGTATCTGCTGCAGGTAACCAGGAGAAAATTGAATCTGCCAAGAAAATCATTATGTATGCAGTGATCGGTATCATCGTGATCCTGCTCTCCTTCGCTATCGTCAACACCGTTCTTACCGCTGGTACAGGTGGTGCTACGACCTAAGCGAAATAATATAAGAATTTTTCAAAGCCCCCGCCTCAAACGGGGGCTTTTGATAACACAGATAGATGATTGACAAAATAAAATAAAATGTTAAAGCGTGGTTACTTCGTCAGCTGGCTTTTTCGTAGTTGAAAAAGCATGGACTGACGAGAGTTCATTCAAAACGAGGCAAAAAATGTTGTCTATAAATTGGGAGATGATCAAAAGGACACATGGCCTTCGGGCTCATGGTCTTCGTCCGCTTGCTGCGATCCTGAAGGCGCAGATGCTCAGCAACGTTACCAACAAGGCGCCTCTTAAGGTTGCATGGTCCACGGTCAACCCCTGGAACGATCCTACGGTGAAACCGGAGAAAAATCGTCTTGAGCCTGCGATCGCCAAGCTCAAGAAAGCGAGGGTTCTTACCATCACCTTCAACGCCGATAAACCTGCCCAGGCGAAGGCCATCCAGCTGATCGAAAGCAGCATAAACAGCGATGGGTTGTTGGCGTGGCGCACGTTGGCCCGTGGGGTTATCATCAAGTTGTGTCACCACATGTTGGTGAACACGCGGTACCCCTGCCATGATGTCAGGTTTTATGTCCTGTGGCGGGACGACGCCACCCTTGTTCTTGTCCCCTGTGATCTGATCGCCTGGGACGAGTTACCAAATATGTTTTTTGCCTATAACGTTGTTCCCTTGGGTTGAGCCTATGCTCCCTGAGGGATTTTTGCTATAATGAAATGATACAAAAACAAACACACGATGAACGAAAAACCACGGGAAGACCTTTTCCTGAACAATCTTGCGATCCTGGCCCAGGAGCTTCAACGCAACGACTTCGATTATGACGAATGGAAAATTATTGAAGGGCTTGAGCTTGGGAACATTGATCTTGCCGAAGAAAAAAACATTTACCAGCTCCAGCTCATCAAAGCTCTTCTGGAAAGAACCCAGCACGGTTCAATGCTGAAAAGTGTTTTGACGCAAATGGGGGAGCTTCCATCAATCGCAAAAATTGAATGCAGAAAAATGATGGTGGACGACCTCGGAAAAAATATCGGAACCAAGCGTGAAGTTGATCTTGTGACCATCATCTTTAAAAATGGGGAGAAAGCCGAATTTACCACAAGCATAGACATCGCAAGTTGCTATGAGGATGAAGAAACGGCATCAGAGCGTGAAGCGGCGAATCTTCACCTTCTGAGAAACAGAGATGTTCAGGGCGTGCAAAAACTGTACGGATTCAGAAAAATCGAGGTTGAAGATCCCTACAGTGAAGATCCCAAAAACAAGGTGGTCATCTGCAAGGAATATCTGGAAGGCGAAATGCTGGAAGGATATATCATGGACATTGACCATACGGTTGAACAGATCGGCGAGGAGGCCTTTCGCAGGATCGCCTACCTTACCGGGTACACCATGCAGGAAGCGGTCACCAAATCGGGTTTTGTAGTCAAAGACTCCAACCCGCTCAATTTCATCGTTGGTGAAAAGAACGGTGAAATTTTTGTCCGCTATTGTGATGCCGACACTATTTCAAACGATCAACGTGAAACCGCCATCGAATTCAGACTTTTACGTCCCCGGTTCGGAAAATACGCCGCAGATTTCGATGCAGGTATGGAAGCGGCAAAACGCGAAAGTTGACGGAAAGTTCCATGGTGGATATACTGCAGCTGTTATGAACAACTCCACAAAAAACTTTGGTTACTTTTTTTACAACTTCAGCCAGCTGAAGGCGTAGAGCCAGTACCCAAGTTTCGTCTCTCTCTAAGCCTTCAAAAGAAGGCCTTTTTTATGCGCTTCCGGCGCTTTCTCATCTCCTCCCAATGAAACTCATTATCGAACCCGCAAACAGTCTCCACGGCGAAGCCATGCCGCCAAGCTCCAAATCCCATTCGGTGCGCGGCCTGCTTATTGCCACCATGACGAAGGGGGTTTCACGCCTTCACAACGTACTGGATGCTGATGATGGCCGCGCGGCCCTGGAAGTTTGCCGTGGGCTTGGAGCAAAAATCCAGGACACAAAAAACAGTGCGGGCGGACTTGATGTTACTGTAGAAAGTGAAGGAATCCCCCTCAATACACTGGCAACAGATCTTTTTGCTTCAAATTCAGGCATTACCACAACTTTTACCGTACCGCTCATTGGACTCAGAAAAAATCCGGAAGTTCCATTGACGCTCGCCTGTGGTGAACAGATGCAGAAACGTCCGTTAAAAAGCATTATTGAAGCGGTCAAAAATCTTGGAATGGAGGTGAAAACGCCCGGAAATAATGACAGCTGTCCCCTGCTCATCAGGGGAACTTTAGACGGAGGATACACTGTGGTGGACGGACAAAACTCACAATACCTTTCCGCCCTGCTGCTAAGCCTTCCCTGTGCGCCAAAAAATTCCATCATTGAGGTGAAAAATCTTCAGGAACGGCCATATGTTGATATGACACTTGCCTGGCTGGATGAACAAAATATCAGATACGGCCACGAGCAAAAAAATGGAGTGGATACTTTTAAGATTTTTGGTCAGCAGGAATACCGGCCTTTCGAAAAAACCATCCCGGGAGATTTTTCATCCGCATCATATCTGATTGCCGCAGCAGTGCTTTTGCCAGGGGAAATAACGCTACACGGGCTCAATATGGAAGATCCCCAGGGTGACAAGAGAATCATCGCCCTGCTGCAGCAGATGGGGGCCGATATCACCGTTCAAAAAAAGAACGGGAATGATGTCCTCCATATCCACGGAGGGAAAATACTCAAAGGAACAACCATCGACTGCGGAGACATTCCGGATATGCTTCCAACGCTTGCAGTTGTTGCAATCCAGGCTGAAGGGAAAACTACCCTCATGAATGTGGGAAATGCGCGCATCAAGGAGACCGACCGTATTGCTTCCATGGCGGCGGAACTCAAAAAAATGGGAGGAAAACTTGAAGAAAATGCTACCTCGCTCACGATCTGGAAAAGCAAACTCTACCGTGCCGACCTGCACGGATATTCTGACCACCGCACCATCATGGCCCTTGCCATCGCTGGTCTGCTGGCTTCCCCTGATCCAACAGGAAAGACAGCCACAACCATTGATACCGCCGAATGTATCAAAAAAACTTTTCCCAACTTTGTGCACCTCATGAGAACGCTCGGAGCCGCGATGAGTGAAGCAGCAAAGTAGCATCAAACTTTCTTACTCAACTCACCCTTATGATCCCTCCACAAATTATCCTTCTCGGCTTCAAAAATGCCGGGAAATCAACCATAGGAACTGCCCTTGCAAAAGCCATGCAAAGAACATTCGTCGATCTGGACGAAGAGATTATTCTTGAACATTCCAGACGTTCCGGAGAAAAAATTTCCTGCCGTGAAATCATGAAAAAACACGGTGAAGATTTCTTCCGTAAACTTGAACACGATGTATTGCATGATGTCCTGCTCACCAAAGGACTCATCGTCCTGGCCCTGGGTGGCGGAACACCGATGCATGAAGCAAACCGTGAGCTTCTGCAAAAACACACCATTATTCATATTACCGCTCCCAAAAGCATCGTCTTTGAGCGTATTATGATCAACGGGAAACCGGCATTTTTCCCCAAGGACGAAGAGCCGTTTACCACATTCCAGAAGCTCTGGAATGAGCGCGAACCGGTTTTCCAGAAACTCGCCGGAATGACGGTGGAAAACACTGGCAGCGTTGGTGAGGCCGTCGAAAAAATCATCAAAAAACTCGGATAATATTCCAAATAATTCTTGCCCCATGAATATCATTTTGCTCGTCCACGGACCCAATCTCAATTTTCTTGGCAGGAGAAATGCCGAGCATTACGGAAATCTGACGCTTGATTCACTGCAAAAACTCGTTAAGGCAGAGGCCAAAAAACATGAGATGCTTGTGAAATGTTTCCAGTCGAATCATGAAGGTGAAATTATCGATTTTATCCAGAAAAACGCGCCAAGCGCCAGAGGAATCATTATCAACCCCGGGGCGTTTACCCATTACAGTTTTGCCATTCATGACGCACTGATTGACGCCGAACTTCCGGCGGTGGAAGTGCATCTGTCAGACATTTCCAGTCGTGAAGAGTGGAGGAAAACCTCAGTAACGGCGCCGGCGTGTATTGCCCAGATAAGCGGAAAAAAAGAACAGAGCTATCTGGAGGCCGTAGACCTGCTGGCAAAACATCTTTCTCAGAATACCGAGTCATGAATGCAGCCATCATCAATGGGGTTACCGGGTTCCCGCTGGGACACACGCTCAGTCCTCAGCTTCATGGAAAAATCTATGAAATGCTTGGACTCAACGCCGTGATGAAAGCCTTTCCTGCACAGGACATACAAGAGGTGCTCCAAGTCATGCGTGCGCAGCCTCTGGAACTCCTGGCCGTGACGCTGCCCCATAAACAGGAGGTCATGAAATATCTTGATGACGTTGATGAAGAGGCAAAAATAATAGGAGCCGTGAACACCGTAGTGAATCGTGGCGGAAAACTGTATGGGTATAACACGGACATTGCCGGAATCAGCGAAGCCCTCAGCCCATTTCAGCTCAAAGGTGAAAACTGCCTTATTCTTGGGGCAGGAGGGGTAGCCCGCCCGGTGGCGCACTACCTCAAAAAATGCGGTGCGAACATCTTCTGTTTCAACCGCACACGGGAAAAAGCAGACGAACTCATGAAAGAGTTTGGAGGAATAACGGTGTCAAATATTGAATCCCAGCCGGAAAATTATAAACTTCTTGTGAACGCGACTCCGGTGGGTATGTATCCCAATATCAGTGTGTCACCATTCCCTGAAAAATTGTTGAACGCTTCCAAGATTGTTTTTGATCTCATCTACAATCCCCATGAAACTAAACTTCTCAGCGACGCCAAAAAACGCGGGGCGTTAAGCATTTCGGGCCTCACCATGTTTTTGGAACAGGCGTGTGAACAGGTCAGAATCTGGTCCGGAAAAGTTCTTGAAGAACAGCAAAAAGCAAAGCTCAAAACCTATCTTGAAAATCTTATATCTTCCCAATCATCCCCATGAACCTCACGGTCATAAAGCAGCTCCCCAGTACTGAAGAAATCATCCAGGCGTACCCGCTTTCAGAAGCAGCGTATGAAAAAGTCGCGCGTGACAAGCAGGAGGTGAAAGACATTCTTGCAGGAAAAGATTCCCGCATGCTGATCCTGGTTGGTCCCTGTTCTGCCTGGCCATACGACGCCACGCTTGAATATGCTGAACGCTTGAAAAAACTTGAAGAAAAGCTCCGCAATACTCTCAAGATTGTCATGCGTGTCTACATCCAAAAACCAAGAACACACAAAGGCTGGACCGGACCGGTTACCCAGCCGGACCCTTTTGCCCCATCGGACATTGGCGAAGGCATCAAATACGCCCGCAGCCTGATGGTGAAGGTGATAGAAATGGGTCTGCCGATTGCCGATGAAGCCGTCTTTACCCACAACGCCAAAGGATTTATTGAACTGCTTTCATGGGTTGCCATTGGAGCACGGAGTACCGAAGACCAGGAACACCGTATTTTTGCTTCTGCCATCGAATGTCCCGTGGGCATGAAAAACCCGACGAGCGGATCGCTGGAAATCGGCGTGAACAGCATTATTGCGGCGCAGCACGGGCACACAGCCGTCTTTCATGGCGCGCAGGTGGAGACGCTTGGGAATCAGTTCGCCCATCTGGTGCTGCGCGGCGGCATGGATCGCCCCAACTACCATGTGGAAGATATGATGAAGGCCAAAAAATACCTCGATCTGGCTGCGGTAAAAAACCCTGCAATCGTTATTGATGCCAGTCACGACAACTGTAAAATTGACGGAGTGAAAGACCCAATCCAGCAGCTGAATGTTGCCAATGAGGTCCTCCACGCCCTCAAGCTGTATCCGGATCTCCGCAAATACGTGAAAGGTTTCATGTTCGAAAGTTTCCTGAAATCCGGCTGCCAGAAGCTTGAAAAAGTTACAGCGGAAACGGTGGATAAAGATGGGCTTTCCATTACTGATCCGTGCCTGAGCTGGGAACAGACGGAACAATTGCTCCAGACAATTGCCGAAGAACATGCCAAAATGAAGACGTAAAAACTCTTTTTGCACCAATCATATGTCCACGATCCTCAATATAAAACTTCCGCAGCATGCTGCAAAAAACTACCGTATCGAGGTAGGGCCCGGGTTGCTGAAAAAACTTCCGGGGATTCTGAAAAACATGAAGCCATTTCAGGGAAAACCCGCAGCCCGCTTCGTCATCATCACCGACACCATCGTCAAAAGCATCGCGGGTGAACAGCTGCTGCAGACACTCAAAAAAGCCGGGCTGCAGGCCGATCTTTTGACATTCCCTGCTGGAGAAAAAAACAAAACAGAATCAACGCACCAGAAACTCACGCATCAGATGCTCGCAAAAAAATGCGGGCGTGACACGATGGTTCTGGCCCTTGGGGGCGGAGTAGTTGGTGATACCGCAGGCTATGTTGCCGCGACCTATATGCGGGGCGTTCCATACCTGCAGATTCCCACATCTTTTTTGGCGATGGTGGATAGTTCCATTGGCGGAAAAGTGGGCGTGGATACTCCATATGGGAAAAATCTTGTCGGGGCTTTTTGGCATCCTGAAGGGGTTATTGCCGATGTGGATAGTTTGAAAAATCTGCCCCGGGAGCAGCTGGTGAACGGACTGATGGAGTCGGTGAAAATTTTTCTCACTTATGACCATGCCATGTTTGAATTCACGAGAAAAAACTGGAAAAAAATTCTGAAAAAAGATGCAGTGTGTCTGCAAAAAATTATTGCCCGTTCGATCGAACTGAAAATTGGTGTTGTGACCCGCGATGAGTTCGACGCCAACGAACGCATGGTGGTGAACTGGGGGCACACCATCGGCCATGCGCTTGAACACCTGAGCCGGTTCCAGTTTTTACACGGATACAGTGTGGCTTTGGGAATTTTGGTTGAAAGCAAAATAGCGCAGCTCCTGGGGGTTGTGTCTGAAAAAGATTTTGAAACTGTTCGCACGGCCATGAAAGAGTTCGGCATTCAGGAAGCGGACCTCAAAAAATTCACCACATCTGCGGTTGTAAAACAGACATTGATCGACAAAAAAGCCGCAAACGGCAAAGTGAAATATGTGCTGCTGGAAAAAATCGGGAAAGTAAAAGCTGACGCCAGGGGCATGTTTGGACACGAGGTTGAGAGCGGCATCGTCAAAAAAGCTTACGATTTTTTCGCAAAATAATCTCTACCGGTCGGGCCCGACCGAAAATCATAATTCTTAATTCACCAATTGTGGCAGGCAACTCATTCGGACATCTTTTCAGAATAACAACCTTTGGGGAATCCCACGGAAAGGCTGTCGGAGCCGTTATTGACGGCTGTCCCGCCGGGTTAGAAATAGGTGAAGAGGACATTCAGAAAGAACTCGACCGCCGCCGCCCCGGAACCAGCCATTTGACCACCACCCGCCAGGAAGAAGATAAAGTGGAAATTCTTTCCGGGATTTTTGAAGGTAAAACCACGGGAACTCCCATTGCCCTGCTGGTCCACAACAAAGATCAGATTTCCAAACCGTACGAAAAAATCAACGATCTTTACCGGCCCGGCCACGCAGATTTTACCTACGACGCCAAATACGGCTTTCGGGACTGGCGCGGCGGCGGGCGGGCGAGCGCGCGCGAAACGGTTGCGCGTGTAGCAGCCGGCGCTGTTGCCAAAAAACTGCTCGCGCAGGTTGCCGGTGTCCAAATATCCGGTTACGTCACCCAGATTGGTAAAACAACCATCACCAACCATCAGGAACTTTTAAAAACTTTCGCTGACGCCAAATCATCAAAAGCGATCGCAAAGCTCATTGCTCAGATCGAATCCAACCCCATGCGCTGCCCTGATCCGGCGGTTTTGAATGCCATGATCAAAGAGGTGGAAACTGCGCGAAAAGATTTGGACTCTGTGGGGGGCATTGTTGAGATTGTTGCAAAAAACGTTCCGGCCGGACTCGGCGAACCGGTGTTTAACAAGCTCTCCGCCGAACTCGCCCACGCCATCATGAGCATTCCCGCGGTGAAGGGATTTGAGATCGGCGACGGTTTTGCGTCAGCCGGCAGGCGTGCCTCAGAAAATAATGATCAATGGATCAGTAAAAATGGCCACATCGGAACCGCCACCAATCACGCCGGCGGCATGCTTGGCGGCATCAGCAATGGTGAACCAGTCGTGATTCGTTTTGCCCTGAAGCCCGCTTCCTCCATCGCCCAGAAACAGCAAACCGTAGACCGCTCTGGCCACCCTGCCACCATCGAAGTTCACGGCCGCCACGACCCCTGCGTAGCCCCACGCGCTGTTCCCATCGGCGAAGCCATGGTTGCGCTGGTCCTTGCAGATCACCTGCTGCTGGGCAAACTTTCCAATATCAAAAATTTCTAACTCATCCATGAAAAAAACTCACCCATCGTCACGTTCCCAAAAGAAAAAAACCGACCCGGTACTCCGCCTTGCCGTATCCGGTGACACCGGATCTTTCAGTGAGGAAGCGGGGCTGTTGTATGCACAGCGCAACGGATTGAAAGTAAAAATTATTTTTGCCATCGACATGGAAAGGGTCTTGCAGACACTGGATAAAAAACAGGCCGACATTGGCATTTTCCCGGTGGTGAATTCCCGCGGCGGGCTGGTTCAGCCTGCATTTAAAGCCATGGGCGGACATCTTTTCCATTACACCGATGAACTGTGGCTTGAGGTCTACCAGTGCCTGATGGTGAAACCCGGTGTTTCCAAAAAACAGATCAAGAAAATTGCGACGCACTCCCAGGCCATAGCCCAGTGCGAACGTTACATTCGCAAAGAGTTCCCGAACGCCAAGCTCATTGAATGGGAAGATACTGCCAAAGCCGCCCGCGATTTGGCAAAAGGCGTGCTTGGCCGCGACACTGCTGTCATCGCGCCCGCCCGTTCCGCACAGATTTACAAACTCAAACTTCTGGCAAAGGGAATTCAGGATAACCACCCGAACCTCACCACCTTTATCGTCGTGAAAAAATAGAAGCGCTAAACCATAAAACCTGCTGGCATGAGTAACAGGCCACAATTCGGAATTATTGGTTGCGGACGCTTTGGTCAGTTATGGCTACGCTGCCTCCTTCCTTTTGGCGAAGTGAAAATTTTTGACCAAAAAATATCAGCCCAAAACCCCGCAACAAAAAAACAGCTCAAAAAAATATC